>JBAUUR010000058.1:0-24485 GCA_049582805.1 Gallionellaceae bacterium | reverse complement strand
CGCCGCAGCCGCGGCATGGCGCAGGTCGGCGCCGGCCACGCGCAACGTGCCGCCGCTCGGCGGCAACAATCCGCACAGCATGCGGAAGGTGGTGGATTTGCCCGCCCCGTTCGCGCCCAGCAAGCCGAAGACGTCGCCCTTGCCCACCGAGAAAGTGATGTTGTTCACCGCATAAAAGTTGCCGAAGCGGCGTTGCAGGTTGTGGACTTCGATGACGGGCTTGCTCGTCCAGGGTTGACCATCTGAGCCGGACAGTCCCGTCCCGCTTTCAGGGGGAGGGGATGAGGTATTCAAGCCTGTCAGCGGGATACGGGCAGCCTCTGTGCTGCCGGGTTTTGCCTTGAGCAGGGCGACAAAGCTGTCTTCGAAGCGCGGCGGCACCGGCGTCATCTGAATGCCATGCACATCGGGCAGCAGGAGCGCGGTGTCGGGCGGCGCGGTGTCTTCCATCACCACGCGCACATGGTCGCCCTGGATCAATGCATCCAGCACGCCCGGCGCTTGCGCCATGCGATTCTGCAACGCGCGCTTGTCCGTGCTGGTAGCCGCGATTGCATAGGTGCGGCCGCGCATGGTTTCGCGCAATTCGGTGGGCGTCCCCTGTGCCAGCAAGCGGCCTTCGTGCAGCAACACGACTTCGTCGCAGCGCTCCGCCTCGTCCAGATAGGCGGTGCTGAGCAGGACGCTGGTGCCCTGCTCGCGCACCAGGCGGTAAACGATCTCCCATAGTTCGCGGCGCGACAGCGGATCCACGCCGACCGTCGGCTCGTCGAGCAGCAGCAGCGACGGCTGCCGCACCAGTGCGCAGGCCAGGCCGAGTTTCTGTTTCATGCCGCCGGACAGCTGTCCCGCCAGCCGCCCGGTGAACGGCGCCAGCCCGGCCATCTGCATCAGTTCGGCGTAGCGCGCAGGGCGCGCCGCTTCGGGTACGCCCTGCAGGTCGGCATACAGGTCGAGGTTCTCCTGCACGCTGAGGTCTTCATACAGCCCGAAGCGCTGCGGCATATAGCCGATGGCGCCCTGCACTTGCAGCGACTGTGTTGCGGCGTCCATGCCGAGGACAGTGATGCTTCCTGCATCCGGCACCAGCAGGCCGGCGGCAAGGCGCATCAGCGTCGTCTTGCCGGCGGCATCGGGACCGACCAGGCCGGTGACCACGCCATGGCGGACATTGAAGCTGACCTGCTGCAAGGCCTGCACGTGCCGTGCGCCTGCGCGGAAGGTCTTGGATACACCATTGACCTCAAGTGCGATCTGATCGGGTGAATGCGCCACAGGGGAAGCAGCCGTCAGGAGGTCTGCGGCAGTCACGGAGGCCTCAGGAATTCTGGCAGTGAGTAGCGTCCGGCGCCGCAGGCTGGCTCAGCGAAACGGTTACAGTGGCGGGCATGCCGAGCCGCAACTCGTCCTGCGGGTTGCACACGAAAATCCGCACCTGATAGACCAGATTGCTGCGCACTTCGGTGGTCTCCACCGATTTCGGGGTGAACTCGGCAGTGGGGGAAATATAGCCGACCCACGCGCGGTAGCGCTTGCCGGGATAACTGTCGGTGCTCACTTCGGCGCGCATCCCCGGCTTGAGTTTGCCGAGGTCCGGCCCCTGCACATAGGCGCGCACCCAGATCGGATCGGTAAGCGCCAGCGTGTAGACCGGGAGCTGCGGCGATGCCATGTCACCCGGTTCGAGGATGCGCTCCTGGATGATGCCGTCGTCCGGCGCATAAAGAGATGCATCGGCCAGCGCCTTGCGCGCCACTTCCAGTGCCGCTTGATTGGCTTTCAGCATGGATTTGGCTGCCGCAATATCTTCCTTGCGCGGCCCCAGCTGCGCGAGCTTCAGCGTTTCCTGCAGGGCATGATATTTTGCCTGTGCCGCATCGGCTGCTGCCAGCGCATCGTCCGCCTGTTGCTGCGCGACGAAATGTTTCGACACCAGCAATTGCAGCCGCTGATAAGTATGCGCGGCATTGTCGGCGGTGATACGCGCTGCTTCCGCATCGGCCTGTGCCTTGCGAATTTCCTGCGGACGGCTGCCTGCCTCCAGGCGGGAAACCACCTGCTGCTGCGAGGCCAGCTGCGCCTGTTGCAGGTCGACATTTTGTGCGAGACTTACGGTATCCAGCGTCGCCAGCAACTGGCCTTTCTTGACCGGCTCCCCTTCCCTGGCCTGCATCCGCGCGATCCGTTCCGAGCCGTTGAACGCCATCTGCACCTGCCTGATGTCCACGTTGCCGTACAACACCAGATCGGCAGCATTCGTCCCGCGATGGTTGGTGAAATACCAGGCAGCGGCGCCCACTGCTGCCAGGGCGCCCACCACAATGAAGATGGGCAGAAATTTTCGTTGCACGGCCATTGACCTTCGATGAATTTCTTGAATTATGCATCATCGGTGCGAGAACATGATATATAAAAACCAGGGAATGCTGCCAGCAACCGGCTGGTTGCGTTTCCCGATGCCGAATTTGAAAGGATATAGGATGTCCCGGATGAATAATGCCACGACGAAATCGCTGCAACTGTTTGGAGTGTTTATGCTGTTGCTGGCAAGCGGCGCGGCAGCGCATGCCGCGCCGCTCACCGTTGCGGTGGCCGCGGACGCGAAATATGCCTTCAATGATCTGGCGGCCGAGTTCAGGAATGAGACAGGCATCGAAGTAAAAAGCGTGTTCGACTCTTCGGGCAAGCTGACGGCGCAGATTAAAAGCGGAGCGCCTTTCGACGTGTTCCTTTCCGCCGACATGGCAGACCCGGAAGCGCTGTACCAGGACGGCATTGCAGTGGCCGCGCCGAAGGTCTATGCGAAAAGCGTGCTGGTGCTGTGGACGCTGAATCCGCTGGACCTGGGCAAGGGCATCCAGGTGCTGAACGATCCGGCAGTCAAAAGAATCGCGGTGGCCAACCCCGCTCAGGCTCCGTATGGCCGCGAAGCGATCAATGCGCTGGAGCATTTCAAGCTGCGTGCGGCAATCGAATCGAAGCTTGTTTACGCTGACGACATTGCGCAGGTCAACCAGTATATTGATTCGAAATCAGCGGACATTGGCTTTACCGCAAAATCGGCCGTGCTCGCGCCCGAAGTCAGCGGCAAAGGGAAGTGGATCGAGTTGCCCAGGGACAGCTATCAGCCGATCGCGCAAGGCGCGGTGATCCTGCGCTACGGTGCCGTAACAAACCCCAAAGCTGGGCGCCGCTTCCTGGAGTTTTTATCATCGACTGCAGCCCGCGGCATTCTGGGGAAATACGGCTACCTGCTTCCATGAACCAGTTGCGCGGACGCATCACCGCCACGCGCGCCGTCAAACAGCTCGAACTGCAGGAGGGCGACGACGTGGAAGCGCCGGTCAAGGCGAATGATGCATCTCATGCGTCGGCGCATCCTGCCCGGATTCATCCACTCGACCCAGCTGGAACGGATCAGCGGATGAAAAGCCCGGCGTATTTCTTGTTCAGCCGGGACATCGGCAACAGGATGAACAGGTCGGCGGTGTTGAAGTCGGGATTCCAGGCCGGCTCGCCGCCAACATAGGCGCCAAGGCGCAGATAGCCCTTGATCAGCGGGGGAATGTCGGCATCCAGCGTCTGATTGAGTGCCTCGAGTGGCAACGGGCACCGCGGAAATACGCGGTACTCGACCGGCGCCGCGTGCAGTTTGTGAACCTTGTTGAACACGCTGGCGGCGTAGTGGCCGCCGTCGCTCATGCTGATGCTGGCGCAGCCGATCAGGTATTCGTGGCCGCGCCTGCGCATGTAATCGGCCAATCCACTCCACAGCTGGGCGATGGTCGCGCCGTCGCGGTAGCCGTGATGCACGCAGGCACGGCCGACTTCAACCATCTCGCTGCGCAGGTGGAGCAGGCGGGTAAGATCGAATTCGGTTTCCGAATAATAGCTGCCGATGTTGCATGCCTGTTCGGGCGACAGGATGCGGTAAGTTCCGATGACTTTGTTATTGCCGTTATCACGCACCAGAAGGTGCTCGCAATAGCGGTCAAAGATATCGTGGTCTAAGCCTTCACTGCCGCCGTTCAGGCGCGCGCCCATTTCTTCGCCAAACACCTTGTAGCGGAGGCGCTGCGCCTCTTCGACTTCCGCCCAGGATCTTGCCATGCCGGGTACGGATTTGTTATGCGGCAGGTGTTGCTGCTGGATCAGGTTCTGCATCGTCATCTCCCAAATAATCAGGAAGGGAATTTAGCCATGCGTTGTTGCCGCAGAATGACGAACAGGTTAACGATTGATGAAACGTGTCGGGGTTTGCGACGGCTTATTGCGGGCAGATTGCGGCCGGCAACGCGGCATTCATGGCAAACATGTCCAGCCAGGAAATATGATTTGCGACGAACAGGCATCCCTGGCCGGCGCGGATGGGCTGATGACCGACTGCATGCCAGCCCACGTTCAGTATGTTCGGCAAGGATCGCGACGAGTGCTGAAGGATGCGCCGCTGCGCGGGCTTGCCCAGGCCGGGGTAAATGCAGGCGATCAGGATTGCGTGGAACATATGGAAAAACAGGCATGCGGCACGAAGGCTGATTATCGGCAGCCGGGTGGGTTTGCGGTTCATCTGCTGGAGGTTATGTTTGCGGTGCACGAACGGCAGCTGCGACCGGTTACGCTGGTATTACCGCACGCAGCCGCCTTCAGGATTAGCGCGCGGATGATGCCCGGAAAACCCGGAAAAAATAGTCGCGCGCTGTGCGGCAGCACGGATTTAAGGCACCCTACCTATCGGCCAATCCTGAAATATTAATGAATTCGCTTGCTAAATTAACCAAACCAGCGTACAAGGCAGCCTGGTATTTGATTCAAAGCGTTTGCAGTACTGGTTTTCCATGTGCAATCTTCGATTCAAATAGTTCTGCGGGAGATTTTCCCGATTTTTAATGAGGAAGTAAAAACATGGCAACTGGTACAGTTAAATGGTTCAACGACGCAAAGGGTTTTGGTTTTGTCACTCCTGATGATGGCAGCGAAGATTTGTTCGCACACTTTTCCGCAATCAACATGAATGGATTCAAGACACTCAAGGAAGGCCAGAAGGTTACCTTTGAAGTGACGCAAGGCCCCAAGGGCAAGCAGGCATCCAATATCCAGGCACCTTAATCGGTTCCTGAATTAACAAAAAGCCCGGCATGAAAATGCCGGGCTTTTTGTTTGCGGATAATTTCATTGCAGCCGGGATAGTTCATTTTTGTCATGGTTCGGATCATGAATTGCTTCTATAATTTGCTCCAGGTGTCAGTAGTCCGCTATGTATAGTTGAACGGGGTGTGCTGGTTCTCCGGACGCTGCATTCGGCCAAAGCAGGAATCAAAAAGGCAACATTCCAATGAACAACCAATCACAGGGCGAAAGCAGCATCGCATCGACGGCTGGTTCTGCTGGAACCATGGCGGACGTTTTCGTTTGGGATCGGCATTTTGAAACCGGGATTGACGAAATCGACCGGCAGCACCGGAAGCTGGTTCAGATTATCAACTCCTTGGGCAGGATACTGGCAGTTGAAACCGAAGCCGGATCCTTCATTAAATCCCTGTTCGGGGTATTCGACGAGCTGGCCGATTATGCCGAATACCATTTCAGGTTCGAAGAAGACCTGATGGGGCATCACCAATTTGACAAAGAACACGAGACCGCGCACAAACAGGACCATGCCGATTTCATCCGGCAGATAGCCGCAGCCAGGGCTGCGGCTCAAGACCATCCGGTCGAAGTGAGCGGGAAGACGCTCGGTTTCCTGTCGGAATGGCTGCTGACCCACATTGTCGGCACCGACATGCGCATGGCAAAGAAGGTGCTGGCCATCCAGTCCGGCGTTCCGCAAGACGAAGCGACTCTGCCAGCCGGCAACTTCATGAGCAGTGCCACTGCCATGCTGCTCCATGCGTTGAGCCGTCTCTATGAGAACCTGGCCAGCCGGACGCAAGACCTGCTGGAAGCCAGGCGCAGCCTGGATCGTGAGATCGAATTACGCAAGCTTAGCGAAATCGAGCTGCGCAAGCTGTCCCGTGCGGTCGAGCACAGTCCAATCTCGATTGTCATCACAGACGCCGAGGGCGTGTTCGAGTACGTCAATCCGAAGTTTACCCAGCTGACTGGCTACACGCTGGCTGAATTGGCCGGCAAAACGCCCGGGGTACTCAAGTCGGGCAATGTGCCTGCCGCCGTATATGAGAATCTGTGGGCAACCATTAAAATCGGGCAGGAGTGGCACGGCGTGTTGCACAATCGCAAGAAGGATGGCGAGCTGTACTGGGACTACGCCGCAATCTCGCCGGTGTTCGACATAAACGGCGAAATCACCCACTTCGTCGCGATCCAGGAGAACATCACCGAACGCAAGCTGGCGGAAGAGAAGCTGCGTCAGCAGAGGGAATTCTCCGACAGCATCATCAACAGCCTGCCCGGTATCTTTTACATGCTGGACATGCAGGGGCAGTTCATCCGGGTGAACCCGCAATTTCTGAAAGTGACCGGCTACGCAAGAATCGAACTCGACCGGCTGACTGCACTGGATTTCTTCGAAGGAGAAGACAAAGACCTGATCGCGCAGAAAGTGCAGGAAGTGTTCGAGAAGGGAGATTCCAGGATCGAGGCGGAATTCGTCATCAAGGGCGGACGGAAGATCCCGTATTACTTCACCGGGCACAGAACCAGCATCGACGGTCAATTCTATCTGGTCGGTCTCGGCACCGACATCACCGAGCGGCGCGCGCTGGAGCAGGAACTGGCGCGCCAGGCCAAGACCGATGTGCTCACCGGACTATCCAACCGCCGCCATTTTATCGAGCTGGCGGAGCAGGAGATGGCACGAGAAAAGCGATACGGCAAGCCGCTGGCAGTGCTGATGTTCGACCTCGACAAATTCAAGGTGATCAACGATGAGTATGGACATCAGGTCGGCGACGACGCACTGCGCCGGGTTGGCGAGGTCTGCCGCCAAACGCTGCGCGAGATTGATATCATCGGCCGCCTCGGCGGTGAGGAATTCGCCATTCTGTTGCCCGAAACGGGAGAGGAAAAGGCGTATGAGGTCGCGGATCGTTTGCGGCTGAATATCGCCGGTGCCGCGATTCCGCTGGAGCGCGCGGGCGCGCTGAACATCACTGCATCGGTCGGCATCGCCACGCTTAACATGACTGATACCAATATCGACAAGCTGCTCAACCGGGCGGACAAGGCGCTGTATGAAGCCAAGCGCGCTGGGCGCAACAGGGTATGCGCTGCAGTTGCTGAATAGCCGGCCCGCACTGCAAACCGACCCAATACCCCTGCTGAATATCTTGCGGCCTGGGAGTGTTGTTGGGGCTTCAGCCCCATACAGCCACGGCGCTGATGCTGTTCTGCTGGTTGCAAGTCGCCTGCAAAGCGACAGCGTGCCGATATACGCGTCGCATTCTTAAACAAAGAAACCGCACCTGTCAGCGCAGCTCAACGCCATGAAGTAGTGTGCATTTTCTGCCGACTGCAGCTTCCAGGTCAAAGCGCAGACACGTCTGATGACCATTTTTAATGATCGCCTGTATTCGTGAATTGTGAGCAAGCGCTGATACAAATCAGACACCATTTTGCCGGAACTTTTTTCTGTTGCAAAAACCAAACTTGCGCTGCATCGGGGTACCTCCTGCGCTGAGAGGCATCAACATCAATTTATCTTTAGCGGAGCTATTCAAATGAAATTAAATAATTTTCCAAGAGCTATCAAATTTGGCATCCCCGCCCTGGTCATTTCTGCAACACTGGCGGCTGGCTATATCTATCGTGATATTCCCTACATAGAGAAGGCCGGCGCCACTACCAGCGCGTCCTTCCGTTCCAATGAGCCGTTCCAGAAATCTTCGATCACCTTGCCGGATTTTGCCGGGATCGTTGCTCAACAGGGACCGGCTGTGGTCAATATCAGCGTATCGGGTACGATAAAAACAGGGATTTCCGGATTTCCCGGGCTTCCGCAAATGGATCCCAATGATCCCTTGTTCGAATTTTTCCGACGTTTCCAGGGTCCTGCTCCGCAGGGCAGCACACCCAGCCGCGGCTTTGGGTCCGGCTTTATCGTCAGCCCTGACGGGGTGATCCTGACCAACGCCCATGTGGTGGCAGATGCGGACGAGGTAACCGTAAAGCTCACCGACAAGCGCGAATTCAAGGCCAGGGTGGTGGGCATGGATAAGGTATCCGACGTTGCCGTGCTTAAAATCGACGCTGACAATTTGCCAACGGTAAAAATTGGCGATGATCAGCGGTCCCGTGTCGGTGAATGGGTGATCGCGATCGGCGCCCCGTTCGGTTTCGAGAATAGCGTGACGGCAGGAATCATCTCGGCCAAGTCCCGTAGCTTGCCGGATGAAGGATATGTGCCTTTCCTGCAGACCGACGTCGCCGTCAATCCCGGCAACTCCGGGGGGCCGTTGATCAACACCAACGGCGAAGTGATCGGGATCAACTCGCAGATTTTCAGTCGCAGCGGCGGCTATCAGGGATTGTCTTTCGCCATCCCGATCGATGTGGCGATGAAAGTGGAACAACAGATCCTTGCCCATGGAAAGGTGAGCCATGGCCGTCTCGGCGTCATGATCCAGGAGGTCAACCAGCAACTGGCCGATACCTTTGGCCTGGATAAGCCAACTGGCGCACTGGTCAGTTCTGTCGAAAGAAACAGTCCGGCGGAAAAGGCCGGCATCGAACCTGGGGACGTGATCCTGAAATTCAACGGCAGGGATATCACCCGATCCGCTGACCTGCCCCCCCTGGTGTCCGAGCTGGCGTCCGGGACCGAGGCAAACCTGGTGCTCTGGCACAAGGAGAAATCCAGGGAAATTTCCCTGAGCCTGGGTGGGATGGATGTTGCCGCGAACTCAAGCAAGGCGGCTGGGCAGGGCAATGATGAATTGGGCATGGCGTTGCGCCCGCTGACCCCGGAGGAACGCAAGCAGACTGATGTCGACGATGGCCTTCTGGTGGGAAACGTGGATGCAGGGCCGGCGGCACGTGCGGGGATTCAGCCAGGTGATATAATTCTTTCAGTGAATGGGGAAAAAACAGCCAGCATCAGGCAAATGAAGTCCTTGATCAGCAGGGATGGAAAGCACGTGGCATTGCTGATACTGCGCGGAGAGCAAAAGATGTTCGTGCCAGTCAAAATCGGATAGCGCAGACTGGTTTCCCGGAGCGCGATCCCCCGTGCCAACCGGGGGAATTCTCCAACAGTTGATCTTTTTCGGGGAGGCAGCGTAAATTGGTCCTGAAATATTTTATTGCAGTGAACGCCTTCTTGATCTTGGCTCTGGTAATTCCAGTTTGCGGGACGCCAAACTTGGCGATTGCATAATCCGGCTGCAGGATTCAAGCCAAAACCATAACGGGAGATAAATGATGAAAAATATGATATGGGTAGCGTTATTAACTTTATCGGTACTTTCGCCCACTCTGGCTAATGCTGCGCCCAATCCGCGCTACATAATCAATGGCGGCGAGGTTTACGACAAGGACAATAACCTGACCTGGCAGCGGTGCAGCGTTGGGCAAGACTGGAAAGAGGGTACGGGGTGCGTGGGTACCGTCAAGACTTTCACATTTCAAGATGCGTCACGGCAGGCGAATGGGAACTGGCGCGTGCCAACCAGAGAGGAACTGGCAACACTGATCGACCAGCAGCGCCAGAATTTTCCGACTATCGATATGGATGCTTTCCCGGACATGAATGAGGAATTTCCAACCTACTGGACCAGCACCCCAAGCGATGCCGATCGTTCCTGGGACGTCCGCTTCACCGATGGCAATGTGACTGACGACGTCAGCGTACGTCGATATGCGGTCAGACTGGTGCGAAGCGGAAAATAATTATTGAACCTCCCGGAGGCTGCTCCATACAAAAAGGGATTGAACGATGCGCAGCTTTGTGTGCGTTCTGTTGCTGACAGCAGCGGGCCTTTCGTCAGCGTGGGCTGACCCTCGCTTCGTGATTCGGGGCGCGGAAGTGTATGACGCCCAGACGAAACTGACCTGGGCCCGTTGCAGTGTGGGGCAAGAGTGGAAAGAAGGGCACTGTACCGGCACCATCGGGAGATTTTCCTTTGAGGAAGCGCAAAAGCAGCCCAACGGTGAATGGCGTGTGCCAACCAAGGATGAGCTGGTCACATTGATAGACCCTGATCGCAAAAGTTTCCCAACCATAGACACGGCAGCGTTTCCGGATATGGATGTGCTCTTTCCCTGGTATTGGAGCAGCACGCCTAACGGCGCCACCATTGCCTGGTATGTCGATTTCGCTGACGGCTATAGCAGCGGCTTCATCAGCATGAGCAGCCCATTTTCTGTCAGGCTGGTGCGCAATTCGCAGTGATTTTGTTCGTTATTGCTCTCTACCGCATTCTGCGGCGTTGCTTGCCCCAAAATTATGCTGCGCTCGCGATCATCGTGGTTTGCTGATCCGCGGCGGTGATGCGCGGAATCCTCGCCTGCGTCAGCCACTGCAGCCAATCATCCATCCCCGCACCGCTGACTGCCGAGAGGCGGATGATGTGGATGTCCGGATTGACGCGGCGCGCATACTCCTCGGCGCGCTGCACATCGAAATCGAGATACGGCAGCAGGTCGCACTTGTTCAGCAGCAGCAATTTTGCGGCGCGGAACATGTCGGGATATTTGAGCGGCTTGTCTTCGCCTTCGGTGACCGACAGCACCGCCACCTTGGCCGCCTCGCCCAGATCGAAGGAGGCGGGACAGACCAGGTTGCCGACGTTCTCGATGAACAGAACGCCATCCGCGATCGGCGGCAGTTCCTGCAATGCGTGGCGCACCATGCTGGCATCGAGATGGCAACCCTTGCCGGTGTTGATCTGTACGGCGGCGACGCCGGTGGCGCGGATGCGTTCGGCGTCGTTGTCGGTCTGCTGGTCGCCCTCGATCACCGCCAGCGGAAATTTCCCCTCGAGCGCCCGCAGCGTGCGCACCAGCAGCGCAGTCTTGCCGGAGCCCGGGCTGGATACCAGATTCAGCGCCAGGATATTTTGCGCCGCGAAACGCGCGCGGTTCTGCGCCGCCAGCGCGTCATTCTCCGCCAGCAGGTCGCGCTCGACGCGCACGCGGCGCGTTTCGGTCTGCGTGGTGGAGCGGTATTGCACCGCGCCTTTCACGCTCGTGTGTTGCGCTGGCTTGGTCAAAGTGTGGCCGCAGCCGCAGGTTCCGCACATATCGCCTCCTGTTTCGGTCCGGCCGGGCAGATCCCGGTCGGTATCATTCTACCTCCAATTCGAGCACGCGCATGCGGTCGCCGCCGGTGACGTGCACCCGCCCGCTGCCGCACTGCGCACACAGCGCCAGCGCTTCGTCCATCCGCACCGTCGCGCCGCAATCGGCGCAGCAGCCCTGTCCCGCAGTTTCGACCAGCTCCAGCCGCGCGTCTTGCGCCAGTGTGTCGCGCATCACGGCGGCGAAGGCGAAGCGCATGGCGTCGGGCTCGACCGCGGCCAGCTTGCCGATCTCCAGCGTCACGCTGCGCACGCGGCGGAATTTCCGTACCTGCGCTTCATCCTCGATGATGCGCAACACGCTTTCGGCCAGCGACATTTCATGCATGATCTTTTCCGGTAATCCGCCTAGCGCAATTTTATCTCGGTCCAGATTCGCGACAACACGCGCCGCTGGTTGCGGTCCAGGTCGCGCAGCATTTCCAGGTGCGCCAGGTGCTGTGCGTCAGGAAAGATCGCCTGGTCATGCGCGATCTCCGGCCTGATGTAGCGCAGCGCATCCTGATTGGGATTGCCGGAGCCGATCAGGTTGGTCAGTTCGGCGGAATTCCTGCCGTCGAGCATGAAGTTGATGAACGCGAGCGCGAGGTCGGGGCGCGGGCCGGTCTTGTGCAGCACCAGCGAATCCAGCGCAAGCACCGCGCCTTCCTTCGGGATGCTGGCGGCGATGGTGAACTTGCGTCCGGCGTGCTGCGCATCAAGGTTGGCCTGGAAGATGTCGCTGGAATAGCCGTGCACCAGCCAGATGTTGCCGACGGTCAGTTCCTTGATGTAGCTCGACGCGTTGAACGCCGCCCAATACGGTTTGGCGCGCAGGATCAGGTCGCGTGCCTGCATCCAGTGCGCCTCATCGGTGTCGTTCACCGAATAGCCGAGATATTTCAGCGCCGCCGCCAGCAGCTCGCGCTGGGAATCCAGCACGGTGACCCGGCCTTTAACCTTCTCCAGATATTTCGGCTCGAAGATCACCGCCCAGGTGTCGGTGGGCAGACCCAGTTCGCGCATCTTCTGCACGTTGTAGCCGATCAGCGTGGTGGTGTAGGCATAAGGAACGGAGTACTGGTTGCCCGGATCGAACACGGTGTTGAGATAGGCCGGGTTGATGTTCTTCAGGTTCGGCAATTTGCTTTTGTCGAGCGGGCGCAACGCCTTCTGCCGGATCAGCGATTCGAGCGCATTGCCGGTCGGCACAATGATGTCGTAGCCGGTCGCGCCGGCTGCGAGCTTGGCCAGCATTTCCTCGTTGTCGGAATAATAGTCCTGCTCCACACGGCAGGCGCACTGCTTCTCGAAGCGCTCCACCGTCTGCGCAGAAATGTAATTGTTCCAGTTGTACAGGTGCAGCACATCCTCGGCATGCACGATTTGCGGCAGCAGCAATACGAGCAACATTAACAGGCGTTTCGTCATAATTTTCCCCTCAGTGCATCCGGCGCAAAGCGCGACGCCAGCAAAATCATCGTCATGGTCAGCAGGATCATCAGCGTGGAAATGGCATTCACCTCCGGCGTGACCGCGATCTTGATCATCGAATAAATGCGCAGCGGCAGCGTGGTCACGCCCACCCCGGCGGTGAAAAAAGTGATGACGAAATCATCTATGGACAGGGTGAATGCCATCAGCGCGCCGGCCACCACGCCGGGCAGGATCAGTGGAAAAGTGACGTAGCGGAAAGTCTGCCACGGCGTGGCGCCGAGGTCGCGCGCCGCCTCGAACACGCTTTCGTCCATGCCGGCCAGGCGTGCGCGTACCACCACCGCGACGAAGCCGATCGAAAAGGTGATGTGGGCGAGGATGATGGAGACCAGGCCCAGCGTCAGGTCGAGCACCTGGATGAAGAACAGCAGCAGCGACACGCCGAGCAGGATTTCCGGCATCGCTACCGGCGTCAGCACCATCACGCTGAGCACCCGCATGCGGTAGCGCTGCATGGCGATGCCTGCCATGGTGCCGAGCAGGGTGGAAGCGCAGGTGGAAACCACTGCGATAAACAGCGAGTTGCCTGCTGCGGCGAGCATGTCGGTGTCGTGCAGCAGCACGTCGTACCAGCGCCAGGTAAAGCCCACCCACTCGGCGTTGAGGCGCGAATCGTTGAAGGAATAAAGGATGACCACGGCCAGCGGCAAATACAGGAAGGCGTACACCGCGAGCGAGGCGACCCACAGTCCGGTTCCCCTACGCATGGCGCCCTTCCCCCCGGCGGCTGCCGAGCCGCGCGGTGAGCCAGGCGATCAGCAGCACCACGATGATCAGCATGATCGACAGGGCGGAGCCGAACGGCCAGTCGCGCGTGCCGAGAAACTGGTCCTTGATCAGGTTGCCGACCAGCATGTCGCCGGTGCCGCCGAGGATTTCCGGAATGGCGAAGACGCCCAGCACCGGGATGAACACCAGCGCCGCGCCCGAAAAGATGCCGGGCAGCGACAGAGGGAAAGTGACGCGCCAGAAGCGCTGCCAGCGGTTGGCGCCGAGATCCTGTGCCGCATCGAGCAGCACCGGGTCGTGGTTCTCCAGATTGGCATACAGCGGCAGGATCATGAACGGCAGATGCACATACACCAGCGCGACCAGCACCGCGAACGGCGAGAACAGCAGGTGCACGGGGGCGAAGCCGAGCAGTCCGAGCACGCCGTTGACGATCTGGCTGAGCGCTGCCTGCGGGCCGAGCAGGATCATCCAGGCATACACGCGGATCAGGAAGCTGCTGGCGAACGGCAGGATCACCAGCAGCACCATCAGGTCGCGTCTTTGCTTCGGACTGCGCGCAATCAACAGTGCCAGCGGATAGGCCATCAGCAGGCAGATCAGCGAGGTGAGCAGCGCGATGAATATGGATTTGGCGAAGATTTCCGCGTAGGAGACGTCGCCGAAAAACAAGCGGTAGGTTTCCAGCGTCAGGCCGTGCAGCACGTCGGGATCGCCGGAGAACAGCGGCGCCAGCCCGCCGAATTCGCCCGGATAACGGAACGATGCCAGCACCATGATCGCGCCGGGCGCCGCGAAGAACAGCAGCAGGAAAACCAGCGGCGGTCCGCTCACCAGCCATTTGGTCAGCCGTTCCGCGGGCGGCAAGCGGGCGCGCTGCCTATTCATGCAGGAACACTCCCGCATCATGGCGCCAGCCCACGCTGATCGGGTCGCCCACCTTGAACAGTTCGGCCCGCCCCGGCGCCGAGTTGGGCAGCATCGCTTCGATGACCTTGCTGTTGGGCAGGCGCACGCGGTACACCGTGACATCGCCGCAGTACAGCAGGCTGTGCACGGTGCCGGCGAAGTGATTCTTCAGTTCCGCCACCTCGCCGTCGATGCCGATGCGCACCTGCTCCGGGCGGATGGTGAAAGAGCCGGTCGCGCCAGCAGCCGCGCCGGAAGCGGGCGGCGCGACGATGTCGCCCAGCCCCGCCACCTCGAGGCGCAAATGGCCATGCGCTTCCCCCAGCACCTGCGCATCCAGCATGTTGATATGGCCGATGAAGCCGGCGACGAACCGGTTGCTGGGGAAACTGTACAGTTTCGACGGTTCGTCCACCTGTTCCACCCGTCCCTGGTTCAGTACCGCAATGCGATGCGACAAGGCCAGCGCCTCGTCCTGCGCATGGGTCACGAACACGAAAGTGATGCCGACATTCTTCTGCAGGTTGATCAGCTCGATCTGCATCTCCTCGCGCAGCTTGGCATCCAGCGCACCGAGCGACTCATCCAGCAGCAGCAGGCGCGGGCGGTTGACCAGGGCGCGCCCGAGCGCCACGCGCTGCTGCTGGCCGCCCGACAGTTCGCGTGGATAGTGCTGCGCCTTGTCGGCCAGATGCACCAGTTCCAGCGCTTCCCGGGTGAGTCTTTTGATTTCGTCCGGCGTGCTGTGCGCCATCTTGAGCGGGAAGGAGATGTTCTGCGCCACCGTCATGTGCGGGAACAGGGCGTAGCTCTGGAACACGGTATGAATCGGACGCCGCTCCGGCGGTGTGGCTGCGAGATCCTTGCCATCCAGAAAAATCTTTCCGCTGTCGGGCAGGTCGAAACCCGCGATCAGGCGCAGCAGTGTAGTCTTGCCACTGCCGGAGGGGCCGAGCAAGGTAAAGAATTCCCCGGCCTCGATGCTGAGGTTGACGTTATCTACAGCAGCAAATTCGCCGAAGCGGCGAGTCACGTTCCTGAGTTCCAGCAGAACCATTGCAACCCCTTTCAGCTATGCGCCATTTTATCGGGAAGCGGGTTGGCCAAGTAAAAAATCATGATTCCCAAAAAACAAATCCTGTAACAGGAGTTCCATTAGAATGGCAGCATGCAAATACATACCTCACTGAATATGGCTGGATGCCGAGACTGGAGCGATATATGTCAGATAAAGCTGGTATCGATACCGCTGAACTGGATGCCATAGTCGAGCGCCACGGGCGGGCTGCGACCAACTTGCTGCAAATCCTGTGCGAGGCGCAGGAATATCTTGGCTGCATTTCGCCAGACGCAGTGGATTATCTCGCCGCGCAGCTTGCCATCCCGCGCGTCAAGATCGAAGGCATGGCGACGTTTTATTCCTTCCTGCACATGCAGCCGCAAGGCGCATACCGCGTGCTGTTCTCCGACAATATCACCGACCGCATGCTGGGTAGCGGCGAACTGCTGCGGCAGATGTGCCAACAACTTTGGGTGGAGCCGGGCAAGGTGTCGGAAGAGGGATTGGTGAGCGTGGATACCACTTCGTGCACCGGAATGTGTGATCAGGGTCCGGCACTGCTGGTTAACGGATACGCCGTCACCAACCTCGATGCGGGGCGCGTGGAAGCAATCTGTGAACTGATCCGCAACCGCGTCCGGCTGACCGATTGGCCCGCTGAATGGTTCAGGGTTGAAGACAATATCCGGCGCAGGGACGCGCTGCTGGACAATCACATGCCGCCGGGTTCCGCACTGGCGGTGCTGCTGGCCCACGGCGCAGCGCGGATGCTCGAGGAAATAAGAATCTCCGGGCTGCGCGGGCGCGGCGGCGCGGGGTTTCCCACTGCCGCCAAGTGGGAAACCTGCCGCGCGGCAAAGGCTGCGGAACGCTATGTGGTGTGCAACGCGGACGAAGGCGAACCGGGCACGTTCAAGGATCGCGTGCTGCTCACCTCGCATGCCGACCAGGTGATCGAAGGCATGACGCTGTGCGCACGCATCGTCGGTGCACACACAGGCTTCATCTATCTGCGCGGCGAATACCGCTACCTGCTCGCGCACCTGAACGCGGTGTTGCAGCGCCGCCGCGAGCTGAATCTGCTGGGTGACAATGTCCTCGGCAGCGAAGGATTCAATTTCGACATCAGCATACATGTCGGCGCTGGCGCCTATATCTGCGGCGAGGAATCGGCGCTGATCGAATCGCTGGAAGGCAAGCGCGGCACGCCGCGCAACCGCCCGCCGTTCCCGGTGACCCACGGCTACCTGGACCGCCCGACGGTGGTGAACAATGTGGAGACGTTCGCCGCCGCCACATTGGTCGCGCTCAACGGCGGCGCATGGCATGCGGCCATCGGCACACCCGCCTCGTGCGGCACCAAGCTGCTCTCGGTGTGCGGCGACTGTGCGCGCCCCGGCATCTACGAGTATCCGTTCGGGGTCACGGTGGAACAGGTGCTGGCCGACTGCGGCGCAAGCGATGCACAGGCGGTGCAGGTCAGCGGGCCGTCCGGGACCTGCCTCGCAGCCGGCGAATTCGGCAGACGCATCGCCTTCGAGGACATTCCCAGCGCCGGGGCGTTCATGGTGTTTGACCGCAGCCGCGACATGTTCGAGGTGGCGCGCAACTTTGTGCATTTCTTCGCGCACGAAAGCTGCGGTTTCTGCACGCCGTGCCGTGTCGGCACCGCGCTGCTGAAGAACATGATGGACAAGCTGGCGCGCGGCCACGGCTCGCCCTATGACTTTGCCGAGATCGAAAAGCTGAATCAATTGCTGCGTTCGATGAGCCACTGCGGCCTCGGCCATTCCGCCTGCAACCCGGTGCTCGACACCATCGCCAAGTTTCGTCCGGCCTACGATGCGCGGCTGCTGCATTGCGATTACGTTCCGGCATTCGATCTCGACCATGCGCTGAGCCAGGCGCGGCAGATGACCGGTCGCGATGATGCAGGCGCCCATCTGGAAGAGTGCAAATGAGCAGCTTCAAGCTGGACGGTAAGCCGATCCGATTCGATGCGGGGCAGACTATCATGCAGGCGGCGCTGGCGGCGGGGGTGTACATCCCGCGCCTGTGCTACCACCCGGAGTTCAAGCCGCATGGCTCGTGCAAGCTGTGCACGGTCAAGGTCAACGGACGCCAGTTTGCGTCCTGCACCTATGAGGCGCAGGACGGGCTGGTGGTGGAGAGCGACAGCGAAGAACTCAACGGCGAACGCCGCGCGCTGCTGCAGATGCTGTTCGTCGAGGGCAACCATTTCTGCCCGTCGTGCGAAGCCAGCGGCAATTGCCAGCTGCAGGCCAGCGCCTACGAGTTGCAGATGATGACGCCGCATTACGACCACTTCTTTCCCGACCGGCCGCTGGATGCCTCGCATCCGGAATGGCTGCTCGACTTCAACCGCTGCATCCTGTGCTCGCTGTGCGTGCGCGCCAGCCGCGATGTCGACGGCAAGAACGTGTTCGCGCTGGCGGGGCGCGGCATCAATACGCGCCTGATCGTGAATGCCAGGTCGGGTTTGCTGGCCGACACGGATTTCTCCGGCGCAGACAAGGCCGCACATGTCTGCCCGGTCGGCGTCATCCTGAAAAAGCGCACTGGTTTCAGCGTGCCGATCGGTCAGCGCACCTATGATTTGCACCCGATCAGCGAGCAGTTGCTGGATGATGCGCCGAAGACGATATCGGGAACCAAGCATGAGTGATAAAGAAGCATGCAGGGTAAATAAAGCATCCCCTCCCCCTTGCAGGGGGAGGGCCAGGGAGGGGATAGAAACGCTGAGTAATGCGACATCTTCTACCCCCATCCTACCCTTCCACCCGCAAGGAGTACGCCGGTGGGTACCCGGCGGCTTCGCCGCCACCCTCCCGCAGCCCCTCCAAGGGGGAAGGAACAGGTTCGGCTCCAACGAACAATCTGCTGGCAGGTTCTCAAAATGAATGCTCCGACCAAGCGCAAACTGAGGATCGCGACCACTTCACTGGCCGGGTGTTTCGGCTGCCACATGTCGCTGCTGGACATCGACGAGCGGCTGTTCGATCTGCTGGAGCTGGTGCAATTCGACCGCTCGCCGCTGACCGACATCAAGCACTGCGGCGAGTGCGATATCGGCTTCATCGAGGGCGGCGTGTGCAACGCCGAAAACGTGCATGTGCTGCGCGAGTTCCGCGCCCGCTGCAGGATCCTGATCGCGGTCGGCGCCTGCGCCATCAACGGCGGGCTGCCGGCGCAGCGCAACCACCTGTCGCTGGCCAGCATCCTAGAAGAGGTGTATCAGACCGAGCCGGGGCTGGCGCACGGCCACATCCCCAACGACCCGGAACTGCCGCTGCCGCTGGACAAGGTCCACCCGCTGCACGAGGTGGTCAAGATCGATTACTTCCTTCCCGGTTGCCCGCCCTCGGCGGACGCCATCTGGAAATTCCTTACCGATCTGATCGCGGGCAGGACGCCGGAATTGGGGCAGGGGCTTATTCAATATGATTGATCTCAACAACAAACATGTAGGGTGGATAAAGGCCGCAGGCCGTATCCACCGGTGCAAATGGTGGATACGCGCTTTGCGCTTTATCCACCCTACATCACCATGATTGAATCATGAGTCATACACTGGAAACCGCAGATCACCCCGAAAGCCTGCGCCGTGTCGCCATTGATCCGGTGTCGCGTGTCGAGGGGCACGGCAAGGTGACGCTGCTTCTGGATGAGGACAACCGCGTGCAGCAGGCGCGGCTGCATATCGTCGAGTTCCGCGGTTTCGAGAAATTCGTGCAGGGGCGGCCATACTGGGAAGCGCCGGTGATGGTGCAGCGGCTTTGCGGCATCTGCCCGGTGAGCCACCATATCGCCGCATCCAAGGCGATGGACATGATCGTGGGTGCGACACTCACGCCGACGGCGGAAAAGGTGCGGCGGCTGATGCACTACGGCCAGATCTTGCAGTCGCATGCGCTGCATTTCTTCCACCTGTGTTCACCCGACCTGCTGTTTGGTTTCGATTCGGATGTCGCCAAACGCAACATTGCCGGCATCGCCGCGCAATATCCGGACATCGCCAGACAGGGCGTGCTGCTGCGCAAGTTCGGTCAGGAGGTGATCCGCATCACGGCAGGCAAGCGCATCCATGGCACCGGTTCGATCCCCGGCGGAGTGAACAAGAATGTCAGCATTGAGGAACGCGACTACCTGTTGCAGGATGTCGAACAGACCATCGCCTGGAGCCGCGAAGCAGTCAGAATCGCGCGCCGGTTGTTCGAACAGAACCCCGATCTCTACAATGCCTTCGGGCGCTTTGCGGCACATACGCTCAACCTGGTGCGCGAGGACGGCGCCATGGATTTGTACCACGGCGGCTTGCGCGCGCGCGCCATGAATGGCGCCACGCTGTTCGATCATTTCGACTATCGCCGCTACTGGGATGTGATCTTCGAGGAAGTGAAGCCGTGGTCGTACATGAAATTCCCGTTCCTGCGCAGCCTGGGGCCGGAGCAGGGCTGGTATCGCGTCGGGCCGCTGACGCGCGTGACGCAATGCGATTTCATTCCGACGCCGCTGGCTGAACAGGCGCGCCGGGAATTCATCGCCTTCAACGGCGGCTCGGCGGCGGGCGCCACGCTGGGTTTCCACTGGGCGCGCATGATCGAGATGCTGCATGCCGCCGAACAGATAATGGAGTTGCTGCACGACCCGGACCTGCAGGGCACCGATCTGCTCAGCAAGGGGCAGCGGCAGGAGCGCGGCGTGGGGGTGATCGAGGCGCCGCGCGGCACGCTGATTCACCACTACAAGGTGGATGAAAACGACCTGATCGTGCGCTGCAACCTGATCGTCTCCACCACACATAACAACCAGGCGATGAACGAAGCGATCCGCGCTGTGGCGCGGCAATACCTCGACGGGCGCGAACTCACCGAGGGGCTGCTCAACCACATCGAAGTGGCGATCCGCGCCTTCGACCCCTGCCTGTCCTGCGCCACCCATGCGCTGGGCAAGATGCCGTTGCAAGTGGAGTTGCTGGATGTGGAGGGAGGATGCCTTGATACGCTGACGCGCTCGGGGGATGGCGTGTTCTGTCATCCATAAGATGGCCGAAATCATTCCAGAAACCAGGAACCGCATTCCTGCAGTCACATGAATGGCAGGTTCTGCGTTTCTGGAATAACGATGAACATCCGGAGGGCGTTTTATTAACCATCTCGAAAAACCTGGCGGCTCCTCCCCCATCCTGATAATTGCCATCGGCAACGAGTCGCGCGGCGATGATGGGCTGGCCCCCTTGCTGTTGCGCAAACTGGATGCGTGGCTGGCGACGCAGGAAAATCGCGGACGCATC
This sequence comes from Gallionellaceae bacterium, assembly GCA_049582805.1. Taxonomy (GTDB): domain Bacteria; phylum Pseudomonadota; class Gammaproteobacteria; order Burkholderiales; family Gallionellaceae; genus CAVXFS01. The sequence continues at coordinate 3,745 of JBAUUR010000058.1, read as the reverse complement.
GAACTGCTGGAGGACTTCCAGTTGCAGATCGAACATGCCGCCGACCTGGTGGGACGCGAACTGGTGTTGTTCATTGATGCCGGGATGGATACGCCGGCGCCCTGGAGTTTTTGCCGTATCGAGCCACATGATTGCCGTACGCTGTTCAGCCACGCCCTTGCCCCGGAAGCGGTGCTGGCCACCTACTCGCAGGTATACCGGCAGAACCCACCACCCGCCTTCGTATTGTGCCTGCGCGGTGAACAATTTGAGTTGGGCGTTGCGCCATCGGCGCAGGCCGTGCAGCACATGGAACTGGCATATGCATTTGTGCGGGAGCTGCTGCAAAAAGCGGAAGTCCCTGCATGGGAAAATCGCCGCACAACAACGCCAGTAGACTGATGAAACTTCGGCGGAGGCCGAGAGGAAAAATGCAAACCGCATACATCAGCCATGCCGGCTGCTTTGTGACCGTCATCGGTCTGGCAAGCATGCATATCTACTATCAACAGCGCGAGTTACTTCAGGCGCTGGTTTCCCTTTCGTGCTGATTCGCGGCCATCACCTATAATGGGCAGATACCGGGACAGAAGTGGGCATACGCATGAAACGCTGGGAGCATTTTGCGCATGAGGCAGATATCGGGGTGCGCGGCATTGGCGCCTCTTGCGCCGAGGCATTCGAGCAGGCCGCGCTGGCGCTGACGGCCATCGTCACTGACCCTGCGGCGGTAAGGCCGGCGCAGGAGGTCAGACTGGTTTGCGCGGCACCCGACGTGGAGCTGTTGCTGGTAGACTGGCTCAATGCCGTCATCTACGAAATGGCGACGCGGCACATGCTGTTCAGCCGCTACGAGGTGAGGTTTGCGGACGGTCGTCTCGACGGTGCAGCCTGGGGCGAGCCGGTGGAGGTATTGCGCCACCAACCCGCAGTGGAACCCAAAGGCGCCACCTACACCGGGCTGTCCGTGCGCAGCGAGGATGGCGTATGGGTCGCTCAATGTGTCGTAGACGTTTGAGCAGATTTCGCAGGGTGCTGGAAAACGTAATGAGCGATGGCGGGCTGCAGCGCTCGGCTCCTTGCGCAGGGAGCGCGACACATAGCTGCGCAGCAGCAGGCTGCGCGGGCGACCGCCTGCGATTATTCCCGCGCTCATCGCGTCGCGTGCCGTGTCATGGCCGCTACCATTCGCCGCGTCGCATGCCCTGCATGCCATCGGGCAACACAGTTATGCCGCGCGCAGAAGCATTTCGACATTTTGCAAGGAGACAGCCATGAATCCTTCCGGATTCGAACGCATATCCGAATTCGAGTGGCGCATTCCCGCAACCGGCGCGATGCGCGTGCCGGCCATCATCTATGCGGACGAGGCGCTGTTGCGCGCGATGGACGACAAGGTGCGCGAGCAGGCGGTCAACGTCGCCATGCTGCCCGGCATCGTGCGCGCCTGCTACGCCATGCCCGATGCGCACTGGGGCTACGGCTTTCCCATCGGCGGCGTGGCCGCCTTCGATCCGGCAGAAGGCGGTGTGGTCTCCGCCGGCGGGGTAGGTTTCGACATCTCCTGCGGCGTGCGCTGCCTGCATACCGGACTCAAGGCAAGCGATATGGCCGGGCAGCAAACCAGAGTGGCCGATGCGCTGTTCCGGACCATCCCGGCTGGCGTCGGCAGTACCGGCCAGTTGCGGCTTTCCGCTGCGGAAATGGACGCGATGCTCAGCGGCGGCGCGCGCTGGGCGGTGCAGCGCGGCTACGGCGATGCCGCCGATCTCGAACGCATCGAGGAAGGCGGGCAGATGCGCGGCGCAGAGCCGCAACAGGTGTCGGATCTTGCCAAGAAGCGCCAGCGCGACGAGATGGGCACGCTGGGTTCGGGCAATCACTACCTCGAAGTGCAGCGCGTGGTCGAAGTCTGCGATGAAAAGATCGCCGACGCTTTCGGTGTGGCCGTGGACGATGTGGTAATCAGCATCCACTGCGGGTCGCGCGGGCTGGGGCACCAGATCGGCACCGAATTCCTGAGACAAATGGTGGTGGGCGCAGCCTCTCACCACATCGCGCTGCCTGACCGCGAACTCGCCTGCGCGCCGATTGAATCCGATACCGGCCGCCAGTATCTCGGCGCCATGCGCGCCGCGATCAACTGCGCGCTGGCCAACCGCCAGATCCTCACCCATCTGGTGCGCGAAGTGTTTGCCGAACTGTTTCCGCAGGCACGCCTGCCGTTGCTCTATGATGTCTCGCACAACACCTGCAAGCTCGAGGAACATGACTTGGATGGACACAAGCAACGCTTGTACGTGCACCGCAAGGGCGCGACGCGCGCTTTCGGACCGGGGCACCCGGACATCCCGTCGGCGTTGCGCGCCGTCGGACAGCCGGTGCTGATCGGCGGCAGCATGGGCACCGCCTCCTACATCCTCGCCGGCACCGAGCGCGGCATGCGGCTCGCCTTCGGCTCGGCCTGCCACGGAGCGGGTCGTGCCATGAGCCGTCACGAAGCGACGCGCCGCTGGCGCGGACGCGAGGTCATCGACGAACTGGCCGCGCGCGGCATTCTGATCCGCAGCCCGTCTTTCCGCGGTGTGGCGGAAGAAGCGCCGGGTGCCTACAAGGACGTGAGCGCCGTGGTTGAGGTGGCGGACCGGGCGGGCTTGGCGCGCAAGGTGGCGAAGTTGGCGCCGCTGGTGTGCATCAAGGGGTGAAAAATGGAAAAGTTGATAGCGGGCGCTGGCGATGCATTGCTCGTCATTGATGTGCAGAACGACTTTTTGCCCGGCGGCAGCCTGGCGGTGCCGCAGGGTGCTGCCGTGCTGCCGGCGCTCAACCGCTGCATCGCGCTGTTTGCCGGCAAAGGGCTGCCGGTCTATGCCTCGCGCGACTGGCATCCTGATGACCATTGTTCGTTCCGCGCGCAGGGTGGACCGTGGCCACCGCATTGCGTGGCGGGCACCCGCGGCGCGGCATTCCCCGCGAACCTTGCCCTGCCTTCTGACGCGGTCGTCATCTCCAAGGCGAACACGCGCGGGCGCGACGCCTATTCCGCATTTGGCGACACCGGTCTTGACCGGCGCCTGAAAACCATCGGCGTGCGGCGGGTGTTTGCGGGCGGACTGGCCACCGACTACTGCGTGCTGAACACGGTCAAGGATGCGCTGGCGCTGGGCTATGTGGTCATCCTGCTCAGCGATGCGGTGCGTGCAGTGGATGTAACCCCCGGCGATGGCGAGCGCGCGCTGGCGGAGATGAGACGGCTGGGGGCGCAGTTCGCCGTCTCGACGGACTTGATGCCATGAGCAGTGAAACCTCTCTGCTGCTCACCGACTTCTACCAGCTCACCATGCTGCAAGGCTATTTCGAGCGCGGCATGAACGAAACCGCCGCTTTCGAGTTCTTCGTGCGCAAGCTGCGGCCGGGGCGCGGCTTCCTGCTGGCGGCGGGACTGGAACAGGTGCTGGATTTTCTCGAACAGGCGCGTTTCACCTCACAGGAACTGGACTGGCTGCGTTCCACCGGGCGTTTCCCGGATGATTTCATAAACTCGCTTGCCGACTGGCGTTTCGAGGGAGAAGTGTGGGCAATGCCCGAGGGTACGGTGTGCTTTCCCGATGAACCGTTGCTGCGGGTGGTGGCGCCGCTGCCGCAGGCGCAATTGGTCGAAACCCGGCTCATCAACCTGCTGCATTTCCAGACCGTAATCGCTTCCAAAGCGGCGCGCTCGGTACTGGTGGCGCCCGGCAAACTGCTGGTGGATTTCGGTTTGCGC
>JBAUUR010000057.1:0-17386 GCA_049582805.1 Gallionellaceae bacterium | reverse complement strand
ATCGAGCAGGATGCGGACCTGATCCTGTTTATTTACCGCGATGAGGTTTACAACCCGGATTCCCCCGACAAGGGCAAAGCGGAAATTATCATCGGCAAGCAGCGCAATGGCCCGATAGGCAAGATCGAACTGACCTTCCGCGGCGAGTACACCCGCTTTGAAAACTATGCCTCGGCTCAGTATTGAGTCGAGGCATCGTTTCGGTGAAGGCTAACATGCGTAGCATGTTATGCCGGAGCCAAAACTACCATTCGCCAAGTATTGAGTCGAGGCATCGTTTCGGTGAAGGCTAACATGCGCAGCATGTTATGCCGGAGCCAAAACTATGCCTCTGCTCAGTATTGAGTCGAGGCATCGTTCCACGCCGTGACCAGAAAACTAGGCTGATGGGTGGATCAAGCCGTATCGTATCGCTTTGACAACTGCCTGCCGACGCGAAGTCGTATTGAATTTACGGCGCAAATTCCCAAAATGAAAATTCACCACCGCTTCGGAACAGTGAAGTATGTGCGCAATATCCCAGGAACTTTTGCCCTCGGCACACCACTTGAGGCATTCCATTTCGCGTGGAGTAATTGACGGCAAATGTGCCGCATGAAGGCCCGGATTCACGAACCGCAAAGATGACTCAAAAACAAAATCGCGCATCAGGGACAGTTCCGGCAACTCGGCCAATTCCATGCGAGAGGGCCTTCTGCGCGACAGGTCGTCGACAAAACAAAGCATCCCCACTTCACTGCCGGCCCCATGGAATGGCAACGTAATGCCGGAACACAGGCCATAGTTGCAAGCCTCCTCGTACATTTCCAATTGCTGCCTGCTGGTAAATATGCCCGGCCCCCAGACCAGCGGCGTCGAGTGCGTCCAGCAATGTTGAACCATCGGATCTATGTAAATCAGTTTTCTGCTGTCATAGATCGCGCGCCACTGTGGCGGATAATTGCTGTGGATAAATGCTTTTTCCAATGCGATCTGGCGATTGGGCACCAGGGCAATCAGCACGTGCTCATAACCAAAGTCTTTTCCGAGCTTGAATACTGCCTTGCTCCAAACATCTTCCATGCCGCAGTCGAGCAAGGCGGCAAATTGATCGAAGGATTTCATATGCGCTCCCCATAATAAGGCACATAATCCCCTCCTGGAATACATCTATCTGGCTCCTCTTCGGGAGTCTGGCAAACCCTCAGCTAATACTCAGAACCTCAAATTTTTATAGCTGGCGTAGAATACGGAACCGCAAATGGATACTGCATTCAAATCAAAAAATCCGGCCCATCCGGGAAATGAACCGGCACAATAACTCAAGATCTGCGGTTAAACAAGCGAAGCTTCCAGCAACCCCGGGCAAATTCCCCATTACATTTCATCGCCCGCCCTTAAAATTTCCGATGGACTTCGAAGTGGAAAGGCCGATATAGTATCCAACCGACATTGTGTTTCCAACGCATCTGATATTCTCATGAACGGCACTCAACAGTTACTGGACGGATTTGGCAGAAGGATCACCTATCTACGCTTGTCGCTGACCGATCGGTGTGATTTCCGCTGCACCTACTGCATGTCGGAAAAAATGGAATTCATGCCGCGCAGCGAAATTCTCTCGCTGGAAGAATGCCTGCTGATTGCAAAAGTTTTCGTTGAGTCGGGCGTAAGCAAAATCCGGCTTACCGGAGGAGAACCCCTGGTAAGAAAAGATATGCTGTGGCTGGCACAACGCATTCGCAAACTTGACGGACTGCGCGAACTGACGCTTACCACCAACGGCTCACAGCTTGCCAGGATGGCAAGCCCACTGGCTCAAGCCGGAATGGATCGCATCAACATCAGCCTGGACAGCCTCGATCCGGAATCATTCCATCACATCACCCGCACCGGCAATCTGCATCAGGTGCTGAGCGGGATAGATGCGGCAATTACCGCTTTTGGTAGCCGTCGAATCAAACTGAATACCGTGGTGCAACGCGACGTAAACCTGCACGAGTTGCCGGCCCTGGTGCAATTTGCCCTGCAAAACGCAGTCGATATCAGCTTTATCGAGCAGATGCCGCTGGGCAAGACCGGGCAACGCATCGCAGATTCTTTTTTCAGCAATCAGGAACTGCTGGAACAGCTCAGCCAGCGTTTTGAAATGATACCCAGCATAGAGAACAGCGGCGGCCCTGCACATTATTGGCGCATTCCCCGCCATGAGACCCGCATTGGCTTCATTTCGCCCCACACCCGTAATTTTTGCGCGGACTGCAACCGCATGCGTGTCACGGCCCGAGGAGAATTGTTTCCCTGCCTGGGCAACGAGAACAAGGTGGACTTGATGGGCCCGGCCCGGGCAGGCGACGAAGCAGCCTTGCGCAGTCTCATTTTGCAAGCCGTCGCTGCCAAGCCTTACGGGCACCAGTTTGACCTGTCTCGAAACGAGCCGCAGATCGTACGCTTCATGTCGCACACCGGCGGTTGACGAAACCGGCCCATATTTGCCCGTCCCTTTTCTGGCCTTCAAGGGTACATTTAAAATCGGGTGCCGAAATCCCGGAATAGCAATGGAAACAATATCAGTCGTCATTCTCGCCGGAGGAATGGGCTCGCGTATAGGCGGAGCCAAGCCTCTGCAACTGTTACAGGGCAGGCCACTGCTGGAATGGGTGCTTGAATCTGTCCGGCCGCAATGTGACGAAGTATTGATCAGCGCCAACGATAATCCTGCATCCTACGCACGCTTCGGTTGCCGGGTGATTGCCGACCGAATGCCTGATTACGCCGGCCCGTTGGCGGGATTGCAGTCCGCCCTGCAATGTGCCAGACACCGACTGATTGCCAGTGTGCCTTGCGATACGCCGTTTCTGCCACGAGACCTGATTGAACGTCTGCATGCATCCCTCGTCTGCGGAAATAGTGAAATGTCTGTGGCCATGTTGGAAGGCCGCAGGCAGGCAGCCATTGCGCTATACCACGAACGCGTATTACCCAAGCTTGATGCTTACCTTGAGGGTGGAGGGCGCAAAGTAATTTCCTGGCAGGATACATTGCAGTCCAGTGTTGTCGAGTTTGAAGATGTCACTGCATTCGCCAATATAAACACCACTGAGGAATTGTCACTCGCCAATCAGATATTGCATGCCGGAGGAACATATGCGGAAACCAGGCGAGCCATTACTTAGGGTCGGCCTGGTCTCGATCAGCGACCGCGCCAGCAGGGGAGATTATCAGGATGCAGGCCTGCCTGCGTTGCAGGAATGGTTGACGCAAGCATTGAAAAGTCCGTGGCAATGTGTCACGCGCCTGATACCCGATGAACAGTTGCTGATCGAATCGACTCTGATCGATCTTGCCGACCATGAAGGGTGCCACCTGATTCTTACCACCGGCGGCACGGGGCCGGCGCCGCGCGACGTTACGCCGGAGGCCACGCTTGCGGTCGCGCACAAGGTTCTTCCGGGCTTTGGCGAACAGATGCGTGCAGTCAGTCTGCGTTATGTTCCAACCGCCATCCTGTCGCGCCAGGTCGGCGTAGTTCGGGGCAGCAGCTTGATCCTGAATTTACCGGGACAGCCAAAGGCCATCAAGGAAACGCTGGATGGGGTGTTTGCCGCCGTACCCTATTGCATAGACCTGATTGGTGGTCCCTACATTGAAACCCACGAGAATGTCATCGCTGCATTCCGCCCAAAATCAGCGCTTCGCCCATCCTGATTTCAAAACGGCAATTGATAAGGAAACGCTGAACCAGTGCCTGCATGGCACAGCAATGTTCAGCGTTCCCTGGCGTATTGGCAATGTTAGGCGCGAGCGATGCCGTCGTACCCGACGGCTGACCAAACCATCACCCTACTTTCGAGTGTCGCCGCAAAATGCCCAGGCCGAACAGACCCAGCATTCCTGCAAGCAGCGTCATGCCCAATTTGGAAAGTTGCAAATTGATTTGTTCAAGGCGCGCAGTGCAGGTGAAAATTCCGCTGAGCGAACGGAATTCAAAAGCAACGCGGGCGAAAATTGGTGTCTTGGTTGTTTGACTGAAGTAGTCACCCCATTCGAATTATTTTTATTGACAATCCCGGCTTCGCCGCCACAGAATGCGCCTCACTTGCACGTCCGCCAAATTGCACACCGCACCGCACGCACGGTGCCGGGCAAGCGGCGAATTCCCCCAGAACAGGAGGCTGGCGCAAGCTGCTTCGACGGGTTCAGTCGTGAAAGCCATACGTGGTTTCGCATCAAACCACACACGAAAATGATCAGTACCGGAGAAGCAAAATGGGCAACGGAAACACTCCGTCTCATTAACCGTTGATTTCCGCTCAAAACGGAAATCGAGCGCCAGTAGCTGTTCTTGTCAAGGGGGAGGTCGTATGACCACACTTCTCTTCGCGTTTCTGCCGCCTCCTCTGCCGGCAAGTCCTTCCGTTTGCATCAATAACCAACATGCATCCAAAACAATTCAAGGAGAATCACCATGACCAAAACATCCAGAATCGAGCGCGGCTATGGCTGGCTGCCGGACGTTCCCGACCAACGCGACCACTTGTACGCCGCGCCGGTTGCGTACATCGCCAAGCTGCCTGCCAGTACTGATCTCCGCTCCAAATGCCCGCCAGTTTATGATCAGGGCCAACTCGGCAGTTGCACCGCCAATGCCATCGGCGCTGCAATCCAGTTCGAGCGGCACAAGCAGAAATTCAGACCGGACTTCGTTCCTTCGCGCCTGTTCATCTACTACAACGAGCGCGTCATGGAGCACAGCGTCAATTCCGATTCCGGCGCACAAATCCGCGACGGCATCAAGAGCGTCGCCAAGCAAGGGGAATGTACGGAAAAGGAATGGCCTTATGTCATCGCCAAATTCGCCAGCAAACCTGCCACTGCTTGCTACAGGGACGCAACGAAATACAAGGCCGTGCAATACCAGCGCGTGCCGCAGATTCTCAACCAGATGAAAGGCTGCCTCGCATCCGGCTATCCTTTCGTCTTTGGCTTCTCGGTCTACACCGAATTCGAAAGCGACTCCGTGGCCAGGACCGGCGAACTCGACATGCCCGGCCCGAAGGAAAAACTTCTCGGTGGACATGCGGTCATGGCCGTCGGCTACGAAGACAAGACACAGCGCTTCATCGTGCGCAATTCATGGAGCGCAAAATGGGGCATCAAAGGCTATTTCACCATGCCCTATTCCTATCTCACCGACTCCAACCTGGCCGATGATTTCTGGACGATACGGCTGGTGGCAGCCTGAAAAGAATCCACCCACACCACCGCGAAAGGAATCGCCATGAATACCCACTTTGAAGGCAATGTGGATGCACGCTGGCTGGTGCAGGACGGCGCAGACCGCAAAATGCAATTGCTTGCGGACTTTGCATTCTTCGACAGCACCGGTTTCAAATGGGAAGCGAAAACCGGCGACATCGTCGATGGCGCCAGCATCCCCGAAGCAATATGGTCCGAGGTCGTCGGCACGCCCTTTATCGGGGACTATCGCCGCGCCAGCGTCGTGCACGATGTAGCCTGCGAAAAACACATCAGGACATCAAGAGATGCGCATCGCATGTTCTATGAAGCCATGCTTAAAGACGGCACGTCCGAAGCACGCGCCTTGTTGTTTTATACCGCTGTGCGGCTGTTCGGGCCGCAATGGGAAGCCGCGACCGGCATGACCAACCGTCAATTCAAGATGACGCTGACCCGCAAAACAGCCCAACCGAGAATCGACTTCAAAAAACTGGAAGCCGCGTTGGATGCGGCGTTGGGAGACTAACCTCCCAACCTTGAACGGCAGGCCCGATCATGTGCACGGAGGAAGCCAGTAAAACGCTCTGAGCCGAGCAGTATCGAAGCAGATAAATTTGCACAGATGGACAGTAGTTACTCACCTGAAACGCCCAGCTCCGCGCACAGTTTATTCATCATAGCGCGCAGCTCGCTCACCTCCGCTTCAAGCCTGGTGATGTTGGCCTTGAGCGCGGCAATTTCGCCCACTGTCACATCGCCTGCGGTAGCGGCGGATGTCGCACTAGCGGGTGCATGCTCCTCGATGACTGGCGCGCCTGAAAGCAGATGCATCCAACGGTTCTCGCGCGCGCCGGGCTGGCGCGGCAATTCCACCACCAGTGCGCCCGCTGCACGCTCGGTCAGTTCGACCAGAAAACTTTCGACCGAAGAAATGTCCGCGAACTTGTGCAACCGTTCGCAATTGATGCGCAACTCCCCCGCCGTCTGCGGGCCGCGCAGCATCAGCAGGGTCAGCAAGGCGGTGGACTGCGTGGGGATGTGCAAGACGCGTTCGATGTTGTGCCCGTAACGCGACGCCCTCCCCCCGCTGGTTTCCACGATCAGCGACAATCCCCGCAGGCTATCCAGCGCCACCACCACCTCCGCTTCGGAAGCCTCGATCACCGGATCGCGGCTGCTCTTCTGGTTGCAGCCGGACACCAGTGAATTCAGCGTCAACGGATACGAATCCGGCACCGTGCGCTGCTTCTCTGCAAGCACGCCGAGAACGCGGGTTTCAATAAGGGAGAGAACGGGAAGTGTGGTGGTCATCATTTATCCTGAAAAGTAGTGCCGTAGGGTGCGCTTGCGCACCCGACAAAATTCAATCAAATCCCCCTGCTCTTCTTGACCAGGTCATAGGCCACCTGGATTTCCTTCGCCTGTTCGGTGGCCATGGCGATCATGTCCTCAGGCATGCCTTGTCCAATCAACTTGTCCGGGTGATATTGGCTCATCAACTTGCGCCAGGCGCGCTTGATCTCCGCGTCGGTGCTGTCCTTGGTCACGGCCAATGCCTTATACGCATCATCCAATGCTGAAGGTGTGATGACCTGCCCACCGGCAAAGTGCGTCTGGTTCAGCACCATGTCCATCAACTGCTTGAACTCGGCCTGCCCATAACCAAGACGCGCGGCGATGTCGGCGAGCAGCGCTTCTTCAGCCGGATGAAAATGTCCATCCGCGAGTGCCATTACGATCAGATATACCAGCAACACCTGCTTCAGGTGCTTGGTATGCCCGCAAACCGCCATGAACCTTTTGCAAGTCGGCTCAATGTCAAACGCCGGATCGGCTCCGCGCTTGAACAAGGCCATCGCCTGCTGACGATGCTCCGCAGTCATGTTCAGCTTCTGCATGAACTGCTCGACATGAGTGATCTCGTCCTGCGAGACATGCCCATCGGCCTTGGCCAGCTTGCCCATCGAGATGAACACCGTCTCAAGGAAAACAGCCTGGCGCAGCGCATTGCTCAACGGATTCGCCCCGCCGGAACCATACACCCTCACCCGATCAAAAAACGACCCGATGAACAGACCGAGCAGCGCCCCGAACAACCCGAAAAAGTAATAACCCGCAAAGATACCGATGAGCTTGAACAAGACAACTCCAGAGAGAAAGTTAGCGCGTAACCAACTAAAGGCCCGCATTATACAGGCTGCACTTCCTCGCCATCTGCCGCGCGCTCGCTACGGTTTCGGTCGCAATGTATAATTCGACATCACTAGGCTTGTTGCATATGAAAGACCTGTTCGGCGACTCCCCCGCAATCCCGGTAAAGGACATGGATCAAATCACCCGGCAGATCATGCTCGCCATGGCCTTGCTGTGGACACCGCACCCGCGCACCACCATCTTCAACCTGCTGCGCAAGCTCGATCTCAAGCACAGCAGTGGCCGCATGATTACAGTTGACGAAGTGAAGCACTGCACGCAACAACTGCTCAAGCAAAATCTGATTCTTGAATCCCGGCAGCGCAGTGGCTATTACCGGTTGGCAGACTCGCAACGCTCCCCCTTGTATGAAGAATTGCTCAATACCGCAGAGCCGCACATCCTGCGCAGCGCCCTGTACGAAGTTCACGGCTTCAACCCGCAGCGCACGCTGTATTCCTGGCCGCTCTACGACCGCGAAGCCACGGTCGCCATCGTGCGCCTGGCGCTATTGACCCGCGCCCCGAAATCGGAAATCGATCGCATGGCCCAATTGATCGGACGCTCGATGGACTGGAACAGCATCCTGCTCTCTGCACTCCTGCTCGATTTCAGCGAGGCCTCCTTCGCACGTATCGATCCGGCGTATCGCTGGGATCTTGCCTATATGGCGGTGATGAGTTTGAGCGCGGACTGGGATCCGGAGCTTTTGCCGGTGGTCAACTGGACGTTGGCACAGGTAGCAGGCAGCCGCGAACAAATGCCCGCCCATTTGCGTATCGCCCTTGCAGAATTGTTGCTGCACCGGGGCGAGCGCGATGCCGCGCGCGCGATACTGAATGGCATCCATGCAGGCGCGGCTGAGGCACTGCAAGCCTATGCGCTGGCACAGGAAGGAAAATGGGCTGAGGCACAGGCATTGTTTGAAGCCGCGATAAAAAAACGCCAGGTGGAGATCAGCGCAAAAAAACGCATCTTCCCCGCCAGCATCGCCTGGGTTTATCCGCTGATCCTGCTGGCGCAACAAACCCCCAAACATCTGGAACTGGCGCGTAAATTCTGTATCGGCGAATCGGGCAAGCGCGATCCCGATACCACCTCCGGCTGGGGGCAATGGGTGCATGCCATAGACATACGGCGCGGCGATGCCGAACCCGATCCATCGCTGTATCGGGCAGCGGAATACTACACAAATCACGTCAGCTTCGATCATTTATGGCGTGTGCTGCTGGCAGCATGGCTGGGCATGGACGTGATGCGCGGCGCGGGCAAGCCCTATCGCGAAGCGCTGTCCACCATGGCGCAACACCAGATTGACCGCCTCAAACGCTGCGGTCTTGCCTGGCTGACTTACCTGGCGGAGGGGGCGAAAACCCTCATCAACGGGCAAGAACCCCCTGCCGGATATTTTGTCGCCGGCAAAGCCGAGCACTGGCGTGAACTGCTTTCCGCTCTGCAATCCCTGGGCAGCGATGCGCCTGCCAAATCCGAAAGCGGCGAAAGCACCCGCTACATCTGGATGATGGACATCAGCAAGGATGGCGCATTGAAAGACATTCATCCGATGGAACAAAAGCGCGGTGCGCGCGGCTGGAGCAAGCCCAAAGCCATCAGCCTTTCCAGAATCGCGGGCAACCCGCACCTCTCGCCCTGGGATGCAAAAGTCGCCAACTGCATCCACACCGAAAAATACAGCCGCCGCAATGTCACGCTGGATTTGCCCAATGCCGTGCAAGCTTTGGTCAGCCATCCGGCAGTCGTGCTGAGCAGTAATCCCGAGCAGTTCATCGAATTGAGCGAGGGTACGCCGGAAATCGAAGTTATCCACAAAGACGACAAGATCACACTCAAGGTTACCCCGCCGCTGCGCGCGGGCGCACCCCCCGACGAATACTATTACGACGCCGATGAAAAACGCGAAGCCGAAGCCATGCGCCTGATCACGCTGGTGCAGGATTCGGCGCAACGGGTGCGCCTGATCCGCTTTACGCCCTCGCAACGCCGCGCCGCGCAATTGCTCGCGGAAAAAGTCGCCATCCCGGCCAGTGCGCAAAAGGAATTGCACACTGCGATGCAGGCATTGACCGGCCATTTCCAATTGCAGTCCGACCATCTTCAGGCCGCGCGCGAAGTGCCTGCGGAAGCGCGCTTGCGCGCCGAACTCTCGCCCTTGAACGATGGCCTGCTGTTGCGCCTGGTCGCGGTGCCGCTGGGTGCGGAAGGTCCGCGAATAGCCCCGGGCAGCGGCCGAACCCGTTTGATGGCATTGGTGGGCGGCGAAAGTATCGGCACCACACGGCAACTCGAGGTCGAGCGCACGCATCGCGATGCGGTGCTGGATGCCCTGCCCTTTCTGGAGCATTGCGCCGGAGACAGCGATCAATGCGAATGGGATGTGGCAGAACCGGAAGATGCGCTGGCACTGGTCGAAGTGCTGCCCACCCTGCCCGCCATCGCCGCGCTGGATTGGCCCAAGGGCAAGGCAGTGAAAGTGGTTTCGGTTGATATGTCGCAGCTCTCGGTGCAAGTCAAAAGCGAGCGCGACTGGTTCAAGCTGGAAGGTGAAGCCAAAGTGGATGAGGGGCTGGTGTTCACCTTTGAAACCCTGCTGGCTGCCTCGCGCAGCTCCAGTCGTTTCATTGCGATGGGCAACGGCGTATATGCGGCGCTCACGCGCAGGCTGAAAGAGCGCCTGTCCGATCTGGCATCGGTCACCGAAACCGACAAGCATGGCGCGCGCATTCCGCGTCTGGCGGCGGCATGGATCGATGATGCGCTGGAAGGCATCAATACCAAGTCAGACAAGGAATTTCGCAGCGCCATCGAAAAACTGCGCAGCACCCAGGAGCAAGATTTCCCACTGCCAAAATCGCTGCAAGCCGAACTGCGCCCGTATCAGGAGGACGGCTACCTGTGGGCATCGCGCCTCGCGCAAGCCGGGTTCGGCGCGTGTCTCGCCGATGACATGGGCCTGGGCAAAACCCTGCAATCGCTGGCGCTGCTGCTGGCGCGCGCCGAAAATGGCCCCGCGCTGATCATTGCCCCCACCTCGGTGTGCGGCAACTGGATCGCCGAAGCCGCGCGTTTCGCTCCCAGCCTCAATTTGCATCTATTCAGCGAGGCCGACCGTGAGGCCATCATCAATGATGCCGCCGCCTTCGATGTGGTGGTGGTGTCCTACACCCTGGTGCAGCAAGCGGGCGAACAATTCGCCGCCAAGCACTGGCACACCGTCATCGCCGACGAAGCGCAGGCGATCAAGAATGCCACCGCCAAGCGCAGCCAGGCCGTGTTTGAACTGAATGCAGATTTTCGTCTCGCCCTCTCCGGCACCCCGGTCGAGAATCGCCTGGCCGAGCTGTGGTCCATCATGCGCTTCGCCAATCCCGGCTTGCTCGGCAGCCTCACCCGCTTCAACGAACGTTTTGCCACCCCTATCGAGCGCAACAAGGATCGCGATGCTCAACACACGCTGCGCCGCCTGATCGCGCCCTTCCTGCTGCGCCGCACCAAAGCGCAAGTGCTGCAAGAACTGCCGCCGCGCACCGAACTGGTCGTCAAGATCGCTCCCGCCAAGGAAGAAGCCTCGCACTATGAAGCCCTGCGCCGTCAGGCCATCGCCGAAGCGGATGCGGCACTCGCCGGCAACAAGGCCGGACAGGCGCGCATGAACATCCTCGCCCAGCTCACGCGCCTGCGCCGCGCCGCCTGCGACCCGCGCATCGTCACCCCAGCGTATCCCGCCAGCGGCAGCAAAGTGCAGACCTTCACCACACTCGCGCTGGAGCTGGTCGCCAACGGCCACAAGGCGCTGGTGTTCAGCCAGTTCGTGGACTTCCTCACCTTGCTGCGCGAGGCGATGGATGCCACCGGTATCGCTTACCAATACCTGGACGGCGCCACCCCCGCCGCCGAGCGCACCAAGCGTGTCGCGGCATTCCAGGCGGGCAAAAGCGACTTGTTCCTGATCAGCCTGAAAGCGGGCGGCTTCGGGCTGAATCTCACCGCCGCCGACTACGTGGTCATCACCGACCCGTGGTGGAATCCCGCCGCCGAGGATCAGGCCATGGGACGCGCCCACCGCATGGGACAACTGCGCCCGGTCACCGTGTACCGTCTGGTCACGCAAGGCACCGTGGAAGAACAAATCGTCGGCCTGCACAACGACAAACGCGCGCTGGCTGAAAGCATTCTGGGCGAAGGCGATGCGGTCAATATCCCCTCAACCGAAGAACTGATTTCCTTGATCAAGGGCGATTGACACGACGACTTCCCAACCCAACTGGTGAGATAACTCACTGGTCGAAACCCGGTTTTTAATATGGAGTGCGCAGACTTGTCTGCGCTTAACGAAAGCGGCGGCGTGTCGCCGCACTCCAAATTTCTTTACCGTTTCTCCCACACAAAATTAGGGAACGATAAGCACGTAGGGTGCAATAAGCGTAGCGCATTGCACCACGAGCCATGTAAACACCTGGTGCAATGCCGTTTGGTTATTGCACCCTACCCGACTGGTCACGCAAGGCACCGTGGAATAACAAATTGTCGGCCTGCACAACGACAAATGCCCGCTGGCTGAAAGCATTCTGGGCGAAGGCGATGCGGTCAATATCCCTTCAACCGAAGAACTGATTTCCCTGATCAAGGGCGATTGACACAGCAGCTCCCACAGAAGAATCCATACTTGTTCAACCCAAAATTATTCATTAGCCACAACATCCCCTCCCCCTTGCCCTCGCGAGGAGGAGGCCGTAGTTGTAGAGCCGCTAAAGCGGCAACAACCACGCACCATGGGGAGGGCTAGGGAGGGGGTAGAGACTCGGCATTTCCACGGTTCTATCCCCATCCTAATTGCCCCCTCGCTTCGCTCTCCCCCTCTGCAAGGGGGAAGGAACTGTGTTTCAAGCACGTAGGGTGCAATAAGCGTAGCGCATTGCACCACGAGCCATGTAAACATCTGGTGCAATGCCCTTTGGTTATTGCACCCTACCCGACTGGTCACGCAAGGCACCGTAGAATAACAAATTGTCGGCCTGCACAACGACAAATGCCCGCTGGCTGAAAGCATTCTGGGTGAAGGCGATGCGGTCAATATTCCTTCAACCGAAGAACTGATTTCCTTGATCAAGGGCGATTGACACAGCAACTTCCCAACGCCTGTTGTGAAATGACACTCTGGTGGGAGCGGCCACTCGGTTGCGGGACATGCGTTAGGGATGTACCGCACACCGCTTCCAATCCAGGGAGTTTTTCCTTATCATGCAATCTGTAGTTTCAACTTTCACTTTGTAAATATGCTGAATCGAACCGCATTTTCCACCGCTCTGAGGCTGGTACAGGGGTTTCCCGTGCTGGCGATTACCGGCCCGCGCCAGTCGGGAAAAACGACGTTGGCGCGCGCGCTGTTTGCCGACAAGCCTTATGTCTCGCTGGAAGACCCGGAGGAGCGAGAGTTTGCCGATGCCGATCCGCGCAGCTTTCTGGCCCGCTTTCCCGAGGGGGCGATATTCGATGAGGCGCAGCGTTGCCCGGATTTATTTTCCTATCTGCAAGGCGTGGTAGACGAACGGCGGCGGATGGGGGAATTCATTCTCACCGGATCGCAGCAGTTCGGCTTGATGTCGAACATCGCGCAATCGCTGTCCGGGCGCGCGGGACTGTTGCAGTTGCTGCCGCTCTCGCTGGCGGAACTGAACGAGGGCGGAAAACTTCCCGCCACGCTGGATGCGGCAATGTTTCAGGGCAGCTATCCCGCGCTTTATGACCGTCCGGTTTCGCCCGGCGATTGGTTTCCCAACTATGTGTCCACCTATGTGGAAAGGGATGTGCGGCAGTTGCTGGCGGTGCGCGATTTGTCACTGTTCCAGCGCTTTCTCAAAATGTGCGCCGCCCGTTCCGGGCAATTGCTCAACCTTTCCGCACTGGCGGCAGACTGCGGCATTTCCCATGTGACGGCGCGGGAGTGGTTGACCGTGCTGGAGGCGAGTTATATCGTTTACCTGCTACGCCCCTACCATCGCAATTTCGGCAAGCGTCTGGTGAAAATGCCAAAGCTGTATTTTCTCGATACCGGCTTGATGGCGTATCTGCTGGGCATACGCGATGCGAATACGCTTGCCACCCACGCCTCGCGCGGAGCATTGTTCGAGACGCTGGTAATATCGGAGTGGATCAAACGCCAATTCAATACAGGGCAAACTGTCGAGTTGTATTTCTGGCGCGACAGCGCAGGTCACGAGGTGAATTTGCTGGTTCCGCAAGGCGAACGCTTCACCCCCGTTGAAATAAAATCCGGCGCAACCTTCAGCGGCGATTGGATAGCGGCTCTGCGCAAGCTGTCGGCCTTGTTCAGCGATGCTGCGCTGCCGCCAGGAATTGTTTTCGGCGGCGAGGGACAGTATGAGCGCGAAGGTTGCCGGGTGGTGGGCTGGCAGGGGCTGGCTGAAAAGGATTGATGGACCGTTCCCTCCCCCTTGCATCCGCAGGGGGTAGGCCGTGGTTGTAAAGCCGCTGAAGCGGCAACAACCACGCACCATGGGGAGGGTTAGGGAGAGGGTAGAATCGCAACCTACCCACCTTGCCACAACAAGCCTGGTATCCCTCAATAGAAAATTGATGGTGTCAATCGATTTCTATAAACTTCATGAATAATAGTTGCAACAGGAGTCGTCATGCCAAATAGCTCAATCGGTGTTACGGTCATCTCCCCCGACCAGCTCAACGGGAACGGCAAAATCACCAAGCCCGGTGCGGTTTTCTGGTGGGACGATTATGAGCGCCATTACCTGGCGGAGGGCGATTCGTGGTTCTCACTCAGCGATTTATTGTCGCCCAGTTTCCTGTACCAATTCGGCCATTATGTTCCGCTTGGTCACAGCACGCTGATCGTCAACTGTTCCTATCCCGGCGATACGCTTACCAGGATGGTGGACTGGAGCAAGAACGTAAATTTTTCCAACTTGCTGGCAAGGAAAAAGTTTGGATGGGAATGGGACGGCGTCCTGTTGAGTGCTGGTGGCAATGACATTATTGAAGCGCCACTGTCGCCAGCCGGCATCCTGCAAGCATGTGCCAATCCAGCAAATTCCAGAGATTTTATCGACAGTGATGCGATGAGCATTCTGGCAAACCATCTTAAGGATTACTTCCAATATCTGGTGAGTCTGCGTGATACTTCTGCAATCCTAGTTAACCGCACCATTCCGATTTTCTTCCACACCTACGGCTACCCCACACCGCGCAACGCACCGGCTTCGGTTTCCGGGCCGTGGTTGTACAAGGCATTCAAGCAAAAGAACATCCCCAAGCCATACTGGAATGGCCTGTCGGATGCCTTGATGGATGAACTGGCCAATATGCTGCGCAGTTTTGCAAGCAGTGGCACCAACCTTCGGCTGGTTGACACATTGAAAAATGTAAACCTCAACCGTGCCAACGCTAACGACACCGGCAGCAGCGGCGATTGGCTGAACGAAATACACCTCAACGACAATGGCAAGGATAAAGTTGCGGCTTACTGGGCAACTTCTATATAACCTATATGTCAGTTTGAATTTAGAAAGCGGCAACTTGATTTAATAATGCGCCCATTACAGGTTTATCTTGATAGCAGTGATTTCTCAGTATTGGCTGACCCTACAAAACGCACGAAAGAAATCATCTCGCTAGAAGAACAATTGATAAGCTGGCGTGATGCTGGCCTCATAGAAATTCGATTTGCATATCCTCATCTTGTCGAGGCCGCGCCAATTGCACCTCAACACATTGAAGCATTCAGGTGCCGAGCAAAAAAGATCGCTGAATTATGCCAAGGGAAAGCAATAGCGGCACTGGATAAAATCTTTGCGGCTGAAATCAAAACTCTGGTTGGTGAACCGGCGAAGTCTGGCTATGTTTTCATGGATGATGGCGATTGGATGCCTGATATCTCTGACATCTCCACCGGCCCAGATGAGTTTTTTGACCACGCTAAACAAATCCCAAAAATTACAGCAGAGATGGGTCTAAGTAAGGGAAACACCAGAAGAGTCCTCAAACAATTTATTAGACCGGACGGAAAACTTCGAGCCCCCGCGAAAGAATTCCTCAAAAAAGGCATCCCAGCGACCGTTGAAGCCATATGTGAGCAGTACCCATTAGATAAGGAATATGTGCTCAAGTTTGCTCACGAACTTCTAAATGGAACTCTGGGCAAAAACTCCTACGATCCCCTTTTCAATTCATTCAGAAACCTGCCTAATTTCGCAGAATGGTTCGCGCAACATTTCGATCAGACGAGTCCTACTGTTACCTGGCTCCGAAAAACAGGCGACTCAATAAGAAATAGCATATTGGAAAATCGGCAGACAATAGAAAATATTTATTCTACTCAAACAGCTCTTGGGATCAGCAACGACGCCATATCTGCGATGGCCAAAGAAAGACTTGTGTCAATGATAGAAAGGCTACCAAAAACACTCTTGCCAAGAATTGCTGAAAAGTATGGTTGTATTGAATTTCCAACGATGGAGCTTCGTGAACTCTCAGAAAAGGCCCCAAGCCTGTTCACCGCAATCAGCGTTATGGGAGGCATCACAAGAAGAACACTTCAGCCGCTTGCAAACGAGCGTAATCCAAAAGTCAGCGATATGGGTGATGTAATTCATAGCTTATAGGGGTCCTTGTTGTAGCTTGGGGAATTTTTGAATGTAATCTCGAGTATGCTATTTGGCGGATCAATGGCGAAGACCCACACGAAGCTAAGCCAACGACCGACGCCAAGCCTGTCAGCGACTGGATAAGTCGATACCGCCAGGATGCAGAAGAACTGCATGCTCGCCTTTCTGAAGACTAACAAAGGTGACAGATTTATTTATTCATAATCTTCCGATTACTTCAACAACGATACGTTCCGCGCCACCGCTTCGATAACGGAATAGTTTTCAGCCCTGGTAGGAATGAATTGGCTGGCGCGCTGCAAATCCAGAATCTCCTTGTCTTGCCCATTGCTCTTATCCAGCGCGAGGAAAGCATCACTCAATTTCTGTCGCAGCTTGCCGTCCATGTCTGCTCGCACCGTCCAGCTGTAATCGCTATAGCCTGGCGAGGTGTAAAACACGTGAACCACTTTGGGAAAAACTTTGCCCTGCTCGATCAACCTCTCCCATGACGCGCTGTTCAACGCACCTGCATCGGCTTTGCCACTCGCCACCGCGACAACAGTCGCATCCGGCGTACCTGAAAACATGTGTTTCATGTCGGCATCGGGATTGATGTGCGCTGCCAGCAAAAAGGAACGCGGCATCAAATAGCCTGAGGCTGAAGATTCCGAACCGAAAGAAAACGTCTTGCCGTTCAGGTCTTCCAGCCGGGTGATGCCATCGCGCGCAGTGACGAACACCGATTGGGTCTTTTCATCTTCTGCACGCTGCACCAGTGGGATGACCTGATCGTTGCTGCGCGTTTTAGCCTGGACAAAATGAAAGCCGTCAAGCCAAACCAAATCCAGCTTATTGCTGATCAATGCGCCAACCAAAGTGTCACCATCGGGCATGGGCCTGAACTCCATTTTCACTCCGGTCTTCTTCTCAAGATAATCAGTCAATGGCTTGAGCTTGCGTCGCAACACCGATGGCGATTCGTCGGACATGACGGAGACCCGCAGCACGGGCTCGGCAAATCTGGAAACATAGAGCGTCAATGCCGCAAATATTGCCAGCGAAATAACAAGGTTTCTGATGCGGATTGAAAAGTCACTTCGATGCATGGTGTTCAGTTAAATTTCTACCGTCGTTGACAGTGTCTTGTTTGGTGGGCAGATAAATTTCGGAAGCTGTCCTTGGCATCCGGGTGTGCTTCTTCCCCCTTTCAGTGGGGGAGAGCGAAGCGAGGGGGCAACTGGGATGGGGGTAGGACGGTGGCGATGCCGAGTCTCTACCCCCACCCTAGCCCTCCCCCTGGTGCGTGGTTGTTGCCGCTTTAGCGGCTTTACAAC
>JBAUUR010000056.1:0-1854 GCA_049582805.1 Gallionellaceae bacterium | reverse complement strand
CAGTAGCCCGGTCTTGGCCGTTATCTCCGGCTCGTGGCCGGCCCGACGCAGCGCATCGCAGAAATCGGCCGTGCGGCGGTCCTGCCAGACGATGGCCTTGTGAATGGGCGCGCCGGTAACGCGATCCCAGACCACGGTGGTCTCGCGCTGATTGGTGATGCCGATGCCGGCGATATCCTTGGCCGTCAGCCCGGCTTTCGCGATTGTCGCGCGCGCGGTCGCGACCGTCGCCGCCCAGATTTCCTCCGGGTCGTGCTCGACCCATCCCGGCGCCGGATAGAACTGGCGCAGTTCCTGCTGCGTTGAGGCAAGCGGGTGAAGCGCTCCATCGAACGCAATCGCGCGCGTCGAGGTCGTGCCCTGGTCGATGGCGATAAGAGCGGTCGGCACTGGGGGCTCCCCGGCACCCGCGGCAAAAGATGCGAGCCTTAGGAGACTAGTTCACCAGGGTGAGATTGGCGATTGCCCGGTCGTTGTCGGCGTGGATTGCGGCGGCCAGCTTGCGCGGCGCCGGACCGTAATAATCGCCGCTCTGCATGATCTGCCGCGGCTTGGTCAGCACGGTGACCATGCGGTCCTGCAGCGCCTTCGACGACACCGGCTTGAGCAGAAATTCGTTGACGCCGATCTTCACCGCCTCGACCACGCGCGAGCGTTCGCCATGGCCGGTGAGCATGATGATCGGCACGTTCGGGTACGGGAAGGTCTCCGGCGAGCGCACCATGCGCACGAATCCGGGGCCGTCGAGCCCGGGCATTTCCCAGTCGAGAACGACGACGTCCGGCGCCAGGCTGCGGATCAGTTCGAGACCGGCCGGGCCGTCCGGCGCCTCGAATACGTTGCGCACGCCGATGCTCATCAACATAGTGCGCACGACCTTGCGCATGTAATGCTCGTCGTCCACCACCAAGACCTTGGCGGCGGCTAAGCGCTCGGTGAGTTGTTTCGAATCGGTCGACATCGGCGATCCGCTAGCGGCGTGGCGGGTACGAGATCGCCTCACTGAACCACAAAGGTATGGCAACCCCGTTAAAACGGCCGTCTAAAATCGCGCCGACCGCGGCAAGGTTTTGTCAACCATGCCGCGCTCAAGGCGCGCCCGGCTGCAACAATGCGATGAAGCGGTTGAGCGCCTCGTGTTGCTCGGGCGTGGCTTTGAGGCCGAGCTTGCTGCGCCGCCACAGCACGTCGTCGGCGCTCTGCGCCCATTCGTTCTCGACCAGGTAGCGCACCTCGGCGCCGGTGAGATCGTCGGTGAAGCGGTCGCCGAGATCGTCCATGCTTTTCGCACCCTCGAGGATGCGCTCGAGACGCCGGCCATAGGCGCGCACCAGGCGGCGCGCATGCGGCTCGGCGAGGAACGGCCAGCGGCCGATCGCCTCCGCCATGAGATCGTCGAAGCCGTCGACCGGAAAATCGCCGCCCGGCAGCGGTGCACCGGCAGTCCACGGCGGCGGCCCACCGAACAAACCGCCAAGCCGCGCCATCGCCGCCTCGGCCAGCCGACGGTACGTGGTGATCTTGCCGCCATAGACCGTGAGCAGCGGCGCTTCGCCATCGCTTTCGTCGAGCGTCAGGACATAGTCGCGGGTGACGTCCTCCGGTCTATTGGCGCCGTCGTCATAGAGCGAGCGAACGCCGGAAAACGACCACACCAATTCGTCGGGCGTGATCCTGTCGCGGAAATATTGATTCACCGTCTTGCACAGATAGAGGACCTCGGCGGGGTCGGGCGCCGGCGAATTGACGTCGCCGACGAAATTCTCGTCCGTCGTGCCGATCAAAGTAAAATCCTGCGCGAAGGGCAGCGCGAACACCACGCGCTTGTCGGCGGCCTGCAGCAGATAGCCGCAA
>JBAUUR010000055.1:0-1563 GCA_049582805.1 Gallionellaceae bacterium | reverse complement strand
GCCGGCTTCTGCGCGATGCGCGGGCTCGCGGCGGAGGCTGAGCACCCGCCGCGCGCCTCCCGTCCGTTCGACGCGACCCGCGCCGGCTTCGTGATGGGCGAGGGCGCGTGCATCCTCGTGCTCGAGGAGCTCGAGGCGGCCCGGCGCCGCGGCGCGACGATCTACGCCGAGATTCTCGGCTACGCGATGTCGAACGACGCGCACCATCTCGCGCAGCCGGATCCCGACTCGATCGGCGTCGCCGAGATGATGCGGCGCGCGCTCGAGCGGGCGGGCCTTGAGCCCGAGCAGGTCGGCTACCTCAACGCCCACGGCACCTCGACGCCGCTCGGCGATGCCGCCGAGACGAAGGCGATCAAGGACGTCTTCGGCGCGCACGCCTACGAACTCGCCGTTTCCTCGACGAAGTCCGTCACCGGACACTGCTTCGGCGCGGCGGGAGCGATCGAGGCCATGATGTGCGTCCTCGCCATCCGTGACGGCGTCCTGCCGCCGACGATGAACTACGTCCATCCGGATCCCGAGTGCGACCTCGACTACGTGCCGAACGAGGCGCGGCGGGTGCAGGTCGACGTCGCGCTCTCGAATGCAATGGGACTTGGTGGGCATAACGGCTGTGTGCTGGTGGGTAGGCTCGACGGATGAGCTCATTCGACGAGATCGAGGCGTACGCCGAGGCGCATTCGACGCCGCCGGGCGACACGCTCGTACGGCTCGGCGAGGAGACCGCGGCGCTGCCGAACGCGCAGATGTCGGTCGGCCACCTCGAGGGGATGCTCCTCCGCTTCATCGTCGCGGCACGGAAACCGCGGCGCGTGCTCGAGATCGGCGTCTTCACCGGCTGGTCGTCGATCGCGATGGCCTCGGCGCTGCCGGAAGGCGGCGAGCTGATCGCGTGCGACGTGAACGACGAGACGACCGCGATCGCCCGGCGCTACGCCGAGGAAGCCGGCGTCGCGGACCGCATCGACTACCGCCTCGGCGATGCGAAGGAGACGATCGCCGGGCTCGACGGCGAGTTCGACCTCGTCTTCATCGACGCGTGGAAGCCGGACTACATCGACTACTACGAACTCGTCCTCCCGAAGCTCGCGCCCGACGGGCTGATCCTCGCCGACAACACGCTCGGCGGGATGCGCGGCACGGAGGGCATCACGGAGTTCAACGAGCACGTGCTCGCAGACGAACGCGTCGAGTGCGTGCTCGTGCCCATCCGCGACGGACTGACGCTCATCCGCCGCAAGTGAGCTGGGACGGCCCGCCGCCGCCGTACCGCATCGAGACCGAGCGCCTTGTGATCCGCTGCTACGAGACGGACGACGCGGCGCTGCTGAAGGAGGCGATCGATTCGAGCCTCGAGCACTTGCGCGAGTGGATGCCGTGGGCCGACGCCGAGCCGCAGACGCTGGGGGAGAAGACCGAGCTCATCGAGAGCTTCCGCGCGGTGTGGGCCGCCGGCGAGAACTTCGTCTACGGGATCTTCTCCGCCGACGAGAGCCGGTTGCTCGGCGGCAGCGGGCTCCATCCCCGTGTCGGGCCGGGCGGGCTCGAGATCGGCTACTG
>JBAUUR010000054.1:0-7824 GCA_049582805.1 Gallionellaceae bacterium | reverse complement strand
ACTAGCACGGTACGAGCCCGGCATCAGCGTCTTTCTTCCGCTCGATTTTCGTCGGTAGTGATGATTGCTGTTGAAGCAGTTATGAACTGCTGCTTTCAGGAAATTCGACCTTCTCATGTGTGTCGGTTGTGACACTTCACGACCGACCGCTATCAGGTGGCCAAAATAAATTGGAGCGACGGAGAGATTCAACGACCGCTTTCTGGCAGGCAATCGGCATGAGCGATGGGCAACTCGGTGCCAAAGCAGACCGTCGCAAATATTAGAATTGTGTCATTATGCAAAACTTATGAATGAAGTCATTAAATACCTGAAATTGCATGGTGAACAAATCGACCAAGAGATCGCCGTTGCTATAGATATGCCTCTTGCTGCTGTTCGTTTACAGTTAGCGGATCTTGCTGAAAGAGATGAGATTGTGACGTGCCAAATAATTAAGTTTAAAAAGGGCACTAAATTCGAGGGGACAATTTACAGGGTAGCGGGGTATTCACCTCCAGCCTCACCTGGCAGGAAACCCAAGGTTGTTTGAAGTTATCGTAGTTCCTTTGGATCACATCATTTAATAATCAAGGAATGGAGCACACATGAAGTTATATTACGCCCCCGGAGCCTGCTCACTGGCTTCGCACATTGCCCTTCACGAATCAGGATTGCCCTTTGAAATTGACAAACTGAATGTCCCCACCAAGACTACAGCTAGCGGTGAAAATTTCATGCAAATCAATCCAAAGGGTTATGTACCCACTATAAAGATGGATGATGGAAGTTACCTGACCGAAGGCGCCGTAATCCTGCAATATATTGCCGACCAAAGTCCAAACTCTGGCTTGGCTCCCAAGGCTGGCACGATGGAGCGTTATCGACTACAGGAATGGCTTAATTTCATTGCTACCGAAATTCATAAATCCTTTGGCCCATTATTCAACAAGGCCCTGCCAGAGGAAGCAAAAATCAATGCACGTAATCTACTCACCCGACGCTTGGGCTATGTGGAAGTTCAGTTAGCGAACAAGCCATACTTGATGGGTAACAGCTTTACCGTGGCTGATGCGTATATGTTTGTGGTACTGAACTGGAGCGGCCGTGCTGGATTCGATCTTGGCCCATTGCCGAAGATCAAAGAGTACATTGCGAGAATAGCAGAGCGCCCAAGCGTTCATGCCGCGATGAAGGCGGAGGGTTTGATTCAATAGTGATTGAACAGCGGTCAAGCTTATAGAATGAAAAAGATAAAATGGATGAGCCAGCACCAACCAAACTTCTGATTCTTTGGACAAGTGGTGATCGGGAGGTCGCCCTAAACATGATGACGATGTACGCCCAGAATTCCATAAAGAATGGGTGGTGGGAACATATTTCTCTGATTCTGTGGGGACCGTCCCAACGTTTGTTTATCAGTGATACCGAAGTTAGGTCTAAAGTCGAAGAGTTGCAGAAGATGGGGGTTCGTGTCATGGCATGCATCGCATGTGCCGACAAATACGGGTTGACTGAGGCACTGAAATCAACTGGAGTTGAAGTGTTTGGTATGGGATCAGTCTTGACAAACTGGTTGAAGTCTGGAAACAGAACGATCACACTCTAACCAGTCCGGTGAACTTTACTGGCTACAACCGGATCGTCACTTCGAACATTACCGGGCAAAGGGCCTATCCACTACTGCATGTTTCGTAATTCTGGCTCGGCGTATCGCCCGTACTGCCTGGTCGATGTATACCTACAAAACCGATTTCGATCCTGGACGCCTTATAAAATGCTTGACCTGAACCATAGAATCTATCAGGACGGATATTGCAATGATCGAAGAGTGGCTCTGTGCCAATTCCGTTGAAGTATTCTTTGATTTCTATTGTGGCTAGAACGAAGGAATGACCTGACTTCTAAAGTCAGGTTAGGGAAAAACCACTTCGCGCAACGAATACAACGGCGAGAGCTAATACCAAGGACAACGAGGAAATCCATACGCGACGCCGGCTTGGCTTTGAAGAAGAAAGGGTCAGCACTAAAAAGCTCAGGGCGATAAGTGCCGTTGGATAGGCTGCGACAACTATAGCTTGCACCGTGGCACTCTCTTCACCTGCTGATTCCAGTGAGTACCAGCCGAAGCAAGCGATGCTTGGTATTGCTATTGCGATGGCAACGCCGACAAGCAACCGGCTCAGGCGTGGAGTGTGCATGATGGCTGTAACGAACCGGGCTTGATGACCGGCGATTGAGGTGTCGGCCAAGCAGGGCTGGAGAATGCGGATAACTTTATTAAATATACCATACCGCCCCCGCGAAAAATTTATTGATACAGCGCCGGAAATTGTTTGCGCAAGTGTTCCAGCTTGGGCATGTCGTTGTACACAATATACGGCTGGTAAGGATGCAGGGCCAGATAGTTCTGGTGATGCTCCTCGGCTGGGTAGAACTGTTGCAGCAGCACGACTTGCGTGACGATGGGTGAGGAAAAAGTGTGCTCGGCAGTGAGCTGCCGGATATAGTTCTGCGCAAGTTGCTGTTGCTCAGCGCTGTTGTAGAAGATCGCCGAACGGTATTGGCTGCCGGTATCCGGGCCCTGGCGGTTGAGCTGGGTGGGATCGTGTGCCACATTGAAAAATACCTGTAGCAGTTGCCGATAGGAAACCTGTGACGGATTGAAACGGACGCGCACCGATTCGGCATGTCCGGTGTCGCCATTGCTGACCTGTTCATAATGCGCCGTGGCCGCATTGCCGCCCGCATAGCCGGACACCACTTCGGACACGCCCTTGACATGCTTGAACACCGCATCCACGCCCCAAAAGCAGCCGCCGGCGAATACCGCCGTCTGTTCGGTTGGCGCGGCTCTGGCGTTTGATCCGGCACCCAGGCCAAGCATGAGACATGCGCTGATGCCGAATAAATAGCGGCGAATAAGTTTGATGGTTAGCATGATGACACTCCTTGTATTAAAACCATGGTGAACTGTTGAACAGAATTCTTCCAAGCTCAATGCTTGGCTGCGTTTCCAACCTGCTGAGCCTCCTTAAGCAAGTCCTGTATCCCGGCTTCGATCTCCCGATACGCGCCTTCGCCGTAATGTTGATAGCGTAACTGGCCTTGCGCATCGATCAAATATTGCGCTGGCCAGTATTTGTTTCCGTAGGCGCCCCAGATTGCATATTCATTTCCCATCGCCACCGGATAAGTGACGCCTAATCGCTTGATGGCCTGCTCGACATTCTGCCGATTCTTTTCGGCATCGAATTCCGGCGTATGCACGCCGATCACCGCCAATCCTTGTGCGCGATATTTCTCATCCCATGCCTTGACATGCGGTAGCGCGTTTAAACAGTTGCTGCACGAATAAGTCCAGAAATCTACCAGCGCCACCTTGCCGCGCAGCATCTCGATGTTTAACGGAGGAGAGTTCAATCACTGCGTCTCCCCAGTCAATGGCGCTGCCATATGGTCGCTTGCCACAACCGGTGCGGATGAAAACACACCCGCGATCAACACTGCCAGCGCACCGCCGATGACCAGATAACCACTTCTGCGCATCACGTTGAAGAGGGCGTTGATTTTGGAAGAAAACATGATCAGCCTCTCTCAGAGCTTGCGTAGCGGCAAAAAGCGCAGTGCCACCGTATTCATGCAATAGCGCAAGCCGGTTGGCTTCGGACCGTCGTCAAATACATGACCCAGGTGTGCATCGCACAACGCACATTGCACCTCGGTACGTGTCATGCCGAACAGGTGATCGGCAATTTCGCGAACATTCTCGGACGCGATCGGCTGCCAGAAACTTGGCCACCCGGTGCCTGAATCGTATTTGGTGCTGGCATCAAACAGTGCGTTGTTGCAGCAGACGCAACGATACAGTCCCGGCTCATGCCGGTCGTAGCCGGGCTGCGAAAATGCCCGCTCGGTGCCCTGCTCGCGGGTAACCTCGTAGGCCAGTGGCGACAGTACCGTGCGCCATTCGGCATCTTTATGCACCTTGGCCAAGGTCACGCGCCCCAGCGGTTTCCCGTCATCGGAAAATTGCATGATGGTCACCATGTCGCCGCCGGATGCCGCGCTGGCAAAAGAACGGGTTGCCATAAGGACGGCGGCGCCGGATAAAGTGAATAAAAATTGTCTGCGTTGCATGTTTGTCACCTCCTGCCTATTAGTCTTGTTCGAGTGGCAAATCCTCCTTCCGGTTCAAAGCAGCTATCAAAACCGGTTATGATTCGCCCTGTCTGCCCGGATATTCGGACAGGGCCGAAAAAAAGTTACATAAAAAGCTACGGAACTCGGGTGACAGATAAAGCCGACAATCTTGAAGTGCTGATGCGCCAAGCGCTGGACGGCGACCAGTGCGCCTACGCCGAACTGCTGCGCGAGACTGCGCGCATGCTGCGGCCTTTCCTGTCAAAACGCTTGAGTTTCGACAGCGAGGTCGAAGACTTGTTGCAGGAAATATTGATTTCCATCCACAAGGCGCGCCACACTTACGACGGCCTGCGTCCCTACAAGCCGTGGGCCTATGCCATCGCCAAGTTCCGTCTGCATGATTACCTGCGCATGCACTATGCCGACCAGTTGCGCCATGCGGTGGATATTTCCGAACTGGAAAATAACTTGCACGAGGATGTAACCGAATCCCCGATCAGCTACGAATCTATCAGTGGGGAAATCCACAAACTCCCCGAAAAGCAGGCTACCATCCTGCAGCTGATGCATCAGGAAGGCTATACCGCAAAAGAGGTGGCGCAAAAACTGGGCATGACCGAGTCCGCAGTGAAGGTCGCGGCGCATCGCGCCTACAAGGTATTGAGACAGAAACTGGAACGATAATGGCAGATATCGAACAACTGGTAGCAGAGCTGGCGCATGATGCGGTAGCGGTGCAACCTGCGCCGCATCCTTACCTGTTGAGTCTGAAATGGATAGGCGCCGCCGCCGTTTACCTGGCGGTAGCGCTGGCTCTTTCCGGCCTGCGCCCGGACCTGGCGCATGCGTTGCAACAGCCGTGGTATGTCGCCGAGGTCGTCGCGCTGCTGCTGATCTTTATCGCGACGTCGTTCAGCGCCGCGTTATTGGCGTTCCCCGACCTGCACCAGGAGCGCGCACTGGCATTTGCGCCGGCTGTGATGTTCGTGCTGTTTCTGCTGGTGCTGCTGTTTGCCTGGCGCGCCGACAACCCGCCCGCGCCGTTGCCGGAGCACAGCTTCCAGTGCACGATCAGCATCATTCTGGTTTCGTTGTTGCCGATGGCATGGACGTTCCACGCCATGCGCAAGTTCGCCAGCACGCATTACCATCTGGCGGGTGCCATTGCCCTGCTTTCCGCGTTCAGCGTTGGCGCGCTTTGGCTGCGGCTGCACGAGGTCAATGATTCCATCGTGCACGTCGTCGAGTGGCACTACCTGCCGATGCTGGCCTGCGGTCTGGTCGGGCTGTGGCTGGGTAAGGTGGTGTTGAAATGGTAATGAATCCAGTTCACAAAATCATTCATCCTGTTTGGTTGAGGGCAAACCACTGGATCAACCTGATTGCGGTCGTAATAATGGTGCTCAGCGGCTGGCGCATCTACAACGCCTCGCCGATCTTCGCTTTCAGCTTTCCCAAACAAATCACCTTGGGCGGCTGGCTGGGCGGAGCCTTGTTGTGGCACTTCGCGGCAATGTGGCTGCTGTTCTTCAACGGCCTGATGTATCTGCTTCTCAACATCGTGACGGGACGCTTCAAGGCGAGATTCTTTCCGATCCGGATAGGGGATCTGGTCAACGACTTCATCGCCGCGTTGAAAGGAACTCTCACCCATGACACGCTGACCGAATATAACGCGGTGCAGAAGCTGGCCTATCTGTTTGTGATCGCCGATGTTATTTTGCTCGTGTTGTCCGGATTGGTGGTGTGGAAATCAGTGCAATTCCCACTGTTGCGCGAAATCATGGGCGGCTACGATCGCGCGCGCATAGTCCACTTCTTCGGCATGGTCGCGCTGCTGGCCTTTGCCGCAGTCCATGTAGCGATGGTCGCGCTGGTGCCGAAAACTCTGATCATGATGATACGCGGACGCTGAGTGGCACAAATGAAAAACACACTCGATAAATCCATCATCATTCAGGAGGCGCTCAAGGAGTTGCCCTCCCCAGCCCGCCGCCTGTTCCTGAAGCGCACGCTCACGCTGGGCGGTCTGTCGCTTATAAGCGGATGTTCGGTAACCGATGAAGAATCGGCCGAACGCATGTTGATGAAAATCTCGCGCTTCAACGACGATGTTCAAGCCTGGCTGTTCGACCCGAACAAGCTGGCGCCCACGTATCCCGAGTCGATGATCACCAAACCGTTCCCGTTCAACGCCTATTATGAACGCGACAAGATTCCAGAGGTCGATGCGGACCACTATCTTCTGGAAGTCAGCGGATTGGTCGCGGACAAGCACAGCTGGTCATTGGAAGAACTTTATCGATTGCCGCAGACCGACCAGGTCACGCGCCATATCTGCGTCGAGGGATGGAGCGCGATCGGGAAATGGGGCGGGGTCACTTTCTCGACTTTCCTCAAGCGCATCGGTGCAGACCTCTCGGCGAAATATGTCGGCTTCAAATGCGCGGACGATTACTACACCAGCATAGACATGCCGACCGCGCTGCACGCGCAAACGTTGCTGACTTTCACCTACGACGGCAAGATGCTGCCGCCGGAATACGGCTATCCGATGAAGCTGCGCATGCCCACCAAGCTCGGATATAAGAACCCGAAACACATCGTCGCAATGTTCGTCACCAACACCTACCCGGGCGGCTATTGGGAAGACAAGGGGTACAACTGGTTCGGCGGTAGTTGAAAGGGACCGCCAAGAAACTACATCAAGTTCATCCGTCGTTATCTACACAACGGCAGCGTGTGTCTCGTGCTCGGGCTGGACGGGCGACCAAACGCCACCGCAGAGTGTCCGCCTCGCGCCCAAGGGAACTGTCATGGTGGGCAAATTTGCACCAAGTTTATCCCGCACTTGATAGATTCCACCGGCCAAAGCCGGGGGCCTTACCGTTACGGCCTTTGGCCGACCCGACACTGCTGCCACTTCG
Source organism: Gallionellaceae bacterium (assembly GCA_049582805.1). Classification (GTDB taxonomy): domain Bacteria; phylum Pseudomonadota; class Gammaproteobacteria; order Burkholderiales; family Gallionellaceae; genus CAVXFS01. Next base: position 772 of record JBAUUR010000054.1, on the reverse strand, counting down.
CTCGCTGGCTCGCGGCAGTGCCGTGATTGCTCGTTCATCCAGGGCTAAAGCCATGGTGTTCTGTCTTCGACCGCATAAATCTTCCCAAAATCTAAAATTTCTCACCAAATGCGAGTGAACCCAGATTCCTCGTTGGCATGGATTGTGCGTTTAGATTATTTATTTACGGATTTTATATACTGAACCATGGCTAATACATCTTGCCAAGCAAGTCTTCCTATGGCGCTGGAACTATAGACTGAAACCACAACCTTTCCATCTGGCCCTAAGACGAATCCGGTTGAGTGAAGGTAAGGAGCGGTATGAGTTGGGGCTTCATCGTAGAATGCGCCAATAGCTTCGGCCGTTTCTTTGACCGGGAGTCCATAGGCAATTGGAAATGCCGCACCAGTTTCCTTTTGAGTTTCCTTAGCTTTATCGAGCGGATCGACGGAAACAGCAAGAACCCCAATTCCTTCTGCAGTCAACTTTTCCAAGCCACTCTGAAAACTCTTGAGTTGAGTCTTGCAGAAGGGACACCAGAAGCCGCGATAAAACAAAATCACATTCCATGGATTTTTCAGCCCTGTGGGTATCTCGATAATAGAACCATCGATGGTCTGCAGCTTTAAATTTGGGAACTTGTCTCCGGTATCGAGAATATTTTTTCCAATTCGTGCCATTAGTTTCTCCGTTATTTTTAGTAGTCCAGTTAATTACATATACAACTTTTAATTGTACTGTGTAACAAAATTTCCAGAAACCTGTGTTTACGGGGCTCTTCAAGTAATGG
>JBAUUR010000053.1:0-28401 GCA_049582805.1 Gallionellaceae bacterium | reverse complement strand
GTTCAAGGCGGAGCAGGATGCTGCTGAAGCCAGGGCGCAACTCGAAGCCGCGCAAGCCAGGCTGGAAGCTGAAGCCAGGGAGCGTGTCGAGGCGGAAGCAAGGGCGAAACAGGAAGCGGAAGCGGCTCGGTTCAAGGCGGAGCAGGATGCTGCTGAAGCCAGGGCGCAACTTGAAGCCGCGCAAGCCAGGCTGGAAGCTGAAGCCAAAGAGCGTGTCGAGGCGGAAGCAAGGGCGAGACAGGAAGCGGAAGCGGCTCGGTTCAAGGCGGAGCAGGATGCTGCTGAAGCCAGGGTGCAACTCGAAGCCACGCAAGCCAGGCTGGAAGTTGAAACCAAAGCTAAAGCAGAATCCACAGCCAAGGCCGAAACCAAAACGCGTGTCGAGGCTGAAGCAAGAGCGAAACAGGAAGCGGCCGGATTATGCAGCGAAACTGAATCTATCCTGCTTGGAACAGAGCGGGAAAAGGCGGAGGCAGAAATTAAGTTCGAAGCTACGCCCGTCAAATCAGAAACCAAGGCAAAGCCTGCAGCCGAAGTCGCTCAGGGGGCGGTGGAAGACAAGGCCGCGCATGTTGACTCGATCATCAACATGGAAACTGCCAAGCAGCCTGATCTGGTTGCAGGTATCGAAACGCGTAAGTCCAATAATGAAACTCTGACTTCTTCCAGGATTAAATCGGCAGCGTCCTCGGCGAGGAGCCTGGTGGCGACGGTGCTGTTTCTCGATATCGCCAGTTACACAAAATGGGCTGTCTCCAAGCAAATTGAACTCAAGAAACAGTTCAACATCCTGATCTCGGGATTCCTTCGTGATATTGAAGAAAGCCAGCGCCTCATTGTCGATACCGGCGATGGAGCAGCAATCGGATTTCTTCAACATCCTGAGCAGGCTATAGAGGTAGCTCTGCTGTTTAGACAAGCCTTGACAGACAGCAAAAACCAGGATTATCCAGACCTTCGGGTCAGAATGGGGATCAACCTTGGGCCGGTAAATATCTTGATGGATATGAATGGTCAAAGCAACATGCTAGGAGACGGCATAAATGATGCGCAACGCATCATGAGCTTTGCAAAACCGGATCATATTTATATTTCGCGTTCCTATTATGATGTGGTTTCACGACTGAGCGGCGAGTATGTCAAGTGGCTCGTATATCGTGGGGTGGAAAAAGACAAGCATGGTCGACAATACCAGGTATATGAGGTGACCAAGGGGTGGGAAGAAGACGCTGAACAGCATAATTCCCTGCCTTCCAGTTCGATTCAATTGGGGCCATTTACCTTGAGCGGCGGTAACCGTGTCTTGGCGAAGCCGGGGGCCGAGTTGCAATCCAGCGAAGCATTGAACCATGAGACCGGCAAAGAAGAAGCTTCCGATATCGACATGGCGAAAGATATCCAGCATGAACTGAACGTCGGGGAGATTGCCATCAATTTGGAGCAGAAGCCGATATCGGAGACAGCAGAGACGAAACTTCCTGAGCAGGAGAAACCACTTGAAATCTCCCCAATCAGAAGCCATGCTGAATTGGAGGGAGACAGGGAACAATTAGAAGAAAATATGCGCAAGATGGCTGACGAGCAGGTCAAAGTCTGGACGGAAGCCGAACAGCGTGCCAGAGAACTGGCAGCAGCTCAAGTTCTTGCCAAGGTGGAGCAGGTCGTCAAGCAGCCGGAGTCTCAATCCAAAGTACAGCATGTATCCAGAATGCCTCGCAAGCAGCTGCCGTTGATCAAGATATTCTTCGGCTTGTTTGTATTTTTATTGCTCATGGCGGTTTTGTTGCCATACGTCTGGCCGATGACTGGCTTGATTGGCCGGCTCGAGGAAAAGTTATCTGCGCAATTGCAACAACCTGTGCATATCACGGAATTGAAGGCATCGATGATTCCATTGCCGAAACTGGAATTGACAGGCGTGTCCGTCGGCAACTCAAATGAATTGAAAGCTTCCAGTGTCGTTTTGAAATTTGGGTTTTCTGCCTTGTACAGCAGGGTCAGACCAGTTACCAGCGTGGAACTCAACAATCTTGAGATTAGTGAGGACTCCTTTGTCAAGACTTTGCCTTGGTTACAGGCGATTGGTGGTGACATGCAATATCCGGTGGCGCACATGGAGTTGCATAACGCTCACATGAGTGTTTCCGGATTAACCTTGCCTTCGCTTGGCGGCGATGTGAGTTTTGATGGCCATGGCCATTTCCTGGCAGTTAACCTGGATAGTCAGGACAAGAAACTTGGCATCACGCTGCAACCCCAGGAGACCCGGGGCCAGATTGTCATAAATTTAACGGATAGCAGCTTGCCGCTATTTCCGGATATCAAGTTCGATGAATTGAACCTTAAAGGAAATCTTGGGGAAAAAGAAATTGTTTTTTCGGAAATTGACGGGCGATTGTATGGAGGGGACGTGTCTGGCAGCGCAAAGTTGAACTGGCGAAATGGCTGGCAATTGCTTGGGCATGCAACAGTCAATAAACTGGAATTGCGAGATGCTTTGCCAATACTGGACATTGATGGGCAATTGGGAGGCGAAGGCAATTTCAAATTTAGCAGTGCCACGCTGAAGCAGTTGGCTGGTGTTCTGAATATGGATGGAAACTTCAATGTTAAAAAAGGCGTGATAAATCGCCTGGATCTATTGGAAGCTTCTCGCCTGTCAGATTCCCAAAACGTATCGGGTGGACGAACATACTTTGATGATCTAAACGGCATGATACAAGTGGAAAGGAATAACCTGTCCTTTCATCAACTGAGATTTTCTTCAGAAGTAATGGGCGGGAGTGGTGCAATCAATGTCGACCCGGATGGACACATGACCGGTCGATTGAATGTCGAATTGAAGGTCAGGCCGGAAAGCGCCTCGCTGGTAGTATCCGGTACGCCGGAGGAACCCAGGCTGAATCCGGCGCATTAAATCAAAAGTCCCGGGTACCACTAAAAATTCAGAGTTCGCCCAAATGCCCCACAAGGGGACGCCGATCCGCTACGGGCTGAAGCACCGTGCGGAATCGTCAGCAAGGCGCGGAAAACGAAGTTTCAGTGAAGGGTAGCCTTCAGGTCAGCCGGCTAAGCTTTTTACGCAACGCAGCATAACCAGCCACTTGGTCGCCGTTTTTTGGCGACCTAGTGGAATGGCTAGTAGTTCCATCAGTTGGGCTAAAGTGGTGTAAGCAGGCCGCGTAGCGGACGCTCGCAAATGCGGATTTCTAGAGGCGCCCTTCAGTTCAGCGCCTTGGCAATGCGTTCCATGGCTTTGTGCAGATTTTCCATGGAGGTGGCGAACGACAGGCGAATATAGCCCTCACTGCCAAACGCGGAACCAGGCACTACCGCCACACCGGCATGCTCAAGCAGATATTCTGATAATGCCACATCCGTTGCTGTCTTGAGCGTTCCCCTCCCGTGCAATGAAGAGATCGCCACGCGTGCATCGGGGAAAGCGTAAAAGGCTCCATTGCTTGCCACGCATTTTAGACCGGGCACTTTGTTGAGTGCATCCACCAGATAATCGTGACGCTCGCGGAATGCCTTCAGCATGGGTGTGATGCAGCTTTGGTCACCATTCAGCGCGGCTTCTGCGGCGACTTGTGAAATCGAAGTTGGGTTGGAGGTGCTTTGCGATTGCACATTCTCCATCGCCGTGATTATGTACTCCGGACCTGCAGCATAGCCGATGCGCCAGCCGGTCATGGCGTAAGCTTTGGAAACGCCGTTCAGCACCATGGTGCGCGGATACAAGTCCGGACAGGCATCCAGGATGTTGACGAATGTTGCGTCGGTGAGCGCGATGTGTTCGTACATATCATCGGTGGCGACGAGTATGTTCGGGTGCTTGCGCAACACGTCGCCCAGCGCCTTCAATTCGCCCAGAGTGTACACCGCACCGGAGGGATTGCTCGGGCTGTTGATCACCACCATTCTGGTTCTCGGCGTGATTGCGCCAGCGAGTTGCGCGGGGGTCATCTTGAATCCCTGCTCGATGCCAGTCTGGACGATCACTGGCTTGCCCTCAGCGATAATTATTATGTCGGGATAAGAAACCCAGTAAGGCGCGGGGATGATGACTTCATCACCGGGATTGATGACGGCCAGCGCCAGATTGAAGAAGCTCTGCTTGCCGCCGCAGGAAACCAGAATTTGCTTTGCCGTGTAGTCCAGTCCGTTGTCCCGTTTGAATTTGGCGATGATCGCCTGTTTCAGTGTCGGGGTGCCGCCCACCGCAGTGTATTTGGTGAACCCCTTGTTGATCGCAGCGATGGCGGCATCCTTAATATGCTGCGGCGTATCGAAATCCGGCTCGCCTGCGCCCAGCCCGATAATGTCTTTGCCTTCAGCTTTCAGCCTGGCGGCGCGCGCAGTGACCGCGAGAGTAGGGGAGGGCTTGATGGCTTGTACACGCTTCGACAGTTCCAAGATATTTCCTTGCGGTGGTTATGTTGTCCGGCGCAAATTATACCTTTGCTGTCTTGAGAATGGAGAACGTTGCGAAGCGGATTCGCGAATTTGCGCAAAACCAGTATTGGAAAAAGTATTCTTACAAAGCGCCTGGGTTGCGCCTGCAATTGAGTCATGCTGATCGGGAGAGAGGCTTATATCCCTTATATCCGGCGCGGGTTATCTTGTGCTGCCGGAAATTCATGATAACGTCATGTATCTTATCTGTTCATGACGGGTTAGAATCGGTGCGGCAAAAACATCCATCATCAACGAAAGTGAAAATCCGACTGCTTTATTTTGGCCGCCCCCGAGAACGCCTGAATGCTGTGAGCGAATTCGCCGACATCCCGGACAATATCATCACACTCGCTGAACTCCTCGCCTGGCTGCGCTTGCGCGGGGAAACCTGGGAACTCGAACTGAACGAAAACCGTGTGCGATGCGCCATCAACCAGAACATGGCTGGATTATCCGCAAACATCAGCGAATTGGACGAAGTTGCCATCTTCTCCCCCATCTCCGGTGGTTGAGTTGCGCATGCCAAGTCATAAGCCGTAATTGCTGTTGCTCTGTTGCCGGATCGTCTTGCTTGAAACCTGGTGGCTTACCAAAGCTTTGACCATGCCGAAGGGATTCGGGTACAATCCGCGGCTGTTTTGTAAACAGGCTGTTCGCGGCAGGCAACACGGTGAAGATGTAAACGACCAGTTTATTGCAGCTTATTTAGGTGGCCGGATTGTTGGCTGAGACCTGCCAAAAGTGTATGAAGTGCGGCCATGCCGCACTTTGTCTTTGAGAACCGGATTCCTTGACTTTAGAAAAACATGCCAGTCATTACCTTGCCTGACGGTTCACAGCGCAGCTTCGCGCAACCCGTCACTGTTGCCGAGATCGCCGCGAGTATCGGCGCTGGCCTGGCGCGCGCGGCGCTTGCCGGCAAGGTCGACGGCAAACTGGTCGACACCTCGCATTTGCTTACCTCCGATGCGCAACTGGCAATCGTCACCGACAGAGATAACGAAGGTCTGGAACTGATCCGCCATTCCACTGCACACCTCCTGGCCTATGCAGTGAAGGAACTGTTTCCCGCGGCGCAGGTGACCATAGGACCGGTGATCGAGGACGGGTTCTATTATGATTTTTCTTACGCCCGCCCGTTTACCCTGGAGGACCTCGCGGCGATAGAAAAGCGCATGGCCGAACTGGCCAGGCTCGATTTGCCTGTCGTGCGCCGCGTGCTGCCGCGCGATGAAGCGGTGGCCTATTTCAAGAGCATCGGCGAACATTACAAGGCGGAGATCATCGCCTCCATTCCGGCCGACCAGGATGTGTCGCTGTACAGCGAGGGCGAGTTTACCGATCTGTGCCGTGGCCCGCATGTGCCGTCTACCGGCAAGCTGAAGGCATTCAAGCTGATGAAGGTGGCCGGGGCCTACTGGCGTGGCGATTCGAACAACGAGATGCTGCAGCGCATCTACGGCACTGCGTGGGCGAAGAAGGAAGATCTGGACGCCTACCTGCATCGCCTGGAAGAAGCGGAAAAACGCGACCACCGCAAACTGGCCAAGCAGCTTGACCTGTTCCACATGCAGGACGAAGCGCCGGGCATGGTGTTCTGGCATCCCAATGGCTGGACGCTGTGGCAGGAAATCGAGCAGTACATGCGCACGAAATTCCGCGAATACGGCTATCAGGAAGTGCGCACGCCGACCATGATGGACCGTGTGCTGTGGGAGAAGTCCGGGCACTGGGAAAACTACCGGGACAACATGTTCACCACCGCGTCGGAAAATCGCGACTATGCGGTAAAGCCGATGAATTGTCCGGGTCATGTGCAGATTTTCAATTACGGCCTGCACAGCTATCGGGATCTGCCGTTGCGCCTCGCCGAGTTTGGCTCCTGCCACCGCAATGAGCCGTCAGGGTCGTTGCACGGCTTGATGCGCGTGCGTGGTTTTACCCAGGATGATGCGCACATATTCTGCACCGAGCGCCAGATCGAAAGCGAAGTGGCGGACTTCATCGTGATGTTGCAGAAAGTCTATACCGACTTCGGTTTCACCGAGGTGCTGGTGAAACTGTCCACGCGCCCGGAAAAGCGCGTCGGTTCCGACGAGACTTGGGATAAGGCCGAAACGGCACTGGAGGCGGCGCTCAAGCAGAACAACCTGGAATTTGATTTGCAGCCGGGCGAAGGCGCTTTTTACGGCCCGAAGATCGAATTCACCCTGAAGGATACACTGGGACGTTTGTGGCAGTGCGGCACGATCCAGCTCGATTTCAACCTGCCGGTGCGGCTTGGCGCCGAATATGTGGACGAGGACAACTCGCGCAAGACGCCGGTGATGCTGCATCGCGCCATCGTCGGTTCGATGGAGCGCTTCATCGGTATATTGATCGAACATTATGCCGGGGCTTTCCCGCTGTGGCTGTCGCCGGTGCAAATGGTGGTGCTGAATATCTCGCAGGCCCAGGACAGGTATGCCACTCAAGTGGCGGAAACCTTGCGTGCGGCGGGCTTCCGCCTCCAACTCGATTTGCGTAATGAAAAGATTACCTATAAAATACGCGAACATAGCTTGCAGAAATTGCCTTATCAGCTGATTGTCGGCGACAAGGAAATGTCTGCAGGTCTCGTTGCCGTGCGATCCCGTAAAGGTGAAGACCTTGGGCAGATGTCGGTGGAAGCGCTGGTACAGCGACTGAAATCCGAACTGCGGGTGGATAGCGCGGTTTAATTTTGAATGGAGAATTGGCATAGCTCAGGAAAAAGCACAACGCCTCAACGAGCAGATAACAGCACCCAGGGTGCGGCTGGTTGGGGTTGAAGGGGAGCAGATCGGTATTGTGGCGGTTGCGGAAGCGTTGCGACTATCCGAGGAAGCTGAACTGGATTTGGTGGAAATTGCTCCGATGGCGGAGCCGCCTGTGTGTCGCATCATGGATTACGGCAAGTTCAAATATGCCGAAAGCAAGAAGCAGCACGAGGCCAAGCTCAAGCAGAAGCAGATCCAGATCAAGGAAGTGAAGTTTCGTCCCAGTACGGATGAAGGTGATTACAACATCAAGTTGCGGAACCTGATCCGGTTTCTCGGGGAAGGCGACAAGACCAAGATCACTTTGCGCTTCCGCGGCCGGGAGATCGCGCATCAGGAACTGGGTATGCGTTTGATGGAGCGGGTCAGGACGGATCTTGACGAGCATGGCGCGGTGGAACAGTTTCCCAAGATGGAAGGACGCCAGATGGTGATGGTGCTGGCGCCGAAGCTGAAGAAAAAGTGATTTAATGTCATGCCGGTCAAGGGACTCCCGGTGCGGCGTTGAGCATGGTGACATGCATGGTAGCAGGCAGTCCCCGATAAGTGGTTCCGGGTTTGCAAGTGTTCCTGTCAGGAAACACCCGGCGTCATCAAATTATAAGGAGTAGTCATGCCCAAGATGAAAACCAAGAGCGGCGCGGCGAAACGTTTCAAGGTGCGCGCCAGCGGCAGTGTGAAACGTTCGCAGGCGTTCAAGCGTCATATATTGACGAAGAAGACCACCAAGAACAAACGTCAGTTGCGCGGGACGACTGAAGTCCACGCAACCAATGTGGCATCCGTGCATGCCATGATGCCGTACGCTTAAGGAGTAGACCATGCCAAGAGTAAAACGTGGTGTAACGGCGCGTGCGCGCCACAAGAAGGTTCTGGATCTGGCCAAGGGTTACCGCGGTCGCCGCAAGAATGTCTATCGCATCGCCAAGGAAGCGGTGATGAAGGCAGGCCAATATGCCTACCGTGATCGCCGCCAGCGCAAGCGCCAGTTCCGCACCCTGTGGATCGCGCGTATCAACGCGGCTGCGCGTGAGCAGGGCTTGAGCTACAGCGTGTTCATGAACGGCCTGAAGAAAGCCGCGATAGACATCGACCGCAAGGTTCTGGCTGATCTGGCCGTGTTCGACAAGGCTGCTTTCGCGCAGATCGTCGGGCAAGCCAAAGCCAGCCTCGGTGTGTAATTTATAAGTTGCATCAACAAAGGAGGCTTCATGCCTCCTTTTTTGTTTAACCTTATTACCAGTTAGCAGCATCCCAGTTCCTTCCCCCTGCAGGGGCGAAGGGGCTATTAAAGAGTGGCTTAATGCAAGAACTTCAAAACATACTCGATAACGCGCTGCGGTGCTTCGCTGAGATAAACGATGCAACGGTATTGGAGAATGCCAAGGCGCGTTACCTCGGCAAGGAAGGCAGTCTTACCGGTCTGTTGAAAGGCCTGGGTAAACTCGACGCCTCCGAGCGCCCGGCAACCGGTGCGCGCATCAACGAAGTCAAGCAGCAGATCGAAGCGGCGCTGCAGGCGCGGCGCGACGCCATCCAGCACCAAGCGTTGCAGGCGAAGCTGGCGGCAGAAGCGCTGGATGTGACCCTGCCTGGCCGCGGCGCGGGTGTGGGTGGGTTGCATCCTGTTACGCGCACTTTGGAACGTATCGAGACGCTGTTCCATTCCATTGGTTTTTCAGTCGCACAAGGTCCGGAGATCGAAAGCGACTATTATAATTTTACCGCGCTGAATATTCCGGAAGGCCATCCGGCGCGCGCCATGCACGACACCTTCTATGTCGATGAGAAACATGTGTTGCGCACCCACACTTCGCCGATTCAGATTCGCCACATGCAAATGCACATGGAAAAATATGGCCATCTGGAGGCGATGCCGGACATTCGCGTCATCGCGCCGGGGCGCGTCTATCGCGTGGATTCCGATGCCACCCATTCACCGATGTTCCATCAGGTCGAGGGGTTGTGGATTGGCGAGCGCGTGAGCTTCGCCGACCTGAAAGGCGTGATTGCCGATTTCCTGCGGAATTATTTCGAGACCGAAGACATGCAGGTGCGCTTCCGTCCTTCGTTCTTCCCGTTTACCGAGCCGTCGGCGGAAGTGGACATGGGATGGAATGGCGGCTGGCTGGAGATCGGCGGCTGCGGCATGGTGCATCCCAACGTGCTGAACCATGTCAATATCGATGCGGAAAAATATTGCGGCTTCGCCTTTGGCATGGGTGTGGAGCGCTTGGCCATGCTGCGTTACGGCGTCAACGACCTCAGGCTGTTCTTCGAGAACGATCTGCAATTCCTGAAACAGTTTAACTGAACATAAATGCAATTTTCCGAATCCTGGTTGCGTACTCTGGTGAATCCACCGCTCTCCAGCGAGGAGCTTGCGCACCTGTTGACCATGGCTGGCCTGGAAGTGGAAGAAGTGTCGCCGGTTGCGCCGTCCTTCGACAAGGTCGTCGTCGCGCAGGTGCTGACCAAGGACAAGCATCCCGACGCCGACCGCCTTAATTTGTTGACGGTTGATGCTGGACAAGGGGTCCCGTTGAATATCGTTTGCGGTGCGCAGAACGTGAGCGTCGGCATGAAGGCACCTTGTGCCCTGGTAGGCGCAATATTGCCCGGCATCGAGATCAGGCAGGCCAAAGTGCGTGGTGTTGCATCCTTCGGCATGATGTGTTCAGCGAAAGAGCTAGGACTTGCGGAAGAGAGCAATGGTCTCATGGAGCTGTCCGCCGATGCGCGAGTAGGGCAGAGCATACGCGAGCATTTTGACCTGGACGACCACCTGATCACGCTCAAGCTGACGCCGAATCGCAGCGATTGCCTGTCGTTGCAAGGTATTGCGCGCGAAGTCGCTGCGCTGACCGGCGCTGTCCTGCAGCAGTTGCCCAGTACCTCGTTTGCAATCAGCAGCGCGCGCAGTTGTGCGGTCAAGGTGAGCGCGCCGGCAGCCTGTCCGCGCTATGCCGGGCGCGTGATCGCGGGCGTCAATGCGCACGCGGCTACTCCTGCATGGATGGTGCAGCGCCTGGAGCGCTGCGGTTTACGCAGCATCGGTGCCATCGTTGACGTGACCAACTATGTATTGCTCGAACTGGGGCAGCCGTTGCATGCTTTTGATCTGAACAAACTCAACGGCGGTATTGAAGTGCGTTTTGCTCGTGCCGGAGAGAGCATCAGGTTGCTGAATGAGCAGACGGTGGAATTGCAAGCCGATATGCTGGTGATTGCGGACGACAAGGCGCCCGTTGCGCTGGCCGGCGTGATGGGGGGCGCGGACAGTGCGGTTGACGAAGCGACTGTCGACATCTTTCTCGAGAGCGCATTTTTTGCACCCAGCGCGATCGCCGGCAAATCCCGCCGCATCGGATTCGGTTCCGACTCATCCTATCGTTTCGAGCGTGGCGTGGATTTTGCCGCAACCCGGGCGGCGCTGGATCGCGCTACGCAATTGATACTGGATATCTGCGGCGGGCAGGCCGGGGCGGTAACGGAAGTACTCGGCGCGTTGCCGGCGCGCAAGCCGGTGAAGTTGCGCGTGCAGCGCGTACTGCGTTTGTTGGGTATCGCCTTGAAAGCGGAAGAGATTGCACAAATCCTGTCACGACTTGGTATGGTCTTTCAGCAACAGGGAGAATCGTTCAGTGTGACGCCGCCGAGCTATCGGTTCGACATCGCCATCGAAGAAGACCTGATCGAGGAAGTCGCGCGGGTATACGGCTACGAACGCATTCCGCCGTCGCAGCCGCAGGCATCGATGACCATTTTGCCTCTGGCCGAGACGCAACGTCCCCTGGATAAACTGCGCCAGATGCTGGTGTTGCGCGACTATCAGGAGACCATCAATTACGCATTCGTCGAAACCGAATGGGAGCGCGATTTGTGCGGCAATGCAGCGCCCATCGCGTTGCAGAACCCCATCGCCAGCCAGATGGCAGTGATGCGCAGCAGCCTGCTGGGCGGCTTGCTCGGCGCATTGCGCACCAACCTGGCGCGCAAGCAAACGCGCGTGCGCCTGTTCGAAATGGGCGGTTGTTTTGCCGCGGCAGAGGATGGATATGTGCAGCATGAACGTGTGGCCGGCGTGTGTTGTGGCCCGGCGCTGCAGGAACAGTGGGGAGCCGCGTCGCGCAACGTGGATTTCTACGATGTGAAAGCGGATGTCGAGGCCCTGTTCGGTACAGCAGACTTGCACTTTGTGGCGGCAGTGCATCCGGCGTCACATCCAGGCCGTTCGGCCCAAATTGTGCTTGATCAAAACGCCATAGGCTGGATCGGCGAGCTGCATCCCCAGTGGTTACAGCAATACGACATCCCGCTGGCTGTGGTGTGGTTTGAAGTCGATTTGCTTGCGCTGGCAAAGACCATCGTGCCTTGTGCCGGTGATATCTCAAGATTTCCACCGGTGCGGCGTGATGTGGCCGTTGTAGTGGATGAAAGCGTCGCGGTGCAATCCTTGCTCGATGCCATGCAGGCTGTGGCTGTACCCTATATTGCCGAACTTGCACTGTTCGACCTGTATCGCGGCAAGGGTGTGGAACCGGGCAAAAAAAGCCTTGCATTCCGCGTGTTATTGAAAGATACTCAAAAAACTTTGAATGAAACGGAAATCGACCAGAGCATGACACAGTTGATCGACGCCCTTAAGGGGCAAGGTGCCCAGCTACGCGTAATAAGGTGAAAAAATATGACAACACTTACCAAAGCAGAACTAGCAGATTTGCTGTTTGAGAAAGTTGGCTTGAACAAGCGCGAAGCCAAGGATATGGTGGAAGCGTTTTTCGAGGAAATACGCGCCCAGCTGGAACGTGGTGAAAGCGTCAAGCTATCAGGCTTTGGCAATTTTCAATTGCGCGACAAACCGCAGCGGCCTGGGCGCAACCCGAAGACCGGCGAAGAAATTCCTATCACCGCACGGCGGGTGGTGACTTTCCATCCCAGCCAGAAACTCAAGAGCATGGTAGAAAAGAACTATCATGGAAAACCACACGTCTGATTCCGGACTGCCCGCCATCCCGGCAAAACGTTACTTTACCATTGGGGAAGTGAGTGAGCTTTGCGGGGTGAAGGCGCACGTGCTGCGTTACTGGGAGCAGGAATTCACCCAGCTCAAACCGATCAAACGACGTGGCAATCGGCGCTACTATCAGCACCACGAAGTCCTGCTTATCCGCAGTATCCGCAAATTGCTGTATGAGGATGGTTTTACCATCAATGGTGCGCGCAGCCGGCTGGATCATCTTGCCGCGCGTTCGGGTGCGGATACACCCGCGCAAGCAATCAACTCATCCGACCTTGCCCGCGAACTTCGCGAAATCCTCGCGCTGCTGCAAGCCTGAGGGTGGGCGGCAGTCAATTTCAGCTATGCCATCCCAGTGCCTGCGGATTCCATGCGCTTCCGGATTCTTGCCCCAGGGAACTAGAGATGAATGAAGAAGAACTGATGCATGCCGCGCTGGAATTGGCGCGCCGGGCCGAAGCCGAGGGAGAGGTGCCGGTGGGCGCGGTTGTGGTCAAGGACGGCAGCATAATCGGACGAGGCTACAATGCGCCGATTTCCGGCCATGATCCTACTGCACATGCAGAGATGATGGCCATGCGCGAGGCAGCGCAGCATCTGGAAAATTACCGTTTGACAGATTGTGAACTGTTCGTCACGCTGGAGCCTTGTGTGATGTGCGTCGGTGCGATGTTCCATGCACGCATCGCGCGCGTGGTGTTCGGCGCATGCGATCCCAAGACCGGAGCATGCGGCAGCGTGCTGGACTTGTTCGGCGAACAACGCTTGAACCATCATGCCGAAGTCAAGGGCGGGGTGCTGGCGCAGGAATGCAGTGCGCTGTTGAGCGATTTCTTTGCGCGGCGCAGGGCGGAGCAGCGTCTTGCAGAGCCGCTGTTCCGCGAATGAAAATAATCATTCGCATTCCGGCGCAAGAATTGGAACTGTTTGACGATGCCGCAAATCTGTTGCGCCGCTACCCGGTTTCCACCGGGGCGAATGGCCTGGGCGAGGAGAGCGGCAGCTATTGCACGCCGCGTGGCCGCCACATCATCCGTGCCAAAATCGGCCATGGACAACCAACCGGTGCGGTATTTGTGCGGCGCAGGCCGACCGGTGAAATTTATACGCCGCAACTCGGCGTGCAACAGCCGGGGCGCGACTGGATACTGACGCGCATCCTGTGGCTGTCCGGTTGCGAAGCAGGCTACAACAGGCTGGGCACATGCGACACCATGCGTCGCTATATCTACATCCACGGGGCACCGGATGAAACCGAGCTGGGCAGGCCCGGTTCCAAGGGTTGCATACGCATGCGCAATGCCGACCTGCTGGAATTGTTCGATCTGGTTATTGCAGGCACGGAGATTGTGATTACCGCAGGGTGACTAAACTGAAGTTTCCAGTAATTTGTAGTCACCCCAGAGTTGCAAACTACCCGTCGCTGTTTTGGGATATGGTGTTTTGGTGCCTTTAATCCCGACCCCGAGCCCAAATCCCCAAGTGCCGGATAAGATCAAATAATCCGCCTGAATTTTCTCCGGAATCCCGGCGCCGGGAACTGGAATTCCGATTTGTCTTGATTTACTTCTGGATATGCCTATAATGCGCGCTTCGCTGCGAAGTGCCTGCAGTGTTGGTTCATCGTTCCCCTGACCCCCGCGTAGTTACGCATCCCAGTTGTTTACCGGTTAGCAACGATGTTTTTTGCGCCGGTAGAGGCTTATTCCCCTGCTGAATTTTTTGTGTGGCTTGCAGCCGCGCATGCGCCTTGATTGAAAGTTAAATAAAAGGAATTAATGTGTCTATCGAAAACACAACAGGTGAAGTCACGACAAACGCAGCCGTAATCACCTTCGCCGATCTGGGCCTGGACCCGGCCATACTCAAAGCGGTTGAAGAATCCGGCTACACCATTCCCACGCCTGTTCAGGCGCAGGCGATTCCGGATGTATTGTCAGGTCGCGACCTGATGGCTTCCGCTCAGACGGGTACCGGCAAGACCGCGGCTTTCATGCTGCCGGCGTTGCATCGCCTGATACAGCCTTCACCGGTGCGTGGCAAAGGGCCGCGTGTGCTGGTGCTGACGCCGACGCGTGAACTGGCGCAACAGGTTTCCGAAGCCGCCGCGAAATACGGCAAGAACATGCGCCTGAAGGTGGTGAGCATTCTGGGCGGTATGCCCTATCCGCTGCAAAACAAGCTGTTGTCCAACCCGGTGGATATTCTGGTTGCCACGCCGGGTCGCCTGATCGACCACATCGAGCGCGGCCGCATTGATTTCTCGCGCCTGGAAATGCTGGTGCTGGACGAGGCCGATCGCATGCTGGACATGGGGTTCATAGATGACGTGGAGAAAATTGCCGCCGCTACTCCAGCCACCCGCCAGACACTATTGTTCTCGGCCACCCTGGATGGTGTTATCGGCAATCTGGCCAAGCGTTTGCTCAAGGATCCGAAACGGATCAGTGTCACTGCCGCCAAGGCGCGCCATGAGCATATAGAACAGCGTTTGATGTACGTGGACGACATGCAGCACAAAAACCGCCTGCTTGATCACCTGCTGCGCGATACCGGACTCAATCAGGCGCTGGTGTTTACCGCCACCAAGCGCGATGCCGATGTATTGGCCGATGACCTGATAGCTCAGGGCCACTCCGCTGCGGCGCTGCATGGCGACATGAGCCAGCGCGACCGTAATCGCACATTGCTCAATATGCGCAAGGGCAGCGTGCGTGTGCTGGTGGCTACGGATGTCGCGGCGCGCGGTCTGGACGTGTCAGGTATTACGCATGTCATCAACTTCGACCTGCCTAAATTTGCCGAAGACTATGTGCACCGCATCGGTCGCACCGGCCGGGGCGGTGCTTCCGGAATAGCCGTTTCGTTTGCTTCCAGCCGCGACCTGGGCCACCTGAAGAATATCGAGCGTTATACCGGACATAGCATAACTGCTCACACGGTTTCCGGTATGGAGCCGAAATTCAAGCTGCGCCCACCAAGGCAAGGCGCCGGAAAGGGCGAGGGCACAGCATCCCGGAACAGCGGCCCGCGGCACCATGCACCGGACAGCCGTCACGGGTTTTCGCGCGACGAGCGAGGCAACCAGCGCCGCGAAGGTCAAAAGCACCAGCGTTTCGGCGAGTCGCGCCGACCTGCTGCGGCCGCCACCACCACCCCTCAAGGTCAGCGCCGCCCGGGCGCAAGCTTTTCGCTGGGACGGGGTCATAACGGCAGCAACGGCAACAAATGGTGAGTGTTGTGAATTGATGTTCTCTGCGTAGAAAGATTCAGGGTAAGCGCGCGAGTTATTGGGCTGGAATCGAATTATTGGTTTGTTCAGTCTCCTGGCTCGCGCGCCTTTTTCGCCTTGATGCAGGTTTTCGGCATATTTGAAAACCTGGTCAATTGTCGTTTACATGCCAATACTGGTCCGAATGGCGGGCAAGCGGTCAATTGATGGGTATTGATATCGCTGGTGCGGGCAGCGTTGATGCTTGACACGGTATGCTTGAAACAGGCAATGCTATCGCGGGCCGGCTTGCCGTGTCTTATCATGACGCTGTCACCGACCTTGTAACTGGGTCGTGAATGGAACTTGAAGTTCTGCTCGTGCCATCTGCCATTTCCATCACAACATGATGCCCGGCTCGTTGTTTCGATTTCTTTTCCAACTGGTGGCCCAGCACACCGCCCAGCATACCGCCGGCGACAGCTTCGACTCCGCTGGCATGTCCTTCGATCCTTACCGTTTTAACATCTGTAACCGTTGACGCAAGTCAGAAGATTATTCGGGACTGCCCTGGAAATTTCAGCTATGCACAGAAATAGCTGATAATTGCAGAATCTCACAGTGATTTTTTCAGGGGACGTGGCAGCAAATTGAGTATTTCGATACAACAGGAAGATTTTGACCTTGCGGCGGAATTGGCCGCACTGCGCCTGAGCAGCAGGAGGGCGGGCGCGCTGGTCAGTTTCGTCGGGCTGGTGCGTGATTTCAACGGCAGTACGAAAATAAGCAGTATTCATCTCGAACACTATCCGGGCATGTGCGAGAAGTCGCTGCAGAATATCGTCGCCGAAGCGACCGCGCGCTGGCATCTGCTGGGCGTGCGTGTCATCCATCGCGTCGGCACATTGTTGCCGAATGAACAGATCGTGCTGGTGGCTACGGCTGCGGAGCATCGTGGGAATGCCTTTGCCGGCTGCGAATTCATTATCGATTTCCTGAAGACGGCTGCACCGTTCTGGAAGAAAGAGATTTCCGCGCAAGGCGGGGAGTGGTTGGGCACCAGGGAGTCGGATGTGCGGCGCATGGAAAAATGGCGGGTGTAAATAGACCAAGCGTCATTCTGCGCAGGCATGGATGATGGGCCTGGGAGAAACCAAGGAGGCGATATGAGCAAGCAACTCACCCACTTCGATCAACATGGCCAGGCGCACATGGTGGATGTCGCCGGCAAGAACAAGACCAAACGTATCGCGCGCGCCACTGGTTGCATCAGCATGGATGCGCCGACCTTCCAGCTCATTGCTTCCGCTTCGGCAAGCAAGGGTGATGTGCTTGGCGTGGCGCGTATCGCGGCGATCCAGGCCAGCAAGCGCACCGCCGAACTGATCCCTCTGTGCCACCCGCTCGACCTCACCCGCGTCGAAGTGGAATTCAAACTCAAGCCTGAAGATAATGCGGTGGAATGCATCGTCACAACGGAAACGGTCGGTCGTACCGGGGTCGAAATGGAAGCTTTGACTGCAGCCAGCGTCGCGCTGCTAACCGTCTACGACATGTGCAAAGCATCAAATCACGGGATGGTTATCAGTGACATCCATTTGCTGGAAAAGCAGGGGGGCCGCTCCGGCCATTGGCAGTCAACCGAAATATAGCTTTGCCAGTTCCCCTGACTGTCCGGATTTCGATATATCTAATTGTTATTTGGAAGTAACAAACAAGTATTTCCGTGTCATATCCAATGCAGTTAGACTGCGCACCATTGGCTGGTGCTGAATCAGCAATTGGCGTAGTTGCTTCTATCACGGAAAGGAAGGGTGCAAATGTCCAAGGTTATCAAGAACGGTCAGGTTGTCAGCAATGAGTGGAAGCTTCTGCATGCCACGGAAGGAGTCAGCCCGCAAAATGTGAAACTGCCAGTTGGCCCGGTGCTGGTTCCGCTTGCAGTGTGGAAGGCGCGCCGCGCAGAATTGATCCGTCGCGAATACGAGCATGGCTGGGCGCTGGGTGTCTGGCTTGCTGCCGAGGAAAGCCCGGAATTCATCAAGGATGACCTCGATGACTTTACCGTCATTGCCGTGGAGTTCAACAAATTCACCGACGGCAACAGTTATATGACCGCACGCCTGTTGCGCGAGCGTTATGGTTATAAAGGCGAGCTGCGCGCCATCGGCGATGTGCCTCAGGAAAAATTGTCATTCCTGCACCAGTTGGGTTTCGACGCTGTTGTGGTTCGCATCAGCCGGCAAATCAGTTCCAGGATTTCCGGATCGTTTCACAGCGACCGGGCTGCTGAAGCAAGCCTTGCGGCTGCATAGCATTCCTGGAAAAAGCAGCTGATAAATTCGCACCTGCAAATGCAGCACAACGTCGTGAAGCGATGCGGGATTTTTTCTAACTTTTTCTACGGCAATTTCATCTTCCTCAAGGGCGCCTAAAGAGAAGAGACCCCCTCATATTCCATCCTCGCCAACCGGCGAGCGATGGGAGGATGAACTGTTTGCCGCATATCAGCATAAACATTCCCTGGTGCAAGACGGTATAATTCGCGTTTCCCAAGAGACTGGAATCATAAGCATGGAAGCCGAACAACTCAACGCCCTCACCAACCAGTTGCAGGATTTGCGTGCGCGCAGCAACGAACTGCGGAGGTATCTTTGACTTCGACAGCAAACAGGAACGCCTGGCCGAAGTCGTAGCCCTGGCCGAAGACCCCGCCGTATGGCAGGACAGCAAGCGCTCGCAGGAACTTGGGCGCGAGCGCAAGATGCTGGAAGGCATCGTGTTCAACCTGCAACGGGTCGAACAATCGCTCAACGACAACACCGAACTGATGGAAATGGCGCGGGCGGAGAATGACGACGACAGCCTGCACAGCATCGCATCCGACATCCAGAAGACCGAAAAACTGGTTGCGGACATGGAATTTCGCCGCATGTTTTCCGGCGAGCTGGATGCCAACAACTGCTTCATCGACATCCAGGCCGGCTCCGGCGGCACAGAGGCGCAGGACTGGGCTTCCATGCTGCTGCGCATGTACCTGCGCTACTGCGAACGCAAGGGCTTCGGCGTGGAAGTGCTGGAACAGTCCGACGGTGAAGTGGCGGGCATCAAGAGCGCAGCCCTCAAGGTGGCCGGCGACTATGCCTACGGCCACCTGCGCACCGAGAGCGGCGTGCATCGTCTGGTGCGCAAATCCCCGTTTGATTCCGGCAACCGCCGCCACACATCGTTCGCCAGCCTGTTCGTCTATCCCGAAGTGGACGACTCCATCGAAGTGGACATCAACCCCGCCGACCTGCGCATCGACACTTTCCGCGCCTCCGGTGCGGGCGGACAGCACATCAACAAGACCGATTCCGCCGTGCGCATCACCCACCTGCCGACCAACATCGTGGTGCAATGCCAGAGCGACCGCTCGCAGCACCGCAACCGTGCCGAGGCGATGGCCATGCTCAAGTCGCGCCTGTACGAGCACGAACTGCGCAAGCGCCAGGTCGAACAGCAGAAGCTCGAAGATTCCAAGACCGACATTGGCTGGGGCCACCAGATCCGCTCCTACGTGTTGGACCAGTCGCGCATTAAGGACCTGCGCACCAACGTGGAAATCGGCAACACGCAAAGCGTGCTGGACGGTGATCTGGATGAATTCATCAGCGCGAGTTTGAAGCAGGGGGTAGTTTGACCAGGCTGAGATTGATCGAAGGGATGCATTGGGGTGCTGGCGTCATTCCCCGGCTCTAATCCATGCGCACTATCCATCAAGTGGTCCGAACTCGTCCGCGCCTGACTATCGCGATCGTCACCGGCATCGTTGTCGGGCTGATGCTTCCTTTGCAATGGCGTCCGGTTACGCGCGCGCTGACAGGCTGGAATGTCGCGGTATGGTCTTATCTGTGCCTGATGGGATGGCTGATGATGCGCGCCAACCATGCCAGGGTTCGCAGGATTGCCGAACAGGAGGAAAAGAATGCGGCGGTCATTCTGGCGGTAATGTCGGTTGCCGCGATTGCGAGTCTTGTTGCGATCATCATGGAACTGTCAACCGTGAAGGATCTGTCTTTCAGCCGCCGCCTGGTTCACTACGCATTCACCGGCTCTACCGTTTTCGGTTCATGGTGCCTCGTCGCAACGCTATTCACATTTCACTATGCACGGGTTTTTTACCAATCGCCTGGCGAAAAGCGGGCACTGCGTTTCCCGGATGATGAAGAAAATCTGGACTATTGGGATTTTCTGTACTTCTCATTCACTATCGCCGTTGCCGCCCAAACCTCCGATGTCTCGGTCATGACGCGCTCGATGCGCAAGACGGTGCTGGCACAATCGATCCTCAGCTTTCTGTTCAACGTGGCCATCCTCGGCCTGTCGATCAATATAGCTGCCGGTCTGGTGGGATCGTAAGCCGGGGAACATAACATTGCACTCGATCGCTGTGTGCGTCGCCCGAGCTTTTTGAATGATCTCGAACAAAGCGGGCGGCTTCGAACAAGCTGATAAAATCGAAACGCGAGTTCAAAGAGGAAGCAGTATGCCGGGCAAGCTGTTCAAACGAACCCCAATGCTGACCAGCAGCAGTGTGGAGGGAATGCGTCAGGAGATACTTGACTACTTCCTCAGCACATTCAACCGCTACGCGCTGCTTTTTGAAACGCTGGTCGGCGAACAGGCTTATTTTACCAAGCCCATCCCGCTGCGCCATCCGCTGATTTTTTATCTTGGCCATACGGCGACATTTTTCATCAACAAGCTAATACTCGCCGGGCTGGCGCCGGATCGCGTCAACCCGCGATTCGAATCCCTGTTCGCGGTGGGTGTAGATGAGATGAGGTGGGATGATCTAAACGATGTTCACTACCCATGGCCGAGTGTTGATGAGGTGATGGCCTATCGCGGCGAGGTGCGCAAGATCGTCGAGCAAGTCATTCAATCGGCCGCGCTCACCTTGCCGATCAACTGGAGCAATCCCTGGTGGGCGATAGTCATGTGCATCGAGCATGAACGCATTCATCTGGAAACATCTTCTGTACTGATACGCCAGCATGCGCTGGAATACGTCAAGCCGCACCCGGCCTGGCAGCCCTGCCGGAAATCCGGGGACGCACCGCAAAATCATCTGCTTCCCATCCCTGCTGGAACTGTGCGAGTGGGCAAGGAAAAATCCGCCTCCACTTACGGTTGGGACAACGAGTACGGACTGCATGAGGCGGCAGTTCCGGCATTCCAGGCGAGCCGCTATTTGGTCAGTAACCGCGAATTTCTCGATTTCGTAGTGGCGCATGGTTATGAGAGCGACGCCTGGTGGGAAGAGGAAGGCCTGGGCTGGAAAAGATACACCCGCTCGGCACATCCCACTTTCTGGGTCAGGCAAGGGAATACCTGGCTACTGCGCCTCATGACTGAGGAAGTACCGATGCCGTGGGACTGGCCCGTCGAGGTGAATTATCACGAAGCCAAGGCATTTTGTAACTGGAAAAAAATGCTCAGCGGACAACCCGTGCGGCTGCCCACCGAAGATGAGTGGTATCGCCTATATGATATCGCGGCTGTTGCCGAGATCGCACCCGATCACGCGGCGGCAGCCAACCTCCACCTGGATCGTTATGCTTCCTCGTGCCCGGTGACCGAGTTTCGGCATGGCGAACTATATGATGTCATCGGCAATGTCTGGCAATGGACGGAAACACCTATCTATCCTCTCCTCGGATTCGAGGTGCATCCGCTTTATGATGATTTCACCACGCCTACGTTTGATGGGCGCCATAACCTGATCAAGGGGGGCTCCTGGATTTCCTGTGGCAACGAAACGCTGCGCAGTGCCCGCTATGCGTTCCGTCGCCATTTCTTCCAGCATGCCGGCTTTCGTTACGTGGTTTCTGATACGGCCCCCAGTGTGCCCGGCTCGCATTACGAAACTGACAAAATTCTTTCGGAGTATGCCGAGTTTCATTACGGGGACGAATATTTCGGTGTACCCAATTTCCCTCAGGCCCTGGCCAGGATCGCTATCCGGGCAATGGGCAACAAACCGGCGCGCAAGGCACTCGATCTGGGCTGCGCGGCCGGGCGTGCAACGTTCGAACTGGCGCGACATTTCGAGCACGTTACCGGTATCGATTTTTCTGCGCGCTTGATCGGTTCTGGGGTGCAGATGCTGGAACACGGCATGCTGCGTTACACGCTGATTGATGAAGGCAAACTGGTAAGTTACAAGGAACGCACGCTGGCCGATCTGGGGCTGGACAAGGTCAGACACAAGGTGGATTTTTTCCAGGGCGACGCGTGTAACCTCAAGTCCCTGTTCACCGGCTACGATCTGATTTTCGCCGCCAATTTGATCGACCGTCTCTACAGCCCGATAAAATTTCTTTCCAGCGTGCACGAAAGACTCAATCCAGGAGGGATCCTGCTGATCGCTTCCCCATATACCTGGCTGGAGGAACATACGAAAAGCGGTGAGTGGATCGGCGGATTCAAGAAAAATGCGGAAAACTTTACCACTCTAAACGGCTTGAAAGAAATCCTCGGCCAGCACTTTCGCCTGATGGAAGGGCCGCTGGAAGTGCCCTTCGTCATACGCGAAACAAGGCGCAAATTCCAGCATACCTTGTCAGAGGTAACCCTTTGGGAGAAGATGACTTGAATATCGATTTCGACCGGGAGATCCAGCGCAGCGGTACTTCCTCAGTCAAGCATGATGGCCGTGCTGCGTATTTCGGCACCCCGGATGTGCTGCCACTGTGGGTGGCCGACATGGATTTCGCTTCGCCCGAAGCAGTGACCCGTGCGCTTGCGCAACGCGCGGCTCATCCGGTTTACGGTTATACCTTTTACCCAGATAGTCTGTATGAATCACTGATAGCCTGGCTGAAAAAACGCCACGGATGGGAGATAGAGCGGGAGTGGATCATCATGGCGCCCGGCGTGGTGCCATCGCTGCATGCGGCTGTCATGGCTTTCGCTCAGCCAGGCGAAGGCGTCATCGTTCAGCCGCCGGTCTATTTTCCATTTTTCTCGGCGGTAACGACTACCGAACGGCGCTTGATCCTGAATCCCTTGCGCCTGGAAAATGGACGCTACGGCATGGACTATCCCCATCTGGAACGATGCGCTGCCCAAGGTGCGCGCCTGCTGCTGCTGTGCTCGCCTCACAATCCTGTTGGACGTGTCTGGAGCCGGGAAGAACTGACAGAAATTTTGCGCATCGCCCGGGGTTACAACCTGATTGTGTTATCAGATGAAATCCACGCAGACCTGGTCTATCCCGGCGAGCGACACACGGCACTGGCTACCTTGGCAACCGGCACAGATAAGCTCATCACCGCCGTGGCGCCCAGCAAGACATTCAACATCCCCGGCCTAGCCCTGTCCAGCCTGATCGTGCCTGATCCGGCGCAACGTGAAGCGATAAAAAGGATTTTTGCCACCCTCAATATGGGTTCCTCCAATCCCTTCAGCATCGCCGCGTTTGAAGTTGCCTACCGAGATGGAGAAGCGTGGCTGGACGAGCTGCTGGTGTATCTGCAGGGCAACCGCGATTGGGTCAGCGAATATTTGGTTCGGCACCTGCCGGCCATCCGGCTCATCCAGCCGGAAGGGACGTATCTGCTATGGCTTGATTGCCGTGACCTGGGGATGAGCGACGCGCAGCTGCGAGATTTTTTTGTCCATAATGCCCGGGTAGGGATGAATCCGGGCACCGTGTTTGGAGAGGGAGGCAGCGGCTTTATGCGTCTTAACATCGGCTCGCCCCGCCGCATCATCGCCGCTGCGCTGGAACGCATTGCGCGAGCGCTCAATGTACGGTAAATACTCAACCGACAAGCGGGGACAGCGTGATTATTTTTGTACCGCCGAACAGAACCACAGCTTGTTTCACTCGCTGTCCAAAAAACTTCCAAAATAAGAATCACCATATTTCTGGACTGGATCGGGGATAGAGACGCCGCGCGCGTAGTGCCTTTTCGGTATCGGGGGCGTGCTCGGTGGCGATCGTGATGCGCGAACTCAGCTTGTCCGAGGGCGGGGCATGCCAGTTGTCCTTCAGCATCAGGATGGTGTGTCCCAGTAAATAACCAACCTCTTAAGTTTGCGCGAAGGCCACAATTGGAACGTCGGTATGGGTATAATAACCGTCGTCTCCCGCTGAGTGCGATAGGTAGAAAATCGCTGGTGCTCGGCGCGCTTGACTTTTAGGAAAGGAATTCCAATGGACGAGCAAGGTGGACTTACCGAACGAAGGTGCGAAATTGGCGCTTAGACAATTTTGGAATTGCGCCTTTCTCGTCAGTGCGATGTTCTGGCTGCAGACTGCGGCCTCAGCGCAAGACTCATCCGCTAGTTGTAGCGCGACGTTGGCGCAAGATATGCCAGCGCGGTTGCCGACTGCGCCGGGCGGGCGCGAGTTTGTGGAGCGCGTGCGGGAAATCAGCGGAGCCGCACGTGACCTTGTCGCCAGTGCGGAACTGTTGGCGGGCAACCTGCCCCAATTTCTGACAAAGCTCAAACCAGTTACTCTGCGCGGTCAGCTGCCAAGTGGCGAGACGGTCACAGTCACGCTTTGCGTGGCTCCGGACTATCTCGCCATAGGATCAGACAACGACTTCGTCAGGGTGCCGATGGGGCTTGCAGCGGCGCTTACCGTGGCCGGTCGCTTTGGTTTCGTGCTGCCGACGCCCAAGATGGTGGATGCGATTTACCATCAAGCTGAAGCGCAACTCGTGCCGCAGCCCATGCCGGCCGGGCCGGAGATGCGTTCTACCGATTACTTCTGGCGGCACAATCAAGCCATCCGTGAGCAGCGCCAGGCGCTGCATGTGCCGCTGGGTGCCCTGACGGCTGGCGACAAGAAGGATCTGGTCATTACCAACCGCTTGTGGCGCAACCTGGAGCGGGTGGCGATTTACGGCTGGCAGAAAAGGGACGGACGGCCCATTCAGCCCATCAGTACGGTGCACGGTGCCCGCTACGCCGACTATAGCCACGGCGTGCGTTTGGTCAGCAAAGTGGCCTACGTAAATGGCGTTGCCTGGTCGATATATGACATATTGAAAGATCCGCACTTGGCTGCCGTGCTGAGTGATGAGGGCCCGGTCCATGCAACTGAACTGGAGGCTGCCGTCGGCAGGCGGGCGGTCGATACTGTTGCGGCGCTGGCGGGTGATGCACCGAGTCACCTGTAGCCCCTTCATCGGCTGCGGCTAGATCAGTGATTGTGAAGGGTCTTGCAGCAGCGAAATCCCAAGTGGTAGTTGGCATGGCTGTGTTCATCCATGACCCGGCTGCCGTGCCAGAACGGGGCGCGCCAACGGCACCAGTCTTCATGCGCCCGGTAGCTGTCGAAAATGAACCAGCTGCCTTTCATTTCCGTGTAGCCGAGTTGTGTACTGCCGTCGCTCGCCATCTGGTCTGGCTGCAGCGGCAGATTCATGTGCTCTGCAACGTTGCCATTCAGATCGTAGACGCCGAGCGGGCTGCGGCAGGCAGGAAAAGAGCCGTCAGGGTAGGTGTTCGAACCACATTTGCTCCAGCTGCCGCCATTGCAACCAGGGGTCTTGTGGCTGCCGGTTGCGCAGATTTCCCGCTGGTAGTTCGGACCGTAGCTCCATCGTTTGTCGGACGCATACTCCCGGTTGTGGGCTGACCGCATGCGGCTCACGGCGACGCCCGGGGTTACGCCTTTTGCCAAGTCAAAGCGATAGTCGGGCGGTTCGAGTTCCCCTTCACAAGAGCCTTCCCATTCATGCGCATCGCACATTCGCTTGCCCATTGCCGAGCAAATCTCGGCGGCTTCCCGCGCTCGTACCCAGACCACAGGGTAGGCGCATGGAATGTCCGGAAACTCAAATTGATCAATGCAGACACGTGCCTGTTGAGGACTCTCGCGGGCAGGGTCGTACAGCGGCGCCATATACTTGGCACCACAGATCTTCTCAAATTCGCCATCGGCGTAGTTCACCGATTGCTGCTCCAGTTTGGTGCTGCATTGTTCAGGTGTTATCGGATGCTCGGAAATGGCGGGGTTACCTTGGCCGATGAACCCGGAGTGGGTAAAGATGGCGCGGATCTTCTGCATCTGCTGGTCGCTCAGCTGGTGCACAGCCTGCAGTTGGCGAAGCAGCCACTGGTTTTGCTGCGCCAAGGAAGCCGTTGCTGCGTGAACATAGAAAACGCACAGCGCGAGTGCTATGGCAGCCAGCAGCAGCGGCCTTTTCATGGCCGATCACCACGCCGGACAAGGTAGAAGAAGTCGCGGTTATCGGGATAACTGACAAATCTGGGCAGCAGCTGACCGTTGGCCTTCTTATCGACTTGTTCCATTCCCTCGATCAGGTGTTGAATCCCCACCTCGGACCCTTTCCGCCGATACAGCGCCAGGTAGGTATGCTCAAGGGCGTTCATGTCCAAATGCATGGCGTAATGGCAGCCGTAAGACTGGAATACCCTCGCCATTGCCGAGGGAGTGGCGCCTGAGAAATAGCCGTAGATGAGAAAGCGTTTGGTGGGGGTCTGCTGCAGACAAGCGCCGGCGCGCAGGCTCCGAAGCTGCTCGTCGGAGGAACCCGACCAGTTGCCCGCGCCCCAGTCAGCGACCAGCCCACCGGGGACCGTGCGCTCGGTTGCCAAGTCATAATCTACCAGGGGCACGCCATTCTGGAGTGCATACTTGATGTGCGGAAGCAGAGCGTTGTCCTGCGTGGTCCAGGTCTTCATATCGACTGAACCGTCATCGAGCACGTACAGGGTCGCGAGCCCGGGCTGCAGCTTGCTGAACACGACCCCTTGTTCCACAAAGCCATAGTGGCTGCCATGGTTGCGGCGGGCTAACGGCCCGTGGCGAAAGGCACCGTGGAGGCGCTTGAATCCGCCGGTGAAGGTGGCAACCGTGTTGGGCACGAGAACCGGGCTGATCACTCCGGTCCGCACCAGGGGATCGGCGCTATCGATGCCGTCAGGCCCGGGGAGGTTGCGATTACGGATTTCCTCGAGCGTGCGTTCCGACCAGCCTAGAGCGGGGTGCTCGGTACCCAGGGCATAATCCAGGTCGAACTGCTCCAGGTCAAAGGCTACCAGGTAATCCAGTGCAGCCGCTTCCACCGGGTCCAATCGGCTCACTTTGTCTCGGTAGCTGTCGAGGATCTCTGCGGCGATGGCCTGCGGCTGGATCAGGCTCACGTATACGCCAGCCACTCCGGCAGCGGAATACCAGCGCCCGGGAACAAGGCCGTTCGCCGAATTGTCGAGATTGATTCCGAGATGCTCAGGCTTGATAGCACTTTTGGCATAACTCGGTCTGACAGCTGCTGCCAGCGGGGCAGCCGGCGAGGGAGATTCGCTGGCGGGGATTTCAGCGCCCACACTTCCCTTTTCGAGAAATGCGTCATGGTAGAAATGCTCGCGCACGAAACCAATGATTTTCTCGCCGCCCCAGACATAGTGCCTGAGGAAGTTGGTCACCATTTCCAACTGGGTATAGTTTCCGCGTGTCGGGTTGCGCAGGAATAGGCGCCCCCCGCACAGTGGGACATATGGCAGGGAAGAGTGCCTTGCCTGCTCCAGCGGACTATCCTTTCCCGCCGTCCAAAGGTCGCAAGCGACACTGCTGTTGCCTCGGGTGATCACTACGCTCCGGGCATCGGCCAAGCGGATGTGCTGGTCACTAGGCTGGGGATTTTCCAGGTGATAGGACAGGCGTCCCCCGTTCGAGCCCCAGTCCAGCACAAGCAATAACCAGGCGTTGACGTTGGGATTCAGTTGCACCAGCGTCGCTTGCCCAGGACTCCCTTTTGGCCCCACGATGGCAAGGCTTGCAGTATCGCGAAACTGTTGTAGTTCGATGATGGTTTTGGGCACTTCTGCCTGATACTCTGTGGCTTGATCGGCTGCAACAGTGGCCATAGTGGCAGGCGTAGCCGGACCATCGCTGCTTGCGGCCACCGACAGCGGGCACAAGCAGGCGACCAGCGACAGAAATCCTGCGCAAAGCACGGAGAATCCTAAGCGCAAGCGGGGCAATGTGATATCGCTAGCCAACATCAATTCAGCATAGCACACGCTGTGCAGGTGAACCTACGTGTTGCCCAGTTGTGACCATTTTGTGACCAGTCAGGGCTAGAACTAGCCCATTCTGGACAATTCTGGAGCTTTAAAAAGAAACAGCCAAACCGTTTAAATGGCTTGGCTGCATTGGTTCCCAGTGGTTTCTGGATACCAGTTTGATGGGGCGGCGGGAATTGAACCCGCGTCCACCAAGGCCGCATCAATGCTTAATATTAGATAAAAACTATCTGGTTCGATTTCTGCAAATACCCCCAATAATACCCCCACTGTGATCAGATGACTTTGGACTTTGGCAACGCGGCTATGGGGCTTTCTATGGTTGCAGCAACTTCAAGGACCCCGACATCAATTGCAGGCACACCTAGAACGGCTGACCGTCGATTCCTGGAGGACACTCATATAACCACTCTTTGATGGTCAGGGATAATGATTGGATTGTCACCAGACTGAAAGATGAATAGCCCGACAATGAAACTGAGGACGGCTATAAAGATGCTGGCAAAAAATGCCGTCCAGAATCCCGACACCTTGAATCCCGGAACAATCCATGACACCAACTGCATCATCAGGGCATTGATGACCAGCAGAAAAAATCCGAAAGTGACGAGCGTCAACGGGATGGTAAGCAGGATCACAATTGGTCGGATCACTGCATTGGCGAAACCCAATAGCAGTGCTGAGATAAACAAGGACTGCTTATTCGTGAATGAGATACCGTGGAATATGTGTCCCGCCAACCACAGCGAAAGCGCCGTTATCCCCCAGTGAGCCAAAAATTCAGTTGGACCATTCATAGTGATTTGATTACCAACTCTGCTCCGTCATTTCTCGTGTTGTTCACCTTGCTGGAAACAGCA
>JBAUUR010000052.1:0-1715 GCA_049582805.1 Gallionellaceae bacterium | reverse complement strand
TGGAGGATCGCCTCGTTGATTTGGCCTTTCTCATAGAGCGCAAAGCCCAGATTGTTATGTGCCATCCAACAGGCAGGATTCCGGTCAAGGGTCGTTCGCCAGAGCGTTTCGACATCGGTATACATCTTGCATTGCTGCCACGTCAGCACCCCGAGCGCCAGCAGCAGCACCGCGGCAACCCCACAAAGCACCTTCGGCAGCCGGAGTCGTTCGGCGATTCGCACGATTAGCGAAGCGCTTAACGCTATGAGGCCAGGACTGGAAAGATAGGCCCAGTGATCGCAAACAAAGGAGTAGCGCATGAAATACACGTTCATGAAGCCAAGGATTGGAAAAAGTGTGCCGACAAAGAATAATGCCGCCGCAACCGGTCCGCGTCCAATCCGATTGCGCGCCAGCCAGAGCGCCAGGAGAAAACCGATGGCACTCACAGGATAAAACCACTGTGCCGGCGATTCGACGTTGAGTTGCCACTGCGGGTAAACAAAGCAAAGATTCACCGGGCAGACCAATTTGCCGGCGTAAAACCACAAGGCCCTGCCCGCAATGAGGCAGCGTTCAGGAAAAGAATGGTTCCAATCCGTTCCCATGGCGCCGACGTGATGTTTTTCCAACCAGGCCGTAAATTGGCTCAAACTGACCGCGAGCATAAAAAATGGCACGGTTGGCAGCACATCGGTCCGCCATTGAATGCGTCCCCGTTTCCACCAGCAGATCAACAGGATGGTCGCCGGAAGAGAAAACGCCGTTGCCTTCGCCAGCAACGCGCACAGAAACAGGAAGAAAGCCAGTGCATAAACGCTCCAACACCGTGGCGGCCCGTTGTTTGCAACCGCCTGAGAGGCGTCATCCGCTTTCCAAAATTGCGTGAACCGTCCGTAAGCCAGCATCGCCCCAAGATATAATACAAGCGAAAGCGTATTCTTTCGTTCCGCAATCCAGGCGACGGACTCCACCATGAGCGGGTGAAGCGCAAAAATTGCGCCGGCCAATCCGGCTCCCGCCACCTGAAGCAGCCGCAGCAATCTCCATAACAGAAATGCAGCCAAGGCATGGAGCAGGACATTTTCAATGTGATACGGCAATGCCCGAAAGCCCCAGAAGTGGTAATCGAGCCAAAAGGCCGTGCCTGAAAGTGGATAATACTGTTGCAACGCCGTCGGGTCGCACCACATTTTACGCAGTCCCGGAAGATTGTGCACCAAATTGAAAATGCCCGAGGTCCACGAATCATCGTCCCAGAGAAATTCCCCCTTCAGAGCCGGCCAGTAAGCAATCAATGTGGCGATAACCAGCAACAGGCCAAAAGACCAATCACGATTGCGCGGGAAACGAAAGAATTGAGGGCTGACATTTGTCTCTTGATTTGACGAGGGCTTCGGCTGAGAACACCCCTTCAAAGGCGCTTTTGCCGGGCTTTGAGAAGACAGCTTGACAACAGATTGGCCAGATCGCTTGTGTCTATTCATGAATGTTCAAGAGTTGAAGTTTACATCAGGGACTCTCTTTGCCCTTTGAACAATCCATCAATTTTCTTCCGCGTAGCTTCATCCATTTTAATCAGGGCGACCACGCGCGTTTGAAACCTTCGCCCGCCCGGCCGGGGGCGTTGACGAAATCGCGGAAGGAATTAAAGGCCATGCGCCCGCGAAACTAACCGAAAACACCACGGCGGGCAATCAAACCGGCGGTTTGATTCTGAAAGCCCCACCCGC
>JBAUUR010000051.1:0-7197 GCA_049582805.1 Gallionellaceae bacterium | reverse complement strand
TGACCTCTCAGAAAGCCCTACAGTCGATTTTCAGATCACCGGGAGGGGTAAAGTGACCACGGAAATTCACTCTTTTCTCTGCATGTATGATAATTTCAACAAACTGTTAATGCTTGCAAGCCGCCATTTGAAATGGCGGCTTCTAAGCGCATTGCAGCCGTTTATCTCGACGCAATATAAGGTGTAGATTTAGACCCATCCCGCCAGACTACATTGTTAAATATGTCGCCACATAGCAGACGCTCGTGACTAGCAGTAACCGACCCAAAGAAGACGCCCAACAGCGTCCAGTGAAGCCTGTGCGATTCAATTCTGATGATGCGCTGCTTCCTTGGCATACCATCGCCGTCCCAGAACCTCGAAGGCACCAAAAAATCGGTATTCGGCCGGAACTTCTGCAATCCACGGACGGAATCGATCCCGCTCCGGCGGCAAAGACGAGCGCTTCTGGGCCGGGTCAAGACTGACCGTTGCCACGGCGACGCCCTCGCCAGTGGCTACACGCGCCACCTCCTGCCCATCGCTATCGGCGATATGCGTAAAGCCGGGGAAGCTTGAGCGTTGGCGCCCAAGCAGCAAGGGGGGGATCAGCCCGGGCAGTGTGGTATCCCATTTCCCCCACTTGTTGCTCATGGCGCACGGGATACCGACCAGGCGGGCGCTTTGTGTCGCGCCGTCGGAAAAGCTGGCGTGGAAGGCGTCGATCCTTTGCTGGTTGTAGAGCAGGGTCTTGACCGGCGTCGGTGCCGACATGGGCATCAGCAGCAGGTCGGGCGCTCCGGCCAACAGGCGATCCCAGACCTCGCGCAGGCTGCCGTCGTAACAGATCGCCACTCCGATGCGCCCGAGCGGCGTCTCGATGACGTGCGGGTCATCGCCGCCCTTGAAGATGTAGGCCTCCAGCGAACAGGGATGGCGTTTGCGTACGCGTCCGATGACGCCCATCGGACCGGACAGGGTGAAGGTATTGAAGTAATCGTCGCCACGCCGTTCGAGATAGCTGCCTCCAATGTAGAATCCATGCGTACGGGCTGTCTCGGTCAGCCAACGCTCAGTTGGGCCGCCCTGCGGTTCGGCGCTGCTCCAAGCATGGGCATTGAGTTCGAAGCCGATGGCAAACAGCTCAGGCAATAATACCAACTCGGCACCCTGTCGGGCGGCTTGTTCGGCCCATTGCCTAGCTCGGGCAAGGTTCTCGGCGACGAGGCCGTTTGCGCTAACCATCTGTACGGCTGCGACACGAAGTTTGCGTACGGTCATGGGAGGACGGGGTATTAATGTTGTGGAACAAGTGCACGCATCGTGGCGTGAACAAAATTAAATATCAAGCGGCCAATAACATTCACAACGTGACCGTTGAAATACCGCTATTGGCACCTTGCAACAGTTTATCTTGCCATATCCGCAGCCATATAGCTGCCCTTGGCCGATTTCGATCGGGTTAATTATTCAGATCGCCCGGAAGCAGATGCTGGTGACTCGCAGCAAGCGACACATTCCCGCTATTCACTTTTACCGAAACCGGCAGTTCAGAATTAGATTTTTTTGTTGGCTTGATGGTTCGGACAAACTGGGCACTGGGAACAGCGGTATTACTACCATAATCGTTTCCAAGGATCGGCCGCTCAATCTGGTTAGTATTTATTACCAATGCCGTTTCTAATGCGAATTAGAATTAGAATTAATCATGATTTTGTCTTGGAGATAAGTTTAAATGAATAGGACAAATTCTGGGCCACATGGCTATTCTCTCCGCCCCAGGAATTGGGCGGCGGCGACAGTGCTGCGAGTCTTACGCGGGCTTCGGAGGTGATCCAGTTAGCCATGTCTGAAGGTTTATTCTTCATTCTCCCCAATTGCAGAACCCGCTCCAACAGTGGCCGGATCAGGTCGGGATATGTGTCGAGCTGGATACAGCTTGCGGCGATTTTGAAATGGAGATACATCCGCTGTTCGTGTTGCAGTTCCCCGCCCGGAGCGCCTCCCGGCGCTGTCAGCTCTACGCGCAACCAGTCCCCATATCTACCCTCCAGATATTTCAGGCAATCATGGAGCGCCTTGCGTAGCGCTTCCGGGCGATTGAGCGCAGCAAAAATAGACAAGCCCTCCAGATAAGCTTGCTCGATCTGGCGATTTGAAAGCCTGTTGCCGCCCAGCTTCGGAAAGGTGTGATGATCGCCACCCGCAATGACGGCGATCCATTCTTCGCATACAGACGGATCGCCGTTGATAGCGGCGCTCACCGCCTCCTGCTGCCATGCCTCGGGTAGGAAAGAGAGCGCTTCGAGAACGAATAAGGCACCCCATGTTGAGGCAATATAAGCTGTGAGGTGCCGGCTGGCTCGGAAATACTGACGTGCTGCTTGTTCGTTGTGTTCGAACAGCTTTGCGTAAAGGCCCAGAAGGTAATAGAAGTTCGGCAGAAACCAGGGATAGGCGGAGTTATAGTCTTCTGCAGCCGTCAGAGTAAGCACCCGTTCCAGCGTCTGGTCGGGATCAGACAGGGTGGCTGGATATTTTTCCAACAGACTGGTTTCCAGGCGCGTCAGGCTTCTTCTGGCGGCATCGAAGTTCTGTGCCAGCACCGTGTCGCGGAAATGACGATAAGCGATGCCATCTGTTACGAAGTCATTTTCCTTGCGGGTCGCCAGGATCTCTTCAAGGTAATGAAGGTATTCGGCACGCACTTGCGGTGAGTTTTGCTCAATATCCAATGGGCGTTGGCTGGCCCAGGCGATCAGCCGTTCCCCGAGCTGTCGAACAATCACATGGACAAACCCGCAGCCGCGCAATATCTTTTCCATCTCGACCGGCCCTATCAAAAAGCCGTGAAATCCCGGACTGAGGGCAGCAACAAGCGTAGGGCTGTCGTTCTTCTCCAGAATGTATTCAGCATTCGGCGTTGTCAGGCAGAGTACACCATCATCTGCGACATATCTGGACAGGAGGGCAGCGAATTCACCGGGATCCGGTACGTGCTCGATGACTTCAGAGGCATAAACCACATCAAACCTCCTGGCCTGAAGTTCGGGGATGTCCTGGAGATAGTCGGAGTAAATGGGTACGCTCAACTGTTCCGCGCCGGCTCGTCCGTAACCTGCCAGTTCCACACCGATTGCCTCGCCACGCAGCCTCCGCCATGCATCAACAGTAAACCCGAAACCACATCCTATATCGAGCAGGCTGACAGTTGGTTCTTGACGGGAACAGGCTGCTGGCCAGTACATTTCCCAGATGCCACACGTTACTTCCACATAGCTTTTCCAGAAATACTTGTCTTTGCCAAGAATATCGCTGAAATCGCGGATGCCCGGGGGATCGAAAAATTTGCTGCCGCAGGTCGCGCATGAGAACAAAGTGAGCTTGGATCCATCCGCCATGCTGGGAACTTCCAGTAGCGGTCTATTGCGACGGCGCACATGGCAGACTGGACAAGCCAACTCAACTGGATTGCTATCACCGGGAAGCCAATGGACCGTGGATGTTGCAACCGATTGGATAATGGAGCTCATGCGGGTTCGAATAGGTGCTGATGAGATAAGGCGGGGTGATAAGCCGGATCGCTCATAAATGCTCTCGGCCAACGGGTTTTCAGTGTTGCCAAGTCTGCTGGGGGAAATGTGTAATCGGGTAGCCTGTCGGTTAACAAAGCGCTATTAGGCACCCAGACATTCCAGTAACCGGCTTCCCGTAAAGCAAGGCATAGCTCAATTTGCGCGGCTAACGCGCCCTTGTAAACAGGCAGGAAGCCGCCCACCTTGTCCAGTTTGTCTTTTTGTACCAGAAGAAATCCCCCTCCCAGAGCCTGGAAGTTCTGTGCCAGGCGCGCACGTCCGGCCTGTCCAATCACATCCCGTCTTTGCCCCAAGTAAGGGAAAGCCACACCCTCGCCGACACCGAGTAGCGTGCCGGCAAAACCGATTTGGCCATCTGTTGTGACAATTTTTGGGGCGACTGCTCCGTGCCTTTCCTGTAGCGCATAACCCACCAAGGTGGTGAGCCACTGCGCGTCGGCTGGCCAGCAGGGATGGGAAAATACACCGACCATTTCACCCCGACAGGATTGAACGGCCTTTTGGTAAACCTCACCCGCATGTAGTCCGGGCTTGCAAGGGATGGTCAAAACGGCGTGTGCCGATATCGCGGGAGATATGTCGGCATCACCGCACAAAATAATTTCGCAATTTTGGTAGTCTGTTCCTGCAAGCAACTGCGGCAGGCAATTGTTCCATGCCTTCAGTGCGGGGCCGCGAGCATCAATAATCAGGGATACTTTGGGAAATTGCCTACCCGGATCATATTCCGTGTTCCAAAAATCGCCGATCGGATGCAGCGAGACGGATTCTCCTATGCGTTGATAATGTTCCTGCAGTGCTTGACGTTGCGCCTCGACCACATAATTTTTCTGGGAGATGGCACGGGCAGTGGAACCTTCGATAGCGCGCCAATGGTATAGAACCCGTGGAATATGCCGGATCTGATGCGGCATTATCCGTTCGGTAACCCGTAAGGCGAGATCCCAGTCCTGCGCCCCTTCCAACCCTTGCCGAAAGCCACCGATCGACCGGACGAGTTCGGTTCGGTAAACACCAAGATGGCTGATGCAGTTCTGGCCGCGCATTAGTTCCGGGTTCCAGTCTGGTTTTAAATAAGGATCGGAATGAGAGCCAATTTCGTCTATTTTGTCCTCATCCGAATAGATGAGGCAGACTTCAGGTTGCTGGATAATTTCCCGTGCGACCCAGTAGAGCGCATCCGGAGACAATTCATCGTCGTGATCGAGCAAAGCGAAAAACTCTCCTGTTGCCAATGCAAGGGCAGAGTTGGTTGCTTGCGAGATGTGTCCGTTTTGTTGCCGGATCGATATTTTGATGCGCGAGTCTTTTTGGGCATATCGTTCGATAATTTCATGCACATGCGGTTGCGGCGATGCATCGTCGGCGATGCATAGTTCCCAGTCTGGATATAACTGGTTCAGCACCGAACCGATACACTGGTGGAGCCAGCGAGCCGGTGTGTTATATGTCGGCAGAAGGATGGAAATAAGCGGACGTTGCGGCAGAGCTTCGACCAGGTAGCCGAGTAGTTTGCTGGCTGTATTCGCATAGGCAGAGGGTTCCGATTCTTCGAAAGGCACGGTATCCTCGTCGCGAATTGTCAATGTGGCTGCCTGATCTGCCAATTGCCGCAACGCCTGTGGGGCTAGCAAGGAAGCCTGCCCGTTTCGCGCAATCCAGAGCAAGACGCGGAATCCCCAAGCATGAACAGTCGGAGCGAATTTGTTTATTGGCGCGGAACCACTGATGATTCTCGCGAAGTAGCCTGAAAATATCCGGTCAGCCTCCATAAGAGGCGCCTTGCCTGATTCGCTGATTGTGTTGCGTCCGTGTAGCCGGTAGGTGTAAACGTTCCGGGGAACAAAAACCGGCTCGGATTCAAGCGTCGCACGCAAGCAGAAATCCCAGTCGTGGTTATAACGATAGTCACAGAAGCCCCCCAGTGACTCAAAAAGTGATTTACGCAAAAACAGATTGCCGGTACTGATTGCAAGATTGGAGTTGAGCAGGGCAGCTCCTAAAGTTTCCAATTTGGACATTTGGGCAAGCCGTATTACCAAATCGAAAACGCGCCTGTCGCCCGCCGGGTCAATAATTTCGCCCTTGTCGTTGACGAACGATACCCCACCGAAACCCCAGTCCGCATCCGTGCGCGCCACGTGCTCAACCATGGTGGCGATCCGGTCATCGGGAAACCAGTCGTCGGAATTGAGGATGTTGATATATTCCCCCGAGGCGAGACCGACTCCTTCATTTATCGTGGCATGAGCACCGCGGTTTTCACGTGCGACAAAGCGGCAGGGGAACGGGCACTTTGCGAGGGTCTGGCGAATGATGTCCAGCGAATCGTCGGATGATCCGTCATCGATCACGATCACCTCCAAATGGCGATAAGTCTGGGAATAAATGGATTCCAGTGCTTTTTTTATCCAACGGCCGTGGTTGTAGGAGGGTATGACAATGCTGACCAGCGGGTCGCGATCCACTCGATTGGCATCGCGCTTCCGGCAAAACTCCAGATATCGTTGCTGCACGTTGCGGGCCGTACTCATGTCAGCCCCGGCGAGCAGCTTGACCAAAATAAGGCCCATATTATGGCGCATTGAATCAACGCGCCACTCCGTGAGCGACAGAGCCCGGTAAACTGCCTCGAAAGCCTCATTATTTCTTCCGGTCTCAAGACAAATGACGCCAAGCATATGCAAGCAATCCGGTTCGTCGGGCTGAATGGATAGCGCTTGGCGATACAGCGCTTCCGCACCTTCCATATCTTTGGCATTCTGGCGTGCAAGGGCAGAAAACATGATCTCCCGAAGATCAGGCAAAGAGTTTCCTTCAGGGCTTGCTGCGCCGCAGCAATGCTTGAATCGTTTGCCACTGCCGCATGGGCAGGGGCTATTTCGGGAAGTAGTCATATTTCTGAAAGTCTGGCCGGATGTTTCTGATATGGGACCGCTGGGTTATGCCGAAACTACCCGGCATAGAAAAAAACGCTGGTCATTATAATTTCAGGTTCGGCCAAACGCCAAATAGATCGCCACCGATTTTCGGATTACGCCGCTCCAATCGCTTAGGCTCACATCGCTGTCCATCCGGGTTTCTCCCTGGTTCGTATGCTGGCCGCTTATGTTCCTTAGGTTTGCGGTGGCTTTTTTATTCAGATGAAGATATACACCTATGCAAGCCACCCAAGGTGAAGACAGTACGCCGCAAGGCCGCGCATGAAAGGAAAAGCGGCACTTCGTATTCCCCAAAGACAGTCAACGTTCGAGCTAAGTCCGCAAGCCCGTAGGGGCCATAGGCCTTCAACGAGTGGATAGCTAATCGTGGCGATATTCCAGCACGAAGGGTGTCACAATCGCACTGACAGCCGCCACCTCACCGCTCGGAAAACTATAGTGTGACCCGCCCTGAAACCATTTATTGGGGTCATCGATTTGACGGGGCCTCGCGCGGGTAAACGCATAATTCAGCCCCACAACCGAGATGCCGGCGAGAGCGGAGGAGTCAATGGTATGTGTCGCCGCGCTTGCTGATACCAAGCAAGGTCTGCTTGCCGCCACTGGAGTGTTGCTTGGGCACCAATCCGAACCATGCCGCCAGTTGTCTGCTGTTCTTGAACTCCGTGGCATTCCCCACC
>JBAUUR010000050.1:0-41588 GCA_049582805.1 Gallionellaceae bacterium | reverse complement strand
TCAGCGAATTCCATCAGGGATAGAGGCAATAGCCTCACCACAAATCCGGATGTATGGCTGCAATCTTTAACCTTCTCAAAATCATCTATTGAAAGCTTGGCAAAAGTGGGCGTCCATGTAAGTTACTGCCGTTGCAACAGTATCCGCGCCTTGCGCGATTTGTCAAAACGGCGACTCGCATGTGAAGCTCAGTGGCGAGCCACTTAGGGGATGGATAAAGCTCAATGACTGCGCGTGCAGCAGCAGGCGCTCTGCCGCACGGCCGCCATACAGCGCATCGCCGATGATTGGATGCCCGATGGCCGCCAGATGCACGCGCAACTGGTGGGTGCGGCCGGTAACGGGTTCCAGTTCGAGGCGGGTGGTATCGTCGTCATAGTCCGACACCCGATACCGCGTGAGCGAGGGCTTACCTGCTTCGTAATCAACTTTCTGCAACGGGCGGTTCGGCCAGTCGGCAACCAGCGGCAGGTTGATCTCACCCCAGCCCCCTTCCCAACCTTCCCCCGGGAGGAGAAGGAGCGAACGTCCCCTCTCCCTTTTGGGGAGGGCTGGGGAGGGGGTGCTTTGAGTACTTTCCGGTTCCATCTTCCCGGCCACCACCGCCACATAGCGTTTTTGCACCGCGCGCTCGCGGAACATCTGCGACAGGTTGCGCTGCATCTCAACTCCGCGCGCGAACACCAGCAGACCGGAAGTCGCCATGTCCAGCCGGTGTACGATCAGCGCATCGGGAAATTCTTTCTGGATACGCGCGGACAGACAATCCTGCTTGCCCGCTCCGCGCCCCGGCACGGCCAGCAGCCCGGCGGGTTTGTTCACCATCAGCAGCGAGTCGTCGTGATAGACAAGATCGAAGCCGTCCTTGGTTAGTCTGGTGTAAATGGTATGAGCGTTGATTAAAGAAAAAATGTGGGGTGGGCAGACAGGTGTTTCGTCTGCCCACGTGGTTTGGTATCCACGCGGGTACAAAATCGTGCCCACCCTACTTGGCTTGGCTGTGGGCGTTACAGCTTGTATCCCCGATGCACCGCCACCACTCCGCCCGTCAGGTTGAAGTACTCGACGCGCTCCAATCCCGCATCTTCCATCATCTGCTTCAACTCTTCCTGTCCCGGATGCATGCGGATGGATTCGGCGAGGTAGCGGTAACTGTCGGCGTCGTTGGCGATGAGTTGCCCCATCCTGGGCAGCAGCTTGAACGAGTAGAGGTCGTAAGCCTTTGCCAGCGGCTTGGCGACCTTGGAGAATTCCAGCACGATCACGCGGCCGCCGGGCTTGAGCACGCGGCGCATCTCGCGCAGCGCGGCGTCCTTGTGGGTGACGTTGCGCAGGCCGAAGGCGATGCTGACGCAATCGAAATGGTTGTCGGGAAAGGGCAGTTGTTCGGCGTCGCATTGCGTGACGGGCGTGGCGATGCCGTCGTCGAGCAGGCGGTCGCGCCCGACGCGCAACATGGCGTTGTTGATGTCGGTCAGCACGACCTGGCCGCTGCTGCCGACTTCCTTCAAGAACAGCCGCGACAGATCCGCCGAGCCGCCCGCCACGTCGAGCACGCGCTGTCCTTTGCGCACGCCGCTGACGCTGACCGCGAAGCGTTTCCACAGGCGATGCAGCCCGGCGGACATCAGGTCATTCATGATGTCGTATTTGCTCGCGACCGAGGTGAATACACCCGCGACGCGTTTGGCTTTTTCTTCCTCGGCAACGGTTTCGAAACCGAAGTGGGTGGTCTTGCTCATATCAGCTCCTAAGGTTAGCGGCTCGCGCCGGCCTCTTCCATCTGGCGCAGATAGTCCTGCCACATGGTTTCCTGGTTTTTACCCAACTCATACAGGTATTCCCAAGTGTACAAACCGGAATCGTGGCCATCGTCGAAGACCAGCTTGAGAGCGTAACTGCCCACCGGCTCAACCTCGGTCAGGTTCACGTCCTTCTTGCCGACCTGCAGCACTTCCTGCCCCGGTCCGTGGCCGCGCACCTCGGCGGAAGGCGAGTAGACGCGCAGCAATTCGGCGGGCAGAGAGTAGCGTACGCCATCGTCGAAGGCGATCTCCAAGGTCCGCGATTTCTGGTGCAGGGTGATTTCGGTAGGGATGGTCATGGCAATTTCGGCGTACTCGATTAGCGCATTATCGCAAGCCGGGGGGGAATCATCAAACGATTATGTGTGCCGGGCACACAGTGGCGCAGTATGCGGAATGCCTATGAAAGTGACAGACATTGGCGACGAGCAGCATCCCGGCGGATTAAAGGCTGCGGATTTTTTTCAGCAATGCGGTGGTGGAGCGTTCGTGCAGGAAGGGGATGCTGTGCACCGTACCGCCCCAGCCTTGAACCTCTGCTGCACCGACGATCCGCTGCGGCGTCCAGTCGCCGCCTTTCACCAGCACTTCGGGACGGCAGTCGAGAATCAAATTGAGCGGCGTGTCTTCATCGAAGGGCACGACCAGGCTGACCGCTTCGAGGGCGGCAAGCACCGCCATGCGGTCATCCTGAGAGTTGATCGGGCGGTCATCGCCCTTGCCCTGCCGCTTCACCGAGGCATCGCTGTTCACGCCCACGATGAGCGCTGCGCCGAACGCGCGCGCCTGAGCAAGGTAGGTGACATGGCCACGGTGCAGCACGTCGAAGCAGCCGTTGGTGAACACCAGCGGGCGCGGCAGTGCGGCGGCCCGCGCCGCGAAATCGGCGCGGGAGCAGACCTTCTTTTCAAACTGCGGAACGGGATGCATCAATCCAGATATTCGAACACCCTCTCTACGCGCTGCACGCCGCTGGTGGTACTGGCGATGTCGGCAGCTGCATCGGCTTCGCTGTGATAGACCAGGCCCATCAGGAATACTACGCCATTCTCGGTCACCACCTTGATGTGTTCCGGGTGGAATGCCTTACCGGCGTTATTGAGGAAGCGCAATTTCACATCACTGGTTATCAGGGTGTCGCTGCCGCGCGAGGAAAGGCTGGAAAGCCCGGATACAACCATTTCATTGTTGACCGATTTTACATTCTGCACGCCAGCAACGATCTGTGTGATATCGTTTTTGGTTGCCTCATCAGGCACCTCGCCGGTGACAAGAGCGCGACGATTATAACTGGTGACGTTTACATGTACAGTATTGTGGTACTTGTCGCTGATTTGGCCGATTGCCTTGAGTTCTATCGCTTCGTCTTCGATATAGGTACCAGCCGTGCGGCGATCAGACGCCATCAACGCTCCGGTTCCAACCCCTGTGGCGATGATAGGGAAGCAACCTTGCAATAAGGCGAGCACCAAAGCCAGAAACAGACAAACTAGATAGCGCATTTATTCACCTCCTAAAACTAAATGGTCGATGGCATCGCACAGACAGTGCAATATAAGCAGATGGACTTCCTGGGTGCGCGCGGTGCTGTCGGTGTGGACACACAGGTGGAAGTCTTCCCCTTCGAGAATTTCTCCAATGGTGCCGCCTTCGCGGCCGGTGAGCGCTACGGTGCGCATATCACGTTCGTGCGCAGCATGAATCGCTTCGACCACATTGATCGAATTGCCGCTGGTGGAAATTGCAATAAGCACGTCACCAGCCATGCCGAGCGCGCGTACCTGTCGGGAAAAGACCTGATTGAAATTATAATCGTTGGCAATGGACGTCAGTACCGAGCTGTCGGTTGTCAATGCAATCGCTGCGAGTCCGGGGCGCTCGATCTCAAAACGGTTGAGCAATTCTGCCGCAAAGTGCTGGGAATCGGCCGCAGATCCGCCATTGCCGCAGATCAGGATTTTTCCGTCATTCACCAGGCATGCCACCAGAGCCTGGGCGGCGTCGGCAATCGGCTGCGCCAGCGAATCGACTGCCTGCAGCTTGGTCTGTATGCTGTCATCAAAGTGCTTGCGGATTCTGTTGGTCAAGTCCATGGTGCGGGAAAGCTGTTTCAGTGGAGGTGAATGTTACCCCAATCAGGCGGTAAAAGCATTTCTGACCCACTCCGGCTTGGCATTGTCCAGGGTGTCAAACAGTACGACGTCAAAGCGACAAGGCGGAACGCGAGCCAGCGTGGCCAGGTAATGCTGTGCGGTGCGCACCAATCTTCCCTGCTTGGTGGCATTGATGCTGGCCGCAGCGCCGACAAAGTTGTTCCGGCCGCGCAAGCGCACCTCGGCAAATACCAGCGTCGCGCCATCCTGCAAAATCAAATCAATCTCACCGAAGCGGCAGCGATAATTCCTTTGCAGCAATTTTAGGCCATGCTGCTGCAGGAATCGGGCTGCAAGCTGCTCGGCTTGAGCACCGCGATTGATCATGGCGTTGAAGTGGTAGCGGTGGCCGGAACAGCGCTGCCGGCTTTGGCTGCGGCCTGCTCCGCCGCCATCGCAGCCAATTGTTCCAGAGTGAAGCCGCGCCCCTGTTTGAACAGGGCAGGTTCTGCTTCGCGCTGGAATTGTTGCCTGCCGCTCAGATCAATACGTCCGGTCACACCATCCAGCGGTAAAGCGGAAGCTGTGTTGCCGGTCAATATGATCTGCAGCAAGCGGAAGGCATCTATACCCAGCGCATATAGCCGCTCCATATCGGGAGTCGGTGCGGGATCCAGGCGCGGATATATCATTACCGCCGGATGGTCCGGTTCCAGCAGCCACGGCATGTCGACGAACCGAACATCATTCAGGTCGAAATTGGTAAGGGTATCGGCGTTTCCATTGAACACCTGGGAAGTGGCATAAACCGGCAGCGCGATATCCAAATACGGACGCACCA
The DNA here is from genome assembly GCA_049582805.1 of Gallionellaceae bacterium. GTDB lineage: Bacteria > Pseudomonadota > Gammaproteobacteria > Burkholderiales > Gallionellaceae > CAVXFS01. The sequence goes on along the minus strand of JBAUUR010000050.1, from coordinate 36,849 downwards.
GGCGTGCAGTTGCGGCATTGGTGGCGAGGAACACCATATGACCATCCTTGACGGGTATGCTGGAAAGCGGGGCGGGATCACCCGCATATATAATTTCAGATGGCGGCTTGCGCCCCAATACTACCCATTCCGCCGCAAACGCGTCTGATACACGCCGAGACAGCGGTGTATCGGTGCTGATGATGGTGGCACTCTGCAGTGCCGCAGCAGCAGCCAGTTGTGCAATCTGCCGCGCCTCGGCTTCTGCGGAAAGGCCAAAGAAAAACAGATTGTTTTCGCCATGCGCTTCGGATACATTCAATGCCAGGGTTGGTACACTGATGCTGGGCATGGCCGCCAGCGCACGCACGCCGTCCCGTGTCAAAGGTCCAACTACCGCCTGCGCGCCGTCCGCAAGCGCTGCACGATATAGAGCTGTAATGTCCTTGCTCTCATCAAAGCTGCTGTATACCCGGATCGGGAGGGTATGCGGCTGGGAGTTGGCCGCAGCGAAAAACCCCTGCTCGACCATCTTCGCAGCTTCTCCAAACAATTCCGACTTGAGCGGCAACAGCAGGGCGATGTGGGGAGCACGCGCGTCCGCCGCAGGCAGCAACGGCGTATCGGTAGCGAATGCGCACGAGCTGACGTATAGTGCCGCGACCAGAAAAACCCAAGAGGAAATACGGTGCATAGCTGGCAGAAACAAAAACTGGAGAGCGCATTATATGTAGTCGCCACCCCGATTGGAAACCTGCGTGATATCACATTGCGCGCGCTGGATATTCTTGCGTCCGTCGATGTCGTCGCCGCAGAGGACACCCGGAACACCGGACACCTGCTGGCACATTACGCGATTTCCGCCAACCGCTTGCTGTCAATGCACCAGCACAATGAGCGGAACGCAGCGCAAAAAATCATCAGGCTGCTGGGCCAGGGGCAGTCGGTTGCGCTGGTTTCGGATGCGGGAACACCGGCGGTGAGCGATCCCGGTGCGCTGCTGGTGGGGGCGGTCAGCGGCGCCGGCTATCGCGTGATCCCGATACCGGGGGCGAATGCGGCACTGACTGCGTTGTCGGCTGCCGGACTGCCGGAGCCGCGTTTCCTGTTTTATGGTTTTCTGTCCAGCAAATCAGCTGCACGAATTCGAGAGTTACAGGCGCTGGTTGAGTTTCCCTATCTACTCGTATTTTATGAAGCGCCACACCGGATCATCGAAAGCGTGGCTGATATGCAAAACGTATTCGGTGCAAGCCGGCGCATCGTCATCGCCCGCGAAATAACCAAACTCTATGAGAGCATGCATGCCTGCAGGCTTGACGAGGCCTTGGAATGGTTAAATGCCGATGCCAACAATCAGCGCGGCGAATTCGTGCTGCTGGTGTCAGGCGCGGGAACGCAACCTGCAGAACTGGAAGCCGAGTCCAGGCGCGTACTGACTATTTTATTGCATGACTTGCCACTCAAGCAGGCGGTACAGCTGGCCGTGGACATTACCGGCGCAAATCGCAATGAGCTGTATCAGGTTGCTCTGCGAATCAAACAGAATAGCGCGTCAGAAATTCCTTAAGCTGTGCAACATGTATCTTGCTTTTGAACTGCCACTTGACGGGGAAGTTGGCGGATCAGCAAGAAGATTCATCAGCTAATTTCCAATGCAGTTTCTCTCCTGCCCGCAATGGCACAAGGTTATATTCTCCGAACCTGGATACTGCAGGCACCTGCCATGCTTCACGGCGCAATACGATGGTTTCGGAGTTTCGTGGCAGACCATAATAATCTGCGCCGTAAAAACTGGCGAAAGCTTCCAGCCTGTCCAGCGCCTCGGCCTGCTCGAACACTTCGGCGTAGAATTCGATGGCGGCATGCGCAGTGTAGATGCCGGCACAGCCGCAGGCGGTTTCCTTGGTATGAACCGCGTGCGGCGCACTGTCGGTGCCAAGGAAGAATTTCCTGTTACCGCCAGTTGCGGCTTCAATCAACGCCAGCCGGTGCGTTTCGCGCTTGAGTACCGGCAAGCAGTAATAATGCGGGCGTATACCGCCACTGAACATGGCATTGCGGTTGTACAGCAAATGGTGTGCTGTGATGGTTGCAGCGATGTTCTCAGGAGCCCCTGTCACGTACTGTACGGCATCCCTGGTGGTAATGTGTTCGAATACAACGTGCAAGCCAGGCATGTCATGCAGCAAGGGTTGAAGCACACGGTCAATAAATACTGCTTCGCGATCAAATATGTCCACCGCCGGATCGGTGACTTCACCGTGCACCAGCAGCGGCATTGCGCAGCGTTGCATTTCTTCCAGCGCAGGATAGGTTTTGCGGATATCGGTGACGCCCGCATCGGAATTGGTGGTAGCGCCTGCCGGGTAAAGCTTGACTGCATGGACTGCTCCGCTCTGCCTGGCGCGCCGTATTTCCTCCGCTCTCGTGTTGTCAGTCAGGTACAGCGTCATCAGCGGCTGGAAATCCGAACCGGCCGGCAAAGCGGCCAGGATGCGATCGCGGTAGGCCAATGCCTGTTCGGTGTCAGTAACCGGCGGGCGCAGGTTGGGCATGACGATTGCGCGCGCAAATTGACGGGCGGTATCCGGCAGGACAGATCGCATCAATGCGCCATCGCGCAAATGCAGGTGCCAGTCATCAGGGCGGGTAAGCTTTAATTGCATGTCGGCCATTTTATAGGAAGGCGGTTTCAACGACCAAGTTTAATAATCGCGGCACATTCTTTCGGGCTGATCCATTGCCGAAGAGCAGCGCAACTTGCTTTTGCTCATCCTTTCCAGTACCTTGCGTTCTCAGCTAGGGGTCTTCGCCCGCATCTCGAACACGGGGCAAAGTGAGAAACACCCTTTGAACCTGTACGGATAATGCCGTCGTAGGGAAGCGTCTTCGATGCTCCTTACTTTTTGGAGCAATACACCATGAATGCCAACCCAAAGTTTCTAAACCAAGCTGCACACGTTGATGCCGCGGCGATCAAGCCGCTGCCGAACTCGCGCAAGGTATATGTCGAAGGTTCGCGTCCGGACATCCGCGTGCCGATGCGAGAAATCTCGCAGGCCGACACCCCGGCGATGATGGGTGCGGAAATAAATCCGCCGATCCATGTGTACGATTGCTCCGGCCCCTACACCGACCCGGCGGTAAAGATAGACATTCGCTGCGGACTGCCCGACGTGCGCTCCGGCTGGATCGCCGAGCGCAATGATACCGAGCCGCTCGCCGCACCCAGCTCGCAATATGGCCGGCAGCGGCTGGCCGATCCCGGACTGGCGGAACTGCGCTTCAACCTGCAACGCAGCCCGTGCCGCGCCAAGTCCGGGTGCAACGTAACGCAGATGCATTATGCGCGGCAGGGCATGATCACGCCGGAGATGGAATTCATTGCGATCCGCGAGAACCAGAAGGTCGAGGGCCTTTCCGAGCTGCTAAGGACCCAGCATCCGGGCGAGCGCTTCGGCGCGGCCATCCCGAAGTTCATCACTCCCGAATTCGTGCGCGACGAGATCGCCCGTGGCCGTGCGATCATCCCGGCCAACATCAACCACCCGGAAGCCGAGCCGATGATCATCGGACGCAACTTCCTGGTGAAGATCAACGCCAACATCGGCAACTCCGCGCTGGGTTCCAGCATCCAGGAAGAAGTCGAGAAGATGACCTGGGCCATTCGCTGGGGCGGCGACACGGTGATGGACCTGTCTACCGGCAAGCATATCCACGAAACGCGCGAGTGGATCATCCGCAACTCGCCGGTGCCGATCGGCACGGTGCCGATCTACCAGGCGCTGGAAAAAGTGGACGGCCGCGCTGAAGACCTGACCTGGGAAATCTATCGCGACACGCTGATCGAGCAGGCCGAGCAGGGCGTGGATTACTTCACCATCCACGCCGGCGTGCTGCTGCGCTACGTGCCGCTGACCGCCAAGCGCCTGACCGGCATCGTGTCGCGCGGCGGCTCCATCATGGCGAAATGGTGCCTTTCACACCACAAGGAAAGTTTCCTATACACCCATTTCGAGGAAATCTGCGAGATCATGAAGGCCTACGACGTGAGCTTCAGCCTCGGCGATGGCCTGCGCCCCGGCTCGATCTACGACGCCAACGACGAAGCCCAACTGGGTGAATTGAAGACTTTGGGAGAACTCACCCAGGTCGCGTGGAAGCACGACGTGCAGACCATGATCGAAGGCCCCGGCCATGTGCCGATGCACATGATCAAGGAAAACATGGATCTGCAACTCAAGTGGTGTCACGAAGCGCCGTTCTACACCCTCGGCCCGCTCACCATGGATATCGCCCCCGGCTATGACCACATCACTTCGGCGATTGGCGCGGCGATGATAGGCTGGTACGGCACGGCGATGCTGTGCTATGTCACACCCAAGGAACACCTGGGCCTGCCCGACAAGGACGATGTCAAGGAAGGAATCATCACCTACAAGATCGCCGCCCATGCCGCCGACCTTGCCAAAGGGCATCCCGGCGCGCAGGTGCGCGACAACGCCCTAAGCAAGGCGCGCTTCGAATTCCGCTGGGAAGACCAGTTCAATCTCGGACTCGACCCGGACAAGGCCCGCGAATTCCACGACGAGACCCTGCCCAAGGAATCCGCCAAGGTCGCGCACTTATGCTCGATGTGCGGCCCGCATTTCTGCTCGATGAAAATCTCTCAGGACGTGCGCGACTTCGCCGCGAAGCAAGGCGTGTCCGAACAGGAGGCGCTGGGGAAAGGCATGGATATGAAATCGGTGGAGTTTGTGCAGCAAGGTGGGAGCATTTACCGCAAGGCTTGAAGAAAGCGTACACTAGCCCCCGAGGTGAAAAATGGCTGACCCGAGAGAACAACCCGCATATTCCGTTAGCGAAGCGGCATCCTATTTGGGAATGCCGGCGGCTACGCTACGCTCCTGGGTATTGGGCCGCACATACCAGACAACCGAAGGCGCGCAACTCTTTCAGCCACTGGTTGAGGTTGCGGACAAGAAACGTCGCCGCCTGTCTTTCTACAATCTTGTCGAGGCATTCACGCTTAATGCCATGCGCCGCACCGACCATCGTGTCTCGATGCCCAGCATCCGCAAAGCGCTCAATTACGTCAAGCGCCGCCTGGGCGAACCGCGCCCACTGCTGACGGAAAAATTTCTTACCGATGGCGTTGACCTGTTTCTGGACAAGTATGGCGAACTGGTGGCCGTTTCCAAGGACGGGCAATTGGCCATGCGCGCGATCATGATGGATTCACTCAAACACATACTCCGCGACAACAAGGGAATGCCCCAGAAGCTTTATCTTTTCGCTCCTCCTTCTGCCGGATCAACCAAGACAGCCGTTGTGATTGACCCGCGCATTGCCTTCGGCAACCCGGTTGTGGATGGCACGGGTGTTTCGACGGCCATCCTTGCCCAGCGATACAAGGCGGGTGATTCCATAGACGAACTTGCCGAAGATTTCGGACTTTCCCGCCATGCCGTCGAAGAAGCAATCCGGTACGAAGTTATCCCGCTACGAAAAGCAGCTTAGGGAATGCGCCTTTTTCCTTGACCGAAACCTCGGCAGGAAATCGGCTGCAGAGGCATTACGCCAAGCCGGTGCCCGAGTAGAAGTTCACGACGACCATTTCGCGCAGGATGTCCCGGATGAAGAATGGCTGGCCTTTTGCGGAGAACACAACTGGATTGTGCTGACATTGGACTACCGGATCCGCTACCGCGTTAGCGAACTCGAAGCACTCAAACGCAACAAGACCAAGGCATTCCTGATAGCAAGGGCCGGACAAATGAACCGGGAAGAACTCAGCGGCCTGCTGGTTCGGAGTTTGCCCAAACTCGTCGCCTTATCCCTGCAAACACTCGCCCCATTCGCTTATCGCGTCAGCCCATCAGGCGGTTTCACACGGCTGCCGCTCCACCGTACTTGAGCAGGCGGCATTGTTTGCGGTCTTCCCCTTTGCGCCACGCTGTGTAGAATGCGCCTTATTTTTACGCGGGATTGGCCATACACACCAACATATATTTTGACGGCAATCTCTTGCAGGAAGTCATGCGATTTTACGAGCATGAAGGGCGCAGTAGAAGCGGCTGGGCAAAGTGCAAAACGCCAAGCCTTCTGCCATGTTTGCCGTTACACTCATGGGCACCATTTCGCCCGTAAAACTCTGACCTTCTGAAGACGAATGGACGGTAAACTTTTCTCGCAAGACTTCCTGCTCGATGGCATCAAGACGACACCCGTCTGGGAAAAGTTATCTGATGAGGCACTGAGTATTTTCATCAGCGATCTAAAGCGCATCTATGCTCCCCTCACGGCTGACAGCCAGCTTAACGAAGCCAACACCGAGGCGGACATCATCGAAAAGGTGCTTGACCTGCTGGGCTGGCAAGGCCTGACTCTCAAGCAAGTCACTGCCACCAGCACGCGCCGCGAAGATGTGCCGGACTTCCTGCTGTTTGCGGATGAGGAAGCAAAAAAATCCGCCCGAACCGAAAAGCGCGACGACCGCCGCTACCGCCACGGTATCGCCATCCTCGAGGCCAAGCGCTGGATGCGCCCGCTGGATCGGGGCGACGCCACCAGCCGCCTCGATCCCGGCACGCCGTCGAACCAGATATTGCGTTACCTCTCCAGCGTCGAGGTTGCTTCTGACCGTGCGGTGCACTGGGGCATCCTCACCAACGGCGCGGTGTGGCGGCTGTACTGGCAAGGTGCGCGTTCGCGCTCCGAAGAATTCCTCGAACTTGATCTTGCTGCTCTACTCGGCGTACCCAGCGCCGGGGAAAACCCGTTCAATGTGGACGCACAGCACGGCATCAAACTGTTTTTCTGCCTGTTCCACCTGGGTGCTTTTCTGCGCCAGACATGGGATAAGGAAGGCCGCACCTTTCACGAATACGCTTTCAACGAAGCGCGGCTGTACGAAGAAAAAGTCTCGCAGGATTTGGGCGCGCGCGTGTTTGGCACAATCTTTCCGATCCGCAAGCCCAAACGGCCTCCGCCGCCTATCTGGACGAACTGCGCGAGGCCACGCTGGTCTTGCTGTATCGCCTGCTGTTCATCCTCTACGCCGAAGACCGCAACCTGCTGCCCGTGCGGGACCCGCGCTACGACGACTATGCCTTGCGCAAAATTCGCGAGGACATCGCCCCAGACGCCGCGACGCGAATGATATGTTCAGCGCCAGCGCCTGCCGCTACTGGCAGCACATGAGCGACCTGTTCCGCATCATCGCGCAAGGCGACGCCTCCATCGGCATGCCCGCATACAACGGCAGCCTGTTCGAGGATGATCGCGCCCCGCTGCTATTACGCGCCCGTGTGCCGGATGTACGCTTCGCCCCGCTGTTTGACGACCTTGCACGACGGCCGGACCCTTCGACCAAGCTCAGGGCAGGCTTGTTGCACGCATGGATCAACTACCGCGACCTCTCCGTGCAACACCTCGGCGGCATCTACGAACGCCTACTGGAATACAGCCTTACCGTTGAAGAAGACAAAATCGTCGCCCGTCCCGCCAGCTTCGCACGCAAAACCAGCGGCAGCTATTACACCCACGACGGGCTGGTGAAACTCATCATCCGCGAAACCGTCGGCCCGCTGATCGCCGAGCGCAAGCAGGCTTTCCATGACCAGATAAAAGTATGGCAGCGCAAGCACGAGCTTAAACCCGGCGACTGGAAACTGCTTGACAGCCTCGACCCGGCTTCCAGCATACTCGACCTCAAAATCTGCGATCCGGCGATGGGCAGCGGACATTTTCTCGTCTCGCTGGTGGACTATCTTGCCGACGAAATCCTCGAGACTCTGGCCGAAGCGGAACTGGAAATTGCGGCGCAAACCTGGGCAAAGGACATCGCCAATCCGTGGGCGTCGCCGCTGATCGCGCGCATCCATGACATCCGCAACCGCATCCTCACCGCCGCGCACAAGAACCGCTGGACGGTGAGCGAAGCCCAACTGGACGACCGCCACATCGTGCGCCGCATGATTCTCAAGCGCGTCATTTTCGGCGTGGACAAGAACCCAATGGCGGTGGAACTCGCCAAGGTCGCGCTGTGGCTGCACACCTTCACCGTCGGCGCGCCGCTGTCCTTTCTCGACCATCACCTGCATTGCGGCGATTCGCTGTTCGGCGGCAAGGTGAAACAGCTCGCGGAAGAGCTGGGCAAACTCAAGGGCGGGCTGTTGCAGCAGGACGATTTGCGCCGCGTGGAGACTGCGCGTATCACCATGAACGCCATCGGCAACCTCACCGACATCGACATTGCCGAGGCGCACGAATCCAAGGCATTGATGGCCTCGCTCATTGACAACCTGCGACCGACGCAGCGTGCGCTGGATTTTCTCCAGGCCAAGCAGTGGGCAGGCAAAGCCGAAGCGAAAAATTACCAGCAAACCTGGGTCGGCCTGCTCAACCACGAATACGGCGACAACCTGCTCGAATCCATAGACCTGCTCGGCAAGGCAGGCATCAAGCTGTTCTCCGAACGGCAGCAGAATGACCATCGCGTGGTGCAACAAGCGCTCGCTTGCGCCGCGAGCAACCGCTTCCTGCACTGGGAATTGGCTTTTCCCACGGTTTTCGCTCCCTCTCCCTCCGGGGGAGGGTTGGGGTGGGGGAGCGCCCCCCCTTCCAACTTCCCCCCGGAAGGGGGAAGGGCAAACGCCGCCGCCCTTGGGGGCGGCGCAGGGTTTGACGCCATCATTGGCAACCCGCCGTGGGACAGGATGAAATTGCAGGAAGTGGAATGGTTCGCCGAACGCAAAGCGGAAATCGCCAAAGCTGCGCGCGCCTCTGACCGCAAGAGATTCATCGCGCAACTGGAAACCGATCACGACCCGCTATGGCAGGACTACCTTGCCGCACGGGCCGCCGCCGAAGCGGGCAGCCGCGTGGCGCGCGAATGCGGCGACTACCCGCTGCTGTCTGGCGGCGACACCAACTTGTATTCCCTGTTCGTCGAACGCGCCCAAGCGCTGATTCACCCACGAGGCATGGTCGGCCTGCTGTGTCCCTCCGGCATTGCGGCAGACAAGGGAGCGGCGGAATTCTTCCGCAGCATTTCCACCACGGGCCGTCTTGCCGTGCTCTATGATTTCGAGAACAGGAAAACTTTTTTCCCCGATGTGGATAGCCGTTTCAAATTCTGCGCGCTGGTGTTCGGCGGCGAACAGCGCACCGTAGCCGCCGCGCGCTGTGCTTTTTATTTGCACACGCTGGAAGAAGCCGACGATCCGCAACACCTCCTCACGCTCACCGCGCAGGACTTCTCCGCCGTCAATCCCAACACTGGCGCCGCGCCGATTTTCAGAACGCGGCGCGATGCGGACATCACTACTGCGATATACCGCAGGCAACCGGTGCTGGTCTTACATGCCGCCCCTTACCCCAGCCCTCTCCCCGCTCGCGGGGAGAGGGTGCCGAAGGCGAGAGAGGGGAAGGAAGTTCAGAAGGTCTGGCCGGTGCGCTATTGCACCATGTTCCATATGACCAACGACTCCGGCCTGTTCAAGCGGCGCGACGAGTTGGAACAAGAAGGCTGGTATCCGGTCGGCATGAACCGCTGGAAGAAGGGCGAAGCGGAAGCCGTGCCGCTGTACGAAGGCAAGATGGTGCAAATGTACGACCACCGCGCCGCGAGCGTGGTGATGAACGCAGACAACCTGCACCGCCCGGCGCAGCAGGAAGCCAGTACCGCCGCGCAACATGCCGATCCGAATTTTTACCCCACGCCGCAGTATTGGGTAAGCGCCTCTGATGTGCAGCCGCAGTATGCGGGGCAATGGGTGATTGCATTCAAGGATGTCACTGCGCCTACCAACGTGCGAACCATGCTTGTGGCTATTGTGCCATTTGCCGGATTGGGCAATACGCTGCCCGCAATTCTGCCGGATGGTGATACCTTGCCATATGCTGACTGGGGGCCGCTGCTTTTGGCAAACCTCAACAGTTTTGCCTTCGATTACTTGTCACGTCAGAAAGTGCAGGGGCAGCACCTTAACTGGTTCATCGTCGAACAACTGCCGCTGATCCGCCCCGAGCAGTTCGTGAGTTCCCTCACCCTCAATCCCTCTCCCGGTGGGAGAGGGAAGTCAGAACCCCTCGCCCTTCGGGAGAGGGGCAGGGGTGAGGGAGCGACCCTTGCCGACTTCGTGCGCGGCGAAGTGCTGCGCCTGTCCTACACCGCGCACGACCTCACGCCTTTTGCGCATGACCTGGGCTACGACGGCGCGCCGTTCCAGTGGGACGAGGACGACCGCCGCCACCGCCTGGCGCGGCTGGATGCGCTGTTCTTCAACCTCTACGGCGTCAACCGCGATGATGCGGCCTACATCCTCGACACCTTCCCCATCGTGCGCGAGCAGGATGAAAAGGCACACGGACGCTATCTCACCAAGGAACTGATTCTCGCTTACATGAACGCTGTGGCTGCAGGCGATTTCTCCACAGTGGTGCAGGTGTGAAATGTCGCGCAGATGGCTCCTGTGTCGAGCATTGACCACCACATTGGGCAACGATGTATGCCGCAGTTGCCAGCGCACGCTGGAAGAGATGCATGGCATTCATTCAGTTCGATTCGAGGCGGGGAATCACGGGAAAAGAGTCGGTTAGTGCAGTACAATTTGGTATTTAATTTCGGCTGGGCCGTATCTGAAATGAGCGGGAACAGTAGGTTCCTATTGATCCGACCTGATTATGTTTGAAGTCCGTTCGCCTTGAGCGTAGCGTAGCGAAGTCGAAAGGATGCAGCTGATGCTTCGACTTCGCTGGCTATGCCAGCTACGCTCAGCACGAACGGAGTTGATCCTTCACCGTGCCGAATCAATAGCTTCGTCGTCCTGACTTGCGCGAACAGCGAGACTTGCCGGATTCAGCCTGGCATGACGATGAAATTTTTACTGCGGGGATAACAACTGATGAAAAGGGCATTGATTACCGGCGTTACCGGCCAGGACGGTTCCTACCTGGCAGAGTTTTTACTTGAGAAGGGCTATGAAGTCCATGGAATCAAGCGCAGGGCATCCCTGTTCAACACGCAGAGAGTGGATCACATCTACCAGGACCGGCATGTAAAAAATCCACGTTTCTTCTTGCACTACGGCGATCTGACGGACACATCAAATCTTATTCGCATTGTCCAGGAGATACAGCCGGATGAAGTGTACAACCTGGGGGCGCAATCGCATGTGGCGGTGAGCTTCGAATCCCCGGAATACACGGCGGACGTGGATGCCATGGGCGCCCTGCGTTTGCTCGAAGCGATCCGGATTCTGGGGCTGGGGAACAAGACCCGGTTTTATCAGGCTTCCACTTCGGAGTTGTATGGCCTGGTGCAGGAGATTCCGCAAAAGGAAACCACGCCATTCTATCCGCGCAGCCCCTATGCAGTGGCCAAACTCTATGCCTACTGGATTACCGTTAATTACCGCGAGGCGTACGGCATGTATGCCTGCAACGGCATCCTGTTCAACCATGAATCGCCGCGCCGGGGCGAGACCTTCGTCACCCGCAAGATTACCCGGGGATTGGCTTATATCGCCCAGGGACTGGAGAGGCGACTGTATCTGGGCAACATGGACGCATTGCGCGACTGGGGGCATGCCAGGGACTACGTCCGCATGCAGTGGATGATGCTGCAACAGGATCATCCGGAAGATTACGTGATTGCAACCGGGGTGCAGTATTCCGTGCGTGAATTTGTTAAGTGGTCGGCAGCCGAACTCGGCATCACGCTCCGCTTTGAGGGTAAAGGGGTGGATGAAAAAGGCATCGTGGAATCCATTGCCGGAGATATGGCGCCGGCGCTGAAAGTGGGAGACTTGGTAGTTGAAATCGATCCCCGCTATTTCCGCCCCACGGAAGTCGAGACGTTGCTGGGGGATCCTTCCAAGGCAAAGGCCAACCTGGGGTGGGTGCCGGAAATTACCGTGCAGCAGATGTGCGCCGAGATGGTGGCAGAAGACCTGAAGACTGCCCAGGGGCATGCGCTGTTGATGTCTCACGGACACGATGTGAATGTTTCACGGGAAAGTTAGCCATGGCGCCAGCAAACAAAAAAGCCATATTCGTGGCCGGCCACCGCGGCATGGTGGGGTCGGCGCTAATCAGGCAACTGGAACGGCGGGGAGCGAACATGGTCACTGCTACCCGGAAACAACTGGACCTGACTTCACAGGCTGCGGTGATGGCTTTCTTTGCTGGGCACCATATTCACCAGGTCTATCTGGCCGCAGCCAAAGTTGGCGGGATTCATGCCAACAACACCTACCCCGCCGAGTTCATCTACGAGAACCTGATGATCGAGGCCAACATTATTCATGCAGCGCACAGCAGCGGAGTGCAAAAGCTGCTGTTCCTGGGTTCTTCGTGCATATACCCGAGGCTGGCCGCGCAACCCATGAAAGAGGAGGCGTTGCTGACCGGGGTACTGGAGCCCACAAACGAGCCCTATGCCATCGCCAAGATTGCCGGCATCAAGCTGTGCGAAAGTTATAACAGGCAATATGGACGCGATTACCGCAGCGTAATGCCTACCAATCTTTATGGCCCCCATGACAATTACCACCCGGAAAACTCGCATGTCATTCCGGCCTTGTTGCGCCGTTTCCATGAGGTTCGGCAGGCCGGGGGAGATGAAGTGGTTATCTGGGGCAGTGGAACGCCCAAGCGGGAGTTCCTGCATGTTGATGACATGGCTGCCGCGGGTGTCCATGTAATGGAGCTGGATCCGGCAGAGTATCAAGCCAACACCCAACCGATGCTGTCCCATATCAATGTGGGTACTGGCGTGGATTGCACTATCCGTGAACTGGCGGAGACGGTGGCCCGGGTAACGGGTTTCACCGGCAGGCTGATGTTTGATGCAAGCAAACCTGACGGCGCGCCGCGCAAACTGCTGGACGTTTCCCGCCTGGCGGCATTGGGCTGGAAGGCTTCGATCGGGCTGGAGGACGGGCTGCGCGATGCCTATCGATGGTTTGTTGAAAACCAGTCCGCCGGTGTGAACTGAATTCTGGCCATGCATGCGTTTGGCAGAATAGTTGAGTAATAGGCGGCCATTTCTCGATGCTGAAGCGCATAGCCCCCGCTGTATAACCAATCTCAAGTGAGCCAAAGGCTCCAGCCGGTTTGTTTCAAAAAGCCTACAAAACGTTTCAATCGATACATTGCAGAAATGATCCGGTTACCTGACGGGCGCATATTGGCGACCGTGTAATCCGGGTAGCTATCAAGGAGCTGGGTGAGCGTTGTCGAGCCGCATGACAGTAAGCAATGCAAATAGACAAGAATCATATCAGTAACACGTGGTTTCAACTGCAATAAACGCGGGCCAGGAAGATAGTAAAGTTTCGTCGGGTTGATTGAAAGGAATAGCGTAACAGCCGGCCCTGGCTGATTAATTTCATGCAACATGGAGAATAAAATGGAAACAAAAACTGCAAAACTAATTTACTTGATACCCACCTTGGTACTGGGCGGCATCCTTATGGCTGCATTGCATACGGTAGCCATCGCAAGTCCCGTTGAACATGACTGGCACATGGGGACAGGCTCAGAGCAGAAGAGTGAATTGATCAAGATGCGCCTGCAAAGAATGGAGGATCGGCTCGAAATCAAGGCTTCACAGCAAACAGCCTGGGAAGAATACGCGAATGCCGTAGCAGCACTGGCCGAACACCCAGTCAAAAAACCGGAGGGCAAAGAAGATGCCGCAACTCTATCGCATTACAGTGCAGACAGGGTCGCTGAATTCGCGAAAAAGCTCTCCCGCGTTGCCGACGCGACCGACAAGCTGCAATCAGTGCTGAACGAAGATCAGCGCAAGGTACTCGACAAAATAGTGCAAAATCGCATACATGAATGGAAGCATGATGGACAGCATTGCGATCATAAACATGAAAAGGATGGCCACGGCGGCATGGATCGAAAGATGCATCATGACGACGGACATGATGCAGACATGACAGATCAAAAGTAGGCTGCATGGGCGGTGTGCTCAAGCGCAAACAGGTATTCGATGAGGTTCAAGCAGAACTCCTTGCTCCGCTGGACCACCAGATGCGGCACGCGCCTTCATCCGACACCATGCACGGGCCGATGGGGGTACGCGGTGTGCAGGCCTTGCCATACAGCTTGCATTCATTCGGGTAGATTTTTCCCAGCACCACTTGCGCGCAACCGCATCCCGGCGGCATCTGTCCGGCAAATTTGCGTGCTGCCGTGGTGAAATCTGCAAAATGGCTGCGCGCATCGTTCCTGGCGAACTGCGCACTGAGCGTGTAGCCGGACGCGGGAATGACGCCAATGCCGCGCCAGTTCGCATCTACCACGTGCAACGCCTGCTGCAGTTGCGCCTGCGCCGCGCAATTGCCGCCGGGGCGCACCGCTTCGGGATAACAGTTGTCGAGAAAACATTTTTCTTCGAGCAACTGGCGCAGAACCGAATAGATCGCCGCAAGCAGGGACAGCGGTGTGAAACCCGCAACCGCCGCAGGCATGCCGTGCCGTTCCACCACAAATGACCATTCTTCCAGCCCCATAACCGTGGCGACGTGGCCGGGCGCGACCAAAGCGTCGAACCCTGGCTGGCCCGCATCCAGCAGCATCGCCACCGCGGGCCAGGTCAGCCGCCCCGACAGCAGCACAAACAGGTTTTCCGGCACGCCCTCGAGCAGCATCGCCGCCACCGGCGCAGTGGTGGTCTCGAAACCGGCCGCGAAGAACACTACCCGCCGCTCCGGATTCTGTTGCGCGATGCGCACGGCCTCGCGCGGGCTGGCGATCGGACGCACGTCGGCGCCTGCGGCCTTGGCCAGCTCCAGCGAGCGCGGTTCGCTCCTGGGCACGTTCACTGGCACGCGCAGCATGTCGCCGAACGCAGCCAGGATCACATCGGCGCGCAGCGCCAACTGCATCGCCTGGTACACATCCTCTTCCGGGCACACGCACACCGGGCAGCCGGGCCCGGGTATCAGTTCGATGGTGGACGGCAATGCCGCGCGCAATCCCGCCAGGGTAATCGAGCGCTCATGTCCGCCGCACACGTTCATGATGCGCACGCGCCGGGGGAGCGGCAGCGCCTTGATCTTGCCAAGCCAGTCCTGCGCGGTGAGGGTCATGGACTGGCTTGAACATCGGCCTCGCCAATTTCGGCGGCAAGCAATTCATCGAGCAGTTCCCAGGTCGAGTGCGCTTCCTGCTCGGTCATCTTTTGAATCGCATAGCCGACATGCACGATGACGTAGTCGTTCACCGCCAGCGGCTCTTCCTGCAGCAGGAACAGGCTGACCTCGCGCATCACGCCCTTGGCGGTGCAGCGCGCGTTGTAGCCGTCGATTTCGACGATTTGCATGGGGATGCCGAGGCACATGGTGTGTCACTGATAATGAATTCCGGACTAGTTTACTCCGGCGAATTCATAAATGCATGATTGAAGTTCTCAGTCCATGGTGCTAGATTGCAACTCTCGCCTGCTCATTTTCATGACAATCATGAGTGACCGCCGCAAGACCCTGATTCTCGGCATCGGCAATACCCTGTTGCGCGACGAGGGTGCGGGCATCCATGCGGTACGCATGCTGGCGCACCGGGTCGCGGGGCGCGACGACATCGAGCTGATGGATGGCGGCACGCTGAGCTTCATTCTCGCGGGGGCGATCGAGGATGCGCAGCAGTTGATCGTGATCGATACCGCCCAGATCGATGGCGCGCCCGGTGCCACCCGGGTATTCGAGGGCGAGCAGATGGATGTGTTCATTGGCGGCAAGCGCAAGCGCAGTGTGCACGAGGTGAGTCTGATCGACCTGCTGATGATTGCCCGCCTCGCCGACCACCTGCCGCAGCGCCGCGCACTGATCGGCATCCAGCCGCACGATATCGACTGGGGCGAACAACCTTCCCCGCCTGTCGCTGCCGCGATCCCGCAAGCCTGCAATCACGCATTGCAACTTGTCGAGGCATGGCAGGCATGAATCTGCAAAACATTTCCGTCAAGGTCGAAAACGTCGAGGAATATTCCATCGGCAGCCTGCGCGCGCTGCTGACAGAGACCGCAGTGCTGCTGGAAAAATTGGCGAACGATGGCGCCACCGGCAGCATCGACCTCAACAGTCTGCCGTTCGCGCCGGGCGAATACGAACAACTGCGCCAGTTGCTGGGACAAGGCGAAGTCTCCGCGCACATTGAGGCCGTCGGCCCGAGCGAGGTCGTCGAGACGCGCTATCCCGGCGTATGGTGGGTGACGCATCACAACGTCGAGGGCGATGTGATTGCCGACACGCTGGAAATCACCACCATTCCCGAAATCATCAAGAGCCAGCATGAGGACATCAAGATGGGGTTGGAACTGTTAAGGGTTCAACTCAACGACGAGGTGCAGCAATGAGCGAACATGACACATTGGGTGAACGTCTCGCGCAGCAGGGCATCAGCCGCCGCGCGTTCCTGAAGTTCTGCGCGGCGATGGCATCGATGATGGCGCTCCCGCCGGGCGCGGCGAGTGCAATCGCCGAGGCGCTGGTCAAGGCCAAGCGCCCATCGGTGATCTGGCTGTCATTCCAGGAATGCACCGGTTGCACCGAATCGCTCACGCGCTCGCATTCCCCGACCCTGGAAAACATGATCTTCGACATGATCTCGCTCGATTACCATCACACGCTGCAAGCGGCTTCCGGTTATGGCGCGGAAAAATCACGCGAGGATGCGATGCAGAATTTCTTCGGCAAATATCTGCTGGTGGTCGATGGCTCGATCCCAACCAAGGATAGCGGCATCTATTCCACCATCGCCGGCAGGACCAACCTCGACCTGCTGCAGGAAGTGGCGAAGGGTGCGGCGGCGATCATCGCGGTCGGCACCTGTGCTTCGTTTGGCGGCATCCCCAATGCCAAGCCGAATCCGACCGGCGCGGTGCCGGTGTCCGACATCATCAAGGACAAAGCGATCGTCAACATCTCCGGCTGCCCGCCGATACCCGCCGTCATCACGGGCGTGCTGGCGCATTACCTCACTTTCGGGGAGTTGCCCGATCTGGACGACTTGGGCCGCCCCAAATCCTTCTATGGCGAGACTATCCACGACCGCTGCTATCGCCGCCCGTTCTACGATCAGGGCAAGTTCGCCAAGACTTTCGACGATGAAGGGGCGCGCAACGGCTGGTGCCTGTTCGAATTGGGCTGCAAGGGGCCGGTCACCCACAACGCCTGCGCCACGACCAAGTGGAATGGCGGCACCAGTTTCCCCATCGAGTCGGGGCACGGCTGCCTCGGCTGTTCCGAGCCGCACTTCTGGGATGCGGGCAGTTTCTACAGCGCGCTGTCCATGCCGGCCAGCCCGTTGAAACTGGCCACCGGCGCCATGGTTGCGGGCGCGGCAGCGGGCATCGCGGTGTCCATCGCCAACCGGGTCAAGAAGGGCGCTGCCAAGTCGGCGCACGAGACGGCCACGATCGCCGATCTGGAGAAATGACATGAACGAACTCCTGTTTCTGACCTGGGTACGCAGCACCGGGCTGGACATTGCCCTGGGCATTTTTGTGCTGGGCACTCTCTGGCGATTGTTTGAAATCTACTCGCTGGGGCGCAAGCCGGATCTCGCCGTCCCCCGTCATCTCGCGGGCGCATCCGGGCTGCACACCATGTTCCGCCGCTCTGTGCCACCGCCCGGCATGTTCAAACGTTCGGCCATCAGTTATGTGGCCGGTTACGTGTTCCATATCGGCCTGTTTGTTATCGTGTTTCTGTTTGCGCAGCATATCAAACTGATCCAGGGATTGACCGGCTTGTCATGGCCCGGCCTGCCAGCGCAATTTATCGACGCAACGGCGGTGGTGACGCTGGCGACCATGCTGCTGGTGCTGGTGGAACGCATCAACCAACCGGTCAAGCGCTTCCTCTCCACGTTCGAGGACTATGCCGCCTGGGCGCTGACCTTCCTGCCGGTGCTGACCGGCTATCTGGCGGCCAAGCACCTGCTGTTGCCCTATACCCTGATGCTGGCGTTGCACATTCTCAGCGTGGAACTGCTGCTGATCTTCCTGCCGTTCACCAAGCTGATGCATGTCTTCACCCTGTGGGGCTCGCGCTGGTACAACGGCGATGTAAACGGACGAAAGGGGGTGCCGGTATGAGCGCATCGCTGCAAAAAGGAATCAGCGTTCTCAAGGAAGTCATCGACGCGCCCATCGCCAGCTACTTCAACAGCTGCGTGCATTGCGGCCTGTGCGCCGAAGCCTGCTTGTTCTACACCGAGACCGGCGATCCGAAGTACACACCGATCCACAAGCTGGAGCCGCTGCGGCGCGTGTACCAACAGGAATATACCCTGCTCGGCAGGGTGGCGAAAATGCTGGGTTTGTCCAAGCCGGTCAGCGACGCAGAGCTGGAAGAGTGGAAGCCGCTGGTCTATGACAGTTGCACCTTGTGCGGACGCTGTTCGCTGGTTTGCCCGGTGGGCAACGATATAGTCTACATGGTGCGCAGACTGCGCGAAGGCATGGCCGTCTCCGGCCACGCTCCCGACGGTCTGGTCGATGCGTCGAAGCGCGCGGTGGAGATCGGCAGCCCGATGGGCGTGCGCCTGCCCGCTTTGAAGGCGCAGATGAAACACATGCAGGCTGAGGCCGGCATCGAGATCCCGCTGGACGTGGCAGGCGCGGAATACATGGTGATTATGTCTTCGATGGAGATCATCAACTTTCCCGAATATCTGGCCGCCGTCGCCAAAATTATGAAGCAGGCCGGCAAGAGCTGGACGCTCTGTTCCGAAGCTTTCGAGGCCACCAACAGCGGGATTCAGATCGGCGTTTCCGACATCGCCGGGGTGCTCGTCCAGCGCATCGTCGCCGGCGCGGAAAAGCTCAAGGTCAAAACCGTGATCAGTCCGGAATGCGGCCATGCCTACACTGCGCTGCGCTGGGAAGGCCCCAACCTGATCGGCCGCCCCTATACCTTTAACGTGCTGCACATCCTGGAAGTGCTGGACGGTTTCCACAGCCAGGGCTTGCTCAAGACCTCGGGCTTCGAGGATGCGCTGCTCACCTTCCACGATCCCTGCCAGATCGTGCGGCGCGGCGGCGTGCTTGAACAGCCGCGCAGGCTTCTGAATCTGGTGGCGAAGAACTATGTGGAAACGAGCGACCCCGGCAAGATGAATTGGTGCTGTGGCGGCGGCGGCGGCGTGAGCGCGATAGATGAAGCCCAGGATTTACGCTTCACCGCTTTCAAGGTCAAGAAATCGCAACTGGAGGAGACCGGCGCAAAGACTTTGGTCACCGCCTGCGCCAATTGCCGCATCGTGCTGGAAGAAGGACTGGAACACTACCAGATGAACATTCCGGTGGTGGGATTGACCGAGATGATTGCCGATCACTTGACGCAAGGAGAATGAATGATGGCCATCAATAATGACAGTGAATTCAAGTCCGCCCTGAACGATCTTCCCAGAGCCGGGCAGCGCCTGGTCGCGGCGCGTTTCGCGGAAAACGTGCTGGCATTGAGTCATGACGCCAAGGTGAAGGGCGCGATCAATACCGCGAAGCGCACCGACATCACCGATGATGAACTCGCCGCCGCGCAGCAGTCAGCCAAGGCAGCCAGAGTGGATAGTTATACCCAGTGCGGCCATAAGTGCGACTGGAACAGCCAGGCCGGGCACTTCGTGGCGCAAGCCGTGCTGGCTTGCGTCAAGCCGGCCGAACCGGGCGGGAACCCGGCGTGGGATGCCGCGATGCATGCGCGCATGGCGCGCATCTGCGAGACCATCGCCACCGGCCACGGCACCGACAATGCCGAGGCCGCAGCGCAATACCGCATCCTGGCGGAATTTCTGAAAGGTTGAGGGAACGCACATGACCACTGCACAACGTGTCGTCGTCGACCCGATCACCCGCATCGAAGGCCATCTGCGCATCGAAGCGGAGACCGATGCGGAGGGACGCATCACGCAGGCTTACAGCGCCGGCACCATGGTGCGCGGCATCGAGATCATTCTCAGGGGACGCGACCCGCGCGATGCCTGGGCCTTCGCGCAGCGCATCTGCGGCGTGTGCACGCTGGTGCACGGCATCGCCTCGGTACGCGCGGTGGAGGATGCGCTGAAATGCGAAGTGCCGCCCAACGCGCAACTGATCCGCAACCTGATGATCGCGGCGCAATTCGTGCACGACCATGTGATGCACTTCTACCACCTGCACGCGCTGGACTGGGTGGATGTCGTGTCGGCGCAGAAGGCCGATCCCAGGGCCACTTCCACATTGGCGCAGACCGTCAGCCCGTCCTATCCCAGATCCTCGCCCGGCTATTTCGCCGACGTGCAGAAGCGCCTCAAGACCTTCGTCGAGGGCGGCCAGCTTGGCATCTTTGCCAACGGCTACTGGGGGCATCCCGCCTACAAACTGCCACCCGAAGCGAACCTGATGGCGGTGGCGCATTACCTCGATGCGCTGGCATGGCAACGAGACGTGGCAAAGCTGCATGCCATCTTTGGCGGCAAGAATCCGCACCCGAACTTTCTGGTCGGCGGTGTGCCGTGCGCGATCAGCGTGCATCCACAACACGATGGAAAGGGCAGCGGGCCGCACTTTCGCGGCGGCGAAGCGGCCACCTCACTCAACATGGTAGGTCTGGAGATCGTGCAGAACGTCATCCGACAGATGAGCGATTTCGTGGATCAGGTGTACTTGCCGGACACGCTCGCCATCGCCGGCTTCTACAAGGACTGGAGCACACAGGGCGAGGGCATCGGCAATTTCATGACCTACGGCGACTTCCCGGAAAAGGGCATGAACGATCCTTCTTCCTTCCTCGTCCCTTCCGGCGTGATTCTGAATCGCGATCTTTCCGTGATCCACCCGGTCGATCTCAACGCCGAAAACCAGATCCAGGAATTCGTCACACACTCGTGGTACGACTACAGCGTGGGCAAGGACAAGGGATTGCATCCTTACCAAGGCGAAACCGAGTTGCACTACACCGGACCCAAGCCACCCTATGCCAACCTCGACACCGACGCCTCCTACTCCTGGCTCAAATCGCCGCGCTGGCAGGGCAAACCGATGGAGGTCGGGCCGCTGGCCCGTGTGTTGATGTTGTATGCAAAGGGTCACGCCCAGACTCAGGAGCTGGTGAACATGACGTTGAAACAACTCGACCTGCCGGTCACCGCGCTGTATTCAACTCTGGGTCGCACCGCAGCACGCACGCTGGAGACGAAGATTTTCGCGGATGCCATGCAGGGCTGGTACGATCAGCTGATCGCCAACATCAAGGCAGGCGACGTGAAGACGCACAATGACAAACTGTGGGAACCTTCCACCTGGCCCAATCTCGCCAAAGGCGTGGGCTACACGGAAGCGCCGCGCGGCGCGCTGGCGCACTGGATCGTGATCAAGGATGAAAAGATCGACAATTACCAGGCCGTGGTCCCCAGCACCTGGAACGCCGGGCCGCGCGATGCGCAGGGACAGGACGGCCCCTATGAGGCCGCGCTGAAAGGCCACAAACTGTACGACCCGAAGCAGCCCATCGAGATTTTACGAACCATTCACAGCTTCGATCCGTGCATTGCCTGCGCGGTGCATGTCACCGACCCGGACGGGGAGGAGCTGGTCAAGGTCAAGGTCAGGTAAGTTATGTTCATGTCCGCTATTCGGTCAAAATCAACAAAATGTCCTCCCCCTTGCAGGGGGAGGATTAAGGTGGGGGTAGAAGTTTGGTATTCCCGCTGTTCTACCCCCATCCTACCCTTCCCCCTGCATGGGGGAAGGAACTTGTGTTTATGCTTTATGCAGATATAGGAGAAACATCATGCGCGACGCAACCATAAGATTTCTGGCCGCAATCTTTCTGCTCACCACCAGCAGCGCCGCCTTCGCCCACCCCGGCCATGATGTATCGGGCTTTGCTGCGGGGCTGACGCACCCCTTCTCCGGACTCGATCATCTGCTCGCCATGGTAGCGGTGGGGCTGTGGGCGGCACAGGGAGGCGGAAGAAAGATATGGCTGCTGCCCGCCACGTTCATGACCATGCTGGCAGTCGGCGCGGGTATCGCCATGCAGTGGCAAGCACTGCCGCTGGTCGAAGCGGGCATCGCCGCCTCGGTGCTGGCGTTGGGCTTGTTGACCGCGCTTTCGTTACAACTGCCTGCCTTGCTCAGTGTAGCGATCATCGCACTGTTCGGCCTGCTGCACGGCTACGCGCACGGCCTCGAATTGCCCGAGTCCGCCGCGCCTGCGGAGTATGCGCTGGGCTTCCTCGCCGCGACCGCAACCTTGCATCTCAGCGGCATTGCTGCAGGTATCGCCACCCGCCAGCGCTATGCTCAGCTTTCTCGATTGGTGGGGAGCGCGATTGCCATAAGCGGTGCTTACCTGCTCGTCTTCGCCTGAAGGATATTGCGGATATCCGGTATCGTGCTCGTTGCGGAGCATAGCAATGCCGATTATTTTCGTAATACAATCTGTTCCCAATGAACCACTCCCGATCTATAAAGGAGGTACTATCGCCTCCAATTTATGCATGGGCAAATCACAACAGCGACTCGAATGATTTTTCTGATTTGGCGACTTGTATTTTCCCGTCAAGCCAAGCTGATGGAATGTAATCAAGACCTTTTGCGCCTTCCGGTAAAGCGTCCTTGAATTGACCGATATCATCAGACCCGTGCCCAACCTGCCCTCTGTCACCTTGTGCGCCGTTGACTGCGTCAATCCTGTGCTGGCACTGCGCGCTCTTGACCTGTGCGGACGTCAGTGCAAATTCGGCGAAGTACTTATCCTGTCGGACAGCGCCCATCGATACCAGCTTGACGGCTGCCGCATGGAATCGATCCCGCACATCGGTTCACGCGCGGAATACTCCCGTTTCGTACTCAAGGAACTGGGTGCTTACCTGCGCACGGACCACCTGCTGCTGATCCAGTGGGATGGCTACATCATCAACCCGGAAAGCTGGCGTCCGGATTTTCTCGCATACGACTACATCGGCGCGCCATGGGGATGGTATCAGGATGCGCATCGCATCGGGAATGGAGGTTTTTCGCTGCGCTCACGGCGCCTGTTCGATGCATTGCTCGATGAGCAAATCGTCGATCTCGATCCGGAGGATGAAGCCATAGGACGCCGCTACCGCACGCTCCTCGAATCGAAATACGGGATACGTTTCCCGCCGGAGGAAATTGCCGAGGCCTTCTCGTTCGAGACAACCTATCCCAAGGGACGCCCATTCGGTTTCCATGGCCTGTTCAACATGTGGGCAGTCCTGCCGCCACAGGAGTTGGCTGAATTCGTCGCCGCGCTCGCCCCTTCCTCCATTACCGGCCCCCAGTTCCTGCAGTTGGGCAGGAACTATCTTGACCTGGGGCGCAAGGAAGAGGCATCCGTGGTGCTCAAAAGACGCCTCGAAATCGTTCCCGATGATGCCGAAGCCAAAAAACTGCTGGCGTTGCTCGTTTCTCCACAGATCGGAGCACCGCCAGCGCAGCGGACTCCGGGACGCAATGATCCCTGCCCCTGCGGCAGCGGAAAACGTTACAAACAGTGTTGCGGGATGATTGCCGCTGCACGTCCGGCGCCAGCGACTCCGCCTGCAGCGGAACATCCCGGGAGCCTGCTGCAACAGGCCATGCAGCAGCATCAGGCCGGGCGGTTGGCCGAAGCTGAAGCGGGCTATCGCCGGGTTCTTGAACAAGAGCCGCAAAATGCCATTGCGCTGCAATATCTCGGCGTCCTGGCCATGCAGCGGGGCGACCCGGTGCGTGGAGAACAATTGATCCGCCAGGCACTCGGCATCCGTGCAGACATTCCGGACTTTCACAACAATCTCGGCCTGTGTCTGCGCCTGCAGGACAGATTACGGGAGGCTCAGGATTGTTATCGTCAGGCCATTGCAATCAAACCGGACTATGCACCGGCACATAACAATCTCGGCCTGGACTTGCAGGCCATCGGTGCAGTGGATGAAGCCATAGTGGCCTATCAGCACGCCTTGCGATTGCAACCCCAATTCGCTGATGCACACTGGAATCTGGGGTTGGCTTATTTGCTCAAGGGAAATATGGCCGCAGGCTGGGCGGAATACGAATGGCGTCTGCGCTGCCAGCCCTTTTCCCAGGACGGACTGGTTCTGGACAACATCGCACCATGGCAGGGGGAACCAATAACCGGGAGAACATTGTTGGTCAGGCGTGAGCAGGGAGCAGGCGACACATTTCAGTTCATTCGCTTCATCCCGCCGTTGCTTCAGCGCGGAGCGCGGGTACTGCTTGACGTTTCCCCCGATCTGGCCGAACTCTCGCGCAGCGTGGCGCCAGAGGTGGAACTGCTGGACCGGAAGGCGCCGCAGGCAACCCCTGATTTCTATGTCAACCTGATGAGCTTGCCCCGCTTGCTGAACATCGCGCTTGACAACCTTCCTGCCAATACCCCCTATCTGTCGGCCCAGCCGGTCAAAATCGCCGCCTGGGAAACGAGGCTGAATAGTTTTCGAGGGAAAAAGATCGGCATCGTATGGGCCGGCAATCCCAAACACACGAATGACCGCAACCGCTCCTGCCCGCTTGAATTGTTGGCGCCGCTGTTCAGACTGGATGGGCTGGCATGGTTCAGTCTGCAAATAGGGGATGCTGCCACGCAGCTTGCGCCATACCGGACCGTCATCACCGATCTCGGCCCGGAATTGCATACCTACTCCGACACCGCTGCGGCGCTGAGCGCGCTGGATTTGCTTATCTCAGTGGACACCTCGGTCGTCCACCTGGCAGGTGCGCTCGGCAGACCCGCATGGGTGCTGCTCCCTTATGCGCCGGACTGGCGCTGGATGCTTGAGCGTGAAGATTCACCCTGGTATCCGGGCCTGCGCCTGTTCCGGCAGGACCAAATGGGAGACTGGATTGGTGTGGTGCAGAAATTGATGGAAGCCTTGTCCGGGCTAGTCAGCTAAAATACGTGGTGCCATTGCGCCACGGGTTTATTTTCTGGAATTAATCGTAAAGCTGAGATCATGAAAGGTTTGATTTCCTTCGTCGTAGACGGAATCGCAGCGCATTATTACAAGGCCGAGTTGTTCCTGTTCTCCCTGGAGAAATTTGCCGGCGTGCCGCGCAACAGAATCCTGGTTCAATGCGTTGATCGGGTAAGCCAGGACTTTCTGGCATTCCTGCGACACCACGGCTATACCTATCGCCTTGTCTCCCCCTTCCTTGACGGCAAATATTGCAACAAGCTCCAGCAACTGGAGGGCATCGAAACCTATCTCGCAGACAGCGACGGTGTCTATTTGCTCGACATAGACATGGCGGTTCTCGCGCCATTTGCCATACCGGACAATCAGGCAATTTGCGGGAAGATCGTGGATCAACCCAACCCCCCGCTGCATGTGCTGGAACGAATTTTCACAACGGCCAACATCGGGTTGCCTGAGTCCGTGAGTTGCGACTGTGATCAAGGCAAGACTTTGTCTACCAATTTCAACGGGGGATTTTTGTTTATACCAAGGGATATCATCAAAGTGGTTTCTGACGAATGGCGCAGCTTGGCATCGTGGCTATTTCAGCGCCCGGAACTATTTGATAACACGCAGCAGTTCATCCATGTTGACCAAGTTGCCATGTCCATGGCCATAGCCTCGCGCTCTCTGAATGTCGTGCGGGTCCCAACCAATTACAACTTTCCCCTGAACCAGAAAATCCGGCCGGCCTATTTCCTGCCGGATCAACCGATACGGATTTTGCACTACCATGACCAGATCAATCCGTTTGGAATGATCTTTTCCGCCTTTTCCGACGGAGGCGCGCTGGATAAATCGCTGGCCTCTTTCAACGCTGCCTTGGCAGGGCATGGCCAGTTTACGTTTTTTGACGCATACAAACGGCAACAAGCCAAATCAGCCTTGCAAATGGCAGCGCCATCCCGGGATGGCGCTCTGCACCAAGTGTTTTCGAACCACAAACTGCATGAGCTGCCGCGCCGCCGCCTGATCTTGCATGCCGGCACCCCCAAAACCGGCACTACTTCGCTGCAGTTCCATCTGGATGAAAACAGGCCGATGCTGAAGAGTCACGGCATGCTTTACCCATCCATTCGTAATAAAACAAACTCTGCAGTTCCAAAGCACCAGTGGTTGATGGAATGCTTGCTGTCGGGAGATGAAGCACCGCTCGCTGGCGAAATGAACGCGGTAGTGGGCGAATTGGCGCCGAATATCCATACGATCATTCTCTCTACCGAAGGCATATTCAACCATTGGTGGGATTTCCCGCCTGCCTCAAAAGCCCTCCTTGCGTCGCTGACGAACTGGTTCGACGTGGAAGTGTGGGTCTGGTTTCGCGAGCCCGCATTATTCATGAAAAGCTCTTACCTGCAAAAACTCTGCAATCCAAGAACCCCAATGGTTCGCAGCAACGGCATAGACCTTTCCATGGAAGAAATGCTGCAGGATGCGTGGATAGTCAAGCATTTGGATTATCTCGGCTTCATTCGGGAAGCACAGGCAATATTCGGGAAGAATAGTGTGGCAGCATTCCAATATGATGGTAATACGGTGGCGAGTGCCATGAAATTCTTGGGGTTAACTTCACCTCAACAGAAAGAAGAACAGCGCCACAATGTTTCCCTTGGAGAAATGGGTGTAAACCTGATCCGGGTAGCCAATCGCTATGATTTGAATTCATTCGAAAAGGAGCAAGTTGTAATCTTGATCAAACAAATCGATGCG
Source organism: Gallionellaceae bacterium (assembly GCA_049582805.1). Taxonomy (GTDB): domain Bacteria; phylum Pseudomonadota; class Gammaproteobacteria; order Burkholderiales; family Gallionellaceae; genus CAVXFS01. The sequence goes on along the minus strand of JBAUUR010000050.1, from coordinate 10,164 downwards.
CTGGTTGCAAAAAAATGCGGCCCCTACATTCTGGACGATACCTCTCGCGAACGCATCAAGGCGTGTTTCGCCCTGCAGGAGAACATCCTTCAGGATGAGTTCGGATTATCCTGGGCGCCTCAACCGGGCAAACTCGCGAGCCATCCAGCCGAAACTGTCCATGCGCAAGCCAGGTTCGCAAAACCATCAGGCTATACGCGCTTCTTTTAATCCGCCTCTGCGAATAAAACTGACCGACTCGTCCATCACCAAACTATTCAGCCAAGCCATAACTTATGTCCAGTCTTACCAACCCTGCGAATTCATCTGTTCCAATATCGCGCAACCAGCCCTGTCCCTGCGGAAGTGGCAAGCGCTACAAGCATTGTTGCGGTGCCGCCGCTGAAGCCGGACTTCCTCTCTCCCGCTCATCCGGCCTGGGCGACAAGCTCCGCAGGGCATTGCAGAACCAGTTGGCCGGCAAGCTTTCTATCTCTGAAAAGCTGTACCGCGAAGAACTCGAACTGGATGCGGACAACATTGATGCGCTGCATATGCTGGGCGTGGTTTGCATGGAACGATTCCGTTATGCCGAGGCTCTGGATTTGTTATTTCGTGCTGCTGAACTATCCCATTGGGCCATTCCTCAAGTACGCCACAACCTCGGTCTGGTTATCTCACGCCTGTTGGCCCGCGATGTCAATGCAAGACAGGAACTGCTGTTGACCAAACACCTTGAATGGAAGAAATTGCTGGAATCACAAAACGCTTCGGTCACCTTGCCATTAATTAGTGTCATCATCCCGTCATATAACCACGCTGGATATATCGCCGAGGCGTTGGCCTCCGTGTTTGGGCAAACTTACCGGAATCTCGAACTCGTTGTCATAGACGATGGTTCAGCGGATGCTTCTCCTGGAATCATAGCGAAACTGCTTGAGGGATGTCCTTTTCCGCACCGGTTCTTTGCAAGAACCAACCGGGGGGCGGAGCAGACATTAAACGAAGGGGCGGAGCTGGCTAATGGCAGCTTTCTCGCCTTCCTTAATTCGGATGATTGCTTTGCGCCTGACCGCATCGAACAAATGGTAGCCCACATCGCCGCAAGGGGAGCGCATTGGGGATTCTCTGGCGTCACTTTCATCGACCATCAAGGTGTCGGAATAGATGCGACCAGCGCCCTTGCCCAAAGCCACCTGCGCTCGGTCAGCAATGTGCTCGGTAAAATAACCAACAGTTTCGCATTTCTTGAGTTCAACCCCTGCATCTCCACCGGGAATCTCTTCGTCGAGAAATCCCTGTTTCTGCAAACAGGCGGATTCCGTCCTCTGCGATACAACCATGATTGGGATTTTTGCCTGCGCGCATCCGCAATATCCGAACCCGTTTTCCTTGAGCCTTCCCTGTATCGCTACCGGCTGCATGGCAAAAATACCATTGGCGAGTCGAATGATAAAAACAGGGAGGATGCCAACCGATTCTTCGCGGATTATTACCGGCTACTGGAGACGACGACAACGGCCGAGAATGATTTATCTCCAGCGCACGCAGACAATCGTCCCCTGTCGTACAAAATCGGACTCGGCATTGGACATGGTGAACTCCTGCCGACTGACAGACTACGCTCAATGAGCATGGATTGGCTTTCCAGACTGCATAGCCAGGAAAACCGTTTGATGACTCACCCGGAATTCCGTAACGAAGCCAGGAAGCAAGCCATGGTCGTACTCGGGATGCACCGAAGCGGTACCTCTGCCCTTTCCAGAGTGCTAAATCTTTGCGGGGCGTATCTGCCGGACAACAAGCGCCCCGCCAAGCTAAACAACAACGACAAGGGATTCTGGGAATCGGAGGAAATCATTCAGTTGAATGAACGCTTGCTAAAAGCCATGGGCGCATCCTGGCTGGATACCAAATTCGACCTTACAGATCGAATGTATCTGCGGGCGGATTTTATTCAAGACGTAGCGGCATTGCTCAAGTCCGAGTATGGTGAGCAGCCACTGATCCTGATCAAGGATCCCCGGATTTGCGTGTTGGTGCCCTGGTGGGATGAAGCGCTCCACCAAGCCGGTTATGAGTCCCGTTATGTCATTCCGCTAAGAAATCCTCTGGAGGTCGCCGCTTCGCTGAATGCGCGGGACAACCTGCCCATGGAAGCAGGCCTGACGCTCTGGTTGCGCTATTTCAACGAAGCCGATGCCGCAACCCGCAATGCCCGTCGCATATTCATAACATTTACCGACTTGATGGCAGACTGGAAACACTGCCTTGACAGGATTTCAGAAACGCTCGATGTTAAACTTGACACAAAAGGGAATGCCCGGGAGATCGATTCTTTTCTGGAAGATCGTTTGCGCCGGCAAAGGTTCACTGACGAATCGCTGTTCAATCTTCCTTTGACCCCGATACATCAGACCATAAAAGAAAAATATCGTTGGGCGCTGCAGCAGGCAGTTTCCCGGCCATAGACACTGCATGAAATCCGTCTCATTATCCGTAGTTGTGATTGGAGGAGGAGTGTTCGGTTGCGCCACTGCCTTTCAACTTGCCAAGCGCGGAGCAAGGACGACATTGATCGAACGCGACGATTTTGGCGATCATGCGTCAGGCAAGAATCCAGGCAATCTCAATCCGATCCATGGTTCGCCGCCAGAACTCGTGTCATTTGCACTCAAGTCATTACAGTTGCATCTGGCACTGGCTGCAGAGTTGGCTGATCTTGGTTGTGCAGATTACGATCTGCAGCCTGTCAAACGCATCCTTCTGGCTTTCGATGAGCCGGAGCGCAAGGGGCTAGAGGCAGCCGCAAAGGCATTTGAGGGCGTACCAGGTTTGTCGGCATCCGGACTGGATGCGGACGCGATTTTGCGACTCGATCCGCGTTTGTCAAGTGAAGTTGTCGCGGGCTTGCTGGTGGAAGGCAACATGTCGGTAAACAGCCATGCGTTTAATCGCGCACTTGCCGAGGGCGCTGCAAGATCTGGCGCCACGCTGTTGCGCAACAAAGTGATCGGTCTGGAAACAGCGGATGACCGGGTTATCGGTGTGCGCACTCCGGACGGCACCATCGCCTGTGATGCGGTTGTTCTTGCCACCGGCCCCTGGGTGGGCGAAACACGGAAATGGCTGGGCTTCGACCAACCCGTGATGCCGGTCAAGGGCGAAATGCTGCGCATGCGGCTTCCGGGCGAGGGACTGCAGTATGATTTCACGCGCGGGATGATCTCCCTCTACCGTCGTGGGCGTGATGAATGTTGGATCGGCGTGACCAGGGAACACGCCGGGTTCGATGAAACACCCACCGAGGCGGGCCGGCTTCATCTGCTGGAAGCTGCCGCACGGATCATGCCTGCGGTCAGGCAGGCTGTCCTCCTGGAACATGCCGCCTCACTGCGCCCGATGAGTCCATCCGGACTGCCCCTAGTTGGGCGAGTGCCGGGCTGGGGGAATGCCTATGTTGCCAATGGTGGAGGCATCAAGGGGATGCTACTCTGCACCGGGGTCGGCCAAGCCATCTCGGAGATAATCCTTGACGGCGAAACCAGGATGCCCATAAACATGTACCTATCTTAGGAAAGAAATGCGCCAATTCTGCACGACTTGCGGCAAACCTCCACGCGAGGCATTCCAGCCTTTCTGCGAATGCGGCGGAATGGTGGATGTCGAGTATGACCTCGACAAGGTCGAGTTGCACGACTCACCCAATCCCTACGTGCGCTTTGCCGATCTGTTGCCGATACGGGAATTGCATGATCGATTGCCTGCCGATACGGGATATACACCGACCATCCATGCCAGGCGCCTGGGTGACTATCTGCATATGCCGAACCTGTATCTGAAAAATGAAACTGTTCTGTCTACCTGCTCAACCAAGGATCGCATGGCGGCGGTATCGCTGGCCTTCCTGCGGGAGTGCGGGGTCCGCACCTTCTGCACTTCTTCCACGGGCAACAGTTCGACTGCCTACGCCTATGCCATCAAGGCACATCCGGACATGAGTCTTTATCTGTTCACTGCCGAACATTTTTTACCGCGCGTTAACTATGCAAACCATACGCAAGTGGTGAATTTCTGCCTGCATGACGCCAGTTTTGTGGACGCGTTTGAGTTCTCCGGCACCTATGCCAAGCAGCATGGACTGGTTTCAGAGCGCGGTTTCTTCAATCTCGGACGCAGGGAAGGTCTGAAGCTGGCCTTTCTGGAGGCAAGCGAACAGGTTGAACAACCAATAGACTGGTATGTGCAGGCCGTGTCCAGCGCGATGGGCGTATACGGGTGCTACAAGGGAGCGCGGGAACTATACCGGATGAAACGCATAGACCGGATACCGAAGACGCTGTGTGTCCAGCAACAGAGTTGTTCCCCCATGGCACAGGCATTTGCAGAGGGATGTGAGACCATCCAGCCGCGCCATATTGTGCCCAAGCCGGCAGGGATTGCTGAAGCCATACTGAGGGGCAATCCGACTCGCGCTTATCCGTACGTGCATCATATTGTCAAGGAAAGCGGCGGCAACATCATTTCAGTAAGCGAGGAGGAGATACGCGAGGCAAGGCGCATGGTCGAGGAACTCGAGGGCGTTTCGCCCTGTTTTTCCGCTTCCACAGCACTGGCTGGCTTGATCGAGCAAGTACGTTCCAATGATTTTCCGCTTCACGAAACTGTGCTGGTCAATCTGACCGGCGCTGACCGCAAAAATCTGGCGCCCCCTGCCAATGTGAGATGGATGCGCCGCGCCGGAAACGAATGGGTAGAGGAATCCTCCGCATGAGCCAGAAGTACCGGCAGGACGAAATCTCGGAACGATACGCGCAGCCTTTCCGAAGTGTCGCCCGCACCATCGCTTCGCTATACCCCGACGCGAGAACCAGCAAGCGCAAAATACGAAAGGCGGCCGAGACATGGTTCCGGCTGTTCCGCAAACCGTTCAGCCGCTACTGCATCTACCCGGAGGTGCTGCTGGTCGGGGCCAGCAAATGTGGAACCAGTTCAATGGCGAATCACCTGTCGTCCCACCCCGATTGCATGGCGCCCTTCTACAAGGAAATCCGTTATTTCGATTCCAGTTCGATCCCGGCCAACCGGCTTGACGAATACAGGGCGCACTTCCCTACCCGGATACGGCGCAGGTTAAAGGAATGGCTCTCGGGCAGGAATGCATGGACCGCCGACTTTTCCCCCACCTATTACGACCATCCCCATGCCCCGAAGAGGGTTCTTGAAGTGCTGGGGCCGGATGTGAAACTCATCATGCTGGTGCGCAATCCGGTAGATCGCGCATATTCCCAGTACCGTTTCCAGCGGGGCATTGGCAACGAGCCCGTGGAAGACTTTGAAAAAGCCCTGGCTCTCGAAAGGCAACGTTTGGCCGGCGAGGAAGCCAGACAACAGGTGGACGCAGGATACTTCAGTCGCCGGATAAACCACTTTGGCTATCTGACCCGTAGCCTATACCTGCCCTACATTAAGAACTGGCACCAGCATTTCCACCCCACGCAACTGCACGTGGTGCGTCTGGAAGACTTTATCAAGTCGCCGCAGCCCGTATTCGACGAGATTTGCGATTTCATCGGCGTACCGCACCATACGATCAGCCAGAACGTCCACAATGCCAGCAGGATGGAAGAGCACATGTCCCCCCACACCCGGGCCAAGCTGGTCGAATTTTTCCAGCGGCACAACCGGGAAATGGGAGAATATCTGGGGCGGGATTTTAACTGGGATTGGTGAGACGGAGAAATGCAAAAATGGGGACCGCGCCCGAATAGGTTTTCTTTGGGGGAAATCCGGCTCAGTCCGTCCACATTTGCCGTTGACCGCTTCACATCAGCACCGTAAGCCCTGCGCTCCAAAGCAGGCTGTTTTACGTGACAAGAAACCCCACACGGCTAGCGGCGGGATGCTGGATTTGCGGCCATACAATTCGCCCTGTGACAAACCGAATGAGGGGCCAGCTTGTGGCAGACGAAAACAACATGACGTGCCGGAGTCGGTGATCAACGGGTGACGCCACAGATAGACGGGAACCACTAATCGCGTAGGGTCTTTCGGTTGCACCTGTTAAAATCGAACGCAGTTGAATTGTTTGAATAAAAAAGGATTCTTCTTCGCGCAATATTCCTGGTGCAGAAATATGTCCCATACCCCGCAAAATAAGCCCCTCATCCCGTTCTCTTTCTCCAACTATGCCGAGAACTTCGATGATCATATTGGAAAAAGCATCAGGGGATATGAGGATCTAAGAAATGATTGCGTTCTGCTGTCAGAGTACTTCATCGAAAACGAGACCAATGTACTCGATATCGGCTGCTCCACCGGCAGGTTCTTGCGCGGAATACACGACTACAATCAGGACAAGACTCCGGGCGCGCGCTATCTCGGAGTGGATATAGAGCCGGAGTTCAGTCAACAGTGGGTAGCGCTCGAGGACAGAAACATCAAGTACCAACTGGGCGATTTGCGATCATTTGACGCGTATGAAAATCTGTCGTTCGTCACCAGTCTGTTTTCCCTGCAATTCATCCCTGAAAAAGACCGCTGTTCGGTAATGCAGAATATCTTCGACAACATGATCCCCGGTGGGGCGTTTGTGATGGCGGAGAAAACACTGGGAAAGTCTTCCAAGATTCAGGATATGCTTACCTTCATGTATTACGATCACAAGCGAAAAAGTTTCAGCGAACAGGAAATTCTCGAGAAGGAAAAATCTTTACGGAACAAGTTGAAACTTTGGACGGAACCGCAAATTATCTCGTCGCTGGAGAAAGTCGGCTTTCACCCCAACGACATCCAGATCTTCTGGCGGAATCACCTCTTTGCCGGCTTTCTTGCGATCAAGCAGGCAATCTGATCGACGGACACGCATATCCCCTGCACCTATATGAAATCCAAAGACACATGGTCGAATTCGATACCTTACAGGGAGTTTCGGGCACCTTATTTCCCGGAACTATTCACCAGGGCATCCGGAATACTCGAATTGAAGGGCCATGAAAGGCTTCTTGACATTGCCTGCGGAACTGGAACGCTGGCATTCGGATTCGCACCCTATGTGGCATCGTTGACAGGCGTCGACACTGAATTGCCGATGCTGGAAAGCGCCAGGCAGTACGCAAACGCAAACGGCTTCAAAATCAACCTGATTCACTCGAAGGTGGAAGACATGCCACAGGACATCGGGCCGTTTGATCTGGTCACCATTGGCAAGGCGCATTGGTTTCTGGACGCAAGCAAGGCGGTCCCGAAGATAGACGCGTTGCTCGCAGAAGACCGAAAGATACTGGTCTGCATTGCGCGCTGCGAGTCACCGTGGCAATCCACATTTACCCGGGTGCGGAGGAACTGGGCTGGCTCTGAAAAACCGCATATCACCCCTGATGATTTCTTCGCGGACTCAAACTTCAGGCGAAGCGGAATGGTTGTGCTTGAAAAGCGTCATGTGATTTCGCTGGACTATGTGGTCAAAAGGGCATTCGCCTTTCCCGGCACAACCGTAGCAAGCCTGGGGGACAAGGCGGAAGAGTTCGCTGCCGATCTTAAACAGTCATTGTCACCCTTTTTGGTGGACAACCAACTGACGGAAACTCTCAAGAATATAGGATATGTTTTTAGCAGGAATGCAAATAGCCGTGTTCGCAGAACGTGGTATTGAGTTCTGGCGGGGACGTTCCAGCCAACATTCACCGCCCCGCACCATCCGCGTCAAAATCCGCAATGAACTGCTGATGCCACAGCTGCGCCGTAACCACCAGCGCGAACGGTATCTCCAGTTGCACCTGCTTTTCGATGGAGAGGCTGGGATCGTCCAGCATGCGTTTCATCCTTTCGACTTCCGCATACTCGAACAGACCCGCATTGCGGATCGCTGAGTCGGATAGCAAGTCATCGAAATATTCGGGCCGGTTGCCCCTGAACAATGAGGAAATATAGAACGTCGTAAAGGGACGCTTCTTGCGTTTGGTGATCGCCTGCGGCAAGTCCCGCTCAAAGGCTTTCTTAAGCACATACTTTTCGTTCAGGGCGCGCACGCGCATCCTGAGCGGCAGCTTCATGCAAAGCTCGATGAATTCATGATCGAGGAACGGGCAGCGGTTTTCCACGGAGTGGGTCATGGCCGCGCGGTCGCCCGGATTGATCAGAAGATAGTTCGGCAGTTTCAGCAGGTATTCGAAATATTGCGCCTGTTGAATCGGATCGCGTCCCCGCACCAGGACTGGATTGACCAGATGCTCGGCGAAATCGGCCTCGGCGGAATAGTCTGCAAGAGCGGCCCGGCAATCCGCCGAGAAGAGCCGTGACTTCAGTCCGGACAGACTGCGGAAGCGCTGCAAGTCGGCCGGGATGCAGCCGAACCTGGCCATGACTTGTGCATGGTCGGACGGGTCCAGTTCCCTGGGTTCGTAGTACATCACGCGCAACGAGGAGCCGGGTGGCAACAGGCGATCCATCAGCCTGTTGGCACCGGGAAGATGCGGATGCCGGCGGCAGAATTCGAGAACCTTCATCATCCGCACGTTCGGGTAACCGCCGAGCGCCTCGTCTGCGCCCTCTCCGGTCAGAATGACTGTGGAGGACCCCCGCGCCAGTTTATAGAGCTGGATATATGCAGCGTTCGACGTCTTGCAGGTCGGTGCTTCGACGCGCCAGACCGTGAGCGGAAGCCCGTCGGCAATGTCGCGCGGCTCGATCACCAGGCGATGATGGTCCGTGCCCAGCTTTGCAGCCACCATGTCGGAATAGCGTCCCTCGTCGTAGTATTCGTCCTCGTGGCATATGGAATAAGTGCGAACGCGATCACGCGATATTTCGGCCGCGAGCGCGGCAATCACCGACGAATCGAGGCCGCCGCTCAAAAAGGCGCCGACCGGGACATCCGCTACCATCCGCTCCGCGACAGATTGCCTGAGTGCACTCCGTACGTGCCCGACCCATTCGGCTTCGCTGGCTGCCGGCAACGTCGCCAAGTCTGGAACGGGGGGTTCCCAATACTTATGCACATGCACCTGCCCATTGCATACCTCGACCAGATGGCCAGGCGGGAGATTCTGGATTCCTTCGAACATCGTCCGTGGATTGACTGGCATGAAGAAGGTGAAGAGCTGGTCAAGCCCACGGAAGTCTATTCTGCGCGGCACGGCCGGATGGCACAGGATGGACTTGATCTCCGAGGCAAACGCGAGAATATTGCCGGCGATCGTATAGAACAGAGGCTTCTCGCCGGTGCGGTCACGCGCCAGCACGAGCTTCTGCTGCTTGCGATCCCAGAGCGCGATAGCGAACTGGCCTTTCAATCGTTGCACGAAATCCAGTCCATGTTTCTCATACAGGTGTACAAGGATCTCGGTGTCGCACCAGCTTTCTATGCTGTGACCGTCGCGCAGGAGTTCCTCGCGCAATTTCCTGAAATTGTAAATCTCCCCGTTGAATATGACCCAGATGTCACCGTTTTCGTTTTTCATCGGCTGTGCGCCACCGGCAATATCCATGATACTCAGCCGCCGCATCCCGAGTTGAACGTGTGGTTCGATATGATGACCTTCTCCGTCAGGTCCCCGATGCGCCAGGATGTCAGTCATGCGGTGAATCACCGCTGAAGACCCGTCCAGCGGCGCACCATTAAGTGAAACGAGCCCGGCTATTCCGCACATGGCCAGATCTGGGACGAGGGGTGATCAAGCGGCCGGCATCCCAAGCAATCTAACGTCAGTTTGCGCACTTCATTTCCGATAATTATTCGCATGCTGTTTATAGTACACTAACCACGGGTTGCACAAAGGGGCAGGAATCCAAACGACAAAAACACTGCCCAAACTCCATGAAACAACAACCGTCAGTTTCAAAAAGAAACGGCATTGGAGTCCTAGGGGGTTCAGCATGGACATTAAGCAGTCTGTGGGAGCATGCTTCGCGAGGGTCGCCGCCCGCTTGCCTGCCAAGACGGCGATTGAGAGTGAGGGCAGGCAGGTCAGCTATGCCGAACTCGATGCCGCGGCAAGCGCTGTCGCCCGCAGGCTGCGGGCGGGGGATGCTCGTCCGCCCGCCCGAGTTGCGCTCCTGTTCAATGATCGCATCGCATCAATAACGGCAATGCTCGGGGTGCTCAAGGCGGGGGATGCCTACGTGCCGCTGGATGCAGACGATCCGGATGAGCGGGTGCAGTTCGTTTTGCGCGATTGCGCCCCT
>JBAUUR010000049.1:0-35955 GCA_049582805.1 Gallionellaceae bacterium | reverse complement strand
TCTTCGACTTCGTGTGAGCTACTTCTTGTGTCTTGAGCCGTTAATAACCATGGCTTTCACCACAATTACCAACACCCCAGCGCACATACCCACACTCGTCGGTTGTCTGTAAAATTTTAAAGAACAGGGCTGCCATGGCAGCCGAAAGAGGTGCGCATTATATAGAGCGAAAAACTTCCGTCAAGCGTTTTGTTAAGAATTTTTTACTCGCCCCTGCAACCCGCGCCCAGCCTTGCAAAGCTGGCTACAATAATGACGCAACCTTGGCCAAATTTATCATGAAACTGATACTGGGAATCGAAAGTTCCTGCGACGAAACCGGCATAGCGCTGTACCACACAGAGCGCGGCCTGCTGGCGCACGTAGTGCATACCCAGGTTGCGATGCACAACGAATACGGCGGTGTGGTGCCGGAACTGGCTTCGCGCGACCATATTCGCCGCGTGCTGCCGCTGATCCACACGGCTGCCAAAGAAGCCGGATGCACCTTGCAGGATGTGGATGCCATCGCCTATACGCAGGGGCCGGGGCTGTCCGGAGCATTGCTGGTTGGCGCCAGCATCGGCTGTGCGCTGGCTTATGCGCTGAAGGTGCCTGCCATCGGCATCCATCATCTGGAAGGCCATCTGCTCTCGCCCCTGTTGTCCGACCCCGCGCCGGAATTCCCATTCGTTGCTCTCCTGGTCTCCGGCGGCCACACCCAACTGATGCGCGTGGACGGCGTGGGCCGCTACACTTTGCTGGGCGAGACGCTGGACGACGCCGCAGGTGAAGCCTTCGACAAGAGCGCCAAGCTGCTGGGCCTGGGTTATCCGGGCGGCGCCATCCTCTCCGCGCTGGCGCAGCGCGGAACGCCGAACCGCTTCAAGCTGCCGCGCCCAATGCTGCACAGCGGCGACCTGGACTTCAGCTTCAGCGGCCTAAAGACTGCTGTGCTTACCCTCGTCCGGCAACACGAACTGAACGAACAAAGCCTGGACGAACAAACGCGGGCCGACATCGCCTGCTCTGTACAGGAAGCCATCGTGGAAGTGTTGGCAAGCAAGGCACTGGCCGCACTCAAGCAAACCGGCCTCAGGCAACTCGTCGTCGCAGGCGGTGTCGGCGCGAACCAGCAACTGCGTGCGCAACTGAACCAGGCCGCACACCAGCGCGGCTTCCGCGTGTTCTATCCCGACCTGGAATTCTGCACCGACAACGGCGCGATGATCGCCTTCGCCGGCGCGCTCCGACTGCAACGGCAGGAAGGCAGGCGCGACTATCGTTTCGACGTGAAACCACGCTGGGATTTGCAGCAGATCACGGGCTAGATCTTTATCTCCCGCAAGGGGGAGAAGGGGACTGTACGTGCGAATTCATTCGCACGTCTCTCTCCATTGCAGGTGCGAATGAATTCACACCTGCCAACCTGTCAACACGCTTTATCCCTACTGAATATCCGCAGGTTGACCATCGGGCTTCTTGCTACCGATCCTGCCTTCCTTCCCCGCCAGCAGATTCTTGATATTGCTGGTATGCCGCCAGACCAGCAGCAATGACATGATGAATGATGCCAGCGCCCACTCATGCGGCAATCCCAGCACCAGCGCGTAAATCGGCGCGCCCACGGCGGCGACCAGGGCTGACAACGAGGAATAACGAAACACCAGCGCGGTCAGCAGCCAAGTCCCCAGCGTGGCCAACCCCAGCCACACATTCAGCGCCAGCAATACGCCCAGTGCCGTCGCCACGCCCTTGCCGCCCTTGAAGCGCAGGAACACCGGGAACAGGTGGCCGAGGAACACGGCCAGCGCGACCGCCGCAACCAGCACCGTCCATTGCTCATCGTGCGGCGTCAATTTTTCAAGTTCGTAAGAGCTTAGAAAATTGCCTACCTTTGGTGCAAATTGTATCGCCAGGATCACCGCCAGCCAGCCTTTCGCCGCATCGCCCAGCAAGGTCAGTGCTGCTGCTACTTTCTTGCCACTGCGCAGCACGTTGGTTGCGCCGGGATTGCCGGACCCATAAGTGCGCGGATCGGCCAGCCCGAATGCCTTGCTCGTCAACACCGCGAAAGAAACCGAACCCAACAGGTAGGCGCACACAACAAAAACCAGAGTCATCATCATCCGTATATCTTAAAATGCACGAGCGGCGAATTTTACGCCATTCTCAACTGACAGCGATGGACATCATCTTTCTGCGCGAACTCAAGATCGAAACGCTCATCGGCGTGTACGAATGGGAAAAGCGCGTGCCGCAAACCCTGCAACTCGACCTCGAGATCGCCCTGCCCAGCAGCCGCGCCGGCCAAAGCGACAACATCAAGGACGCCCTCAACTACGCCGACATCGTGCGCCACATCCAGGACGTGCTGAGCAGCCGCCACTTCAACCTGCTCGAAGCGCTGGCCGAACATCTCGCAGAAATCATGCTCAACGACTTCAAGGCGCCGTGGGTCAAGGTCAGCGTCGCCAAGCTGAATGCGATACGCGGCAGCAAGATGGTGGGGATCAGTATTGAGCGGGGGCAGGTTAAGTGATGTTATCTTCAAGACAACACCGCCGGGCCACTCCCGGCGGTTTTCGTTGCGCATCACTCTACCAAGAGTACCTCACATCCCGAACTTCTACCCTCTCCCCAGCCCTCTCCCTGCAAGGGAGAGGGAGTAGCTACTCGACTGGCGCCAATGCCGTTTCCGCCTGGCCCAGCAACATCTGCACCACGCGCAAGTCCGCAAAAACGTGGGGGACAGGTCTATATTCGTACCACGTGCATGTCAGAGAATTTCCCTGCCTGCAGGCTTGTCGTTCAGAAATTCCTGATCGCTGACACGCCTCCCCATTTCCCGTTCCAATTGCACTTGTTCTTTCAGTAATTGGTCGAGCGTATGCAGGGGCTTGCCCGGCGTCGGGATCACCTCGCTATCTTCCACAGAATTATCAACCTTGACGCTCAAGAATAATTACCCCATCGGATGTCGCTGCATATACGAGAACTTAGAGAAACGCGCCGGGAGAAATCGCAAACCGCGCTGCCAGCGCCTTGGCTTGGCGTGCGTTGATAGCACGCTTGCCGCCGAGGATTTCGCTGACAACCGACTGGCTGCCCAACTCGGCGGCCAGGTCTTTTTGCTGCAAGCTGTTTTGCTCCATCAACAGCCGCAATACTTCGCGCGGTTCAGCGTCGGCAATTGGATAGTGGCGGTCTTCGTAAATGGCGATGATGTCGCCCACGATTTCCAGCAGGTCAGCCAGCGGGTGTTTTTCATTGCCGCCCACTTCATCCACCAGGCTGTTCATCAATTGCACCATGCGGTTGTATTGCACCTTGCTGTGGATGGGGGCAAGTCCGAGGCGTTGCTGGAGGATGCCCCAGATGGGGGCGATGGCGTTGGTATCAATTTCTGTAAGTTTCATTTCCTGCTCCTTTTTCGCTGCTGCTCGTTCCAGTCATCATATTCCGCATGGGTGAACACATGCTGGAGAAAAACCTTGTTGCGATTGAAATGAACCGCTGCGATGATCCGGTATCCCGCACCCACATCAAACACCACAAGTTCTCCCGCCTTGTCCGCCGAATTGAATGTGTTGCGGATATCTGTGAAAGTACCCCACGATGCGCGCTCAACCACCTTATGCCATGCCTCCATTGGCTTTTTGGCCGAAGAATGCTTATGCCAGAAATCTACAAGCAATTTACGCGATATGATGTGCATGGCGCATAATATCGCAATATGCGATATAGTCAAGCGGGCTGTTTGAGCAACAGCTATCCTCTCGGATGATGCATCGCATGCAGCTGCTTCAGCCGCTCCCGCGCCACATGCGTATAAATCTGCGTGGTGGAAATATCCGCATGGCCCAATAACATCTGCACCACGCGCAAGTCCGCGCCATGATTGAGCAGATGGGTGGCGAAGGCGTGGCGCAGCGTGTGCGGCGACAGCGATTTGGAGAGGGCGCTGCGCCGCGCATGCTTCTTGATCAGGTACCAGAACATCTGCCGCGTCATTGCTTCGGCACGCTGGGTAACAAACAACGCATCGCTCAGCTTGCCCGCCAGCAGCACCGGGCGCGCTTCACTCAAATAGCGGCGCAACCAATCCAGTGCTTCCTCACCCAGCGGCACCAGGCGTTCCTTGCTGCCCTTGCCCATCACACGCACCACGCCCATATCAAGGCTGACCTGCGCCACGCTGAGCGCGACCAGTTCCGATACGCGCAGGCCGGTGGCATACAGCACTTCGAGCATGGTGCGGTCGCGCATGCCCAGCGGCGTTTGCACATCCGGCGCATCGAGCAGCAGTTCTACCTCCTGTTCGGTGAGGCTCTTGGGCAGGCTGCGCGGCAGCTTGGGCGTGGCGATTTGCAGCGTGGGGTCGGCGGCTATCCTGTTCTGCCGCAACAAATAGCGAAACAGGCGCTTGAGGCTGGAGATGGCGCGCGAGGTCGAGGTGGCCTTGGCCTCTTCCCCAGTGACCAGATGCGCAAGGAATCCCTGGATGTCCGCGTGCGTGGTTTCCAGTATCGATGCCCTGCCCTGGTGTTCCAGCCACGCGGTGAACTTGTTCAGGTCGCGCCGGTAGCTTTCCAGCGTGTTGCGCGACAGGCCGTCTTCCAGCCACAGGCTGTCGCTGAATTCGTCAAGAAGGGCGAGGTTGTTCATTTTGGCTTTGCACCAACCGGCGAGCGAGTCTCCATGCTTCTACCCTCTCCCCAACCCTCTCCCTGGTGCGTGGTTGTTGCCGCTTTAGCGGCTTTACAACCATGGCCTACCCCCTGCGGGTGCAAGGGAGAGGGAGCCATCGCCCCCTCATGCGCCAGCAGCCAGTGCTTGATGTCCAGCGCGTAACCGGCGCTGTGGTGCATGAAGCCGCCCATGCCTGCGTTGCCCACCACGCGATGGCAGGGAACGACGATGGGAATGGGGTTGTTGCCGCAGGCCTGGCCGACCGCGCGCGGGCTGGAGCCGATCTGCGCAGCAAGGTCACCATAGGTTTGCACTTGCCCGCGCGGGATGGCTCGCATCGCCTGCCATACCTTGTTCTGGTGCGCGGTGCCGCCGCGCCTGAGCGGAACGTCGAAATGAAAATCCGCATCGGAAAAATAAGCAGACAATTGCTCGCATACCTTCCCTGCAAAGGCATTGCGCGGCCGTTGCGGCTTGGTACCGGGCGCAAGGAATTCGATGCCGGTCAGCGCATCATCCGTGCAGCGAATGCCGAGTTCGCCGAAGGGCGTTTTCAGTTTTGCCTGATAGTCCATTCATCCCTCAACCGAACGTAGGGTGGATAAAGCGCAAAGCGCGTATCCACCAAGGTGCATGGCGGATACGGCATTACATGCCTTTATCCACCCTACAGAAAACTCTCCCTGCAAATGCAAGTTACATTCATGTGAGATGATAGCGCAATAAAAAGCGGGAGGCATCGCCTCCCGCTTTTTCTGGCCCCTACCGAACTTACGCTTCGGTATTGGTGCTGCGCGCTGCCAGCTTTTCCTTGATACGCGCCGACTTGCCGGAGCGGTCGCGCAGGTAGTAGAGTTTGGCACGGCGCACGTCGCCCTTGCGCTTCACTTCGATGCTGGCGATGCCGGGAGAGTAGGTCTGGAAGGTGCGTTCCACGCCTTCGCCGGCGGAAATTTTGCGCACGATGAAAGAGGAGTTGAGTCCCTTGTTGCGCTTGGCGATCACCACGCCTTCGTAGGCCTGCACGCGCTTGCGTTCGCCTTCCACCACGTTCACGTTGACGATCACCGTGTCGCCGGGGGCGAAATTCGGGATTGTTTTGCCCAGACGGGTAATTTCTTCCTGCTCGAGTTGTGCGATCAGATTCATTTTGTTTCCTCTTGTTGTACGGAAGCTTGTTCCTGCTGGTACTCCGCCAGTAGCCGAGCTTCCTGTTCAGTCAACTGGCGTTGTGCCAGCAAATCAGGGCGTCTTTCCCAGGTGCGTCCCAGCGCCTGTTTCAGCCGCCACTTCTCTATTTCGGCGTGGTGCCCGGACATCAGCACTTCCGGAACACCCTCGCCGTTATAAACCTCGGGCCGCGTGTAATGCGGACAATCCAGCAGGCCCTTTACAAATGAATCCTGCTGCGCCGATGCGTCATCGCCCAACACGCCGGGCAGTTGCCGCACCAGACTGTCCATCACCACCATCGCCGCCAGCTCGCCACCGGACAACACGTAATCGCCGATGGAAAGCTCTTCATCCACTTGCTGGCGCAAAAGGCGTTCATCCACGCCTTCATAACGACTCGCCAACAGTACCCATCCTTCATCGCGCGCCAGCAATTCCTTCACCACTTCATGGGTGAGCGGCCTGCCTTGCGGCGAGAGGTGGATCACACAACTCTTCACTATCCCGCTTGCGGCTTGCGCTGCTTTCGCTGCGCTGATCGCCTTTTCCAGCGGCTCCGCCAGCAGCACCATTCCGGGACCGCCGCCGTAGGGGCGGTCATCCACGGTGCGGTAGTTGTCGGTCGTGAAATCGCGCGGATTCCACGTCTGCAACTGAAACCTGCCCTGCTCCGCCGCGCGCCGCGTCACGCCATACTGCGTAATCGCATTAAACATCTCGGGGAACAGCGTGATAACGTCGAAGCGCATATCACTTAGTAATCCGCTTGCCAATCTACACGGATCACTCTGTTTTCCAAGTCCACCTGCGTGATCGCCGACTCGATGAACGGGATCAGGACTTCTCCATTCTCGCCCGCAACGCACAGCACCTGATTCGCGCCGGTATCCTGCAAGGTATCCACCACGCCGAGGCGCTCCCCTGCAATATTGACCACTTCCAGCCCGATCAGGTCGGACCAGTAATACTCGTTCTCTTCTGCTTTGGGCAAGTGACTGCGCGGTATCGCAACCATCAAGCCCCGGTACTTCTCCGCAGTCGTGCGGTCATGGCATCCCATCAACTGCGCAATCACGCACCTGCCATGCAGGTTGCTATGCAGCACATCCAGCTCGCGCCAGCCCTGCTGTTCATTGCCCAGCCACCAGGTGCGGTAAGCCGCAAGATTGCCCGGCTCCGCGGTATAAGGCTGCACCTTGACCCAGCCCTGTATGCCCTGTGCCGCGGCCACGCGCCCCATGATGACCATGGGGTTCTGCTCGTCAGACCTTGGCTGCGGCACCAGCGCGCTTGACCAGCTTGGCAACGGCGTCGCTCAGTTGCGCGCCCTTTTCCTGCCAGTGCGCCACGCGATCCAGCTGGATGCGCATGCCATCCGGCGCTTCCGGAGCAATCGGATTGTAGAAGCCGATGCGCTCGATGAAGCGACCATCGCGGCGATTGCGCGAATCCGCCACCACCACATTGAAAAACGGACGGTGCTTGGAACCGCCACGTGCAAATCGAATAATAACCATGAATGAACCTGTCTTCAGTTAGCCAACGCCCATTGGCGAATACCAAGGGGGCGCGATTCTACGACATTTTATGGGGTTGTGGCAAACAGGCCGGATACGCCTGTTTGCAGGCATATAAAGGGCAGGGAAAAACAGGCGCTGGCTTATCGTCGTCGCGGAATCGCCAAAGCGCCCTTCTTTAACACGGCGCCGATCGCATAGACCGCCAGGAACGGGTCGAGCAAATAATCCCAGAGATTGGGGGATTCGGACCAACCCAAACTCCAGGCCAGCACGGCCAGCGGAATAGCCAAGGCCATCAACCCTAGCTGCTTGAAATAGGCCATGACAGATACGACCAGCAGCGCACCCAGGAACAGCGGATCGCCATAACCCAGGCGATAGGGATCAAATGAACTTATGCCCAGCGCCATGGGATACAAGCCCAAGGCGGCGAGTGCGATCAGGAACAGCAATGTGTATTTGCCACCCTCGTTCCCCCACCCCAACCCTCCCCCGGAGGGAGAGGGAGCATGTAATTCGCCGCTTAACGGCCACACATACATCGGGCGCAGGATGGCCATCAGCAGCAATAGCTGCGAAGTGATACTCAGATCGCCGATCGCGCCGCGCAGGTAAGCTGCCAACGGCGGGCCGGAAATCGGGATCAGCGCCGCGCCGGCCACAAGGCTCGCCAATGCAATGCGGTAAGCCTGCGGGATGCGCGCCACACCGGGCAATATGACAACCGCCCCAGCCATTGCGATGGCGCTGCTGGACAAGCCGGTCATGTCGGTGAACAGGATCATTTCGCTGCTTTCGACTGCTGATCCAGCCAGCTTTGGTTGAATGTAACGTGTTTGATGAAGCTGCGATTCCAGGTATAGACCAGATGGAAATCGCCGCGCCGTGTACGGATCAGATAAGGATAGGAGAATTCGAAGCCGCAGTTGTGATCCCGACATTTCTGCTGTCTCGCCGACTCGGCATAATCGCCGGGTGACAGCGCGGCCTTCGCATCGGTATCGCCAGCCAGTTTACCGGCGACCTTGAGGTAATGCGCTTCGTCCGCCGCCTGGCCATGCTGGTCTTCCAGCACATACACGGTTTTCCAGGTGCTACCGCCATCGGCAGAGACGACCAGCGACAAGCTATCGCGCCCCTGTTCCTGGTCGTTCAGCACCGCCACAATGCGCCCGTCTTCCAGCGCCACAGCCGACAATGCCGAATCCGGATTGGACAAGGCAGTCTTTACCGGTGCAGTCCAATGCCTCCCGGCATCGCTGGTGGAAACGCTGAGCACGCGATGCGGCGCGTCCGCACCCGCATAGCGCATCAGCACCAGCGCGTCGTTGGCATTCAGCGCCAGCAGCACCGGCTGCAATCCGTGATCCCTGCCCGCGCTCAGGCGCTGTTTGTCGATCAGCGCGCCGTTACGCTCGAAGCGCAGCAGTTCGCCAAACTTGGCGATGAATTCGTGATAGACCGGCAGGCCGATGCTGCCGTCGGAATACAGGAATGGCGCTCCCTTGACCAGCGTGCTGATATTGACGAATGGCGAAGTAACCAGGCGCCGCGGCGCACTCCAGCTCGCTCCGTCATCGGTCGAAGTCATCGTTGTAATCGAACTGCCGGCCCAGCCGCCGATTGAGACCGTGACAAAATACAGCCATAACTTGCCGTCGGCTGCCCGCCCCGCCACCGGATTGCCCAGCTTGCTGATGTAGCGCCGCAACGAAACTTCCGTTGCTCCACGCGTTGCGACGGTTTGCTCGGCGCTCCACAGACCCTGCGCGGGATCGAATACCGCGCTGCGTATCTCGACATCCTTCGCGCCTTCGCGGCTGCCGGCAAACCAGAAGGCGCGGATGCGACCATCGCGCAATTCGACCAGGGATGCGGCATGGGTCTGGATGCGTTGCGCTGAAGAAGCGAAATCGCTGCGGAAAAACGCTGCGCCGCTGCCCGTGGACGACTGGGCGGGAGCCACAAAAGCTGCGCCGGGGGGATGGCGGCTTGCCTTCAGGAATCCGGCAGCGAAGGCGATCAGAATAAAACCGAGCAGCACGCGTTTCACGAGCGGCATCCTTCTTCGACCGAACCCGGCGTCATGCTGACAGGCATGCCCGGCACTTCGACCAACAGCTCCTTCACGAACAGGTGCCGGAACACATCACCATTGAATAGCATCTGCTTCAACTCGGCCTCGCTTTGGCGGCTGCGGATGTCCAGACGCTGGCCGAGTATCCTGCAATCGGCGCAGCCGGGATCCTGCAGCGGCACCTGCACGGCGAACAGGCGGTAATGCGTTGCCAGCGTCGCCGCATCCGGATAGGTCTCTTCGCGGTACCCATGAACCTGTGCGCCCGGCAGGATGAAGCGGTAGCCCTCTTCCTTGGCCCTGAAATTGCACGGCACCCATACTTCCCTGCCCTGCACGTAACGTTGCGTCTCCGCGCTGTAATTGCCGGGCGCGCCGTCGAACGGATACAGGAAAGCGGCGAAACACAGCAGCACCAGCAGCGCAGCCACATTGACTGCGGGCCGGGTAAAGCCGGGAACGAACAGCGCGGCCACTATCAGCGCCGCCGTGATTGCCAGCAAAATCCAGTACAGCGGCGAATACAATTCCGCTCCGGTCATTTCGTGCTGCAAGCGGACCGACAGGAACGCAAACAGGGCGAGCACGCCGGCCATGAAGACCAGGCTGATGACAAAGGCCGCGCGGCTGATCCGCTGCCAGTTCA
Organism: Gallionellaceae bacterium; assembly: GCA_049582805.1. Classification (GTDB taxonomy): domain Bacteria; phylum Pseudomonadota; class Gammaproteobacteria; order Burkholderiales; family Gallionellaceae; genus CAVXFS01. The sequence continues at coordinate 25,868 of JBAUUR010000049.1, read as the reverse complement.
GGGCGCACAGCACGGCCAGCCCCGGCATGGCTTCCAGCAGGTAGCGCGCCGAACGCTGGCTGGGCAGGCTGAACACGATGAACAAGGCGGCCATCCATATCCACAGCAGCTTTTCCTTATCGCACAACAGCGCGCGCCGTCTAAACGCGATGAAGAATACCGTTACCACGGGAACGGCCAGCAGACCGGCATTCATCGGGTAACCGATGATCAGTGCCCACACGCTGCTGCCGCCCCACAGGAATTTCGTAATATAACTACCGTGGGGATCGAACTTGCCGGCGTTCTCGCCGACCACGAACTCGCGCCACACCGCCTGCGGATCCGGATCGAGCAGAAACCACAAGCTGAACATAGCCAGTGCCAGCGATACCGTCACCGCGACTTTCCCCGCAACCTTGCGCAGGAAATCGAACAGGCGATAGTCACGATAATGCAGATACCACCAGGCCAGGCAGAGGCCGACCGGCGCGATCAGTGCAAAGGATTTGTACAGCAGACCGATGCCGACCTCGGCGCCGAGCAGCAGCGGCACCAGCCAGCGCGATTCAAAGCTGGCAGGGCGCCAATACAGCAGCGTGAAGAATGGCAGAAAGAACCAGAATACTTCCGGCGCATTGATCAGGAACGGCCGGCCATAACGGTAGGTGCTGAAGAAAGCCAGATAGGTCAGCAGCGCGATGAACCCGGTTTCCATCTGCCGCGACAGCTTCCAGCCCAGCAGGAACGTCATCGTTGCCGTGAGCAGGGTGTATATCACGCTCGGATAGCGCAGGTTCCACAGCGTCCAGTCCTGTCCCCAGCGGGTGGAAGTTATGCCCTGCCAGAAGATCAGCGGCGGCTTGGTGTTGCGCATGGCGTCCAGTTGCGATTGCAGCGGCAGCAAATGGCCGCTGGCCGCCGTCAGGCGCGTGATGTGCTCGTAGGGATACTCGTCGCCGTTCTTGGGAACATGCTGGCTGTCGAGCCCGAAGAAATAGGTGAATACCGCCAGCAGCGCGGCCAATGCGTACCAGGAGAAACGCAGGCGGGTCATACCGCAAAGGGACTTCATGGCTGACCGTCCGATGGTTCGGTGTGGTGTCTGGAATGATCCAGCAACTTCAGGCGGCCGAATGTCCAGATGTCGTTCAGCAGGAAATTCAGCACACTGGTCACCACGATCGCGATCAGGTTGGCGATCAGATAATACACATGCGGCGCCAGCAGGTTGGTAAACAGCACCTGCAACGCGATGCTTACCCCGCAGGACAATGTGTATTGCCCGAACTGGATCAATATGGGCCGGTCATAATGATGTCTGCGGTCGGCCCAGGTCCACAGCCGGTTCCAGAAAAAATTGTTCAGCGTGGCAAAGAAGATCGCCAGCGCGAGTGACAGGTTGAGGCGCAGCCAGTCCACCTCGCCGGAAGCCGACACGGCATTGAACAGATATTCCTTTGCCAGGTAGAGCACCCCCTGATTGACCACGATGCCCGACGCGCCGACGGTGCCGAATTTCAGAAAGCGTCGCGAAAATATCCGCCGCATCAACGAGGCAAGGGACATGCGGATGTTCAGCTTCATGCCGTTTCGTGCTGCGTAGCGGAAGCCAGCAGTTCGCGCGCTCTGGCCAGAACCTGTTCGGGTGATATCTGCTTCAGGCACTGGTTATCGCCGTCACAAGGCGATGCACGATGATTGTATGCGGTCAGACAGGGAGAACAGGAGAAGCCCAAATACATGCAATGGATATTGTCGGCCAGCGGGCTATACAGGGAAGGTGTTTCCGGGCCAAAGAAAACCAATGCCGGAATCCTGGCAAGGGCCGCGAACTGGCCCGGGCCGCCATCGTTGGTTATCAGCAAGGATGCACGGGTGAACAGGGCAAGCAGGTGGCGTATCGATCGGGTGTAGCCTGTCAGGTCCACGCAACAGGGATGCTGGCAATGCGCGAGAATCCCCTGCGCCAAGGTTTTGTCTTCCTTCAGCCCGATCACCCCGATCGCATAACCTTCGTCCAGCAGCGCGGCGCAGAGCTGCATGTAATACGCCGCCGGCCACGCCCGTATCGGCAAGATTCCGCCACCCGGGTAGATCAGCACCAAGCGCCTGTCGCGCACTGCGGGAAAATCGGCATGCAATTTTTCGGCAACCTGGCGCAATTCTTCGTCCGGGAAGTCCAGGATGGGCGGAGCCGCAACCTTCGTCATCGGAGCGCCCTTGGCTTTAGGCACAGTATCGGATTCGATCGCCGCCACCAGCACCAGCAGTTGCTGCGACAAATGATGATAAGGGTTATACAGGACCGGGCGATTGATGAACGAGCCGCGATAAAGTCCTTCCTGTGTGTGCGGATGGAATCCGACCCGCACCGGCGCGCCGGATAGATAGGAGAAGATGCTGCTGATGCGGGAGAACAATTCGCAGTCGATCACCACATCGAACTTGAGTGCGCGCATCGTCCTTAGCGCCCGAATGCTGTCGCTGACCAGGCTCATCATGGATCTATCGCTGATGGTCAGCACATTCTCCTGCGGCATCACGGCCATCAGATCCAGCACTTCGCGGTTCTTGCCGAACATCAGGATGTGCAGCGAGGCCTCGGGATACTTTTGCTGAATGCGCATGAACATCGGATGCGCGAGCACCAGACTGCCCATTTCGGAAAGCAGAATGATCAGTATCCGTTGCGGCCGTGAAGGACGCGCCGCCGCACCAAAGACATTGCGCAGGCGCTCAAACAGGGATAACAACAGGCAAATCGGCACGCCGACCATTCGGTCAACTGCACGCTGGAAATTAATGTTCAACGGACGTCCGGAAGAGAGAGTCAGGCTTGCGGCATTATGTCAGGCTCGCCATGTTCCGCCAATAGCATTGAGCCCAGACCAATGCCATCGCTCGCGGTATCATGGGCACTGCTTATTTTGTGGAAACAGCCGAACCCGATGTCACCCTCCTTTTTATTCACCAAGCTGATCAGCGCATTCCTGCTTCCGCCTTTCAGCTTCCTGTTGCTGGCCGCAATAGGCTTGATGTTATTGCGCTCCCGTCCCCGGCTCGGGCGGAGATTGCTGATTAGCGCTGTGGCGCTGTTGTGGATATGCTCCACACCAATCGTAGCGGAAAGCGCATTGCATCTTCTCGAAGGCGAACCCAGAGCGGTGGATCTCAAGACCCAGCCTGCCGACGCCATCGTGGTGCTGGGCGCCGGCACTTATTTCCATGCGCCGGAATATGGCGCAGACACCGTCAATGAACCCGCGCTGGTGCGCCTGCGCTATGCGGCCAAGCTGCAGCGCGAAACCGGCAAACCGATATTGCTGACCGCTGGCAAACCTATGGGCAATGATCTTTCCGAAGCGCAACAGATGAAATCCGTGCTCGAACAGGAATTCAACATTCCGGTGCGCTGGACCGAAGATGCGTCTGACAATACCTGGGAAAACGCCCGCTATAGTTTTCAGCTTCTGCATCAAGCCGGCGTCAAACGCATTTACCTGGTCACCCATGCCTGGCACATGCCGCGCTCGGCAAGGGAGTTTCAACAGGCCGGATTCGATGTCGTGCCTGCACCTACGGCTTATACCACCCGCTTCCAAACCACCTTGCTCAGCTTCATTCCAAACGCTGAGGCCATGGTCGAAAGCAGTATTTTCCTGCACGAAGGCATCGGGATAATATGGTATCTTTTTAGAGACACACTTGTTGCTAAACCTTGAGAAGGCAGACCATGAAAGCACGCATCAAATGGGTGGAACAGGTTTCGTTCCTGGGTGAAACCGAAAGCGGCCATGCCGTGTTGATGGATGGCTCGCCGCAAGCAGGTGGCCGCAATCTGGGACCACGTCCGATGGAAATGCTGCTGCTGGGCGCAGGGGGCTGCACCAGCTTCGACGTGATTTCAATCCTGAAAAAAAGCCGCCAGGCAGTTTCGGATTGTTACGTCGAACTGCAGGCGGAGCGCGCCGTAGAAGACCCCAAGGTGTTCACCAGAATTCACATGCATTTTGTGGTGAAGGGCAAGGACATCAAATCCGAAGTGGTGGAACGGGCGATCAAGCTGTCCGCCGAAAAATACTGCTCCGCTTCCATCATGCTGGGCAAGACGGCGGATATCACGCATGATTTTGAGGTGGTGCAGGAGTAGCTGCCTGAATTGTCATTCCAAACGCAGTGAGGAATCTTAATAAGTCAGGAATTTTTAGGATTTCTCGTTACTGTACACTAACATCGACATCGCTGAAACGCTAAGGATAATGCCTAAACTTTACGAATACTTCGGACTGATAATCATGTTCTACGCTTAATGAACATGAGCCAGTCCACGTGCATGGCAAGTTTCAAGGTCATGAATCCCGTGCCGAAATCATCGTGATTAACGGCGTAGTCTCGGAGATTCGCTACAATACGGTTGCGGGTCGCGCTCCGCTTGACATAAATAAGATGCGTTTCTTTGAGGAAGTCATCAGCGCTCGAGCTGATGACATTATTGCTAAGTGGATTGATTTTTTTGTTCTGCATAAGCCCATCAAACCGGAGCGTATTACGAGGAGACTCAAATGACACCAGGAATAATAAATATTGTCACTGCCGAACAAGTTGGAGACTTCCGCATCCGTTTGCGATTTGATGATGGCATCGAACAGACTGTAGACTTCAAACCCTTTCTAACGCATGCCCTCCATCCTGATATTCGGGCGTGGCTTGCTCCTGCTCGTTTTGCGACATTTCGTATCGAATACGGCGATTTGGTTTGGGGGGATTACGACCTGTGTTTTCCTGTTATCGACTTGTACCGCAACCAGATTGAGCACCGCGCTTCGCTTGAAGCCGTGGCTTGAGCGCAACAAATTAAATGGACTCAACAAATGCGAGTGGCGAATTTAATCCGAACCCGACCCCTTAAACTTACGGAAAGGTTTTATGCTGATAGATTGCGTCGCTATGTATCCGCAACTCCCCGTGCCACTTGGACGGAGGACTGAGGAAACACGTGCGGCAGTAATCCGAAACACGCTGACACATCTATTAGCAAAGGATGGAAATGAACAACACTGAAAATGTCATTGAGTATGGCTGCGCGAATTGCGGTGCACATATAAGGATAGCCCCCAAAACAGGATTTCTCAACACATGTGACGAATGTAATACTCAATCTGCCCCGTTAACCATGGCCAGATTTCAGTGTTTGCCAAATACCCTATCTTTGCTCTACCGACTTTGTACAACAGATGAGCTCAAACAACTTCGTCTCAATCCAAACAGCTTTGATTTTTCGGAACTGAATACCAAGTTAGTAGGCGAAGGCAAGCAAGAATTACAGATCAATTCGAAGTCAGAACCTCCAACAGTCAGCGAAAAGCGCCGTGATTAATCCGGACTATTGAAAGCACACCTCTTAGGAGCACCTTATGGACTGGATTCAACTGCTTCTTCTCATGGTTCTCTGCTACTTCGCGTACTCCGTCACCAAAACAATGAATGTTATTTGTGGGATATTGGAGGCGCGCAACGCGGCTACTGACATAACGCTGCTCCTCGACTTAAGTCGCCGCCAGTGCGAATTGATAGAGCGGTTGGATGCAAAAGTTCATAACATTGAGACAGACCTCGCCTCGTTCGGCTCGTCCACGCCTTTTTACAAGAAACCCGCTCTTAAAGTCGACGCCGAAGAACTCACAGCGATTGGGTTAACTTTGTCGGAAATTGCCAGCTCCGTAGGGAGGGTAGAAGACATCGCGAATCAATTAGCGATCACAAAATCATGACGGCGTGCATCGGTCTGATTAGACCGACATACCTCCACGCGTCTGCTCTGGTACCAACGTGAGACAATTCACAGAAGCAGATGGGTATAACGTAAAAGATATCTTGCATTTCGCTGTCGATCATTTGGAATCTGCGAGAATCTTATTTCGTAGCAGCTCCAATTGTTTTGATTCAGCAGGTTATTTATCGCACCTAGGGCTAGAACTGTTACTAAAGGCTTGGCATCTACATCAGTTTAAGTTATTTGAAAATAAGCACTGCCTTGTTCAATTGTATAGTGGATTGAAACCATATCTAAATGGAAAGCCCTTCAGCAAAGAACAGGAAGGTTTGTTACAAAAGCTAGATTCATATTATGAACTTCGCTATCCAAGACAACATGAACCAATCGAAATAGGATCCGAAGATTGGTTGCATATAGACGAATTGCTCGATACGCTTTGGGATCAAATGCCAAACGAATTATTGTCGGTGCTTTTTGAAATTGATCCCAAAATAAATGGGGGGCGTATCCTTATGAAAAAGAAAATTAATTGAGATACCCATGCAGTTCAGTGCGCGATCCAATTCATGGTTGCGCCCAATTTGAACACTAGGGAATTACAATGCCAAAATTAGAATTTCAACTTTCGAATACCGCGCTTACATATAAGGCAGAGAAAGATTTTGAGGAATGGATTCTTTCGCCCCATGCACAAATTCAAAAGGTTTACAACACCTTTAAGGTGTTCATTGGATCAGACGTATATGATGGCTTTAGGTTGGGCTGTAGCGTCATAATTAAACAAAGGACACCCAAGAATATTGAGCATCTCGAAGGCATTGCGAGAATTGCACAACAAGCGTCTGATGGCAAGATTCCCGAAACTGCGATCAAAGGATGCGTCGGTACAGTTACAGTGCAATATTCTACGGAAGAGGAAAACCCCAAATTCCAGCCATATTTCGAAGTCGTTGTCTTGCTGTCCAATGATGCATTTTTTCGGGCACAGACACACCTAGAAACCTGTGTTGCCCACTTATCTATATACACCGACCCATTTGAAGGAGGGCTCTTTAAAGAACTGGAAGATTATATAAAATGGCAAGTAGATAGAGTAGCGGCTGCCATTGCAGAAAAAATTGTCATAGAGTTTAAAACACATTCTGATCAACCCGGACAATCGAGCAAATCAAAGTAATACAATCAGAGATTCCCACTGCCCAGATTCGTCCGAACCGGCGAGCCAACCAAGCTCGAACGCCGAACGACCGCTTGTTGGCTAAAGTGACCATCCGCAAAGAGGGAAGCGAAAGCAGAAGTCGGGTCAACCACTGCCTGACATAGATCAAGTCTGGATTAATACGACAAGAATGGCGCTACACCCAATACGCCGTCCGCGTCATCACTTTCGAACTGACTTTCATGGCCAGCTTCACCGGCAGCGGCAATTCTGCGCCGCCCAGTTGTGCCGCCATGTCGGCGTGGCGGGTCTCATCCGCGTACATCTGCCGAACCACGGCGCGGCTCTTTGCATCCTGCTGCGGCAAGCGCGCGAGATGGCCTTGCAAATGGCCGCCGACCTGGCGCTCCGTCTCCGCCAGAAAGCCAAGATTCCATTTGTCGCCGAGCAACCCGGCGACCGCGCCCAGCGCCAGCGATCCGGTATACCAGACCGGGTTGAGCAGGCTCAGATGGCTGCCCAGCTCATGCACCCGTTTCGATGTCCATGCCAGATGTTCCGTTTCCTCTTGTGCGGCGTGCAGCAATTTTTCCTGCACCGCGGGATCGCGTGCGGTCAGCGCCTGCCCCTGATACAAGGCCTGGGCGCAAATCTCGCCGCTGTGATTGATACGCATCAGTGCAGCCGCATGTTTCTTTTCGGTCTCCCGCATCTCGCCTTCCAGCAAGCCGGTATCCGGATAAGGGCGCACAGTCTGTGGCTTGCCGAACAGCGTGCGCAAGCCCTTGTCGAATTCAACGATCAGATGGTCCAGAGTCAGCATGACAAATCTCCCCGCAAATTGCCGTGGATTACCCGCTGTTGCGCAATCCTGCGGCAATGCCGTTGATGGTAATGTGGATTCCCCGTTTCACCCGTTCGTCATTGTCACCCGCGCGGTGGCGGTGCAATAAAGACACCTGCAGGTGATTGAGCGGGTCTATATAGGGCGTGCGCGTGGACAGGCTGCGCGCCAGGGTGGGGTTGTCCTGCAGCAGTGCGGTCGCGCCGGTGATGGCGAACAGTATCTCCACCGTGTCTTGCCATTCCGTTTCTATGGCGCCGAAGATGCGGTCGCGCAGCGCCTTGTCCGGCACCAGTTCAGCATAGCTTGAAGCGATGCCCATATCGGTCTTGGCCAGCACCATATCCATGTTGGACAGGAGGCCGCGGAAGAACGCCCAGTTGTTGTTCATCGCCTGCAGTTGCGCAAGCCCGGCCTCTCCCTCGCGCGCCAGGAATTGCTTTACCGCACTGCCGAAGCCATACCAGCCGGGCAGGATGACGCGATTCAGGCTCCAGCTGAACACCCAGGGAATGGCGCGCAGGTCTTCGATCCTGTCGGTTGCCTTGCGCGATGAGGGACGGCTGCCGATGTTGAGTTCGGCGATCTCGCGGATCGGCGTGGCGGCAAAAAAATAATCGGTGAAACCCGGCGTTTCATACACCAGCTTGCGGTAGGCGGCAAATGCGTCCTGGCTCAGCGTTTCCATGATGCGGTGATACTCCGGCATGGTGCTGTCATCGCCGTGATGGTGCAGCAGCGTTGCCTCCATCGTGGCGGCGATGAGGATTTCCAGGTTGCGCCGGCCGATTTCCGGGTTGGAATATTTGCTGCCGATGACCTCGCCCTGCTCGGTGATACGGATCTGCGCGTTCACGCTGCCCGGCGGTTGCGCCAGGATGGCCTGATAGCTGGGGCCGCCGCCGCGCCCCACGGTGCCGCCGCGCCCGTGAAACAGGCGCAGGTCGATGGCGTGCTTGTCGAATACCTTTACCAGCTCGAGTTCGGCCTTGTATAGTTCCCAGTTGGCGGTGAGGTAACCGCCGTCCTTGTTGCTGTCGGAATAGCCCAGCATCACTTCCTGCGTGTTGCCACGGCTCTTGAGCAGGTCACGGTACCAGGGAATGGAGAACAGTTCATCCATGATGACGCCGCAACCGCGGAGGTCGGCGATGGTCTCGAACAGCGGGATGATATTGATATGCAGCACACCCGACTCCAGCAGGCCTGCCTGTTGCAACATCAACGCCGCTTCGAGAAAGTCCGAGACGCCGTCAGTCATGGAGATGATGTAGTTAGGCAACGCCGCCCGGCCAAAACGGCGATGGATCTCCGCCGCAGCCAGCATGATGCGCAATTCTCCCTGGGCTGTCCGGGAGAATTTCTCCAGGTCTTCGACAAGATGCCTGCCCGTCTGCAACGCGGACAACAGCACCGAGCGGCGCGCCGCTTCATCGAGTTGTGCATAATTGCCGGTTCCGGCCAAAGCCAGCAACTCGCTTGCCACTTGTTCATGGACGGCGCTGTGCTGGCGCATGTCCAGCGGAGTCAGATGGAAGCCGAATACGTCCGCCGCGCGGCGCAGATTGGCCAGTCGTCCATGCGACAGGTATGTGGCTCCATGCTGCTCCAGCGAGCGGATAAGTATGTCGATGTCGCTGATGAATTCCTGAGCATCGGTATAGGGGTGTGCATCCGGATCCACTGGCCGCAGATGTTCCGAGCGATGGCCCAGGCGCCTGGCTGTCGAGGTCAGGCGCGAGTAAATCGCGATCAACGCCCGACGATACGGCTCGTCTTCGCGGCTGACGGCTTCATCCGGCGAGCGCGCGGAAAACTCTGCCAGCTCTTCGCTGACTTCGACCAGGCGCGAGGAAAGGGAAAGGCGTGTGCCGAGCAGGTGCGTCTCGGACAGGTAATGTTCCATAATCAGCGCTGAGTGCTGCTCCGCGGCATTCAACATGACATCGCAGGTGACATAAGGATTGCCGTCGCGGTCGCCGCCGATCCAGCTGCCTATGCGCAGGAACGAAGGAATGGAAATGTGCCTGCCACAGTGTTGCTGCACTTGCCGTTCCAGATTGGCATATATCTTCGGAATCTCGTCGAGAAAGGTGTAGCTGTAATACGCCAGCCCGTTCTTGATTTCGTCATGCACCGTCAGCTTGGCGGTGCGCAACATGCGCGTATGCCACAGGATCAACACGAAGCGGCGCAACGCTTCTTCATTGGCTTCCAGTTCATCAGGCGTCATGTCCATGCGGTCGCGCTCGGCCAGTATGCTGGAAATGATCAACTGGCAATCCAGTATGCTCTTGCGCTGCACCTCGGTGGGATGGGCTGTCAACACCGGCGAGATCAGCGCCTTGTCGAAAAAGGCCTGTATCTGGTCCGCGCCGATTTCCGCTTTGACAATTCGGTCAAACGCCAGTTGCATGCTGCCTTCCTGCGGTGGCGATGCTGCCTTCAGATGCGCGCGGCGGCGGCGGTTATGATGCAGGTCCTCGGCAATGTTCGAAAGCTGTGAGAAATAACTGAATGCGCGCACCACCCATAGGGTGTCGTGCGGAGACAGTCCGTCAAGGATCTTCTCCAGCTCGATCAGATCGCGTTCATCCTGGGTCTTGCGAAAACGCACGGCGGCACGCCTGACTTTTTCCACCAGATCAAAAGTCTCCTTGCCCTCCTGCTCGCGCAATGTATCGCCGAGGATGCGCCCAAGCAGGCGGATGTCCTCGCGCAAGGGAAGATCCTTGCTCGAAATGTCAGCAGGTGCGGCAAGAAAATTCATCACGTTTGTTGTTCCAGTAGATCAGCAGGTGTAACGCGCGCGCAATCGCCTCATGCTAGAATTGCGGCGCAAACAGCATTATTCAACAGAACCTCAGGAAAACCAATGAGTCAGACACCTCAGGCGCAAACTGCTCCGGCCAGACTGGTCATCGCCTCGCGCGAAAGCGCATTGGCAATGTGGCAGGCAGAATTCATCAGGGATCGCTTGCGCGCATTATACCCAGAAACTTCCGTCAACATATTGGGCATGACCACGCAGGGCGACCAGATCCTTGACGTCACTTTAGCCAAGATCGGTGGCAAGGGCCTGTTCGTGAAAGAACTGGAAACCGCTCTAGAAGATGGTCGCGCCGACATCGCCGTGCATTCGCTTAAGGATGTTCCGATGCACCTGCCCGACGGTTTCATGCTGGCCTGCATCGGCGAGCGTGAAGATCCGCGCGATGCATTCGTCTCCAATCACCATGCGAATCTGCATGCACTGCCTGCCGGTTCCGTGGTGGGAACGTCCAGTTTGCGCCGCGAGAGCCAATTGCGCGCGCGTTTCCCCCACCTGAAAATCGAGCCGCTGCGCGGCAACGTGCAGACCCGCCTGCGCAAGCTGGATGAAGGCAGATACGCCGCCATCATCCTGGCCGCAGCCGGATTGAAACGGCTGGGCTTGAGCACACGTATCCGCGACACCATTTCCAGCGATGACAGCTTGCCCGCGGTAGGACAAGGCGCGCTGGGTATCGAATGCCGCGCCGACCGCGCCGACTTGGCCAGAGTGCTGGCGCCACTGCATCACGCGGACACGGCCGCGTGCGTACTGGCTGAACGCGCCATGAGCCGCGCACTCTCCGGTAGTTGCCAGGTGCCGCTGGGTGGCTTCGCCGAAGTCGTGGGCGACCGGCTGCGCATGCGCGGCTTTGTCGCGACACCCGACGGCGCGCGCCTGATCCGTGCGGAGCACACCGGCAGCGCGAGCGATCCGGAAACCTTGGGCAACAGGATTGCAAAAGACCTGCTGGCACAAGGCGCAGGCGAAATTCTTGCGGCATTGGCTTTGTGAACTAAAAAATAATTCAAGCGACAGAGAAAGCGCCGCAATTTCGCGCGGTTTTCAACTCTGTGCCCTCTGTGGCAAATGAATTTATGACCCCCACATTTCCTCTCACCGGATTGAACATCGCGGTCACCCGGCCGCAACAGCAGGCCGCGCATCTGGCGCAATGCCTGGCGCAGGCTGGCGGCAACGCCATTTTGTTTCCGTTGCTGGAAATCGGGCCGCCAGCCGATCCACAATCCCTGCACGCACTGATCTCACGCCTGCATGAGTTCGATCTGGCCATTTTTATCAGTCCCAATGCCGTACAGCATGGCATGGCCGCGATCAATGCCGGCGGTCTGCTGCCCGCAAGCTTGCGGGTAGCCACGGTTGGACAGGGAAGCGCCAGGGCATTGCGCGATTTTGGCGTGCAGGAAATCATCGCGCCACAGGATCGATTCGACAGCGAGGCCTTGCTTGCCTTGCCGGCTTTGCAAAACGTCGCGGGCTGGCGCATAGTGATTTTTCGTGGAGACGGCGGACGCGAATTGTTAGGCGACACACTGAAGGCGCGGGGCGCCAAGGTGGAATATGCGGAATGCTACCAGCGCAAAAAACCTCAACTGAAGACTGCCGCATTGCTTGCCGCCAAACCGGACGTCATCACCGTAACCAGCAGTGAGGCACTGGGATACTTGTGGGACATGTCAGACAACACCGAGCGTGAGAAGCTTGCCGCATTGCCTTTGTTTGTCCCGCATGCGCGCATTGCAGAAGCCGCGCATCGGCTGGGCTGGCGCGACGTGGTGACGGCTGCGGGCGGAGATGACGGGATGCTGTCAAGTTTGATAGCATGGGCAGGACAGAAGGCAGGGAACGGGAGGCAGGTGGCAGGTGACAGGTGACAGAATGTTGTGCCGGGTAGCGAAGATTTGTGCTTAAACTGCATGGCTGCCGTCCGGCACAAAAAATCTGTTACCTGTATCCTGCCTCCTGTCACCTGTCACCTGTCACCTGTCACCTGTCACCTGTCACCTGTTATCCGTTACCTGAAACTCAACATGACCGAACAAACACCACCTTCGGAACAAGGCCCGTCTGCCGCGCCGGAAACTGCGCAGCCCGCCGCTGCACATCACCATGCGGTGGCGCGCATCATTGCACGCATGAGCATCCCGCAAATGACACTGGCTGTAGTTTTGCTGGTGTTTCTCTGGCAATGGTTCGATGCACATCACCAGCTAGGCGACATGCGCCAGGAACTGGCCGAACGTATGGCGGAAATGGATGGGGACAACAAGGCCAATCTCGCGTTGCTGAAGCAGGAACAGGAAACCGTACGCGAGCTTGCCGCCAAAGAGTCGCTGCTGGAAGCACATTTTGCCGAATCGCAAAGCCAGCGCGTGGCGCTGGAAACCTTGTATCAGGAATTGTCCGCCAGCCGGGACGAAAACACGCTTTCCGAAGTCGAACAGCTGCTGCTTATCGCCGGGCAGCAATTGCAGCTCTCTGCCAATGTCAAGGCTGCACTGATCGCCATGCAGCAAGCGGATGCATATCTTGGCCGCATGAATCGCGCCAACCTTAACAGCCTGCGAAATATCATTGGCCATGACATCGACAAGTTACGTGCGTTTCCTGAACTGGATATTCCGGAGATCAATTCCAGCCTGGACCAGCTTGTCGCCCAGGTGGACACCCTGCCTTTGGCCCATGAAATCCGGGCGCCGCAGAACAAGAATTCGCCATCTCCCGCGCCCCCCAACGAGTTGCCCGGGCAAAAGCTGATGCGGGAAATATGGGAAGATGCCCGACACCTGTTGTTCATAGAAAATACCCATCAAGCGGAGTTGCCGCTGATCACGCCCACGCAATCATTCTTTCTGCGCGAGAACCTGAAGCTGCGCCTGTTGTCCGCCCGGCTGGCGCTTCTGGAACGCGACGAGGCCAGTTTCAATCATGACCTGCAAGCCGCCCAGTCCTGGATTTCGCTGTATTTCGATCCAACTTCCAGTGACCGCGCATCTGCCATCGCAACTTTGCAAAAACTGCGCAAATCCTACATAACGATTGAATTGCCGGATATCAGCGACAGTCTGGACGCGGTGCGCAATTACCGCCTCATGCACGAAAAATCCTCCCCATGAAGTTCCTGTTTTGGCTGCTGGGATTATTCGTGCTGGCCGTGGCCCTGACGCTGGCTGCGCACAATCCCGGCTACGTAATGCTGGTCTACCCGCCGTACCGCGCCGGAATGTCGCTTTCATTTTTCGTGATTGCCTTGCTGGTGTTGTTCGTGGCGATCTATCTGGCATTGCGACTGGCTTTCGCCGCGTTGCGCCTGCCGGAATACGTGCGCGAGTTTCGCAGTGAGCGTGTTCGGGCAAAGGGCCGCAACGCGATGCTTGAAGCGCTTTCCGCCTTTTTTGAAGAGCGTTATGCGCTTGCCGAGAAAGCCGCGGAGCGAGCCATGGAACTGGACGAGAGCTATGGCCTGAACGCCATCATCGCGGCCCGCTCCGCACACAAGCTGCATGATTATGCCAGGCGCGATGTCTACATCTCTGCGCTAGAGGGCAGGCCAGAAAGCGAAAAAACCATGCGCCTGATCACCATTGCCAGGTTCTGCCTGGACCAATATCAGCCACTGATGGCACTGAAAGCCCTCCAGGAGTTGCGTGAATCCGGCGTGCGCAACCATGCCGGCGCCCTGCGTCTGGAGCTGAGAGCGCTGCAACAGGCGCACAACTGGGATGCGGCGCTGGAAGTGGTAAACATGCTGGAAAAGCGCGATGCAATAGACGCCATCACAGCCGGACAGATGCGCCAGCAAGCCTGGCTTAAAAAAATCCAGGCCGATGCACAGAACGGTCCGGCACTCAAGGATGCATGGAAAAGCGTGCCCGCCGAATTCAGGCTGCAGAGCAAAATCGCCGCGGCAGCTGCCAAGGCCTTTATTCATCTGGGTGAGCATGCAGTTGCGCGGGAAATTATCTCCGACAGCCTGAAGATGCAATGGGACAGCGACCTGACCCTGCTGTATGGTGATTGCATCTCCGCCGATGTGGTCGGCCAGATCGAGCAGGCCGAGCGCTGGCTGCAGTCCCATACCAGAGATGCCGGATTGCTGCTGGCTTTGGGAAAACTGTGCCTGCACCAGCAGTTGTGGGGCAAGGCGCAAAATTACCTGGACGCCAGCATCAGCATCAATCCCTGCCGCACGGCTTACATGGAACTTGGAAGGCTGGCGGAGATGTTACAGAAACCGCATGATGCCTTCCGCTATTTCCGCAAGGCAATGGAACTCGAAGGGGAGTGACCAACTGGTTTCGGCTTCGGCAAATCGTCAACTCTTGGGCACGAAGGTGAACGCGTCGGAGAAAAACTCTTCTTCCGGCAAATTGCGCAGCGTGGTGTAATCGCGATGGGCCGCTTCCACCACCACCGGAGCGCCGCAGGCATAGACCTGATAACCGGACAAGTCGCCGTAATCCTCCATTACCGCCTGATGCACGAATCCGTTTCGCCCCTGCCACGGCTCGTCGGACACAACCGGCGTGAACCTGATGCCGCGCGCCTGCCACTCCCGCACCCGGTCCAACATGTAAAGATCGGACTGTTTGCGCACTCCCCAGTACAGGTGCATCGGGCGCCTGATTCCAATCTGCAGCGCATGTTCGACGATGGCCTTGATCGGTGCAAAACCCGTGCCGCTGGCAACAAACAAAACGGGTTTGTCTGAATCCTCACGCAAATAGAAAGTTCCCAATGGCCCCTTGACACGCAGGATGTCCCTTTCCTTCATTTCATGGAAAACATGATGGGTAAATGCCCCGCCCGGAATGTTGCGGATATGCAGTTGCAGAAACTCATCATCATGCGGCGCATTCGCCAGCGAGAAACTGCGCGGCTTGTCATCCTTCATCATGATATCTATATATTGCCCCGCCAGAAATAGCATGCGTTCGTTGGCCGGCAATTTCAGATAAAGCACCATCACATCCTCAGCCAGCCTCTCCATCTTCTGCACGCGGCATGGCAGTGACTTCACAATAATGTCCTTGACCGCGCTTACTTCGCGGCATTCGATCACCAGATCGGATTGCGGCATGGCGCTGCAGAACAAAGCCATTCCAGCCGCCCGGTCGGCATCGCTCAATGCGCTGATCTGACGGTTGCCGTAGTCGACCGAACCTTGCAGCAGCTTGCCCTTGCACGCGCCGCATACTCCGTCGCGGCATCCATAGGGTATGGTATAGCCATGCTTCAACCCCGCCTCGAGTATGGTTTCGTCCGCCTCGATGGGAAAACTGTGATTGCTGGGCTTGATAATGGTATTGAATGTCATGACGGTTGTTCACAAGCGCGAGGCCGGCGATTTTAACGCATAATCGCAACATGAACAGGATTCTGATTATAGGTTGCGGCGATATCGCCCTGCGGGTAGCACTGCTCTTGCGCGGATGTTATCGATTGTTCGGCCTGGTGCGCAATCCCGCGCGCCATCAGGCATTGCGCGCTGCCGGCATCATCCCTGTGCCGGGCAATCTGGACGATGCATGGAGTCTGCATCGGTTGGCCGGACTGGCGCGCGTCGTACTGCATTTCGCTCCTCCCGGCAATGCCGGATTGAAGGATCTGCGCACCCGCAATCTGCTTGCGTCACTGTCGCGCGGCATCCCGCCCCGGCGCCTGATCTACATCAGCACCAGCGGTGTGTACGGCGATTGCGGCGGCGACCAGGTGAGCGAGACACATGCGCTTGACCCGCAAACACCACGTGCGCGGCGACGTGTGGATGCGGAAAACCGGATCAGGCAATGGGCCAGGCGCAACAAGGTGCATGCCAGCATCCTGCGCGTCCCCGGCATCTATGCCGCAGACCGGCTGCCGCTCGACCGCCTGCGGGCCGGGACGCCAGCCATGGTGGCGGGCGAAGATAGCTATACCAATCACATCCATGCCGACGACCTGGCGGCCATTGTGGTAAAGGCCCTGCACCATGCCGGACCCAACCGCATATATAACGCCAGTGACGACAGTGAGCTGAAGATGGGAGAATATTTTGATGCCGTTGCGGATGCCTATGGTTTACCCCATCCACCACGCCTGCCGCGCGCAGAAGTTGAGCGCACCGTCTCGCCCGCGTTATGGTCATTCATGAACGAGTCGCGACGCCTGACCAATCAGAGAATGAAACAGGAATTAAAAGTGGTTTTGCGTTATCCAATGGTGGACGACGCGCTGACTGAAACGAAAGGAAGCGGCTCTGCAAATCCTGAGTCTTGCAAAATTTGACGGGGCGGCACGCGAAACAGCCGCTCTGTCATGCCTTGCGGTCTTCCGCGCAAAAATCGTGTTGGATTGCCACAACGCCGCTCAAGTTGCCGAACCGGGGCTCCCACCGTCCGGCTTGCTTTCCCTTGGCTATTGATAGCATTCCATTGCGGTTGCCACTATAATTCCGCGCTAGCTAATATCCATGAGTTTTTACGATATGCAGTTATTTGCATTTGGCATCAACCATCAGACCGCGCCCCTCAATGTGCGCGAGCAGATTGCGTTTGATGTCGAGTCAATGGAACCGGCATTGCACAACCTGGTCGAGCACGGCTCTGCCAAGGAGGCGACCATCCTGTCCACCTGCAACCGCACCGAGGTGTACTGCAGCACCCAGGATCCCGACCGGATAGTCAACTGGCTGGCGCATTACCACCAGATGGAATCCCGGGAAATCGAGCCCTATCTATACACTTTGCCACGCGAACAGGCCGTCAAGCATGCGTTCCGTGTAGCCAGCGGACTGGATTCAATGGTATTGGGTGAACCGCAAATCCTGGGACAGATGAAACAGGCCGTACGCTACGCGGAACAGGCTGGAACGCTGGGCTTTATGTTGCACAAGCTATTCCAGCGCACCTTCTCGGTGGCCAAGGATGTGCGCACGCAAACCGAGATCGGCGCCAACCTGATTTCCATGGCGGCGGCGGCAGTAAAATTGGCTGAACGCATTTTCCCCAGCATTTCCGAGCAGAAGGTGCTGTTCATCGGGGCGGGCGAAATGATAGAACTGAATGCCGTGCATTTCGCGGCGCGGTCGCCCAGGCACATCACCGTCGCCAACCGCACGCTGGAGCGCGCACAAGTCCTGGCGCGGCGCATAAATGGCAATGCCATTACGTTGAACGAACTGCCGGAGCAACTGGCGCACCACGACATCATCGTGACCTGCACTGCAAGCCCGCTTCCTATCCTGGGCAAGGGCATGGTTGAAAGCGCGCTCAAGGCGCGCAAGCATCGTCCGCTGTTTATTGTAGATCTGGCTGTCCCTCGCGACGTAGAGGCCGAGGTGGCTGGACTGGATGATGTATTTCTGTACACGGTGGACGATCTGGCAGAAGTGGTGCGCGATGGCCTGGATGCAAGGCAAGGCGCGGTCAAGGAAGCCGAGGTCATCATTGATTCCAGCGTGGCCAACTTCATCCAGTGGCTGGAATCGCGCGAAGTAGTCCCCACCATCCGCGCATTACGGGATCACGCCGAACGCCATCGCCGCCATGAAGTGGAAAAAGCCATGCGGCTGCTGGCCAAAGGCGAGGATCTGGCGCAGGTACTGGAATTGCTGAGCAATGGACTGACCAACAAATTCCTGCATGCCCCGACGCATGCACTGAACCATGTGCATGCCAGCGAACGCGAAGCCTTTCTCGACATGGTGCGCCGCATCTACCACCTGACCCCGCCCGAATGAACCCCAGCATCGCTGCAAAACTCGCCCAGTTAAGTGAGCGTCTGGACGAGATCGGCCATCTGTTGAGCAGCGAAGACGCGACGCGCGACATGGACAACTTCCGCAGGCTGAGCCGCGAGCGCTCGGAGCTGGGGCCGGTCGTGGAAAGTTTCCATGCCTACCAGGCCTGCGAAGAGGACATCGCCACTGCGCAGGAAATGGCCAGCGATCCGGACATGCGCGAATTCGCCGAAGAGGAAGTGAAAGCGGGACGCGCACGCCTGGAGCAGCTCGAAATCGAGTTGCAAAAACTGCTGCTGCCGAAAGATCCCAACGACGAACGCAATGTGTTCCTGGAAATCCGCGCCGGTACCGGCGGCGACGAGGCCGCGTTGTTTGTGGGCGATCTGTTCCGCATGTATTCGCGTTTCGCCGAACGCAGGCGCTGGCAGGTGGAAGTGGTTTCGGAAAGCCCCGGCGAAGTCGGCGGCTACAAGGAAATCATTGCGCGCATCGTGGGCCAGGGCGCCTACTCGGTGCTGAAATTCGAATCCGGCGCGCATCGCGTGCAGCGCGTACCCGCCACCGAAGCGCAGGGCCGCATCCACACCTCGGCCTGCACCGTGGCGGTATTGCCTGAGGCGGACGAGGTCAGCGACGTGGTGCTCAATCCCGCCGACCTGCGCATCGATACTTTCCGCGCATCCGGCGCGGGCGGGCAGCACATCAACAAGACCGATTCCGCCGTGCGCGTCACCCACATCCCGACCGGCACGGTGGTGGAATGCCAGGACGGGCGCTCGCAGCACCAGAACAAGGCGCAGGCGATGCGCGTGCTGGCCGCACGCATCAAGGACAGGCAGGAACGTGAAGCGAACAGCAAGCTGGCAGCCGAACGCAAATCGCTGGTGGGCAGCGGCGACCGCTCCGAGCGCATCCGCACCTACAATTTCCCGCAGGGCCGCGTCACCGACCACCGCATCAACCTCACGCTGTACAAGATGGATCAAATCATGGATGGTGATATCAGCGAACTGACCGGCGCGCTGATGGCTGAATACCAGGCGGAGCAGCTCGCGGCGCTGGCCGAAGAAAGCTGATTGTCTTGCCGGGCAGTATTCAGCAGCTATTGGTTCAGGATGCCGCAAGGCTGGCCGTGATGCTTGGGCTTGACAGCGGTACTGCGCGTATCGAAGTGCAAATCCTGTTGCGGCATGTGCTGAAAGTTTCACGTGCAAGCCTGCTGGCGCACCCTGAGCGCTGTCTGACTGACCAGGAGCAAGCCCGATATCACGAACTGTTGCTGCGTCGCCTGCGCGGCGAGCCGCTCGCCTACCTCCTCGGCGAGCGCGAGTTCTTCGGGCTGATATTCAAGGTTACGCCAGCGACCCTGATTCCCCGTCCGGAAACCGAATTGCTGGTCGAACTGGCCTTGCGGCACGTCCCGCAAATGCATCCCGCGCCCCAAGCCTCTGATAGAACCACTAGCCACTCGACTAGGCGGCAAAGCCGCCAAGTCGCTGGTTACCCCGCCTGCGCGGGAGGGAGCCTGTTTCGCGTGCTGGACCTGGGTACCGGTTGCGGCGCTATCGCCCTGTCCATCGCCCACGCCCGGCCGGATGCCGAGGTGGTGGCGGTGGAGGCTTCTGCGGCGGCGCTGGTCGTGGCTCACGAGAATGCACACCAGTTGAATATCGCCAACATTGTTTTCGAACCGGGCAATTGGTTCGAACCGCTTGATATGCAACGCTTTGACCTCATCGTGTCCAATCCGCCCTATGTTGCAGCGGGCGACCCGCATTTGCTGCAGGGTGATTTACCTTTCGAACCGCTTTCTGCTCTGGCTTCCGGTGTTGACGGGCTGGAAGACATCCGCCGCATCGTAAGCAATGCACCCGCACACCTTAATCCCGGCGGCTGGCTCATGTTTGAACATGGCTACGACCAGGCCGTAACGGTGCGCAATCTCCTGCGAGAAGCTGGTTTGCTCGAGGTGTTCTCGGTGCGCGATTTGGCGGGAATAGAACGGGTCAGCGGAGGACGATTTGCTTGACCCGGCTGGACACATATGAATAGAATACCTAACTAATTTACTCGACATATAGAGGCCCATATGGATATTCAAGAACTTATCAAGCAGCAAATCACGGAGCACCCAGTGGTGCTATACATGAAAGGCACCCCGCAGTTTCCTCAATGCGGCTTTTCTGCCAACCTGGTGCGCATTCTGGGAGCCCTCGGAATCAAGGATTTTTTCAGCGTGGACGTGCTGGCAAATCCGGAGATACGCCAGGGTGTCAAGGATTACGCCAACTGGCCAACCATTCCGCAACTTTACATCAATGCCACGTTTATCGGCGGCTCCGACATAGCAAGCGAAATGTATCAGAGTGGAGAGCTTAAGGAATTGCTAAAGGGGGTAGGTACTACGCAATAGCCGGCAAATTATCTAGGTCATTCGGCAGAATTATCTAGGCCGTTTTGCATATATGAAATTACAAAACCTGTCGGTATAGTCAACTTGAGTGTTGGAACTCCGGGTTGAAAAACCTGTTTTTCATACTCTCCTCCTTTCGGGCGATTCCAGATCGCCCAATTTTTTTATCTGGCCAAATATTTTCGTGCGCGGTCAATGGCAGCCGCGACCTGTTCCGGAGCAGTGCCGCCGATATGGTTGCGGGAAGCCAACGATCCTTCCAGTGTAAGCACTGAGTAGACGTCCTCTCCGATGAGCCTGGAAAATTGCTGCAGATCGGCTATTGTCAGCTCGCTCAAATCGCAGCTGCGCAGTTCTGCAAAACGTACTGCCCGCGCAACCGCTTCATGCGCATCCCGGAACGGCAACCCCTTCTTCACCAGATAATCGGCCAGATCGGTGGCCGTGGCATAACCTTGCAATGCCGCGTTACGCATGGCCTCATGCTTGACAGTGATTCCGCCCAGCATGTCGGTATAGATACGCAAAGTCTGGGTCAGAGTATCGACGCTATCGAACAGTGGCTCCTTGTCTTCCTGGTTGTCCTTGTTATAAGCCAAGGGCTGCGATTTCATCAGGGTCAACAGCGCAACCAGGTGTCCATTGACGCGGCCGGTCTTGCCGCGCACCAGCTCCGGCACATCGGGATTCTTTTTCTGCGGCATGATGGAGGAGCCCGTGCAGAACCGGTCGGCAATGTCGATAAAACCGAAGCGCGGACTCATCCACAGAATCAGCTCTTCCGACAGGCGCGACAAATGCATCATGATCAAGGCGGCAGCCGCAATGAATTCGATGGCGAAATCGCGGTCGGACACGGCGTCCAGCGAGTTCTCGCACAGCCCGTCAAAATCGAGCAGGTCAGCAACATACTCGCGCCTGATCGGATAACTGGTGCCGGCCAATGCTGCCGCGCCCAACGGCAGGCGGTTGACGCGTTTGCGACAATCGGCAAGACGTTCTGCATCACGCCTGAGCATCTCGAAATAGGCCATCAGGTGGTGGGCGAAGCTTACCGGCTGGGCCACCTGCAAATGGGTGAACCCAGGCATAATGGTGTGCACATGGTTCGATGCAAGTTCAACGAGGGCAGCTTGCAGTCCATGGATCAAGGTGCATAGTTCATCTATCGAATGGCGCAAATACAGACGCACATCCGTCGCCACCTGGTCGTTACGCGAGCGTCCCGTATGCAGGCGCTTACCCGCGTCGCCCACCAGTGCAGTGAGCCGCTTCTCGATATTGAGATGCACATCCTCAAAATCAAGCGACCAGTGAAATTCGCCGCTGACAATTTCGTTCTCGATTTGCGCCAAACCACGACGTATGTCGTTCAAGTCCTGCGCGCTGATAATGTCGCACGCAGCCAACATCTCGGCGTGCGCCAGGGAACCCTGGATATCGAACGGCGCCAGCCTTTGGTCGAATTCAACGGATGCGGTGTAGCGTTTTACCAAATCTCCCACCGGCTCCTTAAAACGGCCCGACCAGGCTTGTTTATCTTGCATCGTCATCGTCTCTTGTCCAGAATGTATGGCAACCAAGGGAAATCATATGGCGCAGAGTATAAATCAAAACCGTGAGTTCAACGTGCTGCCGAATTTTCGCAGCCTTGGAGTTATGCTGCGTATTGTATTGCTGGCAAATGGCATGGCTCTTTTGCTGGCCCTGGCTCAAGCTTCGTCGTGGCGGGACGTGCTGCAGCGGATACTGGACATATCCACTCTGATACAACCCTCATTGCTGCTGAATTTGTTGCTGCTGTTTTCGCTCAGCCCCGCGTTGTCCCGGCTGCCCTATTGGTACGGCATCGTTACCGTGCTGTTGCTTGAAATTATTGTTACTTTATTGGTATTTTACTTTGAAATGCCGCTGAATGAGCCTCTGGCGGGATCGGCAAGTTTTCAAGTATGGCGTAACATCCTGTTGGGCACCGCCGCGACGACATTACTGCTCGTCTATTTCCGAATCAGAAAGACGGCGCTTTCTCCGGCCATCCATGAAGCGCGCCTTCAAGCCTTGCAGGCCCGGATACGGCCTCACTTCCTGTTTAACACCATTAATGCTGTGCTTGGAATTATACGATCGAATCCAAAACGCGCAGAAAGCGCGCTTGAGGATATGTCCGACCTGTTCCGTATGGCCATGTCACAAAACAGTGATCTGGTTCCCGTGCACCATGAAATTGAACTCACGCGCCAGTATCTCGCGCTGGAAAAATTGCGGCTTGGCGAACGTTTGAGTGTGAGCTGGCATACCGAAAATCTGCCAGATGACGCCTTGATACCGCCACTGATATTGCAACCGCTGCTGGAGAATGCCGTGTATCACGGCATAGAGCCTTTGGTAAGCGGGGGAAATATTGAGATAAAGTTATATCTGAGCGAAAATCAGCTTCATCTTGAAATGAATAATCCGCGTCAGGAGCATGGCAGAAGCAAAATGGGGAACAAGATAGCGCTGGCAAATATCCGCGAGAGATTGAAATTGCAGTTCGATATCGAAGCGCGATATACCGTAAATGCCGGCAAGGATAGTTATCAGGTGCATATCGCTCTGCCCTATGTTAAGGAAGTATTACCTCGTGGAGAAACTCGATGAGCATCTTTGAACTTCCGCTGACTGTATTTATTGTGGATGATGAGGCTCCCGCGCGAAACCGCATCAAGGAACTGTTGATCGATTGCTCAGGACAGATGCCGCTGGAAGTCGTGGGAGAGGCAAGCAACGGGTACGAGGCACTGGAAAAGATATCGGCACTTGAAGTTATTCACCTTGACGTAGTGCTATTGGATATCCGGATGCCGCAAATGGACGGCATTGAATTGGCCAGGCATCTTCTGAAGTTGCCGAAGCCCCCGGCGATAATCTTTACGACAGCCTATGATGCCTACGCCCTCAAGGCGTTTGAGTTGCATGCAATTGACTACCTGCTAAAGCCAATTCGGCTTGGCCGCCTGTTCGACGCATTGACGCATGTACGGAACATGGTGCCGTTGCGGACCGAGGTGTTGCAGGAACTCACCCCCGAGTCTCGCAAAAACCTTTCAATTCACGAAAGAGGGAAAATTTTCCTGATTCCCGTGGAAAATATCCTGTATCTGCGCGCCGAATTGAAATACGTCACAGTACGCACGCTGGAGCGTGAATTTCTGATAGATGAGCCGCTGACTGCGCTGGAAAAGGAATTTGCCGCGCGCTTCATCCGAATTCACCGCAATTGCCTGGTGGCCAAGGATGAAATTGAGGGATTTGAAAAGGTGATGGATGATGAAGGAGGTGACTCGCACTGGGTGGTGAAAGTCAAAGGTCTGGATGAAATGCTTCCCATCAGTCGCAGGCAGCAATATATCGTTAAAGAATTAGGTTAAGGGAATATAAATTTCTGTTCTGGACTCCCTGATTTGCAAGAATGAAATCTCTGGAAGGTACTTCTCCATGAAGTCCCTGTTTATACAATTTGCTTATTATACAATAAGTTATATATTTTGCTTGTTGCACAAATACAACAGATTCCTTTGGCTCCTTGCATGCCTCTTTAGCGCTCTGCCAAAATGGCGCCTGACTTCCCACAGGTCTCATCGTGACTTGAGGGAGTTTTTAATGGGGAGACCCGTTTGATAATCTTAAAAAAATTCTTAGGAGAATCTGCATGAAAAAGAAATTAATCGCTTTAGCAGTTGCCGGCGCTTTCGTAGCTCCGGTTGCAATGGCTGATACCACCATTTACGGTTCGGCTAATGTTTCTTTGGACTTTGTGAATAGCGGTTCCAATGGTGGGTCTGCCACCCAGGTTTCGAGCAATGCTTCTATCGTCGGCCTCAAGGGCGCTGAAGATATGGGTAGCGGCACTTCCGCAATCTGGCAAATCGAAAGTGACATCGGTCTGAGTAATAGTGCTGGTAGTCCTTCCACCCTGGCAAGCAGGGATAGCTTCGCAGGCTTGAGCGGCAAGGACTGGGGTACCCTGCTCCTGGGCAGGCATGACACCCCATACAAGATGGCTACCCGCGGTCTGGATTTGTTTGCCGACACGATTGCTGATAACCGCGCCTTGATGGGTCCGCTGGATGGAACCGATCGTATCCACGTTCCTGATGTTGTGGCTTACGTCAGCCCGGCAATGGCTGGCGTAACCGTGGCGGCAGCTTATGTTGCCGGCGCTGGAACTCCGGTAGGATCGGCTGACCAAACGAATGGCACAACCAAAGGTAACGCTTATTCGTTGGCGGCCATGTATGGCGCTGGGCCGATCAATGTATCGTTGGCATACCAATCTCTTGAAATCGGTTCCGCAGGCACGGGTCTTCTTGGGAATGGTCAGGATGTCAATAATGGTGGTATTAATGGTTGTGAATTGGGCTGTGGCCTCAGCCCGAATGATAAGTTTACCTCGTGGAAATTGGGTGGCGGCTACTCCGTGGACGCGTTCACGATCAACTTGGCGTATGAAAGCGTTAAATATCAACCAAATATCGCAACTTACGGGACGAAGAATCAATCGGACTGGTATCTGGCCGGCAAATATAACTTCAGCAACAGCGATGCCGTGAAACTGGCTTACACCGCTGCGGGTGATAGCTCTTTTCAACAGGCAGTGTATGGCGATAGCAGTGACTCCGGTGCCAAGCAATGGGCCGTGGGTTATGATCACAGCCTGAGCAAGAACACCATGGTCTATGCGCTGTATACCCAGGTCAGCAATGACACGTATGCAGCTTATGGCTTGGGCGGTTTTGACGGCATCGGCGGCAATGTCAGCGCAGCGCAGCTGGGCAACAAAGTGGATGCCTGGTCTCTCGGCTTGAAGCATAGCTTCTAATATTCCTTTAGGAAAATCTGAAGTATGAACGGGCACCTTCGGGTGCCCGTTTTTTATTCTGATCAGAATTTATAAAGCGCTTCCAGTCCGAACGAGGTTTGATCGGTCTTGGCTGTGCCATCGCTATTCAGGAATACCGCCTCGTTGGAGGAGTCGCCGCGAATTTCACCGCGGAGTTCGAAGCTGGCAGTTGGCATATAGGCCAGCGTCAAAGTGGTTTCCTTCCATTTCTGTCCGGCTGTCCCTACATACGGCAAGCGCACCCCATCTGTGTCGT
>JBAUUR010000048.1:0-3256 GCA_049582805.1 Gallionellaceae bacterium | reverse complement strand
GGGAAAAAAGTGTATTTCTGGGGTCATGTTACCCCTCCCGGTGATCTGAAAATCGATTGTAGAGCTTTCTGAGAGGTCAAAACTTTTCTACATTTGCAAACATCGAGAATTTCAACAAACTGTTAGTGCTGTCGAGTTAGCAATGACGCCATAGGCGAACTCGACCACGACAAAAAACTGTGTTCAGGGAAATGGCGATGACAAAGGCACGACCATGATTGTTCGGATCGCCGTGGTGGTGGTGACCCCTCACCATGCGAGTGCCCGCCGTGATCGTGTGTTAGCGGCTCCAGCTGACGCGCAGCAGGTTCTGCTCCGGGTTGTGGTGGAACTCCAGTTCACCTTGGTAGGCATGGTGCAACGCTTCACCGATGCCGCGCGCCAAATGGATGTCGGTGGTAGTCACCACGGTACCGTGTTCCGTCTTCTCGATGGCCATGATGCGTTGCAACGCATGTCCCGCTTTTTCTTGTGCTTCCCGATGACGTATCAGTTGCAGGATTTCCTGTTCGTGCTTCGCGAAAAACTCACCATCCAACGACACATATCCCGCCGGGAAATGATCGCGTACCCGATGGCATGCAGGGCAGCTCGCCTGATGGGCATCCTTCGGCTTGGCCAGCCACTGCCAGCGACCGGCGTGAAATACTGCTCCGCAGTCAGGACAGACTGTTGGCTCGGGAAGTTTGCCCTTGGTTTTGTAGCTGTCCATTACCGTTTCCAGTAATCGTTGGTCACGACGGATGGGATGGAAGCCGGCTGGTTGTGATTGTTTGGTCATGGTTGTCTCCCTAATTGAATAGTGCCACTTCATCAGCACGGGTTATTCATATCAGCTACCTGTTAACTTAGGCTATGTCTTCAGTTCGCTCATTGATGGCAACAACTATCAGCTTGCACAAAACCTGCCCAAGCAGATCATTGGCGCTTATCAGACCTTCTTCTTAGGTTTTCTAGGTGCAGGGGGGTCAGGATCGTTCCGCTCAGAGTCAAGCACTCGAGCCGCTAATCTGCGAATGGTTTTAGGCGTCGCTTTCCCAGTTTTTAAAGCCTTACCGGCTTTTGAGGCAAGATCACGTGCAGGCTTCTTTTTCTCTACCATGGGATTCTCCTATTGCTAGCAGGGAAATAATAATAGGCTTAATTCTGGATTATGGAAACTGGCAATTAATTATTTGCTCTTTGGATTTATTTGGGTTTAGGCAAGACCGCATTTTCCAGCATAATTTTAATGTCACTGGTCGGGGGCAGTATGCTGGCGTCGATATGCACTATAGGAATTCCAGCGGCGTTCAATGCCTCGTCTTTTGTGTTATCTGCTTTTTGCCTGTCCTCTTGCTCGTGCGTTTTTCCGTCAAGCTCAATGCAGGCCAGTACAACAAACGATTTATTGCAGATCACAAAATCAACGCTCTTACGACTGACTTTATTAAACCATGATTGCCAATTCTCACTTTTTTTTACACCGACAATGTCAGCCAGCCTAACTTGCGCCATAACGTAGTGGTCGGGCATTGCCTCAATCAACCTGTGAAACAACACTTGTTCTTTTTCACCCAGTAGAGTTTTCTTTTTGAAGTAGGGCGGTTTATCTTGAGTTTCCGTCCCCTTCTTTTTGTTAGCCACTATTTTTAGAACTACAAAAACAATAAAGACAATTACGATTGCCAGAAACTGCATTTTCATTATTCTTCTCCTGTATGTGCTGGGCGCAGGGGTGCGAGTTTACCGGCATTCATCTAACCCACGGAGAAAAATATGCTTACCGTGATCAGCATATATATGCGACTCGATATGTGGCGCTTCAAACCTCCATTGTTGCCATAATGAACCGCTCATTCCATTACGGCACTTCTCGATATAGAACGTTCGTTCCATTGTCAATCTGGCCGACAATTGGGATAAACTTCCACGATGTGTGGCCGCTTTTCCCAATCCCAGCCTGTCATCCGCTATGCCCATGCGCTCGATCCAGCATGGGAGCCATTACCTCTCGAATTCGGGCCAACATGGAACTGACCTTGCCCCTGTATTTCGTATCTCTTAACTCGCTCATTATGCGGCATCCTTCAACTGTGCCGCAAACCAGTTTTGCTCGAACTGCATCGGGCTGGTATAACCCAGCGTCGAGTGAAGTCTTCTGTGATTGTAGAACATCAACCAGTCAATCACTTCGTCCATAGCCTGGCGTCTCGTCTCAAACCTCATGCCGTACAAGCGGCCTACCTTCAACGATCCCCACAAGCTTTCGGTGGGCGCGTTGTCCCAGCAATTTCCTTTGCGGCTCATCGAGCTTTGCATGCCGTATTTAACCAGTGTTTGTTGAAACGCATGGCTGCAATATTGGCTGCCACGATCCGAATGGAATATCAGCCCCGGTTCCGGTCGCCGCCGAAACCACGCCATGCGTAGCGCGTCTGTCACCAAGCAGGTCTGCATGTGCGGTTGCATGCTCCAGCCGACCACCTGACGGCTATACAGATCAAGAACTACCGTCAGATACAACCAGCCTTCTTCGGTCTGGATATAGGTGATGTCGCTGGCCCACACGGCATTGGGTTGCGCTGGCTGGAAGTTGCGATTGAGCAAGTTCGGCGCTATCGGCAAATCATGCTTGCTGTCCGTGGTGACGACATATTTTCGCTTCCCTCGGGCTTTGATGCCATGCAGCTTCATGAGCCGCTGAATCCGCTCCTTGCCTGCACGCACGCCATTGGCACGCAGTTCTTTCCAGATTCGCGGCCAGCCGCATTCACCTTTGCTGCCAGCATGGGCGGCCTTGATGTGAACCAGTAAAGCTTCGTCACCGATACGCTTGCCAGACTGCTCTGGCAGATCAGAATCTTTGCGACGCTGATGCTCAAAGTATCCACTGACACTGACATTCAGCACTTCACATTGCAGGCTGATCGGCCAGCGCTTTTGATGACGCTCAATCCAGGCGTACTTCACACGAGTTCCCGCGCAAAGTACGCCGTCGCTTTTTTTAAGATGTCTCGCTCCATCTTTACACGCGCAAGCTCTGCTCTCAATCGCGCCAATTCCATTTGCTCTGCGCTTACCGGCTTGGCTCCTGCGCCAGTCAGCCTGCCTTTCGCCGCTTGCCTTACCCAGTTCTCCAGCGTCTGCTTCGGAATACCCAAGACCTTGGCCGTCGCCCCACAGGCTTGTCCACCCTGAACCAACCGCACCGCCTCAAGCTTGTATTCCAGCGTGTACGCCGCTCTCTTGCCTTTTTCTTTCATCATTTTTCCGT
>JBAUUR010000047.1:0-2033 GCA_049582805.1 Gallionellaceae bacterium | reverse complement strand
CACTTAGCGTCATAAATGCAGGCATGGACATATGCAGGGTGTCCACGTAAGTCATCGTACCGAGCCCGGTATTATGGCCCATCCAGTAGTTGACGTTGTTGACAATGTGAGTCAGCCGGTTGGTCTGGGTGGTGTCAAATTGGTAGAGCTCAATGTATTCCTCCCCCGCGCCCTGGTCGTCGGATGTCGTGTCCGTGTCGCCACCCCGCAAGGCCCAACTGGGGAATGCGCCCCACTGCACGGCATAGTTGTAAATGTTAGTGTCATGGTTGATCAGGTATAACGCCAAGTCACCCTCGATATAGGTTGCGCGGGTCCAGATGCTGCTCGGGTGCGGGTTCGAGACCGGAGGCAGGCAACTGCTGCAACCGGGCACCGGCCATTCGTTTGTAAAATGGTTGTTGGCCAGCACCATGTCGCTCAAAATCTGCGCTTGCGGCGGCATGAAGCCGGCAACGGCTTGCTGTGAAAGAAACGCGCCCGCCAGTAACGCTGACAGCAGAATCGCTTCGGAGTATATGGATTTCATGAATTGCGAAGTTTGGCGACGGTATACCCTTTAACGCAGCTTCTGTTCAGTCGCTGAACCTATCATTAATTCTAAATCATGTCAAGTTCGCAACCAGCAACGGATTATAAATAATATTGACCTTCGTTGCATTGTTTGTTAGGATATCAAATATCAGTACAGCAACTTTAGCAGCAACTTTTTATGAAATCCTCATTGGTATTGACTATTAATCTGACTGTCGCGTTTATCCTGGGAAGCGGTATTTTGCTTCCGCAAAACAGCTTAGCCGACGTTACCAAGGCAAATAACAGCCTGGCCCTGACCAACGGGCTCAGTTGGGTTTCCGGGAGCGTGCCGGGCCCTGGCGATGTGGCCGTTTTCGACGGCACACTCAACTTAAACAACTTTGCCAATACCACGAACGGGGCGCCTCTCGGAGGCAACCTGAGTATTTTGGGAATCCGCGTGGCCGGGCCGGTGCTGGGCCAAGCGGATGGCAAGAACGGAATTGTCATCACCAATGCCTCATCCGCTAACACATTGACCCTCGGCGCTGCAGGCATCGACCTGAGCGCGACCAATGCGGTGCCACTGAACCTTCAAAGCAAAATTTCCTTAAGCGGGTCGCAGACGTGGAACATCAGTGATGCAAGCGCCAATATTACAAACCCGGTGCCCGTCCTCCCGCTGCCGGCGACACAAAATCATGGCGACCGCTACACCGCTTTGCTTGCCAATGAGGATGAAGACCTTTACTTCAACGCCCTGGTGGCGGGTACTCCGTTTGATCTCGGCGGGTTCACTCTAAACTTGACCAACAGCGGCACCACCGTCATCGACCAGGGATATACCGTCGCTAACGGCGTGATTAACGTGAACCAGGGAACATTGGTTATTCAAGGAGGGAAGAGCCGCCAGACCACCATCAGCAACAATGTCACCATCAATGTTGCCGGTGGCGCCACCCTGCGACTCCAAACCACCAGCGGCGCCATTGTTTCAGGCGCGGCCATCAATCTGGCCGATGAAAGTCTCTTGAACCTGACTGCGGCGGGTACACAAGGGACGGGCATCGTCAGCAACAGCATTGCGGTGAGCGGTAACGCGACCATCAGCCAGACGCAAAACCCCATCGTTGGCGGGAACAACAACATTACCAACGTCATCGCCGCCAATATCACCGGCGACCCGGATGCCACGTTGAATCTTGTCCCTTCCCAATCCGGAACGGCGACCTGCGTGCTGCAACTATCCGGTGACAACAGCGGTTTCGACGGCACGATCAACATTAACGCCATAACTGGCATACGTCCGGTGCGGTTAAGTGCGGCGACCGCCGGCAGCGCCAACGCTGCCTGGACCGTCAACACCAGCAATATTTTACAAGTGGCCGGTGTTGCCGTGGCGCTGGGTGGTTTGAATGGTTCGGGAACAGTCAGTAACTCTGTTACCGCAAGCACCGGTACCATCAACGTAGGCGGGGGCGATTTCAATGGCACGATCGCCAACGCCGGCACCGCCG
>JBAUUR010000046.1:0-28486 GCA_049582805.1 Gallionellaceae bacterium | reverse complement strand
CGAGCGGGCCGACATTGGGGGAGCCCGGAGCGCAGGCACCGGAATGTACACAGAAGTACATGAGGATGCCGAGCACCGCGCGACGCCGATGCCGGCTTGCGCAGTAGATTTATGTCGTTATGTATAGCTGGAATGACGTTTTCCTGAGGGGATGGTAGCGGCAATTCAGATATCTGAAATCGTTTGATCGGTTGCAGGCGATAACCAGACGTTGGATGACTTGATGAAGAACAGGCACAATACGGTCAAAGCTTACCGGTCGCGAGTGGCAGCTTTCCGGCATCAGGATTTCTGACTGCCATAACTGCAACGTGCCAGTAGCCGGTATTGGCGAACTACGGCTTTCTGGTGGCGTGCGAGGTTGGTGCAGAGGGTGAAATCTGACTACAGCGTAACAGAGTGACCTTCTGCGTTCCATCAAAACTGACTTCTACAAGGTGAGCCTTCCACCAACCATCGTGGTTACGGTGCTGGTGTACAGGTAGCCGGACGCCACACCATTATGCGCCTGCGACCACATCGCGCCACCGTAAACACTCCAATGCTTCGTCAAGCCATAGGTCGCCACAAATGACTCGGCATCGAAAGTGCCACTGCATGTTGTAAGGGTGGCATTGGCGCAGCCGTTGCCGGAATAGCTATTCTGGCTATAACCATAGTACGTTCCCGTCAGATTCAGCTTGGGCGTTACGGCATACTTCAATCCTGCCCAATACCAGTCCAGTATCTTGTTCTGGGTGTAGGCGACATTGTTCACGGCACTCAGGGTGTAGCCACCGACGTCAGAGACACCGGGCGACAGCGGGGACGACGGGTTGGCAAACCGGATATGTTCATATCCGGCATACCACGTGGCAGCCCCGGCCTTATACTTGCCCATCAGTGCAAACGAGGTATTGTCTGAAACCGTGGCGGACAGAGAATTCCCCGGCACAGCCAGCGCAGCCGCCGAAATCGCATCGTTCTTGTGACTGACAATCAGGTCTGCGGAGAAGTTGCCGAAATCGCTACCCACAGCGAGTTCCCCGGCACTGCCGGATACGCCGTCCGCGCCCAGAAACTCAATCTGTTTGCCTGCGAACTGGTATAGCACACCGACGCGAACCCCCCCAATGCTTTCGGTATATTTCAGAGACGAGTCGAGGCGTCCATCCTGCTTGTCGCCGATGCCTTGAGCCGTGCTGGAGCAGCCGATCACTGAGAAGGCGCAGGATACCGTGTTCGGATCGTATTTAATGACGTTGTCGGCCTGAAGGGTGACTTGTCGGCCATAGGTTAATGTTCCGTAGTCTTTCGACTTCACACCGGCATAGGCCGCGCTATTGAAAATTTGCCCCGCCCGGCTCGAATCGCCGTTTGAAGACTGGTTCTTTGGGCTGACGCCGTTATTGCTGACCAGAGAGGCCGGGCCGTTGGCCAGACGCAGTGACAGGGGATCAAATCCTCCCTCCAGCTTGAATATGCCGGACAGCCCATCAACCAGTTCCGTCTCGCCCTTGAGTCCGATGTTCGATTGTCCCAGGCCGTTGGGGGCAAAAGCCGAGATCGACTTGTTGCTGTTTTTCTGAATCGAATACTCGAGCCCTGAACTGTAGTCCTTGTTAAAGGGTGTGCCATGTGTCTGGTAGGCATAGCCCGCGTCTATCGTGCCGTACAGCGTGACACCGTGAAAGGTCAGGCTGTCATCACTCCCGCCGGTTACAGTGGGTACACTGGCCGGGGCTGCTATTGAAACAGGCTGTGCTCCTGCCACGGCATCGGAAACATCATTGGCGTGTACCGCTCCGCTGACGACAAGGAATGCAGCGACGCTTGCCGTTGCCATGATTTTGTTGCGCTTCATTGCGACCTCCCAAGTTGAAATTGATCGTGTACATCAATTCACGATGGGCGCATCTTGGGTAGGCGCAACGGGCGTGTAAAATACTTTGTTTTTCTTTTGTTATGCAGTTTAGTTATATTAACTATTATTCATAGCACATTGCGGAATGTAGAAAACTCAGGGGTTTTTATCGAATTAACCCACGCTGGATAGTTCTCCGTTATGGCGTACGGATGTTCACAAAGTATAGCTTTGGGGCGGCAAAATTGCGGGATTGGGATACCGCTTCGGGTCGATTGTGACAATTCACTACCGTCAGGTTCCTGGTAGCCTGAATAAATTATCCGAAGGTAACGCTCCAAGGGCGGCTTTCTGGCGGTGAGTATTGAGGGGTGAAGGGCAGGAGCCGGAAGCAACCGGAGCAACTATGGAGGTCGCGAAATGGTTGAAGCCTTCGAATACCTTTACCCCGCTAAAGCCAGATCAACTAATTCTCATCTGTGTGTGTCACCGCACAGTACCGCAGGGGTTGTGAGCGTATTGTTGAATCTCGTTGCAGACAGGTGTTTTTAACGCCTTAAATGACCTTACGTTATCGGTGCAGTCATCATGCTTTGCCTTGGTTTTGGATTATTACTCGCTGGGTTGGTTGTTGCGGCACATGCCGCACAGCCCGAAGATTCTTTTGTATCCCCGCGCAATCTTTTAACAATCCAGTCCGTGCGCTCCAACATTGACCAACCGCCGCCATATCGCTTCAGTGCCAGCGTCGAATTTACCAACTTAGCAGACGCTGCGCCCGTCGGATTAGGGTTAAGCAGCACATCCCCGCACCCCGTCGCCGATCTGAAAAATGAAGCCATCTGGACATCAAGCGCTCGCTGGCAACCGCTTTCTATTTCAGCCGATGGCCATGCTTCACTATCGCCTCTTCTGTTCAATGTGTGGAAAGGGGGAAAGCTTTCAATCAAACTTCAACACCACTTGGTTTGGATACTGTGGCACAAGGCGTTCCATTAATTATCCATCACAAGAATAACGGTAACTAGGGTGTTTCACTAGGACAGGGCTTTCATTTCCGGAAGCCCTTCTTTTTTCCTATTTCACAGATAATGGCGGCGCTGGCAATGACGGCTTTCAGGAAATTCGAAGGGCAGCAACGTGTCGTTTGTGATACTTGGCGAATGGCAGGTATAGGGAAGCAAATTTAGATGATCGTATACCGCTTCGGGGTCGATCAGAGACGATCAAGCTGATGGATTTACTCTCGTTATTAATACGCTTTATGACGCTGGACTGACGTTCGTATGCCATAAATTCTATAGCTGCTGTGGGTCGAAGGTTGCATGTCTGGCTGTTCGGTTCTTGCCTAGGGA
Organism: Gallionellaceae bacterium; assembly: GCA_049582805.1. Lineage (GTDB taxonomy): Bacteria > Pseudomonadota > Gammaproteobacteria > Burkholderiales > Gallionellaceae > CAVXFS01. Next base: position 25,288 of record JBAUUR010000046.1, on the reverse strand, counting down.
AAAATATTCCAGAATAAAATCTGCCACCCGTTGCGGGACGTTGATGTCCAGAGTGGGTATGGGCAGCGGCTCCCGGTGGTCGGACACGACCGCGATGATGTTGCCGTCGTCCGGGTAGAGCAACGGGTGCCCGGTCCCGATGCGGTGTATCTCCAGCTTCGGAATGGCGGAAAATTTGTAGCCTTCGACCAGCACCAGGTCGCAGGGTGAGAGCCGCGCGCACAACTCGTCCAGTCCGGGTTCGGCTTCCTGCCGCAGTTCATGCATCAGCGCCCAACGGTATCCGGAGGCGATCATTACTTCATGCGCCCCGGCTGTGCGATGGCGGAAGCTGTCCTTGCCCGGGCGGTCTATGTCGAATTCATGGTGGGCGTGCTTGATCACCGAGATGCGCAAGCCATGCTGTCTCAGCAGCGGAATGACTTGCTCCAGCAGCGTGGTCTTGCCGCTGCCGGAGTAGCCGGCGATGCCGAGGACATTCACGCCAACCCCGTCATGGCTTATCCTGAGGTGATGACTCGGCCTTGGAGAACACGGGGGCGGGAAAACAGGAAGCGCTGGGTTTATTTGCTCACGGTCTTCTGCAACGCGTTGCGTATCGCTTCCGGCGCTTTCATGATGTTCATGAAACTGTGGCTGCCCATCATCGACAGATCCGGGAAGTCGATGGCGATGCGGAAGCGCGCGTACAGCGCCAGCACCTTGTTGCCGGAAACCAGCACTTCATAGGGCAGGTGGGCAGTGGATTTCACATCGCGGAAATCGATCTCGCTCATGATGTACTTCTCGTCCATATACTTGTCCGCAGCGGATGCGCCCTTCATTGCAACGCCGAACACCGATTCCTTGCCGCCGGGGATATCCACGCGGTAGACCTTGGACACGCCGAACCTGTTGGCGGCCAGCCCCTGTTCGACCGCGTTCAGCGCTTCTTCATGGCTGCCGTATTCGGCCAGTTCGCTGGGATCGGTGAAGTATTCCATGCCGAACATGTAGTGGTATTTGCGCGCCTTTTCAGCCGTCATTCCCTGGGCGCCGAAATCCTCCACCTTGCCCAGCGCAGTCTGAAGTTTTGCGGCCACATCGTTGAGACTACCCTGCATGCGGTAAACATTGGCCATGTAAATCGGGTTGGTGTAACTGACCTGTATTTCGTTGTTCACCCTGGTCAGCGCCACACGCTGTATCGCGCCGAACCCGCCGTGTTCTGACTGGGCGGCGTTGTTTTTCAGTTCGTCACTGGTCACCACCAGGACCATCGCGTCGGGATAGGGCGAGTAGCTGCCGACTAAGGTGAAGCCATTGGCCGCTAAGGATGCCTTGGCCGCTTCCGTCTTGTCGGCCAAAACACCCGGGCCTTTTGAGGCCAGCACAAACGGCTTGAGCAAAGCGTCATCGGCCATTGCAGCTGAGCCCAGCATCATCAGTACTGCGATAAATACGATTCTTGTCAATTTAATCATGATGCCTTCTCCCTATATGATCGCTATTCACATTCCGTCATTCCCGCGCAGGCGGGAATCCAGCAAAACAAAAATGCATTTAGTTTAAACCCACTGGATTCCCGCCTGCGCGGGAATGACGTGGCTGATTTTTTCCAACTTCATTGCTAATGATGCAGAACTGTATTGAATCATGTAAATCTCAATAGCTATCCGCCTTGAACCAGGAAAGCTTCTCCCGCAACGTGACCACGCCGCCCACGATGATCAGGGTCGGAGCGTGGAGTTGTGCCACCTCCGGATTTTGCGGCAGCGTGGCCAGTGTGCCGCTGACCACCCGCTGATTCTGCGTGGTGCCCTGTTGCACGATGGCAATGGGGGTCGTTGCAGGCAGGCCGTGGGCGATAAGTTGCGCGCACAGCGTCTCCAGTCCGTGCAATCCCATATACACCACGATGGTCTGCCTGGGACGCGCGAGCAAGTCCCAGTCAAGATCCATCGTGCCGTCCTTCAGGTGGCCGGTGACGAACACGCAGGACTGCGCGTGGTCGCGGTGGGTGAGCGGTATGCCGGCGTAAGCGGAAACGCCGGAGGCGGCAGTGATGCCGGGCACCACCTGGAAGTTGATCTTGTGTTCTGCCAGTTTCTCGATCTCCTCGCCGCCGCGCCCGAAGATGAACGGGTCGCCGCCCTTGAGCCGCAGCACGCGCTTGCCTTCCATTGCGAGGCGCACCAGCAGGTCGTTGATCTCCTCCTGCGGCAGCGTATGGTTGCCGCGCCGCTTGCCCACGAAGATGCGCTGTGCATCGCGCCGCGTCATTTCCAGTATCGGTTTGGAAACGAGGTTGTCGTATAGCACCACGTCGGCTTTCTGCATCAGGCGCAGGGCGCGAAAGGTGAGCAGATCGGGATCGCCGGGACCGGCGCCGACCAGATATACCTCGCCACCGGCCTGTGCCTGCGGGTGCTCAAGCCGGTCGCGCAATATCGCTTCCGCGGCTTGCTCATCTCCCGCAAACACCTTTTCCGCGACCACTCCGTCAAGCATGTCTTCCCAGAAGATGCGCCGTTGTACGGGGGAGGCGATGCGCTGCTTGATCGTGTCGCGGAAGCGTTCGGCAAAGGCGGCGAGCCGCCCGTAGGACTGCGGGATCAATGCTTCCAGTTTACCGCGAATCATGCGCGCCAGCACGGGCGATGCGCCGCCGGTGGAGAAGGCGACCACCAGCGGAGAACGATCGAGGATGGCGGGCATGATGAAGCTGCATAGCGCCGGATTGTCGACCACATTGACCGGAATGTTGCGCAGCTTTGCTTCGCGCGAGACTTGTTCGTTGACAGCGCCATCGTCGGTCGCGGCAATGGCCAGCGCCACGCCATCAAGCTGTTCGGGCCGGAAGCGTTCGGCGCTGTATGTGCAACGGGAATCCAGTTCGAACGATTCGGTCAGGCGGGGCGCAACGATCTTCACCTTTGCTCCGGCTTGCAGCAGCACCGACGCCTTGCGCATGGCGACCTCGCCGCCGCCCACCACGAGGCATGGCTTGTTGTTCAGGTTCAGGAAGATCGGCAGGTAGTTCATGAACTTCCCCGTTTTTCTGCGGAAGGGTCGCTGCGTAGCGGCGGGGTACCCACCGGCGTACCCCGTGCGGGGGCAAAGGGGGGAGTGATACGTAGCAGTTTTGAAATCTGCGGGTTTCTCACTGACTTGCTTTCAAATAGCCGATATTCCGCGTGTTCCACAACTGCGCGGCCTGCGCTTCCGCATCCGCGATGCTGTCAGCGCGCCCGATCGTGCGCAAAGCGATGGCGGCGGTGCCGGTCACGCTGGCCTGCCCATATTCGTCTTCGATCTCGCCACGCCACAATTGCCGCAGGCGCGTCACGTCCATGGTCTCATCCTTCATGTGCCGGCTGGAAAACAGGGCAGGCCATTCTTCTTCCAGCATTTCCCCCGCCCGCAGCATTTTTACCTTGCAGGGGCCATCCGGATTTCTTTCCGCCTCGCCACCTTCACCCTTGAATACGGCCAGGTTCTGCTCGCCCAGCAACGCGCCAGCCTGCTGATGGGTGTCATCGTAACCGGGATGAAAGATGCCCATGATCGAGGCGGAAGCGGAGAACGGGTTCAGCATGCGGATGATGGTGTGCACCGGGGAGCGCAGGCCAAGCACCGCCTTTAGTTCCAGGAGGTGTTCCATCTGTGTGCTCAAGATGTGCAGTGGGACGAAGGCGAACCTGGACCCGGCGATTTTGTGCGCCGCATCAGCGATCGAACTGGCTGGCTCAAGGCCCAGCGCTGCCAGCGCATCGGGAACGTAAACCCGGCCCGGCGTCCCGCCGCCGATCCCGTGCATCACTACCGGCATGCCGTGGCTGGACAGCAACAGTGCGGACAACAGGTACCACGGTAACTGGCGGCGTTTGCCGGCATAGGTTGCCCAGTCGAGATCGACCGCCGGCAGATTTGTCGGCAACGCGAGCGAAGCGCGCGCCGCTTGCGTGAAACCGGCAACCTCGGCGGGTGTTTCTTCCTTGACACGCATCAGCATCAGCAATGCGCCCAGCTGTTCCGGTTCGACCTGGCCGGACAGGATCATGGTCATGGCTTCCCTGGCTTCCTGTTGCGTCAGGTCACGCGATCCGCGCCGGCCCTTGCCCAGCATTTTTATGTATTGCGCGAAAGGATGTTCCATATGTTCTGATTAAATCGAGAAGGACGTTATTGTTGCACGATGCGGCGGATTCATGGATACGTGCCATGCCTGGCTCCCGTGTCAACAGGGGAATTGAACGGGATATACAGATTTGTGCCCTGTCAGAACCCCCATTGGCACAGCGTGATGCCGGGATTACTTCAGCCGGGTTATGCCGAATTTTTTCAGGACAAATTTTTCGTAAATCGGCTCCGAATTTCCCTTCTTCATTTTCTTGATGAAGTATTTCTCGAAGGCGATTTTCGCCCAGTGCACCCATCTGCCCTTTTTGAACCAGCTCACGTTACGCGGGCCGATCTGCGGCAACGCGACGAAGGCTGCGCCGGTGCTGCCCATGTCGGCGAGACAGATCGCCCCCCACGTTCCAGCGGCGTGGGTCGGTTTACCCAGCAGTTCGTCGCGGATGTTGTGCGCGATCGCGGTGACCATGGTTTCGATCATATAGCCGGTCTTCGGGGCGCCGGTGGGAACCGGCGTGGCTTCGACCGGCGGGATCGCGATGCACACGCCAGCCGAGAAAATGTTCTGGTATTTCTTGCTGCGTTGATGGTCGTCCACGATGACGAAGCCACGCGGGTTGCACAGGCCTTCCACGGCAGCCACCGCGTCCACGCCCTTGAAGGCGGGAAGCATCATCGAATATTTGAACGGCAGTTCGTGCTCCTTGACGACTTCACCCTTGTCATTGTATTCGGACACGAACATCTTGCCGGCCTCGACGCGCGTGGTCTTGGCATTGGTGATCCATTTTATGTCATTGTTGCGCAATTCGGATTCGATCAGGCCCTTGGAATCACCCACCCCCGCCAATCCCAGATGGCCGATATACGGCTCCGAGGTCACGTAGGTCATCGGCACCTTGTCGCGGATCTTGCGCCTGCGCAGATCGGTATTCATGATGAAGGCGAATTCGTAGGCCGGGCCGAAGCAGCTTGCGAATGGCATCGCGCCGACGATGACCGGGCCTGGGTCGGCCAGCAGTTTCTGGTAGGCGGCATAAGCTTTTTCCGCATGCTCCAGCGTGCAGACGGATTGTGTGTGGCCGTCCGGCCCCGACCCCTCGACTTCTTCGAAGGCAAGACGCGGGCCGGTGGTGATGACCAGATAGTCATATTTCACCGTTTCCCCGTTGGCCAGGAGCAGCGCATTTCCGGTGGCGTCGATCCTGGAAACAGCCTGGGCGATGAAATTGATCCCCTTCTTTTCGACATAGGGAGCAATCTCGAAGCTGACTTCCTCGCGGGTGCGCCAGCCCACCGCGATCCACGGATTGGAAGGGACGAACTGGAACGTGCTGGATGCATTGACCAGGGTGACCTGATGCTCCTTGCCGATTTCCGCCCTGATTTCATATGCCGCCGGCATGCCGCCGGTTCCCGCTCCTAAAACGACGATGTGTGCCACGGTTTTTTCTCCTTGGTAATTTGCGAGTGATATTGAAGTTCGAAGTCGGCGGCTTACCGCACAGCCTGCAACCGCAAACGCTGCATTTCCTGCTTGATGCCCTGCACAAAGGCGACGAAACGCGAAGCCCAATAGCAACTGCCTATGCTGCGCAGATGGGTATAGGAGGCGAGCAGGTTGTGGATCATCAACCCATCATGCTTGCCATCTATGCCATGGCCACGCGTGACGCGGTAGGCGAACCTGCAATCGGCCGGCAGGTTCGCCAGGCTGGAATAGTGGAATTCATGCGCAAGAATTAAAGGTTGGTTTTCACGTTCGCCCTTTCTCCCGCTTGCGGGGGAAAGTTGGATAGGGGGGGATTTCTCCGAAAAAGGTGTAGGACGCGGCCACAGGTGGGCGGCTTCTTCCGACAGGTGCACATAGCCGCGGCCCACCGGCTTGTCGTGCATCAAGGTATCGGCCGGTATGGCGCCAACCATTTCATATGTCCTGCCCTGATGGGAGATCTGCCGCGTCAGGTACATCAGGCCGCCGCACTCCGCGTAGGCCGGCATGCCGGATTCGATGGCGTGTTTGATTTCGGCGCGCAGCGTTGTGTTGGCTTCCAGTTCACGGGCGCACATTTCCGGGAATCCGCCGCCGATGTAGAGCGCATCGATATCAGGCAGATGTGCGTCATTCAGTGTGTCGAATGGCACCAGTTCGGCACCGGCGGCAGACAGGGCATCCAGGTCATCGGCATAGTAGAAACCGAATGCCCGGTCGCGCGCGATGCCGATGCGTATCCGGTCGGCCCGGGGAAAGGTGCTGATCTCGGATTGCACAAATGCGCCGTACTTGTTCCTTCCCTCTTGCAGAGGGGGAGAGGATGCTTTGATTCCAGTTTTGGCAGTGATGATCAGCAGCTTGTCGAGATCGACCTGCTCGCTGATCGCTTCCCCGATCTGGCGGATGCGATTTGCCGCTTCGCCGGATTCGTTGCTCGGCATCAGGCCCAGATGACGCTCGACTATTTCCAGCCGCTCATCATGCTGGATCGCGCCGAGCACCGGAACGTCGGTGTAATGTTCGATGACTTCGCGCAGCTTGGCCTCATGCCGGCTGCCGCCGAGATTATTGAGGATCACCCCGGCGATATGGATGTCGCGGTCGAATGCCTGGTAACCGAGGATCAGCGGCACGATGCCGCGCGTCATGCCGCGCGCATCGATGACCAATACCACCGGCAGGTCGAGCAGATTGGCCAGTGCTGCATTGCTGTTGCTGCCGTCGAGCGCAAGGCCGTCATACAGCCCCTTGTTGCCCTCGACCAGGTTGATTGCCGAGCTGTTGCGCTCAAAGGTGGAGACGACTTCGTCGCGTTCCATCAGGTACAGGTCAAGGTTGCGGCAGGCGCGCCCGCAAGCCAGCGACAGCCACATCGGATCGATGTAGTCCGGCCCTTTCTTGTACGGCTGGACCGAATGCCCGCGCATTCGCAATGCTGCGCACAGGCCGATGCTGACCGTGGTTTTGCCGGAAGACTTGTGCGCGGCGGAGATCAGCATCCGGTGCATCAGTCACTTTCCCTATGATGCTTGTTCTCGACGTCGTGCGGCAGGAGTGAATCAATCACCCGCACGCCAATTATGGTGATCAGGAACGCGATGGCGATGCCACCGAAGCCCAGCAGGAATTCAGGAAGGGAAGGGGTGTAGCTTGCGATTTGTCCATCGCCAAAACTGCTGCTTACTTCATAGCCGGGGAAGATCGAAAGCGGAAAGGCCTGGCCGCCGATAATGAATACATAGAGCAGGGTGAAGCTGCCGAGTATCACCAGCAGCGAGGCGGCAACCACGCTTCCGGTACGGCCCCTGCCGGGGTAGTAGATCAGCGCCAGCGGCAGCAGGCTGCCGAGCACCACATATCCGCCCCAGAACAGCGCGGGGTAGATTCCGCCAGACACTAGGATGAAATGCTCGAAAGTGGTTTGCTTTGCGAAATACAGGTTGGTCAGGTGGTAAACCGCGACCAGATAAAGTGTGCCGAGCACGAAAATGCCAAGAAGATTTTTCATCCGGTTCAGTATCACCGGATCCTGTGTTTTGCCGTTCCAGCTATACATCGCCGACTGCACGACATGGAATACTGCCAGTCCCCAGGCGAAGGACATGACCAGGAACATTGGCGGCAAAATTGCCGAGGCGTAAGCCTGGCGCGCGACCAGGAAGGCGAAGATCAGCCCGGTGCCGGTGGTCAGGATGATGCGCCAGGTGAACACGGCCAGGCCGAAGGGCTTGATCCAGCGGTTCATGCGCCGTTCCAGCAGGGACCACATATACAGCGCGACCAGCGTGAACAGTCCGCTGTACAGCAGGATGTTCCACGCAAACACCGAGGTCGGGTTGAAATTGGTGGCGGCGACGATGATGCGGTCGGGACGGCCCAGGTCCAGCATGAGCACGAACAGTCCGCCCGCCAGCAGCGCAATCGACAGCATACCGGCTAGAGGCGCGCGCCCCTTGTACACGGCTTTGCCGAACACGGAACCGATGGAGGCAATGTTGAGAACGCCGGAAGCCGCGACGATCATGAAGATTGCGAACACGTGAGGCATGCCCCAGACGACCTGGTTGTTCATGCCGGTGACGACATGGCCATGCTCTTCAATGTAGTACTCGGCAGCAAGTCCTGCGGCGACAATGAGCGCACCGAACGCGACAAGCGTGTAGAAGGAGAGCGTTTCCGTTTGGGCAAGGATTTTTTTCATCACAGGCCCACGAATGAAAAACCGGGATCCAGGCCGAGATCGGCGCGCAGTTTCGATGTGGCAACGCTGCTGATGCGCTGGCTGATCTCGCTCTTGGGATCATTCAGGTCACCGAACAGGAGGGCGCGGTGACCGGCTTTGGCGCAGGCTTCCGCGCAGGCCGGCTGTTCGTCGCGATCCACGCGATGCACGCACAGCGTGCAGCTTTCGACCGTGCCCTGGCCGCGCGGCATATAGGAATCGTGATCGATCACGGGTTCATGCACGAAGGAGCGCGCCTTGTACGGGCAGGCCATCATGCAGTAGCGGCAGCCGATGCAGCGGTGCTTGTCCACCAGCACGATGCCGTCCGCGCGCTTGAACGAGGCATTGGTCGGGCAGACTTCGACGCAGGGCGGATCGGCGCAATGCTGGCACATCATCGGCAGCGAGATCTGTCGTCCGCTGGACACCTGCTTCAATTCCACCTTGCGTATCCACTGCACATCGGTCGGCGTCTTGGCGGCGGGCCAGCCATTCTCCTTGCTGCAGGCGGTGACGCACTCGTCACAGCCTTCTGCGCATTGCGTGGTGTCGATCAGCATGCCCCAGCGCACCGCGCTGGAAGCCGGTTCGCCGAGCGGACGGCCATGGGCGAAATCGAACAGCAGTAATCCGGGCGCGATGGCGATGCCGGCAATCGCGGCGGATGTCTTGCCGAGAAAATTCCTGCGGTCGATATCCACTTCACTCATTGCGCCGCCTCCGTGATCACTTTGCGCTTGCTCGAATGGCACTCAAAACAATCGATCTTGACCTTGGCATATTCATGACAGCCCTGGCAGAAATTCTCGCTGCTGCCGAGCACGCTGTTGTTCTTCTTGCTGGCGTGGCATTCGACGCAGCCGGCGAGGCTGTACTTGCCGCCCCGGATTCCCAGCCGCACGGTGTCATCGCGCTGGCGCATGAGCATCACCATGTGATTGGTGCGCATGAATTTCGGGTCCGCCACGCAGTGCCCGCCCTTGCCGATATCGAGCTTGGGGCCGATATCTCCGCCCGCCCATGCGGGTGAGATGGCAAGCAGGATGAGCAGCAAGAATTTCATGTGAGTCTTGGACGTAATTCAAAATCAACATTCCATGTAGGGTGGATAAAGGCCGAAGGCCGTATCCACCTTCGAGATTGGTGGATACGCGCTACGCGCTTTATCCACCCTACAATCATTCGCCCAGCCCCATCTGGATGTATCCCGTCGGACACACATCCTTGCAGATGTGGCACCCGATGCATTTGTCATAGTCGGTATCCACATAACGCCCCGTCGTTGATTTCGACTTGGGCACGCGGAACACGGCAACCTGCGGGCAATACACCACACAGTTGTCGCACTCGAAGCACATGCCGCAACTCATGCAGCGCTTGGCTTCGGCCACGGCATCGGCTTCGCTCAAGGTGTGCAGGCGCTCCTCGAAATTGCCCAGGGCGGTTTTCTCATCCAGCGTGATGACACCGCGCTGTTTGCGCACTGTGTAGGAAAAATGGCCGAGGAACAGCTCCTCGTGCGGAATGACGTAACGGCTGGAGCGGTTGTCAAAGTTGTGGACGGCCACATTGGCATCGCAGGTTCCGCGAATCGGTTCATGGGTTTCGTTTATCTGCAAACCCTTTTCCGTCATCTTGCGCAACAGGTCGAACTGGTGCACATCTATCTTGGGCCGCTTGTCCAGTTCTTCTCCGGCGAGGAAGCGCTCGATGCCTTCCGCCGCGATCGCGCCGTGGCCGATAGCGGTGGTGAGCAGGTGCGGACGGATCACGTCGCCGCCGACAAAGGTGCCCGGCTTGCCGGCAACCTGGTAATTCTTGTCGGCTGCGATCGCGCCGCGGCCGTTGTCGAATTCTTCCAGGCCGGTGAAGTCCACAGCCTGGCCGATGGCCGAAACGATCAGGTCGGCGGGCAGGTCCTGTTCGCTGTTTTCCTTCTGCTTGATTTCCAGCTTGCCGCCTACGAATTTTGCTTCGCATTCCGCCACGCGCAGCGCGGTTGCGCGACCATTGGCATCCCGGACGAGGCCGACGGGAACCAGTCCGCCGCGTATCGCGATGCCTTCAGACATTGCCTGCTCAATCTCATGTTTGTTGGCCTGCATCTTGTCGATCGGGAAGATGGAAGTAAGAACGACATCTGCGCCCTGTTTGGCTGAAATGTCTGCAACGTCTTGCGCCAGTTGGCCGGCGATGGCGAGTTCGGCATCGGTCGGTTTGGCATGCTCGATATGGCCCAGCCGCCGTGCCACCGTGGCCACGTCGATCGAGGTGTCGCCGCCGCCGACCACCACCACGCGTTTGCCGACATGCTGCAAACGCCCGTCGTTGAAGGCGCGCAGGAACGCGGTAGCGGTCACGACGTTGGGTGCTTCGGCATCGGCAATCGGCAATGCGCGCCCGGCTTGCGCGCCCATGCCGAGGAACACGGCGTCGAAATCCTTGCGGATCTGTTCCATCGTGATGTCCTTGCCGATATGGCACTTCAGGCGCGTCTTGACGCCGAGATCGACGATGCGATGGATTTCCGCGTCCAGAATATGGCGCGGCGTGCGGAAGCCGGGAATGCCGTAGCGCATCATGCCGCCCAGATATTCGTGTTCGTCAAACACGGTGACCTCGTGCCCCTTCAGCGCCAGCTGGTAGGCGCAGGCCAGTCCGGCAGGACCGCCGCCGATGATCGCCACTTTTTTGCCGGTGACTGTCGCCGGCTTGTTGAACTGCAGGTTATTGGCGATGGCGTACTCGCCGAGAAAGTGCTCGACCGAGTTGATGCCGACATGGTCTTCCAGCGCGTTGCGGTTGCAGCCGGTTTCGCACGGGGCCGGACAGACGCGTCCCATCACCGAGGGGAAGGGGTTGGCTTCGGTCAGCCTGCGCCAGGCATATTCCTGCCAGGACATCGCGGGCTTGCCGTCGGCGCCGACCGGCGGTTTCTCGATGCCGCGCACGATGTTCAGGTAGCCACGGATATCCTCGCCCGCCGGGCAGCTGCCCTGGCACGGCGCCGTGGACTGGATGTAGGTCGGGCATTTATGCGTATAGCTCGACTGGAATATCTGTTCGCGCAAGGAATGGACTTTGCTGTCACCATCCTTGTAACGGCGGAAGTTCAGTTTGGTTTCTTGTACAGTAGTTGACATCCTCTATCTCCTATTTGTCGCCTAATTGGATTGCGTTGCTGACCAATTGATGCACGCCGCCCACCATGCGCATGTTGTAACCATAGTAGGGCAGAACCTTGCTGAACTGGGTCTTGCAGATCGCGCAGATGGCCGCGAGGAAATTGACGCCATGGCTGTCCACTACTTCTTTCAGGGCTTCCATGCGCGGCAGCGCGCCTTTCACGCGCAGGTCCAGCAAATCATCCGTCAGCAGGCCGCCGCCGCCGCCGCAGCAGAAGGTTTTTTCGCGCGTGGTCGCTTCCGACATTTCGACGAAATGGTTGGCCACCGCCTTGATGATATTGCGCGGGATCTCGAACTGGCCGCCCGGCAGGTCGCCCATGCGCGAAGCGCGCGCCACGTTGCACGAGTCATGGAAGGTGATGACCAGATGGTCGTTGGCGGTCTTGTCCAGCTTGAGCGCATTGCGTTCGATCAGGTCCCAGGTATATTCGCAGATGTGTGTCGGCTGCTTGTGGCGCGGGTCGAGCTGCTTCTGGATCATCAAGGCGTAGGGGTCATCGGCGCCGGCGCCGATCCCGGCCAGGGTGTTCCAGAAGCTGTAGGCGACGCGCCAGGCATGTCCGCATTCGCCGACGATGATGCGCTTCACGCCGAGGTCGAGCGCGGCCTGGCGGATGCGCAGGGCAACCTTGCGCATCTGTTCGTAGTTGCCGATGAACAGGCCGAAGTTGGCCGCTTCGGACGACATCGAGGACAACGTCCAGCTGACCCCTGCGGCATGGAATACCTTGGCATAGCCGATCAGGCTATCGATGTGCGGTTCGGCGAAAAAGTCGGCGGACGGCGTGATCAGCAGCACTTCGGCGCCCTTGACGTCGATCGGAAAACGCACGTCGACTCCGGTATCTTCCTTGACGTCTTCTTCCAGTCCTTCCATGGTGTTTTTCAGCGCCGGCCCGGGCAAACCGAGGTTGTTGCCGATGACATGCACCTTGCCGATGATCTCGTTCGAATACTTCTGGCCGTAGCCGACCGAATCGAGAATTTCCCGCGCGGCCATGGTGATCTCGGCGGTGTCGATGCCATACGGGCAGAACACCGAACAGCGGCGGCATTCCGAGCATTGATGGAAATAGCTGTACCACTCGTCCAGTACGTTGCGCGTCAGATCGCGTGCGCCGACCAGTTTGGGGAACAGCTTGCCGGGCAGAGTGAAATAGCGGCGATAGACGCTGCGCAGCAAGTCCTGGCGCGCCACCGGCATGTTTTTCGGGTCTTGTGTGCCGATGAAATAATGGCATTTGTCGGAACAGGCGCCGCAATGCACGCAGGCATCGAGAAAGACCTTGATCGAGCGGTACTTCGTGAGCAATTCACCCATCTTGGCGATGACCGCATCGTGAGTCTCCTGCCAGTTATCGGCCACCTTGCCGGGGAAGCCCAGCGCATCCTGGATCTTTTCATTGGCGATGAATGGTTTCAATCCTTCCATTGCGCCGGGGCGCAAGTCCGGGATGATCGGTATTACGCGGAAGGCGGGGGCGGTGATCTCAGCGGCCATGTGAACACCCCTGCAAATCTACTGCGCAGCCAGACTGCTGCGTCACGTGCTCGTTCATTCCTCGCCTACCCATTTGGTATGTCTCGTCATTCACTGCGCGGCTCCTTGCACTCTGGCTTGCTCGCGACGATTTTCAGGGGCGTTCATAAATTATTTCTCCAACTCGGCCGCCCAAGCCGAAAGGTGGCGTTTTTCGCGCGGGTCGTCGACCTGGTTGCGGGAGGGCGAAAAGAACACGCCCGGCGCGTGCAGCAGTTTGCTGAACGGGAAGATGATCAGCAGTGCTGCGACCAGCCCCAGATGCAGATATAGCACGCCGCCAGACGGCAGCGGTTGCCAGTTGAATTGCATCAGGCCCTGAAAGAAATTCTTGACCGAGATAATGTCGGTATGGGAGATGAATTTCATGGACAGACCGGAAACAGCGATCAGCAGCAGCAGCACCAGCATCAGATGATCCGACGGCGTCGAGATATAGCGGATGCGTTCGACGAAGATGCGCCGCGCCCACAGGCCCAGCAGCGCGAGCACCATGGAAAAGCCGGCATAGATGCCAAATGGCTGGATCATCCCGACCCACGCCCAGTCGGTGAAATAGCGCAGGTGGCGCAGCAGCACCAGCGCCAGGCTGACATGGAACACCCAGCCCGCAGCCCAGGTCCACAGGTTGGCCTTGAACAGGCTTTCAAACAGCACGACTTCGCGTGCCATGCGCAACACCACGCCGCCTGTGGTGGTTGGCGCCGGGGTGGTCGGAATTTTCAGCGGTGCGGGAGTCCGGGAATAGTCATAAATCCGGTACCCGAGTCCCAGCGCGAACAGCGCAGACGCGAAGTAGAACAACAGGGTGAAAAGCGTGCTCATTGTCAGTAGCCAGGTATCAGGGATCAGGAATCATAAAATCCAAACGGCGATTGTTACTGATACCTGATTCCTGTTTTCCGATACCTGAATCAGACGCAACCGGTGGGTTTTGGCAAGCCGGCGATCTTGCATGCCTGCTTGGCCGGGCCGTAAGGGAACAGATCGTAAAGGTACTGGCTGTTGCCTTTCTCCGCACCGAACTTCTTGCCGATCGCCTTGGTCAGCACACGCACCGCCGGAGCGATCTGGTATTCTTCATAATACTCGCGCAGGAAATTGACGACTTCCCAGTGGTTGTCGGTCATGTTCACGTTTTCGCTCTTGGCGATGTAGTCGGCGACATCCTTGTTCCACTCGGCGAGGTTCACCAGATAACCTTCCTCGTCGGTTTCGTAGGACTTGCCGTTCACTTCAATGCTGGCCATGCTAGTTCTCCTGTTTGTTTATAGAATGTGTTACAGCCATGACTGGCAATTCTGGTTGTTGGCAACGAGGTCAACGAATCCGCCGTAATCCACTGTTGCAATCCCATCGATTACACGATCGGAAAGTCCGCGCGCTTCGAGATCGGGCAGCAGCACATGAACCTTGAACCGGTTCATCGCCTCGAGCACCTTGCCTTCGCTGGCGCTGCCCAGGGTTGCCGCATACACCGCGTCCTCAATCAGCAGGATATCGCCCACATCCGCAACGCGCAGGCAGGAATCAAGCGAGTTGTTGCTGAGCGGCGATTTGTTGATGATGTGCAACATGCTTTTTTTCCCTCGTTTAGAAGCTTAAAACCACGTCCTGGTGCGTCATTAATTCTCCCATTGCCTTGCTGTCGAGCACGGTGACATCGACCAGCAGGTCTTCTTCACTGAGGCCGCGCGCTGCGAGCGATTCCTGCTCGACATACAGCTTCTCGACGTCGTAGCCTTCCAGCGCGCGATAGGTCGGCGAGAAATTCTTCGTCTCGATGCCCTTGGTCTGCTGGCCCTTTTTCAACTGATAAACCCCATCGTCAATGAATGCCAGTGACACATCCTGGTCGAAGGCGGCAGTGATCAACACAACTTCCAGCGACTCGAGCGCGTAGATCGTGCCGTAGGGCGCCTTGCGGTTGACGAACATGAATTTCTTGATATCGCTCATGATGTTCCCTAATCGCCGAAAGTGACCATGCGGTCGGCCTGGATGCCGGCCTCGACCAGTTGCCCGAGTCCGGAGATGCGGAATCCCGGCGCCAGGTTCTCGTCCTTGATGCCGCGGCGCAGTGCCGCCGCGACGCAAACCACCAGATCGACCTTGTGCTCATCCGCCAGCTTGCTCCAGCGCGCCACGATGTTGCGATCATCCTGCGGCGGCTCGGTCAGGCGCGTGGCGTTGTTCACGCCGTCGTGATAGAAGAATACGCGAAAAATCTCGTGACCTTTTTCCAGCGCCGCCTTGCAGAACAGGTAAGCGGAATCGCTTGCCTGGTGCTGGTAGGGCCCTTCGTTGATGACTATGCCTAATTTCATTTTGGGCATCCTAGTAAAATGACATTTATGACGAACACTCTGATCATACTGCTTTCCTGTCCCCTCCCCAGTGCAGGGGGAGGGCTAGGGAGGGGGTAGAAGCTCTGCATTCCCGCGACGTTTCTGCCCCTATCCTAACCTTCCCCCTGGTGCGTGGTTGTTGCCGCTTCAGCGGCTTTACAACCACGACCTACTCCTTGCGGGGTGCAAGGGGGAAGGAACGTTGTCAGAAACGGATATGCGTCGAGGCATTGAGGGTGGCGCGCGAGCCTCTCCAGTCGTCAATCAGATACTTGGTGAACGGCAATTCGGTCTTCTCGAAGAAGTGCGGCCAGCCGATGCGCTCGATCCAGTCGGACATGCGTTCCCAGGGACGGGCGTCTTCCTTGTAGGTGTACAGTATTTTTTTCACGATTTCTCCGGCCTCGATCCAGCGCGGCGGATTGTTCGGGATGCCGGAGGCGACCATCTTCATGAAGGTCGGCTTGCCGCGCGCATTGGAATTCTTGCCGCCCACCCAGATGGCGAGCTTGGAAAATTCCGGGTCGTTGATCTGCATCGGCGGGCAGGGCGGGTAGCAGGCCCCACAGCACATGCATTTGCTCTCGTCGATTTCCAGCGAGGGCTTGCCGTTCACCATTGCCGGACGGATCGCCGCCACCGGGCAGCGCGCCACGACTGCCGGACGTTCGCACACGTTGGCGACGAGGTCGTGGTTGATCTTCGGCGGCTTGGTGTGCTGCACGATAATGGCGAGGTCAGCCTGCCCGCCGCAATTGATCTCGCAGCAGGAGGTGGACAGGTGCACGCGGTTGGGCATTTGTTCGTGCCTGAATTCTTCGATCAGATCATCCATCAGCGACTTGACGACGCCGGAGGCGTCGGTGCCGGGGATGTCGCAGTGCAGCCAGCCCTGGGTGTGGGCGATCATCGAAATCGAGTTGCCGGTGCCGCCGACCGGGAAACCGTTCTTTTCGAGTTCGGCGATCAACGGAGCGACCTTGGCCTCTTCGGATACCATGAATTCGATATTGGAGCGGATGGTGAAGCGGACGTGACCTTCGGCGAACTGGTCGGCGATGTCGCACAACTTGCGGATGGTGTAAACGTCCATCTGGCGCTGGGTGCCGGCACGCACCGACCATACTTCATCGCCGCTGTGCGACACATGGTGCAGCACCCCGGGACGCGGGCGGTCATGGTATCTCCAGTTGCCGTAGTTCTTTGCGAGCAGCGGATGCAGGTACTGCTTGTTGTCAGGTACGCCACTCTCGATTGCACGGCGCATTTGTGGTTGGGCCATTGTGTTTCTCCTCAGGCAGCTTGCTGCTGTTTTTTGGTTTTCTGGGCGTCGATCTTGGCGACTTCCTCGTCCCAGCCGTCGGTGCGGACGTAGGGGTTCATGCGCGGCGAAGCAACCATGTTCGGATCAACCTCTATGCCCAAGGCGTCGAGGAAGTTGACCAGGCCGATGCGCTCGATCATTTCGCCGGTGCGCTCGTGTTCCAGTGCGTTTTCGGCGAAGAAATCAATGATGCGCTGGCCGAGGTCGACCAGTTTTTCCATGTCTTCATCGGTGTCGAGCTTCATGAAGGGAACCACCACGGTGCCCATCAGGTCGCCGATCTTCAGCGTGCGCTTGCCGCCGACCAGCACGGTCGCGCCTTTGTCCTTGCCGGGCGCCAGGGCGCCGGTCATCACGTTGATACAGTGCATGCAGCGCACGCAGTCATGGTTGTCTATCTGGATGGCATGCGTGTCATTGATGGCGACGCTGGAAATGCTGTCTCCCTTCTTGACATCCTTGATCTGCTTGAGCTGGAAGGTCTTGGTCGGGCAGCGCGCCACCACGTCGTTCACCAGTTCGTCCATGCCGTGCTTGGCGAACCATTTTTTGGCCAGTTCCTCATCGGTGCGGATATTGTCACGCCAGGTTCCGATCACAGCCATGTCGGCGCGCTGGATCGAGTTCATGCAGTCGTTGGGGCAGCCGGAAAACTTGAACTTGAACTTGTAGGGCAGGGAAGGGCGGTGGATGTCGTCGAGGAAGGTGTTGAGCACGGTGCGATGCGCCTTCGCTTCGTCGTAGCAGGACTGCTCGCAGCGCGCATGGCCGACGCATGACATTGAGGTGCGCACGGCGGGACCCGCGCCGCCAAGATCGAAGCCCAGTTCGTTGATCTCGTCAAAGGCCTTCTGCACGTTTTCCGTGGTCGCACCCTGGAACATGATGTCGCCGGACTGGCCGTGGAAGGCGATCAGGCCGGAGCCGTGTTTTTCCCAGATGTCGCACATATTCCGCAGCACTTCGGTGTTGTAGTGCATGCCGGCTGGTGGCATGACACGCAGGGTGTGGAATTCTGCGGCGTCCTTGTATACGGGCTCGCCGTTTTCGTTCTTGAGCTCGGTGAAGCGCGGAATAATACCGCCGCCGTAACCGAATACGCCTACCGTACCACCCTTCCAGTAACCCTTCTTCGTCTGGTAGGAGGTTTCCAGTTGTCCGAGCAAATCAACCGCCATATTGCTATCCTCTGCCAGGCGTTTGATGCCGGTAACAAAACTGGGCCACGGACCGCTCTCAAGCTGATCCAGATTCGGTGTATCATGCAGCTTCTTAGCCATGGTCATTCCTTTCGTAACATTTCGTCCGGTTCCTGCGCGCTGGTGCGCAAAACAAACTGCCCGGCGCAATCGGGATAAGTTTACTGAATCGGCGCGACCCCAATAGCAATTCAGCAAATTCTAATTTAACAGTATATTGACTCATCTATCCGGTATGTTAAATAACCCGAATGGGGGGGTAAGTAGTCCTAATGGTGTTATTTTATCTTCCCCTGTATAGGCTATAGACGCAAATGGCCGGTATTGCGCTCAATATGAGACTTGGAGAACGACGGAAATGACGCAGATCAGGATACTGGAAAGGTTCAGGATGCCGCTGGGAGGGCAGGAGGTCGAGTTGCAGCAGATCGATTACGCGGAAGGCGGGATGAGCATGATGCGCATTCGTATACGCGAAGGCAAACGCTTTACTATCTTTGACATTGACCCGGTGACGGCGCGCCATTGGAGCGAGGCGATGGGGCGCTGGGCTGCGGCACAGGAGACGGGTGCAGGTGGAAAATAAAGTTCCGGAAATGATGGATGTTTCATTCGACCTGAACGGAAATCATCTTCCGGCGGGTTACCAGTTCGCGCTATGGCTGGAACTGGTGCGATGCCTGCCGTGGCTGGAAGCCGAGGAGTCGGCGGGAATACACCCGATACGCGGCGCAACAGGCGGCGGCATGCTGTTGCCGCAGCGCGCAAAGCTCATGCTGCGTTTGCCGGCCGCTCTGGCCGGAAAATCCGCGATGCTTTCCGGGCAGCAGATCAAACTTGAAACCGGCTCGCTACAGGTGGGCGCAGCCAAGGAACGCATACTTCAACCTTGCACCACGCTGCATGCCCATCTGGTGGAGGGTGCGGAACAGGAAGACGTGTTTCTCGAAGGCGTTGCCGGAGAACTGGATGAAATGGGCATAGCCTGCAAATGGATCTGCGGCAAGCGCGCGAGCATCAATGACGCAAGACAGAAAATAAGCGGTTACAGCCTCGTGTTGCATGACCTCAAGCCGGATGCCTCGCTGCAATTGCAATATGGAGGGCTGGGCGGCAATCGCCGTTTCGGTTGCGGGATTTTTATCCAGTACAAGGCTATATCCGGTTTGGGTTGATATTTGTTTTCGATGTAAAGGAGAGCCATGATGACATATACAGTTGCAGGGGCAGAACTGGAAACCGATGGCGAGGGATTTTTGCTGGAGGCTGATTACAATGATGAAACCGTCAAGGTCATTGCGGCGGCGGAAGGAATACAGTTGACACCGAAGCATTGGGAGGTCATAAATTATCTGCGAGACCAGTACCGCGAGCATGGGCATACGCCGAATTTCCGCAATATGCTGAAGGATATCCAGGAATTCTGGCCGGAAGCGGACAGCAAGGCGGTGTATGACCTGTTCCCGATGGGGCCGGCCAAGCAGGGTGCCAAAGTCGCCGGTTTGCCGCAACCGCTGGGCAAGGGCGGATATTAGACAGTACAACTTGAGGGATTGAAATGAAGACTGCCAATGTGACGCTCGATATGAAAGGGTTGTCCTGCCCGGCACCCCTGCTTGGAGCGAAGCGGATCGTGGACGATCTGGAATCCGGGCAGGTGATGCTGCTTATTTCCGATTGTCCCGGAACGAAAGATGATTTGTATGCCTGGGCGAAACAGACCGGCAATTCGGTGTTGCAGGCCGAAAAAATCCCGGGGGGCGGTACCGGGTACTACATCCAGAAGGGACATGGCGCAGAACGCAAGGCGAATGTCGTACTGGATATCCGTGGTGTGGCCTGTCCGGGACCCATCGTTGAAGCCAAGAAGCTGCTGAACGGAATGCAGTCCGGACAAATATTGAAACTGGTCAGCAATTGCCCGGGAATCAAGTCCGATATAGTCGGCTGGGCTGCAGCGACCCATATGCATCTGGCCGAAACCGTAGAAATCGCTTCCGGCGAATTCGAGTTTTATATCATCAAGGGATGATTCCGCTGTGCGGCAGATAACTTCCGCCGCCCCTATCGTCTGTTTTGCCTGCGTCAGGTAATGACGGTCGGCTTTTCTCGTCCCGTGCGCTGTTTCAATTCCGAAACCTGCAGCGCGATCCCGATCAATTCGGCCAGCGCCACCTGCGCATCGAGATGGTGGCGCGATGCGTCGGCCTCGAATGCTTCCAGATACACGCGAAGCGTCGCGCCTTCGGTGCCGGTGCCGGACAGGCGGAAGATGATGCGCGAGCCGTCGGTGAAGATGACGCGTATGCCCTGGCCTTTGCTGACACTGCCGTCCACCGGGTCGGTGTAGCTGAAGTCGTCGCACAGCTTCACGGTGTACCCGCCGAACTTCGTCCCGGTCAGCGCAGCGAAATTATCTTTCAGGTGCTGCATCACGCCATTTGCCGCTTCGGTCGGCAGGCCTTCGTAGTCGTAACGCGAGTAGAAGTTGCGGCCATATTTCGCCCAGTGTTCGCGCACGATGCTTTCCACCGATTGCCTGCGCACCGCGAGTATGTTGAGCCAGAACAGCACCGCCCACAGGCCGTCTTTTTCGCGTACATGGCTGGAACCAGTGCCAAAACTCTCCTCGCCACACAGCGTGACGCGGCCCGCATCCATCAGGTTGCCGAAGAATTTCCATCCGGTGGGTGTCTCGAAGCAGGGGATGTCCAGCGCCCTTGCCACGCGATCCGCCGCTGCGCTGGTCGGCATCGAGCGCGCGATGCCCGCCAATCCTTGTTTGTAGCCCGGCGCCAGCGTGGCGTTGGCAGCGAGCAGCGCGAGGCTGTCGGAGGGCGTGACAAAGAAATGCTTGCCCAGAATCATGTTGCGGTCGCCGTCGCCGTCCGAGGCCGCGCCGAAATCCGGCGCGTCGTCGCCGTACATGATCTCTACCAGTTCATGCGCGTAAGTCAGGTTGGGATCGGGATGGCCGCCGCCGAAATCCTCCAGCGGCACGGCATTCATCACGCTGTCCGCTGGCGCACTCAGGCGGTGTTCCAGTATCTCCCGAGCATACGGTCCGTTTACCGCATGCATGGCATCGAACTTGATGCGGAAGCCGTTAGCTAACAAGTTGCGGATCTCGCTGAAGTCGAACAGCGACTCCATCAGTTCCGCGTAGTCGCGGACCGGGTCGATCACCTCGACCTGCATGCTGCCCAGCGTGCTTGTGCCGGTTTCATCCAGCGCTATGTCGGCGGCATCGAGGATGCGGTACTCGACTATGGTCTTGCTCCTGGCGAAGATCGCCTCGGTGACCGTCTCGGTGGCGGGACCGCCGTTGCTGCTGTTGTACTTGATGCCGAAATCGCCGTCCGGCCCGCCGGGATTGTGGCTGGCGGAGAGGATGATGCCACCGAAGGTCTGGTATTTGCGGATCACGCAGGATGCGGCGGGCGTGGAGAGTATGCCGCCGCGCCCCACCAGCACCCTGCCGAAACCGTTGGCAGCAGCCATCTTCAGGATGATCTGGATCGCCGTACGGTTGTAGTAGCGCCCATCGCCGCCCAGCACCAGCGTCGCATTTTTCGGCGCCGCAATCGAATCGAAAATGGACTGCACGAAATTTTCCAGATAGTGCGGCTGCTGGAATACCGGGACTTTCTTGCGCAGGCCTGACGTGCCGGGCTTCTGGTCGGGAAATGGCTGGGTGGGAATGGTGCGGATGCTCATTAAACGGCCCTCGCTGAATGAATTATTTTCAAGCACATCATATCACCGCAACATGGTTTGCGGATTGGGCGGTACTCTGGCCGCAACCTGTCAACCCGGCAGGGACGGGATGGCTGCTGGTGTGATACCTTTTACTCATGAACCCATCTTCTCCTCAACAAATCCTCCGCAAGGTGTTCGGCTACGAAAGCTTTCGCGGGAAACAGCAGGCCGTCGTAGAGCACGTTGCGGCGGGCGGCGACGCGCTGGTGCTGATGCCGACCGGCGGCGGCAAGTCGCTGTGCTATCAGATTCCTTCGTTGCTCAGGCAAGGCACCGGCATCGTGGTGTCGCCGCTGATCGCGCTGATGCAGGATCAGGTGGACGCGCTGAAGCAGCTTGGCGTGCAGGCTGCATTCCTGAACTCCAGCCTGGATGCGGATGCGGCGCGCGAGGTGACGGGGCGCCTGCTGCGCGGCGAGTTGAAGCTGCTGTATGTCGCGCCGGAACGCCTGATGATGGACAGTTTTCTCGACCTGCTGGAGCGCTTGCAAGAGGGCGGCGGGCTGGCCCTGTTCGCCATCGACGAAGCGCATTGCGTCTCGCAATGGGGACACGACTTCCGCCCCGAATACCGCGCGCTGACCGTATTGCACGGGCGCTTCCCCGATGTGCCGCGCATCGCGCTGACCGCCACGGCGGATGCGCCGACGCGGCGCGAGATCGTCGAGCGGCTGGCGCTGGAACAGGCGAGCCAATTCGTCTCCAGCTTCGACCGGCCCAACATCCGCTACCGCGTCACGCAGAAGAATAATGCGCGGCAACAGTTGCAGGCGTTCCTCGAAACCGAGCATCCCAATGATGCGGGCATCGTGTATTGCCTGTCGCGCAGACGAGTCGAGGAGACCGCCGCGTGGCTGAAGGAACAGGGCTGGGATGCGTTGCCCTATCACGCCGGGCTGGATGCCGCCACGCGCAACAAAAATCAGAAGCGGTTCCTGCGCGAGGAAGGCGTGATCATGGTTGCCACGGTCGCGTTCGGCATGGGCATCGACAAGCCCAACGTACGCTTCGTTGCGCACCTCGACCTGCCCAGGAGCATGGAAGGCTACTACCAGGAAACCGGCCGCGCCGGGCGCGACGGCCTGCCCGCAGATGCCTGGATGGCTTACGGTCTGGGTGATGTGGTGTCCATGCGCCAGATGCTGCTGTCCGGCGATGCGCCCGAGGAACGCAAGCGCGTGGAACTGCAGAAGCTCGATGCGCTGCTCGGTTTCTGTGAATCCACCGCCTGCCGCCACCAGACCATCCTGCGCTACTTCGGCGAGGAGCATCCGGGCAACTGCGGCCAGTGCGACAATTGTCTTTCACCCGTGGATACATGGGATGCGACCCAGGCTGCCCAGATGGCGCTGTCCTGTGTCTATCGCACCGGCCAGCGCTTCGGCGTCGCCCACCTGATCGACGTGCTGCTCGGCAGGGAAACCGCAAAGGTCGAACAATTCCGCCACCAGCAACTCAGCACCTTCGGCATCGGCAAGGGACTTGCGCAAGCGCAATGGAGCAGCGTCTATCGCCAGCTCGCCGCCGCCGGGTTGCTTAACGTGGACATGGAAGCCTACGGCGGATTGAAGCTGACCGAAGCCTCGCGCCTGGTGCTGCGCGGAGAACAGGAAGTATGGCTAAGGCGCGACCCCGAACCGGCCAAACGAAAATCCGGCAAGGCCAAACGCGATTCGAACTTGCGCGATGCGCTTGGCGGAGCCAACGAAGATCCGCTATGGCAGGCGCTCAAAGCCAAACGTCTGGAACTCGCCCGCGAGCAAGGCGTGCCGCCCTATGTGATTTTCCACGACAGCACCCTGCTGGAAATATTAAAACGCCGTCCCGCAAGACTCGACGAATTGGCGCAGATCAGCGGGGTGGGGCAGGCCAAGCTGGCGAAGTATGGCGATGCGTTCTTGCGGGTGGTGGAGGATACGAAGATGAGGCGGGAAGCTGATTGATGCCTTGGCCTGCGAGAATTATTGTTGCCAATACCTGTTGTGAACCTGGCGGTGCTGAATTGAGCGAAACGTATACCTCGTCACCGGAGCCGTCTACTGCATAATTCACATGGGTCAAGTGATGCTTCCATGCCGAGGCTAACCGTTCCAGCATTTTGACTGAATGCTTGGGATGATACAATCACCGGCAGCGCAAGACATGCCGATAAGCATGCGCGATTGTACCCAGGTAAATTGAACGTCATGGTTATTCAGTTGGTGGTCAAGGAGAAATATCATGGTCAGGCTGTTTTCACATTTGCGCACGTTCACGGCGTACGGCATAAAAATATCGTCCCTGTTCTGTCTGCATAAAATGCGGAAATGGTCGCTTGCCGTTGTATTCGCGCTCGCGACGCCGCTGGGTATGGCGGCGCAGAGCGGGGTGACGCCGGATCAGGTGGTGAGCGCGATCGAGGATGCGTACGGAGTCACGCCGGGCGAGCGCCGCAACCATACCAAGGGCACGTGCGCGGTGGGTCAGTTCGTTGGAAAGAACTTGACGGCGTTCTATTCCCGTTCGGCGCTGTTCTCCGGCCAGACGGTGCCGGTGGTGGCGCGTTTCTCCCTGGCGGGCGGCAATCCAACGGCACCCGATACTTCAAGAAGCCCGCGTGGCATGGCGCTGGAATTCAAGCTGCCTGATGGCGGGTTGCAGCATATGACGATGTTGAACACGCCGGTATTCGGCGCGGCGCAGCCGCAGACTTTTCTCGACATGATGATCGCAATGAAGCCCGATCCCGCGACTGGCAAACCTGACCCGGAAAAGATCAAGACATTCAAGGCAACCCATCCCGACAGTGTGGCACAGGCGGATTTTCTCGAGAAAAACAATCCGCCGGTGAGTTATGCCAACAGCGCCTATTTCGGTATTCATGCTTTCAAGTTCGTCAATCGTGCCAACCAGACCACACTGGTGCGCTGGCGTTTTGTTCCGCAGGAAGGAGAAAAGCGCTTGTCGGATGCTGAACTCAAGACCATGCCGCCTGATTTTCTCGAGCAGGACTTGATCGAGCGGACCAGGCG
Organism: Gallionellaceae bacterium; assembly: GCA_049582805.1. GTDB lineage: Bacteria > Pseudomonadota > Gammaproteobacteria > Burkholderiales > Gallionellaceae > CAVXFS01. The sequence goes on along the minus strand of JBAUUR010000046.1, from coordinate 580 downwards.
AGGGCCGGTGCGCTGGAACATGGTGATTGAAATCGGCAAGCCGGGAGACCCGGAAGACAACCCGACACTGGCGTGGCCCGCGGACCGGAACAAAGTGATAGTCGGATACCTGACGATTTTCTCGGCGATGCCGCAGAAGGGAGCCGCATGCGAGAAGATCAATTTTGATCCGCTGGTCATGAGCGACGGCATCGAACCGACAAATGACCCGATCCTGCTCTTCCGTTCGCCGGCGTATGCGCTTTCGTTCGCCAAGCGGATGGGTGGGATGTAGCTTGTTTGGCGAACGCCATATAGATATAAATCGCATGAATTGACTCCCCGAGTGCTGCGACGTATATTCCGCTCCCATGAAAACTCCTCAACCTATTCCTTCCGCATCAACCATCGTCAAGCGACTGTGGCTAATGGCGCCAGCCCATTGCCGCAGCGCGTTCCTGTTTTATACATAACGACATAAATCTACTGCGCAAGCCGGCATCGGCGTCGCGCGGTGCTCGGCATCCGGGGCCGCGTAGCGGCAGACTTCTGTGTACATTCCGGTGCCTGCGCTCCGGGCTCCCCCAATGTCGGCCCGCTC
>JBAUUR010000045.1:0-4316 GCA_049582805.1 Gallionellaceae bacterium | reverse complement strand
CGTAGATCGATTCGAACAAGCTGTCCATCTCACGCAATGCCTGATTGAGTATCTCGCGGATGGCTATCAGTGGATGACCGGCAGGAATATAGTCCGCCGTCTGCTTCATCACAAACAAACCTTCCTGCGTCACATCCGCTCCGCGCATCGCAGCCCCCGCTTTCGTTTCAATTCGCCTCCCCTATTAACGATTCACCTTCATTTCGGTGGACCGGCTTGAGCGATAATTTCAACAAACTGTTAGTGATGGTTGGCGAATGGCAGTTTCCGGGCGACCTGAATAATTAACCCGGTTGGAGTCCGCGAAGGTCAGCTATATGGCGGCAAATCCGGCAACTCCATGGGTAAGCGGCTGTTGATATTTTTGAACTGGTGATTGAAATGACAAGGAACATGTCTGTCGTGCTTTACGTTGTGGTGTTGATAGCCGTTGTCGTTAGTGTAGATTTACTTTTCTTTAAGAATCGATTCTGGGAACGGCTGATAGTGAACATCGGCATTGTCTTGGTGTTTGCAGCCTTCTATTTGAGATTCCTAAAGAACCCGTAAGCTAAGCGCCGCGGCACCAACTGGTTGCCTAACACCCACATCGAGTCCGACGGATTTCCCTTCCGCTACCCTCCATGGCAAGCCGCGGCTCATGTGGAACGTTGAATATCTGCTGTACGGCGCGAAGCAGTCGTTCGCGTAGCTGGATGTGAAGGACAGCCAACTCTTCCGTTTGGCGATAGTACGCCATCAATATGTACAATAGTATTTGCCTGAGGATTAGTCTAAAAACCGTTAGGCGCTTGGCTTACTATGTAACGGAGAGAAGATATGAAGCTTCTGGTAGGAGTTGACCTTTCTGAATCTACAGAAAGGGTTGTGAATAAGGTCGAAGAAATCGCGAAAGCACTTTCAGCACAAGTGTGGCTCCTATATATCGCAGAACCCGAGCCAGATTTCGTAGGATTTGACTTTGATCCGGAATCGATGCGCGATTCCCGTGCAAAGGAATTCCACGTTGAACACAGCCAAATACAGGAGATTGCAGATCGATTGTAAGCGATCTTTTGATGGTGTCTGGAATCGAGTATTGATTTGAGCGAGCATGTGTCCATTATATTGGAGGTGGACACCTATGACAGAGAAAGACACAGAGTTATCCAGGCGGCTGGTAGTTGGACATAAACGAGATGGCCGGTGCTGCTACGACAGGGAGGCTAAACGGGAATTGGTCGAAGCCAGTATGCGGCCCGGGGTTTCGGTATCACGCATGGCGTTACAGCATGGGATCAATGCCAATCTTTTGCGCAAATGGATACACGATTATCGTTGCCAGCATGATGGCTTGGAGGACAAGACGACTACTGCAGGGAAAGGAGTTGCAGTACGGTCAACGTTCATGCCGGTCATTGAAGTGAAAGCACCCGTCAGGTCGAGTCCTGTCCGGATTGTGGCGCAACTTCCAAACGGCGTCAGGATCGACCTGGGCGAACCGAGTCATGACGATCTATCGTCGATGCTGCATATGTTCAGTGCATTGCCATGTTCCGATTCGACGAAGGGCTGAAGGTATACCTTCACCGTGAAGCGGTGGATGGCCGCAAGAATATCAACGGTCTGGCCACGCTGGTCGAACAGGCACTGGGGCTGGATCCGTTTGCGGCAGCGGTCTATGTCTTTAGCAACCATCGGCGAAATCGGGTCAAGCTGTTGCTCTGGGATCGCACCGGGTTCTGGTTGCTGATGAAACGATTGGAAGCGGATCGCTTTGTCTGGCCGAAGGAATCGTCCGTGATCGAACTGTCGGTGGAGCAATTGCATTGGTTGCTGGAGGGTATCGACCTATCTGCGATACGGCCTCATCCGATCAGAAAATATCTTCGGGCAGGATGAACAAGTGTTGGCATCATTAGTCTAATCCGGCGATGCCAAACATGACGATCCCCACAGAAGATTTCAATGCGCTCATCGCCGAGCGCGACACGCTGCGCGGAGAACTTCGGGTCGTCACGGTCGAGCGAGATCTTCTGCAGGAACGGCTCAAGGCATTCCTGCGCAAGCTGTTCGCGGCAAAGAGCGAAGCGCGCGGCAGCGACCAGAAGGATCTGTTTCTCAACGAGGCCGAGGCGCTGGCGCCGACAGTGGACACGCATGCGGCGACGGAAGATGAAGCCGACGAGGTCATCAAAGTTGCCGGGCATCAGCGCAAGAGCCGTGGCCGCAAACCGCTTGACCCGGCCTTGCCGCGCGAAGTGATCCGGCACGAACTCCCGGAATCGGAACGCACCTGCCCGCACGACGGAGCGGCGCTGGTGGAGATCGGCGTCGAAACCAGCGAGCAGCTGGACATCATCCCGCAGCAGGTGCGGGTGATCCAGCACCAGCGCGTGAAGTATGCCTGCCCGTGTTGCGACCAGGGCATCAAGGTGACGCCGGCACAGCCGCGCATCATTCCCAAGGGATTGCTGACTGAAGGGGCACTGGCCTGGGTGGTGACATCGAAATATCAGGATGCACTGCCGCTATACCGCCAGGCTGCTTTGCTGGGACGTTTCGGCGGAGACCTGTCGCGCAATACGTTGGCAGCGAGCGTGGTACGTGTGGGCGAGGCAGTGCAGCCGATCATCAATCTACTGCGCGATCACCTGCTGGATTCCGACCTGGTGTTCGGCGATGAAACCGTGATCCAGGTATTGAAGGAACCCGGGCGGGCGGCACAGGTGAAAAGTTACTTGTGGGCACAGATGAACGGCACGGGTCCGCCGGTGCGCTTATTCGGATATGCACCGGGCCGTGGCGGAACCCACGCCAGCGAATTCTATGCTGGAATTCGCGAAGGGGTGGCGCTGATGACCGATGGCTACGAGGTGTACAACGGAATCGCCCGAACCCATGGCCTGATGCATCTCGGATGCTGGGCGCATTGCCGGCGCTACTTCGTCGAGGCCGAGGCGGCGCTGCCCAAGGCCGTGCGGGGACCGCACCAGACGGCGACGCAATTCATCGCGGCGATAGCCGAACTGTATGCGGTGGAAAGCCGTGGCAAGGGGATGTCCCCGGTCGAGCGCGGGCAACTGCGCAACGCGCACAGCCGTCCGGCACTCGACAAGATACAAGACCTGCTCCATCGCCATTTGCACAGCGTTGCGCCGAACAGCCTGTTGGGGAAGGCGTTGCACTACATGGAAGGGCAGTGGCCCAAGCTGATCCGTTTCATCGAGAATGGGTCATGGCCGATCGACAATAACCCGGTCGAGAACGGGATCCGTCCCTTCGTGGTTGGTCGCCGCAACTGGCTCTTTGCCGATACCGTCGGTGGTGCCAATGCCAGCGCGAACCTCTATTCGCTCATTGAAACCTGCAAGGCGAACACCGTCGACACCTACCGCTATCTCGTCGCATTGTTCCGGGCGCTGCCCCTGGCGCGAACGGCAGACGATTATGAGGAATTGCTGCCCTGGCGAATGGCATTGCCAGCCCCTTGAGTTAAATCATTACCCTGCAAAATTCCTCGCCGCTGTAAATAACGCCGATAGAAGATCGCTTACGATCGATTGCGCAAGGCGGGCTTAGATACGACAGGTCTTCTTGTGCAAGGCTCAACGGTAGAGACTCTTCTGAAGGAAGCATTGAAACTCAATGTTGATATGATTGTTATTGGTTCTCATGGCCGGGGTGCGATGTATCAACTTCTTGTGGGTAGCGTTTGCGAAGGGATACTTCATAAATCCGGATGCCCAATTCTTGTCATCCCGACACATCAACGAGCCTAATCGAGCCATACACCAGATTGTGCTTAAACCAGGTTCGGGTTAATCGATTTAATAGTTCCTTTTTGCTTCATGGTTTTGCGAGATACACTTCAGTCGCAGCCATGGTTTCAAAAACCAGCTTCTTTATCAAGGAGTTTTTTTATGAGCTTTGGACAAGTAAAAACATCGCTCAGTCCACACGGTATAGGCACTTCTTTTTCAAAGGATAGAGACTACTTCGTATCAACTGTGGAAAGCCCGCCTAATTCAAATCGATTTGAGACTTTGATTAAATTTCTTGGGGGAGATGTAGTTCCAATTTGTGTCGTTGTTGCTGAGAATTCAAAAGACGCTGTTAGCAACCATGTTGCAATGGCACGAATGGGAATATCGACTAATAGAAGTGATTGGAATGAAAGTTTAGTAAAAGGTTTTAAACCTACTCAATTGTAAGCGGTGCATTAACCCCACCCTATTAAACTGAATCCCAAAGCGGCATGCTTGCCCCATCAATAAAGTTGAGGGGGAGCAGGCATGAAGTTGGGAGCGGAATTCTGGGCAGCGCATGTAGCTGCC
>JBAUUR010000044.1:0-39754 GCA_049582805.1 Gallionellaceae bacterium | reverse complement strand
AAATGTGGAAAATTTTTGACCTCTCAGAAAGCCCTACAGTCGATTTTCAGATCACCGGGAGGGGTAAAGTGACCACGGAAACTCACTCTTTTCTCTGCATGTATGATAATTTCAACAAACTGCTAGTGGCCAACCACAAGAACTTGGCACACTAATAGTTTGATTTTAGATGGTGAATGTTACGAAATTATTCAGAAGTTCCCCCCAAACGGCAGGCAACCGATGGATAGACATAGCGACATAAATATACTGCGCGAACTCGCATCGGATCGCGCAGTATATTTATGTCGCTATGTATAGATCTGGAGGGCTTAATGCTGTTGAACTAGACGGTCTGGAGCAAGCTACAGAATAAGCGACTGACGATTGCTTCCATGCAAGGAGGAACATCCACGTGATGCAAGGAAAAGCTTCCCGTCCATAACGATGAAGTTCCGACGCGGTGTAATTCAACGTCTAAAATGCCTACTTGAAGTGTAAGTTTGCGTTGGAGCGTGCCTGGCCAGATGAATCCAAAGAGCCGGTTACGATTAACGCGAGTTTGAGTCGATCTTCAATATTCAACTTACGAAAAACCTCTGTCAAATGTGCCTTCACCGTTCGCTCACTAATTGCCAGACGTCGCGCAATTTGCTTGTTATTCTCGCCGTTTCCGACGAGGGTAGCAATTTCCTGCTCACGTTGCGTAAGGTTTGCGAGCAGATCACTGGCAGCCTGCTTTATCTGGTTTTTTTCTAATGCAACGGCCCCCAATTCGTCCAGCAGGCGGCAGGTAAGCGTTCTCCGAATCCACAACTCGCCGTGCCGAACAGCATTTACGATATTCTTAAGCAGCTTTGGATCGACATCTTTTTGGCAACATCCCTTGACGCCTGATTTGAACAATTCCCATTCAGTTTCGTCAGAAATTGCATTACTTAAGATAACGATCTTGGTTTCCGGACTCAATTTCATCAGGGTTGCGACTCCCTTGGAGCACTCCAACTTGGGCAAGTCATAGTCGAGCAGGAGAATCGATGGTTTGATCCGTTCAATATCTTCCTTGAGCAAATCCAAATTACCGATGCACAAGTCATGGGAAACACCCCGCAATCCCTGCCTCCATCGCGCGAGGGTATCCTGTAATGGGCTAGCTAGCAGGATCAAGGTGGCCTCCTGAACTTATTTGGCACCACTGCGAAACTTGGTCCATGATTTTACCAAGCATCTTGCGCGGCACCCAAGCCTCGCCGCGATCGATTACCCGGACGGCTTTTGACAGATTGGATGATTCTGCCTCTAAGTCCAGGTAACCGCGCGCCCCGCTTGCCAAAGCGCGCAAGACCTGATCTTCTTCCTGAACCGATTCGTCGGCCAACAAAACCACTAAAGTGTCGGGACATTCATGGCGCAAGGTCATCAGCATTGCGCAATCCGCTTCAATACACTGCTTTATGTTGGCAAACAGAACACGCGGCTTAAGGCGGCAAATCCTGGCCACCATGTCTTCTGCAGCTGTAATGTTGATACGTGGCATGAGTCGACGGTCCCTGATCATATCGTCCTCATTCGATTTAGCATTCACAAGTATTTGAATACCTTGTTCGTACTGAAGTAAATGCTCAAACTTAGCGCACCTTCCAACATTCTGATCGGAAATTGCCACAGTAATCTGTTGCATTCGTCACCTTTCACCGCTGCTTATTAATAACTGGGACGAAAATGATTCGCCTTTTTGCTATAAGTTTATGATGTCTTCACTGCGCCAAATTTTTCGAGACTCCAATCAGATAACGTATCAATACAGTCATGAAACAAATTCTCTCATCTAATGACCGCAAATTCAACTTATTCCAGAATTCGACCTTGGTAAATACGGGCCAATGCATAAGTATAAATACGTAATATTACTAATATATGGTGTGCTGGATTCTATCAAATATCAATTGCAACGAACCCTGATTGGCCGCCAACCCATTCATTGTCATGGGCCAAGCAATTGGTCCTGCCGGTTCTTCTCTGACGGCTGTGTCCGCTGCAACAACTCACGTACATATTTGCTTGGAATGGCATAAGTAATACCGCTCGGCTGACTCAGGGCGGCTTCCTTCAGCCCCTTTACGAATACCATGTTAATGACCCCATACACGGCACCTGTTTCAGGATCATACAGCGGGCTGCCGCTATTCCCGGGATAGGCAGTTCCATCCAGTTGGAACACTGAAAACGCCGACTTTTGAAGCTGCGTTATCACCCTTACGCTCAACTTTGCGGCATTCAGTGCCGGCATTACGACCGGCGTTATCGAAGAGATCATGCCGCGATGGGTTACGGGATGAAACCCGAGAACCATTCCAATGGGGAAACCTGTAAAGGCAAGTGATTGCCCCTCCTGAACCGTGTCTGAATCCCCGAGTTCCATGACCGGCAGGGGAACTCCGCTAATTTTTAACAGAGCAAGGTCGTGCTCCTTATCAATAGCGACCAGAACAGCCGTTCTAAATTCTGTAGCCTCGCCCTTGCCAATGATGATACCAAGTGATTCCTTGTTTTCAATGTCAGTCTCTTCAGGGATGACATGCGCATTGGTAATCACGTTCAATCCGTCGCCAACTGCGAAGCCCGTGGCCATGAAATTGATGGGGGGATTTCGGATCTTTTTGAAGGTTGCAATTCCGACGATAGCCGGCTTGACTCTTGCAACAGTGTGAGGGAGTTCATCTCCCCAAAGTTGGCAGGCAAATAAGCATGCCCCACAAAGAAGAAGAACACCGTTGGCAGCCGAGAAAAAACCCCCATGGAAATAATCGCGGATTTTTGATAAGGTATGCATATTCACGATGATCTTACGCAGCTTCCAGTCGGATCTGTCAATAACGAATGCAATTGTATCGTCATTTGCAAATTCTGATCATGATGAATGATCATTGTTAATGTGGACAGGTACTATTTGAAAGGAGCTTGGGGTAGGTGTACTTAAGTCCAATTGTTTTTGTTTTCCAGCTAGATATGATGTATTTGGAAATTTGAATCTTATTCTTGAACAATAGTTCAAGTCTATCTGTTTCAATTGAATATTATGTTTTCATCATATAATATTCACAAAAGTGCATTAGGATTATTGCCGAGTAACCGAATTTTTGATTTATTGCTCACTGAGCTTGATTGATCGGTGGTAACGATGCGTATGACAAGAAGCGCCATCAAGCATTCGACGTCTCAAGGGGAATGGCATGGATAGGAACAACGGAAACATGAGCCCGGAAGAATATCACTTGACTCAAATAATCCCGGAACAAACGGGGCCTATCGATGAATCGCGCAGGCGTTTCACCAAGTCCGGTTTGGTCGTGTCAGGTGTGCTGCTTACCCTTGCCAGTCGGCCATCATTGGGCGGAGGCGGCTTGGGGGGCGGTGGCGGGTGGGACGGTGGCGGGGGAAATGTATGCAGATCACCGTCCGGTTTCTGTTCTGCCAATCTCAGCCACCATAAAATACACCAGGGTGGCGGCGGCAAGTCATGTAGTTACTGGGCAAGTAACTGCCATTCCTGGGGGTCGACGACTTGCAGCTCCTATTTTTCCAATAATTTGGATTGTAGTCGCGCCAGCAATTGCAGTCACGACAGCCAGAACAATCCATACAGCCTGCTCGATATACTTTGCCGCTACCATGTTGGTTACGCGGCGAATTACAGCAAAAATAGCAAGGGCTCGTATTCATATAGCCTGTTTGGCAGTTCTCAAAATTGTAATCAAAATGGTTATGATAGTACTGCGTATAACAAACTCGTCTGCCCCACCGATTTCAGCGCCTTCAGGAGTGTTGACAGCAATTGTGACATAGATTATCTGGGGCAGAATTGTGTCGCAGCATTGCTCAATTGCAGGGCCGGATATACTCCATTCCTCACAGAGGAGACGGTCAAATCAATGTTCAGTGATTGCAAGGCAAAGGGATATTTTGCACCGACAGCAGGGGTGAAATGGACACCCTCGCAATGTGTCACCTATTTGCAATCCACCCAAAACTGCACATCCTGGACATGATCAACCTGTTCCATAATTTTTGATGGAATACGTTGTTCTGCACTTCACGCCGGATTTTTGATTTGACATGCCATGGCGAGTAATTTCCGACTCGGCCCTTCACTTCCGTTTCTGGAATGAGGAGTGCATAGTTTACAATAGCCTTTCGGGAGATACCCATTTGCTTGATTTGGCGGCCACTCAAGTTTTGTTGCAACTACAACAAGCACCATCAGACGCAAGTACTTTGGCTGGCTCGCTCGCTCCTCTGCTGCAAACTGAAATGGATGGGAATTTTTCGCTTCAAGTAGAACACCTTCTCGCGGATCTCGATACGCTTGGACTTATAGAACGCATAGAACGCACCTGATTTTGAATGTTTCCTCACTAACACCCACAGAACTTGAAACCCGGCTTAAGCAGGCGGGGATATTCCTTCAAACCGGCTTTTTCATTACTCATCTGCAAACTTCAATCCCCAGCGTGGCGGAAGCAATCAGATTGCTTTACTCCGATTATCCCTTGGCACCAAAAGCTGATTTCGCAGACTTCCACGTGCGCCTTGCTCGCCCGCGCGGCCTGAGGCGCTGGTTCAAGCCGCAAGTATTATTTCTGCTCGATGGAACACCCCCGTTCAAACCCCTGCCGTTCGACCAGGCATTTCCGATGCTTGAGTGGGGACTCAATTGGTGCGTGTCGAGCCAAGCCAACAGTTATTTGATCATCCATGCGGCAGTAGTCGAAAAAGGGGGTTATGCTGCCATCTTGCCTGCGCCCCCCGGATCAGGTAAAAGCACGCTCTGCGCGGCCTTGGTGAACCGTGGCTGGCGCTTGCTTTCTGATGAGCTTGCGTTGATTCGCGTCAGCGATGGGAAGATCATTGCGCTTCCCCGCCCCGTCAGTTTAAAAAACCAATCCATAGATATCATTCAGCGTTACGAGCCTGATGCGATCTTTAGTCGCAAGGTCAATGACACAATAAAGGGCACGGTCGCCCACATGAAACCGCCCGCCGACAGCATTGCCCGCGCAGAAGAAACCGCACAGGCTGCCTGGGTGATTTTCCCGAAATATCAAGCCGGCGCTACCGCCCAGTTGGAAGCTTTGCCTCAATCTCGCGCCTTTATGCGGGTCGCGGATAACGCATTTAATTATAGTCCGTTGGGCATTAAGGGCTTTGAGGCCATGACGGGACTGATTAATGCTTCCCTATGCTATGATTTCACTTATAGTGTCTTGGACGAAGCTATTGAAACATTTGACACATTAAAGCCGCCAACTCCTTTGATGTGATTTCACCTCCCCTATTATTGCAAGCGTTCCGGCAGCCCGATGCATTGACTTCCTTCAGTCTTGCAGACTGGGATTTGCTCCTGCGCCAAGCTCAGCGCGCCAACTTGCTGGCGAGCCTCTGCAGTTTGCTCGAGGTGCGTAACCTGATCGAACAAGTGCCGCCGCAGCCGCGTGAACACCTTGAATGGTCGCGCATCATTTCTGAAAGACACACTCGGGCCGTTCAATGGGAGGTGGCCCTGATCCAAAAGGCGTTAGCCGGGGTCGGAGTTCCGATCATTCTGCTCAAGGGTGCGGCCTATGTCCTGGCGAAACTTCCCCACGCCCAGGGACGTCTATTTTCCGATATCGACATCATGGTGCCCAAAGGCAGCCTCAATGAGGTTGAGGCAGCCCTGATGCTTCATGGCTGGGCTACAATGGATATCGATGCCTATGACCAGCGTTATTACCGCACATGGATGCATGAATTGCCTCCCATGCAGCATATCAAGCGCATGACCGTAATCGATGTGCATCATGCGATCTTGCCGGAGACGGCCTATGTTCACCCCAATCCGGAAAAGCTTCGTGCAGCCGCTCAAAGGCTGGATGGTTACGACGATTTGCAGGTGCTGGCCCCGGTCGATATGGTTCTGCACAGTGCCGCCCACCTGTTTCATGAAGGCGAACTGGATAATGGGCTGCGTGACTTGATCGATATTGACAGTCTGCTGCGCCATTTCAGCGACACATTGTCGTTCTGGCCTGATCTGGTCGAGCGGGCGAAGGAGCTTGAATTGACGCGCCCGCTGTTTTACGCGCTGCGTTACTGCGCGCTACTACTGCACACCCCGATTCCGGCAGATGCGATGCGCGCAGCCAAAGTGGGCCGCCCCGGCCGTCTAACCCTCGCGCTCATGGATGGGTTATATTCCCGCGCGCTCATGCCGGCTCATCCAAGCTGCTCTGATCGCTTGCTCGGAGTCGCGCACCAGATGCTCTACGTGCGTGCAAACTGGCTGCGCATGCCACCTTTCATGCTTGCCCGACATTTGTTCCATAAAGCGTTTATTTCACCCAAAGCCGAATAGTGGTTTACAGGCAATATAAGGAACGTCAACATCAAAGATTCCTTAGCAGTCTGTTGAAATTCTCATTCTTTGCAAATGCATAAAATTTCCGCCCTCTCAGGAAGCTCTACAATCGATTTACGTATCACCGGGAGGGGTAACACGACCCCTGAAATTTACTCTTTTCTCAGCAAGTATGAGAATTTCAACAAACTGTTAGATTACTTTTTTAATAAAGCAATTCTCTCTACCCACACAAGATTGAAGCTTGCAACAATATCTGTTAGATTCAATCTCATTTTTTATCCAAATATAAGGATCATTCATTATGAACGTCGTTGCAGTGGTTGGACTCGGTTACGTGGGTTTGCCTTTGGCTGTTGAGTTCGGCAAGAAGCAGCGAACCATTGGCTATGACCTGTCTGCCGAGAAGGTCGAGAACTATAGAAAACATATCGACCCGACCGGAGAAATTTCAACCAGCGAACTTCGTGAGGCTATCCACCTCACAGTTACCACCGACCCAACAGAACTTTCCCTGGCCGGCCACATCGTCGTTGCTGTCCCAACTCCGGTGGACATCGCGCATCAGCCGGATTTCCGGCCGCTTCTTGGTGCCAGCGAAGCAGTCGGCAAACATATGAAGCGCGGCGCGATCATTACTTATGAATCGACTGTATATCCGGGCGCTACAGAGGAAGTCTGCATCCCGGTCCTGGAAAAACATTCCGGCATGAAATGGAAGAAGGATTTCCACGTCGGATTTTCTCCCGAGCGCATTAACCCTGGAGACAAGGAACATACGCTAACCTCGATTTTAAAAGTTGTCTCCGGTGATGACGCGGACACGCTGGAAAGAATCGCCCAACTCTACGAAACCATCATTACCGCCGGCGTGCACCGCGCTTCCAGCATCAAGGTCGCAGAAGCGGCGAAGGTGATTGAAAATACCCAGCGCGACCTGAATATCGCCCTGATGAACGAGTTGGCCATCATCTTTGACAAGATTGGAATCGATACTCTGGAAGTATTGCAGGCCGCCGGTACCAAGTGGAATTTCCTTCCCTTCCGCCCCGGCTTGGTCGGAGGGCATTGCATCGGCGTGGATCCCTACTATCTCACTCACAAAGCGGAGATGATCGGCTACATACCCCAGGTGATTCTGGCAGGTCGTCGCATCAACGACAGCATGGCAAAGTTCGTCGCGGAACAAACGGTCAAGCATATTATTAAAGCCGGCTTCCACGTGAAGGGTGCCAAAGTGAACGTGCTTGGACTGACCTTCAAGGAAAACTGTCCTGACCTGAGAAACTCCAAGGTCGCTGACGTCATCCAGGAACTCCAGGCTTTTGGCATCGATGTTCATGTCCATGATCCGGTAGCCGACGTCAAAGAAGCACGCCACGAATACGGCTTGGAGCTTAAGACCTGGGAGAATCTTCCCCGCGCGGAAGCAATCGTCGCCGCAGTTTCGCACCGCGAGTTTCTTGCCCGCCCCCTGAGCGAATGTCTATCCAAGGTAGCAGAGAATGGCTGCTTCATCGATGTGAAATCCCAGTATGACCAGGCAGCGCTTCGCGAGGCAGGACTCAGCGTCTGGCGTCTCTAGACAGTCATAGACAGCCAGTCATGACAAAATATCAAGATACTCTGCAGCACTTGAAAACCCATCAACACCACTGGCTGATCACGGGTGTCGCCGGCTTCATCGGCTCCAATCTTCTGGAAGCCTTGCTCAAACTGAACCAGAAAGTAACCGGGCTGGACAATTTTTCAACCGGTTACCCGCATAACCTGGATCAGGTAAAACAACTGGTCGGACCGGAAGCATGGCACAACTTCAGCTTTATCGAAGGCGACATACGCGAGCTCGAAGATTGCGTGAATTCTTGCAAGGGCGTGGATTATGTCCTGCATCAAGCTGCCCTGGGATCCGTGCCGCGTTCTATCGAAGACCCTATTCTGACAAACGAGAACAATATTTCTGGTTTTCTCAACATGCTGATGGCATCACGCGATGCCGCTGTACAGCGCTTTGTTTATGCCGCATCCAGCTCGACCTATGGCGATCACCCTGGCCTGCCCAAGGTGGAATCGGTAATTGGAAAGCCGCTCTCACCGTATGCGGTTACCAAGTTAGTTAACGAACTCTACGCGGATGTATTTGCCCGCTGCTATGGCACCGAGACCATAGGGTTACGCTACTTCAACATCTTTGGCCCGAGGCAGGACCCCAATGGCGCATATGCCGCAGTGATCCCGCAGTGGGTAGCCGCGCTTATCAGGAACCAGACCTTGTATATCAACGGGGATGGCGAAACCAGCCGGGATTTCACTTATGTTGACAACGTCGTTCAGGCAAACCTGCTTGCGGCCCTGGTTCAAAGCCCGGAGGCAGTCAATCAGGTTTACAACGTGGCGCTTAATGAAAGCACCAGCCTGATCCAGCTCTATGAAATGATGCGTTCGTTGCTTGTGGAGCAATACCCGCATCTTCAAAACCATCGCCCGCAGTATGTGGACTTTCGCAAAGGCGATGTACGCCATTCCCGGGCCGACATCTCCAAAGCGGTGCAACTGTTAGGCTTCGAGCCTAGCCATCGAATAGATGCAGGGCTCAAACAAGCCATGGGCTGGTACGTGGAACATCTCGCAACCCCTGCCTGATGGTGCTCACAATTCTTCCATTCGGCACTTATAAACCAGTTACAAGATTCAATCCTTCGGCATGAATCATCCATGTTGGCAGTGCATTCTTATCCCATTTCTTGAAGTGCATTTATGAGTGCAAGCCTGATCGCTTCCTTTATCGTGCGTGCGTTCATACTCCCTCCCTTTAGCCTGTTTTTTCTGGTTGTCGTTGGATGGATATTGCACAGATGGTGGCCGCGGCTTGGGCGATCAGTGATCATCCTGGCATTGGTTGTGTTTTATTTATTGTGCACGGGAATAGGTGCGAACTTGCTCGTACGTCCTCTCGAAAATCTGACAGCGCCTCTGGCATCGAGCAGTGATGCACATGCACAGGCGATCGTCGTATTGGCTGCTGGACGACTCGAACACGCCGTCGAGTATGGCGGTAAAGATATACCGGACTATATCGCGCTTGCACGACTGCGCTATGCCGCGAAACTGCAGCATGAAACCGGCTTGCCGATCCTGGTATCGGGGGGAAATGTTGCGCAGGATGGCACCGGGGCTTCGAAAGCCGATGCGATGGCGAGCGCCTTGCGCGAGGATTTCGCCACCCCGGTCAGGTGGATCGAAGGAACATCAGCGAATACTGCCGAAAATGCGCGATTCTCTTCGAAAATTTTGCGCCAGAATGGCGTTCACAGAATATTGCTTGTGACTGATGCAATGCACATGCCGCGCGCGAAAATGGTATTCTCACGGACCGGTTTGGACGTGGTGGTCGCCCCTACCATGTTCTTTGGTGCCCGATCCAATGGACCTTTTGCTTTCCTGCCTAGCGCAGAAGGTTTCCGTCGCTCGTACTATGCGATTTACGAATGGCTAGGACTCGTCTGGTATTGGGCTCTTTACGGCGATTCAGCATGATGACCGCGTTGATGTCATCAACAGCAATGGTTGACCATTCGAGACTGCAGCCAAGTATTTTGCATGCTTTGCAATTGTTTGAAATTCGATCTTTATTCCCGTCTGGACAGATAAAATTGAAGCGGCATTGTTGCTGCATTTAAAGGTCTATTCGAGCAATGTTTTGTGGCTATAGCGGGGTGAACGCCCTGCTGAATATGGGTGGTCATTCAGGAAAGAAAAGTTTATTGTTCCTTTCCTATACTTGTTGTCGCGGAGAGTGCCATGAAACTGGTGTGGTTTATCTTTCTGGTTGTGTTGGGTTGCTGTGCTAACCTAATACAGGCCAGGACGCTGGAGGTAGGGCCATACAAGGAGTTTGCACTTCCCAGTGTGGCAGCAATGTTTGCCTTGGATGGCGATGTGATCGAGATTGATGCCAAGGGAAATTATATCAATGATAGTGCAGTCTGGAAGCAAAACAATATCACCCTCAAGGGCGTGAACGGTCGGCCGCACCTGCGTAGTTCAGGGAATATACCCAATCAAAAAGGAATCTGGGTAATCCAGGGAAATCACGTCACAGTCAGTAATGTGGAAATGTCGGGAGCGAAGGTGGCAGACAAGAACGGCGCCGCGATTCGTCTGGAAGGAGCTGACTTTCATTTATCTGACTGTTTCATTCACTCCAATGAAAACGGCATTCTGGGCGGCAATTCTCATCCGCAGGGCGAGGTGCTGATTGAAAACTGTGAGTTTGCGTTTAATGGTGATGGTTCAGGAAGTACCCACAACATCTACATAGGCGATGTCGGACGTTTTACCCTGCGCAACAGTTACTCTCATGACGCTTTGCGGGGGCATCTGGTCAAGTCGCGTGCCAGAGAAAACTATATTCTTTATAACCGTCTGTTCGAGGGAACGGCCAGTTATGCTATTGATTTGCCTAATGGTGGCTATGGGCTGGTGATGGGGAATGTGATTTACCAGGGACCCGATACGGATAACTCGACAATCGTGGCCTTTGGGGCTGAGGGGCTGAAACATCCAGAGAACCTGTTGGAGATTGCTTACAACTCATTTCTGAACGAGCGCTCTAGCGGTATTTTCATCAAGACATGGGGCGAAAGTGAGTCGATGGTGGTCAATAATCTTTTCTCAGGCAATGGGGATGTTGTGCTGGGCGCGAAGGATAAGGCCCATATTGAAAATAATATTCACGAAACGAAATTATACGAAGATTTTTCACCTGGCAATGTCAGTTTGCAGACAGGAATGGTTCCAAGAGTTGTCGACACGGCCATTCCGGTGATCAGCCGGCATGGAGGACAATTGCTGCCGGTCATGCAGATTGTCAGAGGCAAGGTGGTGACGCGTGATGTACTCGGCAAGGGATTTGATATTGGAGCGGTCGAGTACCGTTAACGCCCTGCCAATATTTCCAACGTAGCAGCGTGGCTGATGAATCTTTGTGAGAATAATCCATCCTTAATTCAGTGATTGCCTATGCTCTCGATTTTATTGAATTGGCTGAAGCGCGTTCCCTGGCTCGTTGTATTTGCGATTGCTGCGATTGCTGCCGCACTGTCATTCGCTGTCGAACGCATCAACATACCGCCGCGCGAGTTGTCTCCATACATTGAACGCCGCGCATCCGGGCACAATCCGCTTATCGTCGATTTTGCTGGATGGGTGGCGCAGGCACTGTTGACGCTGGATCGCGGCGCATATCAGCCTCATGCGCAACAGCTGTTGCGTATCGGCGCGCAAGCTCACCCTACGCAAGCATCGCCTTCGCATGATTCCAACGCCGTCAGCGTGCTCGTTTCAACCCCGGGCGAAACTATCAAGGCAATCGCAACGGCCCGCCCGGGCGATATTATTACTCTCTTGCCCGGCACCTACCGCTTCGTCGGAAGCCAATATATTGCGGTCAGTCAGGCAGGTACCCAAGCTGCACGAATCACGGTGCGAGCGGAGCGGCCCGGCACTGTCTTGCTCGAATTTAACATGGAAGAAGGTTTTAAGGTATTTGCACCCTACTGGACATTTGAAAATCTGCATATCCGTGGCATTTGCCAGGAACATTCAGGCTGTGAACATGCGTTTCATATCGTTGGCAAGGCAGCGTACTTTGTTGCGCGCAACAACACGATTGTCGATTTCAATGCCCATTTCAAGATCAACGCGGAAGACCGGGATTTTCCGGATTACGGCCTCATTGAAGGCAATACGCTGACCAACTCCGGTGTTCGCCAAACTGCTAATCCGGTGACCCCAATTGATCTGGTCGCTGCCAGCCATTGGCAGATACGGCGTAACCTGATTACTGATTTTGTCAAGGCACAGGGAGATCAGGTCAGCTATGGTGCTTATGCCAAGGGTGGAGGATCCGACAACCTCTTTGAACAGAATGTCATATTCTGCGAACACTTGTTGCAAGGCGCTCCCGGCCAGCGCGTCGGTATTTCTCTGGGCGGGGGTGGTACCGGGAAACAGTTTTGCCGAGACCAGCGCTGCATTACCGAGCAAAATGACGGCGTCATTCAGTCCAATCTGATCGCTTATTGTTCCGACGATGGCATCTACATCAACCGTGCTGCAGCCATTAAAATTTTGCATAATACATTGATCGATACCGGTGGAATCACCGTGCGCTTTGTCGAAAGCAGTGTTGTTGCTCAGGGCAATCTGGTGGATGGCCTGGTTCGAACTCGCGATGGTGGCTTGCTGCGTGCGACCGACAACTTTGACACAAGTGCGTCGCGACTGTATCTTGGGGAGCATCCGGTACGCAATCTTTACGTCAATGCGGCCGCAATGGATTATATGTGGAGCGGAAAACCGCCTCGCCGAGACGTCACGGATACTACTGTGCCAGACTTATGCGGGATACCCCGATCGCCGCATCCGACCTATGGAGCTTTTGAGGATTTTTCAGCTTGTCTTATAGCAAATTAATCGTTATATAAAATTGAGTTAAAATTATACTTAAAGATGTGTTATAGATATCTTACGACTATCGTGGTTACATCAGCAGGAAAAATTTGGTCGCGCGTTACGCGAAATAAAAATGTTATTTAACGTCGCTATTCGCAACATGATCACGTCGCTAATCAGGATAACTGTATGCTTAACATAAGATGTAAGCGGGCAATAACTGTAGTCATTATTTCTGGAACGATTCTGTTCATCGGCGGTGTTGCTGGTTGCAGCAAGATGCAAAGCGCCCAGTCCCTGGTTGCAGAAGCCCGGCAGTATCACCAGAAAGGCGACAACAAGGCCGCCATTATTCAGCTCAAGAACGCCTTGGAGAAGGATCCGAACGATGCCGAAGCCCGCTTTCTGCTCGGCACGATCTACTATGAAACCGGTGACCCAAAATCGGCCGAGAATGAACTTCGCAGGGCCTTGAGCCTGGGTATGAGTCCAGACAAGGTATTGCCTGATCTGGGAAATGCCCTGCTCGCTCAGGGCCAGTTTCAGAAGGCTCTGGATGAAACAAAACCGATCTCGGGAGAAAAGGAATCCGCGGAAATATCCGCCTTGCGCGGCAATGCCTTCCTGGCACTGGGCAAAGGCCAGGAAGCCAAGGAATCGTTCGAGCGCGCGCTCAAGAACAAACCTGGCTTCCCGGATGCTCTGATTGGACTGGCCAAATATTCGCTATTGGAGAAGGATATTGATTCAGCAACAAAGTTTTCTGAACAAGCGGTAAGCCAAAACCCCCAGAATCCGGACGTTTGGCTATTCAAGGGCGACCTGCTGCGGGCCCAGGGGAAAACCGAACCAGCACTGGCCGCGTATGACCAAGTTTTGAAATTGCAGCCGGACAACATCTTGGCGCATGTCAGCAAGGCCACTCTGGAAATTGCTTCTGGAAAATTCGATGCCGCCAAGGCTGATATCGATGCGGCGCGGAAAGAGAAACCCAATAATTTAATTATTACCTATACTCAAGCGCTGCTTGATTTCCGCCAGGGAAAATCGGCGGCGGCACTGGAATCACTGCAGCAGGTGCTGCGCGCAGTTCCGCAACACATGCCCAGTATACTGCTGGCAGGGGTCGTGCAATACTCGCTGGGTTCGATGCCGCAAGCCGAACAGTACTTGAATAAATACCTGGAGAAAAATCCTGGCAATCTCTATGCTCGCAAAATGTTGGCTTCCACCCTGCTGAAAAGCCACAAAACACAGCGCGCCATTGAGGTGCTTGACCCCGCACTTAAAGACGCGCAACAGGATCCGCAAATGCTTGCTCTTGCCGGTGAATCGTATATGCAGGCTGGCGACTTCACAAAAGCAAACGAATATTATGCAAAAGCCAGTGCGCTTGCCCCGCAATCGGCAGGACTTCATAGTGCTCTTGGCTTAAGCAAGCTGGCGCTGGGCGAGAATGATCGAGCAGTGGCCGAAATGGAAACGGCGGCGGATTTGGATGTTAAGTCACCCAAGGCGAGTATCTTGCTGGTAATGACTCAACTTCGCCTCAAACAGTACGACAAGGCACTTGCAGCGGCAAAAGTTATCGAGAAAGAACAACCTGATAACCCCTTGGGTTTAAACTTGCAAGGCGCTGCCTACCTGGGCAAAAAAGATGCTGCTGCCGCACGCAAAAGCTTTGAAAAGGCTCATTCCATACAACCCAACAACTTCCTGGCTGTAATGAGCCTTTCACAACTTGATCTCCAGGAAAAAAAACCCGATGTTGCCAAGAAGCGCCTCGAGGCTTTCCTTGATAAGGACAAGAAGAATATTCAGGCCATGACCGTTTTGGCCGGACTTGCTCAATCGCAAGGGCAAACCAAGGAGGCTACCGATTGGCTGGAACGTGCCAGCAACGAAAACCCTGACGCCTTGCAACCGGCCTTGATGCTGGCAAATCGTTATATACAAATAGGGGAAAAGCAGAAAGCGCTCACCCTTGCCCAAAAACTTCAAGGTTCCAACCCCGAAAACCCGGATGTTCTGGATATTTTGGCGCAAGCCCAATTTGCCAATAGGGACAAGCAAGCCGCTTTGGAAACCTACAACAAGATTGCCGCCATTAAACCGGACTCAGCCCTCGCACAGTTCCGCATTGCTTCCATTCACACGGCAATGCAAGACCTGTCGGCGGCAGCGGATGCCCTGAAAAAAGCACTGGCACTACAGCCGGATTATCTGGATGCCCAATTGGCCCAGATTAAACTGGATATACGAAGTGAAAATTATGATGGGGCTTTGTCCATCGCCCGTCAAATTCAAAAACAACGTGAAAAATCACCCGTAGGGTATGAAATGGAAGGTGATATATTGTTGGTGCAAAAAAAACCTGCGCTGGCAGTTAAATCCTATGAGCATGCATACACATTCGGCAAGAGTGGACCGCTTACGGTCAAGTTGTTCTCATCGCTCTATCAAGCCGGAAAAGCCAAGGACGCAAGTTCCCGAATGAGCCAATGGCTGCAGCAACACCCTGCCGACATCCCCACCCGCATGTTCCTAGCCGGCACTTATCTTGCAGAGAAGCAAAACA
This sequence comes from Gallionellaceae bacterium, assembly GCA_049582805.1. Lineage (GTDB taxonomy): Bacteria > Pseudomonadota > Gammaproteobacteria > Burkholderiales > Gallionellaceae > CAVXFS01. Next base: position 24,344 of record JBAUUR010000044.1, on the reverse strand, counting down.
AGGCGGCCATCGAGCAATATCAAACCATCCAGCGACAAGACCCAAAATATGTCCCGGCGCTAAATAACCTGGCTTGGCTCTACGAGCAGGAAAAGGATCCACGCGCTTTGGAGTTTGCCGAAAAGGCCAATCAATTAACGCCCGATAATCCGGCGACACTGGACACCTTGGGTTACATCCTGGTGGAGCAAGGCAACACAACTCGTGGCCTGCCCCTCTTGCAAAAGGCAGCCTCCCTGGCGCCAGAGGTTGCAGACATCCATTACCACTTGGTGCTCGGATTGGTTAAATCAGGTGACAAGGCAAAGGCGCGTAAGGAGCTTGATGAATTGCTATCCACCGGGAAAGCATTCCCCGAAATCGACGCGGCAAGGGAATTGCTTAAGCAGTTACAATGACCTACCATATGCTCTGATAGAATATCGTCAGGCAGGCGCACAACTCAGTCGCAGCGCGATACACTGGCCGAATTGTGTATTGCAGGTACAATGGCTGCTAGGAATATTCAGCTTATATGACCCGCGGTAACTCTTTTCTTGAGTCCAATTCCACCTTTTGAGATCTATCGCTTTCTTACCTCAAGTTTATTAGGAGGACTTTCGATGAAAGAGGGCCAAGCCAAAGCCAACGTGGCCAAAGATAAAGGGTCGAGCACGATCACTTCTTTTGTTAGTGCGTACGGTAAGAAATTGCACGAACTATCCGTCGCCCAGCCTGAGTTGCCAGATTCAAAGTCAGTTTCCGTTGAAGATCATATGTTCAAGTTCCGCTTGGCCAACTCCGACGACGGCCTCAACTCCGCCAGCTTATTGGTGCAGCAGATGTACTCTTGGAGGGGTTATGCTACCAGCGCAAACCTGCATCACTCCCCCAACCGCTTCACGTTGCTTGCGTTCTACGACGAGAAGAATATAGGCACGGTGACCTTGGGGCTGGATTCCGAGGGGGGGTTGTCGGTGGACGAAATGTACGGAGACAAAGTCGGCGAATTGCGGGCTATGAACCGCAAGGTGTGCGAGATAACAAAACTGGCAGTGGATCAGAGCGTACGCTCTAAACGGGTATTGGCTACCTTGTTCCATCTTTGTTTTATCTACGGCCGCAACATTCATGGCGGCACGGATTTCGTCATCGAAGTCAACCCGCGCCATGTGCTATTCTACAAAAGGATGCTCGGCTTCGAACACTTCGGCGAAGAGAAGACTTGCCCTCGTGTGAATGCCCCGGCAATACTGTTGCGACTGGAACTTGACTATGCCGAGCGCAAGATTACGGAATTCGGTGGCCAGATGGAGGCAGCCACTGGCGAAAAGTCCCTGTATCCATTTTTCTTCTCAAAGAAAGATGAACTCGGTATCACCGGCCGGCTGTTGCGGGGAAACTAGCTCGCAACATTCCAGACAGTACCATGGACCGGAAATATCCACATGAAGGTCGCGAACATGTCTAATGTCTTTTCTTATGTTGAAGCGTTTTCTCGCAATATCGGCTGGGTAACCGCCGAAGAGCAGGGTATATTGCATCGGAAAAGAATCGCCATTGCCGGCATGGGTGGTGTCGGGGGAGTGCACCTGCTTACCCTCGCACGCTTGGGGATTGGTGCATTTAATATTGCCGATTTTGACATCTTCGATATCGCCAACTTCAACCGTCAATCAGGCGCTGGTATGTCGAGCCTCGGAAAATCGAAAGCTGAAGTCATGGCGGCCTTGGCCAAAGACATCAACCCTGACCTCGATATCAAAATCTTCCCGCAAGGTATCAGCAAAGACAATTTGCCAGATTTTTTTTCAGATGTTGATCTATATGTGGACGGCCTTGATTTTTTTGTTTTTTCTATTCGGCAAGCTACTTTTGCTGCCTGTGCAGAATTAGGCATTCCCGCCATTACCGCAGCCCCCTTGGGAATGGGTGCGGCCGTAATCAACTTCCTGCCAGGCAAGATGACCTTCGAAGAATACTTCCAACTCGGCGATCTGCCCGATGAAGAAAAGGCATTGCGCTTCTTGCTGGGGCTGGCGCCAGCAGGATTGCATTTCGGCTACCTGGTCGATCCCTCGCGCGTAGACCTAGCCAATCATCGCGGCCCTTCCACCATCATGGCTTGCCAACTGTGCGCCGGAGTGGCCGCCACCGAAGCCCTGAAAATCCTCCTTGACCGCGGCAAAATCCGGTCGGCTCCACATGGGCTGCACTTCGATGCCTACCGCGGCAAACTGGCGCGCACATGGCGCCCTGGCGGTAACAGCAACCCACTGCAAAGCATAATGCTTAGCGTAGCCAGGAGGCGTCTGAGCAAGCAAATCAACACAGCAGCAACCACATGAGCATGACCCCGTTTACAGCTTCGACTGCTCCCTTGAGGGAAGAAGTTTCTTCCATGCATACAACTGTACCATCCACCGAAGAGCCTCTCCCACAAACGGTAATCGAACAAATCCTCGATCTCGCCCGCTGGGCACCGAGCGGCGACAACACTCAGCCCTGGCGGTTCGAGATTATCGACGAGCATACCCTGGTCGTTCACGGCTTCGACACCCGCGACCACTGTGTCTACGACCTTGACGGCCACCCAAGCCAAATTGCATTGGGAGCATTGCTGGAAACTATCTCCATCGCTGCAACAGACCATAGTCTGCGAACGGAAATTCAACGCCGCCCCGATTCCCCCGAAACCAGACCTACTTTCGATGTCCATTTCGAAGCGGATCTAAACATCCAGCCAGAACCGCTCATTCCCTATATCCCCTGCCGCAGCGTCCAACGCCGCGCAATGCAGACCCGCCCGCTCACCAAAAGGGAAAAGGCAGCATTCGAAGCGTCAGTTGGTCAAAGTTACCGTATCTTGTGGCTGGAAAGCTTGCGCGACCGGTTTCGTGCCGCACGCCTGATGTTCAACAACGCCAGGCTGCGCCTCACCATCCCGGAAGCCTATGAAGTTCACCGTAGCATCATTGAGTGGAATGCCCGCTTCAGCGAAGATCGCGTACCGGATCAGGCCCTCGGAATCGATCCGATGACGTTGCGCCTGATGCGCTGGATAATGCAAAGCTGGAAGCGCGTTGAATTTTTTAATACCTTCCTGGCAGGAACTTGGGCACCCCGCATCCAGATGGACTTGATCCCCGGGATAGCTTGCGCCGCACATTTCATCATCCTCGCCGACCATGAACCAGATACGATCGACGACTACGTCGCTGCCGGTCGTGCCATGCAGCGTTTTTGGCTTAAAGCCACCGAACTGGGGTTATACCTTCAGCCCGAAATGACACCACTGATATTCGGTCGATACGCGCGGCAAGACAAGGAATTCAGCAAGGCAGGAGGCGCGAAGACTCATGCCAGCAAGCTCCTCGCACAACTTGAGACCCTGTTTGGGAAGGATCAGGCTGCGCTCGCCATATTCATGGGTCGCATAGGTGCCGGTCAAGCGCCGGTTGCCAGGTCGCTAAGGCGGTCGCTCGGCAAGCTTGTGATGCAAAATCCAGCGAAAACCGACGACGCGGCAAGGTGAAGTTTGAAGTTTATCGGATCAACGGGTATCAAAAAGAATAGGTGCAGCGATTGCTGCACCTAATTTCCCTAGGGGACCCCCTGTTGCGCTTGTATTATTTAGGCGCTCTGCTGATTCTTGTGACGCTGGCGCCGCGTGGCACCTAGACCCAGCAAGCCTAAACCCAGCAACGCCAGTACGCTCGGTTCCGGTACTGTTTGCGTTACGTTGGCGTAGGTTGTCTCGCCTAATGTGAAGCTGTACGTTCCTGCGCCCAAACCGCTAAGATCCATTTCGAAATACCCAGTGCCAGGATTATAGATGCTGCTAGACACTGGAAGGGTTGACACGCCAGTCTGGGCATTCAGGTTAAATGGATCAGAAAGGACAGAACAAGTCGCTCCGCCCGTTGTTTTCCCGAGTATAACGCCGCAGTCGTTTGCTACTCCGCTAGGCGCCCAAGCCCATCCGGTAGTACCATTGTCTTGTGTCAGTGAGAACGTCGTCTGCATATTCGCTTGGGACGTAGCCGCTGTGGCGGCGGGGGCATTGATATCTGAGAACAGATACGGGGTTGCGTAAAACTGTAGCAGGACGTTTGCAGTGGTCCCCGTCACGGTAAATGAGAAGGTTTCATGGGTAAGCGATTGCATTGTGGAGGTCCCGCTCGCATCGATGCCTGTCAGCAAGTTCGTTTCTGCAATCTGCTGAAGCGTTGTCGGGGCTGTCCCGCCATTAACAAGTTCGGCGTTCTGCACGAGTAGATCCGCTCTCCCGTACTCAGACCCGGTGCCTACCGGGCCGAAAGAGTTTTGCACTGCTGGGATGCCGACCACGGCCTCTTTGGGATCAAACGCGGCCGCGGGGGGCTTGCCACAGGTTGTGGAACCGCCAAAAGTTCCCGAACAGGCGCCAGTTTGAATAGCGTTGGAACCATTCAGGGTTGCAGTGTTGGTACCGCTAAAGTTATAGGTCGTCGGGAAAATCGCGGCGCCGGAACTGTTCGAAACGTAAATTGTGAGGCCGGTTATATCCTGGCTGGACACCGCGTAGACATAAGCCGACGCCTCTCCTACGCATCCCAAGCCCAACGCTGCCGCAACGGCCGTTGCCAGTAGACCCTTCTTCATGTTAGCGTTCATTTTTGATCTCCTTATAAAGTGTTATACAAAGTTTCTTCAATCATCAAGCAGTTTACTGGGCATCGTTTTATCATCTTTCAACCGCTGCGCTTATAGATTAGCAAAAAGCAGGCCACGCAATTTTAATAAATCACTAAGTTATTGTTTTTAATTATTTATAAATTTCTCCTTCTTGTCTGGAGAAGACTTGTAGAGGGTTAGGCTCTAGGTTTTTTGAGAGATGTGTAAAATTTCTCGACAAGTATCACCGACGGCGCCGAGAAAGATAGTCCACCCGTTCGAATTCGTTGCAGGTTGGCTTCTGATGCCCCTTATTAACTCCGCCACGGGGCTTCTGAGTGCGACATAGCGGGAGTTAAGTGGGGGCTGCCACGGTAACCCAAGCCGTCCATGTCGGCAAAGTGTATTAATTGTCCTAAAAAAAACAGATTGTTATGGTTCCCATCACCGCTCAGACGCGCAGACGGAGAAGAACAACGCGAGAAATTGGCTCGGATGGGACAGCATCCATCATTATCGAGTGTAAATATTACCGACAAAAACCCAGTACAAAGCTGCGACGCAATGCCGAGACGCCGGGCGCACTGCAGCTGTAGGTCGCTTGAGAACGGATATCCGCGTGTTTGCCAGTTTCTGTTGCCATGAACACGACCGCCAAATGCACGCATGAAGGGCATGGTCACGGAGATTCTCAGACCGTCGCACCTTTCCCGCGTCGAGTAGCGCGGCTGCTCGAAGTATATGGCCGTCGAATCAGCAGTGTGGGGCGAAAATCACCCGAGGGCCTATGGGATTCGAGTGGCCTTCTGCATCTGCTTGTGAGACATGGCTGCCGCGAAGCGGGGCGCGAGCCGCGCCATCCAGCGAAGGGCTCTGGCTGTGCCGATAGGCATATCGAGCCTGTCTTTCCGCAAACCGTGCAGTATCTTCGCGGCAAGCAATTCAGGACTCATTTTGCGCATACTGAACATCGACACCATTTCCGTATCGACTGGCGGCGGCAGTACCTCAAAGATCTTGATCGATGTGTCTGCCAACAGGAGCCGCAAGGAACTCGTGAAAGAATGCAACGCCGCCTTGCTCGCGCTATATCCGGCCATCATGCTCAGCGGCAAGAAAACCCCTGCCGTGGTGATGTTAATCACCGAGGCGGACGGCTGCTGTCGGAGCAGCCCGAGAAACAGCTGAATAAGACGAACTGGCGCCAGGTAATTTGTATCGATTTCCACGCAAATCTTTTCGTATGAGTCTGGAGTCTGCGGGTCGCTGATAAAGGCGGCACCGGCGTTATTAACGAGCACGTTGAGTCCTGGGAATCGCTGCTCAACATCAGCGACCAGACGCTGCCGGTCCTGTTCGTTAGTGATGTCAGCTTGAACAATATTCAGCCCCGGATACTTCATCCTCGCCTTGATCAGCTTTTGTTCGTCGCGTCCGACAATAATCACCGTGTTCTGTTCATTGCAGAATAGCTCCGCCAGAGCCAAGCCGATCCCTGAAGCGCCCCCGGTAATAAGAATGGTATTTCCAGTCATTTTCACGATGTAACCTCCTGAATCCGCGGCGCACGGCATACCTGCCGATCTGCTTGTGGTGCTTGAGTTGGCAACGTCTTCATTTGGTGTTACCTCGCTAACCTAATGCTTACGTAGTACAAGTGCTGGCTCGAACGCCGAGGGCAACCAATAACCAAACAAGGCGAAGAACCAGAGTCGCGGCGTGCTGAGGAAGGCACGAGTCGCAGCGGCGCTGTCCAAGGTTCGATTCAAGTTATGCCCCATCGCCTTGTTCAATTCATCGAGGAAGCGATAATTGGCGAATGGCCTTAGCGTGTCGTGGTAGGAGCGTCGATAGGCATCTACCACTTCCAAATGGAATTGGCCAGCGAGCTTATGCAGCGATTGTTCCGTCAGGATAATGCGATGAAATGGCTGATGCAGACGCATCACGTGCGGCTCTAAATTTGACATATCTACAGGCTCGGAATCCGCTGTGCCCAAATACAAGAGGCCGCCCGGCTTGAGCAAGTCAAGGCATTCTTCAATCATTCTGTGAATGTCATCGCAGTGCTCGATTGTGTCATTGTTCACCACCACATCAAACGACGCCAATTCAACCGGCACTTGAGCGTGCTCCGGCACATAGGGGTCGTAGCCAGTCACGTTGTGATAGCCGCGTTGCTTGAGGAAATCGACAAATATTCCATTGCCGCAGCCATAGTCCAGAATCGAGTCGGTTGCCTTCATGCCTGCTCGTCGCAAACGACGGAGCAGGTTCAGAAGCGTGCTCCGCGCGAAAATGTCCAATTGGCGCTTGTTCAGCGGATAATCCCGGTAGATGTCGCGGAAATCCACCGGGTCGATGCTGACGATCGTCAGGCACTTGGGACACTTCCAGAGGCGGAACGTAGTATCTTTGAAACGTTCCGTATTCCCGCGCACCGTGCCCAAATCTTTTGCGGCCGGCATATTAGTCTCGTAAGCGCAGATCGGGCATTTTGCGGTGCCAGCAGAATCAATTGGTAGAGTCATGGGGAAGCCAATTATTTAGTTATTAATTACTGCAGCCATTAAAGCAACTCTTTCTCTGTAGGGTCTTAGGTATAGTCGCTCTCACGATGTGCGACACCCTACTCCATAAATGAAATCCCCCCGATTCCTTTCCAAAAAGTTCCCTTTAACAGCGATTCCCTGCCGCTCGAGTTCGGCGATGAACTCTGCGCCACTGAAGCGGTTTTCTGTCGGATGCTCTAGAAAAGTCTGATAGAACCATTTGTTCAAAGCGTGGGTAGTGACGTCTTGAAAGTAAAATCGTCCGCCTGGCTTGAGCACGCGATGAATTTCACTAACACCGGATTGCCAGTTCGGGACATGATGAAGGATGGCGAAATCGAATACCGCATCAAAGCTTGCATCCTCCACTGGTAGGGCCGTAACATCTCCTACTTCCAATTTCAGTCGCTCCGGCGGATAACCCGATAGACGTTTGCGTGCCCTCTGGATCATGTCCGGATCAAGATCGATAGCGTAGATCTCTCTAGCGCCGAATCGGTTGAAGATCAATTCTGTTCCCACTCCTTGGCCGCAACCGCATTCAAGCACGCGCATATCCTCCGTACGCCCCCCAAGGCGCTCCAACAAAGGTGCCTCATACCAGCGCTGCATTGCGGCGCGGATCGGGTTGTTCATAAGAAATTTCTCGGTGCGGTTCATTCTCATGTAATGTCTCCACGGGGTGACTATTTAAGTAATGCTCAATCTGCTGACGGTTTACGAGAAACATAAGCACCCGCACCTAGCTCGATTTGTCGCATATCTGTGCGGCGACTCGTAGCGCATTGGCGGCAATGGTTAAGCTAGGGTTTGTACCACCACTAGACGGGAAAAAAGAGCTGTCAACGATGTACAAATTAGACAGCCCATGAGCACGGTTATACATGTCAAGGACGCTATCTCTTGGATCCTGCCCAAACCGGCAGGTGCCGCAGGCATGTGCGATTCTTTCATTGTTTTCCGCCTGCTTCACAAATATATATCGGTAGGGTTTCAAGATATCTTTCATCAGTCCACGAAAAACTTCAATGCGCTCCTTGTCGCGAGGATGTATGCGGTAATTGATGGCAAGTCTTCCGTCACTTGCCCTTGAGTCGGCAGGCAAGGGCGTCACTGCATTGTCGGCGTAGGGAATATCTTCTATGGTTGTGGCCAGCACCATACTTCTGTTAACCAGTCTGTTCAGGAAGGGCTTGATAGCTGGTTTTGCCAGTTTGAACAGTGAGGCCATCCATGGCAGCGTGCCTCGACGGATGTCATCTTCCATTGATTCGGCAAGCGCCGCCGCAGGTGGCAAACGGCCAAAAGATTGGACCGATCCTAATTTTCGCCCGTCCACTTGATAAAAGTCATTAAAGGCAAATTCCTTTTGCCGGTTGTCCAATTCCCCTCGAGATTGCGGTGTGATGAGATAAAGATCGATATAGTGGCGCATCAGGTTCCTGCCGACCAGCCCCGAGCCATTGGCCAGCCCAAGTGGCCAGCGTTCCGACGTCGATCTTAGCAAGATGCGAGGAGATTCCAGTGCGCCCGCTGCAAGAATAACCTCCTTGCCGTGCAGGGTGAACTCGCCGCCCTGCCAAGCGCACACCACGCCGGTAATCTCAGTGCGGGTTGCATCAAGCCTTAGAACCTCGCACTCGTCAAGCAGTTGCGCACCGTAGTTCGTAATCGCTGGCTCCAGGCAGATGCGGCTGGCGTCGTTTTTGCATTTTTTGCCGCACAGATAGCCTTGGCAACATTCACATCCCAGAACGTATTCACATGCCATAGGCAAACGATAGGGGTGTAGTCCTTTGCGCTCAAAAAAGTCAAACAGCTCGCTACCCAGTGGAGTTAGGGGTGGGGGAACTTTAATATGATTGTGTCCCTCGCTTTCTCGGAGTGGGTCGGCAGTGCCATGTACCCGGTACAATTCTTCCGCAGCCTCGTAGTACGGAGCGAGGCTTGCATATGAAATAGGCCACTCCTCGGGAAGAGTTGTTTCTCGGGCATCAGGATAGTTGCGCCTAGGCTGGAAATCGCTGGGGAAAAAACGCTCCATTGCCATTCCATACAAAGCACTAGAACCACCTGTGCCCGAACCGATAAAGGGGATGAACGTTCGTGTTTGTCCCAACGATTGGTCTTCGATTCTGTCGCAATAACGGCCAGCCCGTAACAGAGAATCACCGTATTCTCGCTGCGACGGCGTGATCCGGGGGAAGAAGTTTTCTGCATACGCCCCCCGCAACGATTGTACGCCATTCAGATGTGACTTGCCTTTTTCGCAGAATAGGACGCGCTGGCCCGCTCGCGCAAGGGAATAGCCCAAAGTGGCACCACCTATCCCTGTGCCAATAACAATAATATCCCACTGCTGTTTTGCTATGTCAGCCATTTGAGACGGTTCAGACATTCGTTTATCCAGTGGCTTATCCGGCGCGAAGCAACTTTTCGGCACCAGTAGTATGTAAGAAGGACAATATATAAATATTGATCCAACTAATTCACAATCCCTGTTAGCAGTTTGCCGACGGATAGAGCTTGGTACTTGTAGGGTCGCCCCCGTTACAAACTAGGAGGCCCACTAAGGCTGCAGCTTCTATGTTGACCTAATTATCAACTAAATTGTAGCACTGGGGGGACGACAGTGCCAAATGTTGAATTGGGACCGTGCTGAATTGGGACCGAAGGTTCTTGGCTTGGGCGGCGGAGCACCCGCCTTTAGGCTAGTGCCATGAGTTTCTGTCCCTCTGGCATCCTTCTGTTGCCGCTCGCCGGTGAAGCAAAAGCCCTCCGTAGCAGGCGCGGGAGCTTGCGCTACTGTTTTTCCTTTGCCAGTTCGCCGACAATGGCCGCAAATCGTTCCGGGGCGTGATAATGATCAAATATAGCAGAAAGTTTGGCCGCGCTGTCGGCGTAGGCAGGGGAGGCGTGTATTTCTGTCACGGCCGCACGAACTGATCTGGCGTCATGCCGATCTGCCCGTAGCATGATGCCCGCGCCCGCATCGACAACCGCCCTCATATTCAGAAGCTGATCCATGTTGCTCGCAATGCCCAGAACCGGCACTCCCGCTGCAAGGGACTGCTGACTGGTGGGGCTGCCGCCATTGCAGATTACTAGCCTTGCCCGTGCCGCCGCTTCCGTCCCGGGGAGATAATCGGCAATGTAGACATTGTCCGGAAGACGTTGCGGAACTATGGCACCGGCGGTTGCGACAATCACCGTGAAGGGGAGATTGGTCAGCGCATCGAGCACGGTCGGCAGCAGTCGCGCCTGGCCCGAGCTGCCCAGAGTGAGATAGATTATGGGCCTGTCTGTAGGCACATCGTCCCACCACGCAGGCAATGCTCCCGGAGGCGACCAAAGAATTGGGCCGAGGTAATGATGGCTGAATGGCAGATTCCGGGTCGGAAACAGTTCCGGAACGTCCGCGTACAACGTGCAATCGGCGTCGGTGTATGCGCGGCGCAAGTCAGGACCCAGCGAAGGCAACCCGTTTTCTTGCCGCACACGGTTCAATGGGATGCAATGCAGACAGAACGCCAGGGGCCGTGCCAACCGGAAGAGCATCTTGGCAACCGCAAGCGGGAGGATTTTGGTCATCGGCAGGACTGGCAGCGGGAAATCGTTCCCGGCATAGTAGGGACTCCAGTAGGAATTGGTGATTGCAGCGTAAGGAATTCCGACAAGCCGGGCACTGACAGAGAGGGAAAGGCGAAAGTCGCCAACAATCAGGTCGGGCTTGATTTGTTCGATCAGCTTGATATCTTCCTGCACGTAGCCTCGAAGGGTGGCGGTGTCATAGAGCGGCTTACCGCTTGCTAGTGCCTGCAAGAATTGCTGGCTGCTGATAGTATGGAGTATGCAGGTCTGCCAAGGCTCGCCTTCCAGAAAACGCTGATAGCGTGAATCGCAGGCCATGACAACTTCATAACAGGCAGGGTCCAACCCCTTCGCCAGTACAATAGGCCTTGCAACATGCGCAAGCGTTACAGCCTCGCCAAAAAATAATATGCGCTTAGCGCCGCCCATTGTCGCCTCCCATGATCTTTTCACTTGCGCAGAGGCAAGCCAAGGCCAGTGCGCACAACCCACCGAGGCCGATAACGGCGACATGTTTGCCGCACAACGCAACCTGCTCCGCCTTGTTCACCCAGCCGCCATTGCAGCAATCGAAGGCAGACGAAGTTTTTCTATTGGTTGGATTCAATATTGCAGTTCCAGATTGCAGTTCATCGGATAATATATCAATATGTCAGCAGAAGTTGTTGCCCTGCTGCAATTAACGTGATCGCAGCGGCTGCCATGAAATAGGAGTCCTCGCTAGAAATAACAGTATGCACTTTGCGTGGCAAGAATACCTCAATGCGTTCCGCAACGTCACGCGCCAATACCGCCGCAGCCTGTTCGGCATCTCGGCAGTCGCCTTCGGCGTTGTGGCGCTGATCCTTGCCGCCGGCTTCATCGAATGGATATTCTGGGCAACGCGCGAGGGCACCATCCAGACGGGACTCGGCCATATACAAGTGATGCGGCCCGGATACCTCGATGGCGGCCAGGCCAACCCGTTGCGTTACCTTCTGCCACAGCAATCACCGCAGATGGAGGCCATCGCACATTTTCCAACAGTGCGCACACTTGCGCCCCGGCTTGCCTTCAATGGTCTGATCAGCCATGGAGATGCAACGATATCCTTTATCGGCGAAGGAGTAGAGCCGGAATCGGAGGGCCAAGTCGGCCGGATACTGCTTATCCCCGCGGGACTGAACCTCTCCAGTGGCGCACCAAAGGGCATCATCCTCGGCCGCGGACTTGCAGAGAATCTCGGCGTCAAGGTCGGCGAAACGGTGGTGCTGCTGGCGAACACCTCGACGGGAGGAATCAACGCGGTCGAATGCACTGTGCGTGGCCTTTTCAACACGGCGAGCAAATCCTATGATGACTCGGCACTGCGCGTGCCGCTGCCGCTGGCACAGAACCTTTTGCGCGTTTCAGGCAGCCATCGCTGGATTCTCTTTCTCGACGAAACCAGGCATACGGATCAGACGCTGATCGCGCTACGGAAAAAATTCCATGGTAGCGGTATCGAGTTTGTGCCCTGGTACGACTTGGCAGACTTCTACAACAAGATGGTGGCTTTGCTGTCAAAGCAGGTCGGCGTGGTCGAGTTCATCATCGCCGTCATCATCGTTCTCAGCATCTCCAATACAATGATGATGAACGTGCTCGAGCGCACTGCCGAAATCGGCACCTGTTTGGCGATAGGCCGCAGTCGGCGCCAGATCCTGCGCCAGTTCGTCTATGAGGGTCTGACCATCGGCCTGATCGGCGGGTCGCTTGGTCTGTGTCTGGGTTGGTTTTTGGCTACCGTGATTTCGCTGATCGGCATCCCCATGCCGCCGCCGCCCGGAATGTCGCAGGGATACAGCGGCCACATACTGGTCACCGGGCAGTTGGCACTTAATGTCTTCCTGCTCGCCGTTGGCACCACTTTGCTCGCGAGCTTCTATCCCGCGTGGAAGGCTTCGCGCATGGAAATCGTCAATGCATTGCGCCATAACCACTAGTTCGATGCGACAATTATGCTGAAACTGGCACTACGCAATGTGTTTCGCCACAAGCTGCGCACCGGAATGACGCTGGCGGCAATCGTTTTCGGCGTGCTCGGGCTGATCCTCAGCGGCGGCTTCGTTCAGGATATGTATTATCAACTGGGAGAGTCGATCATCCACTCCCAGTCCGGCCATCTACAGGTCTCGCGGGCGGGAGTTCATGCGCATGGTACGCGCAGCCCGGAAAAATTTCTGATCGATCAGCCTGACTTGGTCAAGCAGAAATTGCTTGCCCAGCCGCAAGTGGACGATGTCATGGAACGGATCAACTTCTCCGGCCTGATCAGTAACGGACGCAGCGACTGGCCAATCGTCGGTGAAGGTGTTGAACCGGACAAAGAGGCCAGACTCGGCACCCATGTCAGGATCACCGCGGGGCGCCAGCTGACCAAGGGCGACACCTATGGAGTCATTCTGGGAGAGGGCGTCGCGCACGCGCTCATGCTGCGCCCCGGTGACCATGCCACACTGCTGATCAACACGGCAGAGGGCGCCTTGAACAGCCTGGAATTCGAGGTAGTAGGCATATTCCAGAGCTTTTCCAAAGACTACGACGCTCGTGCCGTGAGAATTCCGCTTGACGCGGCACACGAGTTGCTCGGCACCCAAGGCGTGAACAGCCTGGTCGTGTCGTTAAAACACACCGAGGATACGCAGTTGGTAGCCGATGCCCTTACGCACCAACTCGACAGCAGGCAGTTCGAGATCATGACCTGGGGGCAGCTAAACGATTTCTACGAGAGTACCGTCGCTCTCTATGAGCGTCAATTCGGCGTACTGCAATTCATCATCCTGGTGCTGGTGCTGCTCTCGGTTGCCAACAGTGTCAATATGAGCGTGTTCGAACGCGTCGGCGAATTCGGCACGATGATGGCGCTGGGAAACCGCCGCAGGGTAGTGTTTCAACTGGTGTTGACCGAGAACGCCTTGCTGGGCCTTTGCGGAGGGGCGCTCGGTGTCGCCTTCGGACTGATTCTGGCCTGGGTGATTTCGTCCATCGGCATCCCCATGCCGCCGCCGCCAAATGCCAACCTCGGCTACACTGCCCATATCCGGGTTGTGCCATCAATTCTGCTGATGGCTTTCGGGATCGGAGTTTGCGCCACTTTTCTGGCAGCGCTCATCCCAGCGCGGCGTGTCTCGCGCATACCGGTCACAGACGCGTTGCTGCAAAATTACTGAGGATCAGCACCTGCGTACCTACTCAAAACGAGTAGCGCGTCTCTGTGTAGACACGATTGTTGTTGTCGAAACGGCCAAACAGGCCGATAGGCGGACCGCCGAATACATCGAGTTCCATCATCAGCCGCCAGTCCCGTTCGAAATTCCAGGATAGTCGCGGACGGAACAGCCAGTCACTGCGATTGAGGCTGTGAATCAGCATGGCCTCTGCTTCGAGTTTCTGCCTGAGCTTACCATTGAGCAAAATGCTGGCATAACTCTCCCTCTTGTCCAGACCAATGTCCGGATCATACGCAAAAAAGATGCGCTGGAAGACTTGCAGGTTCAAACGGGTTTCAGCCGGCAGGGCAAAATCAAGGCCGAGTGCGTAATCAAGCGTGTTCTGCTTGACGAGCCCATCAGCCTGGGTGATATCCGTGACGTTAAACTTGCGTCCGTCCGTATAGACCAATTCACCTTTCAGCACCATCGAATATAAGTCCTTTGCCAAAGTTCCGCCGATCTGGTCGATCGGCTCGTGCCGCGCCTGATAGATGAACACTGGTGCCGGCCCGGCAGTGATCTCCCGGAAAAAGGTGGGCGCTGAATCAAGGCTGTGATAATAAAAACTCGAAACGTCCCAGCCGTTCTTTAGCGCGGACAGGCGCAGGCCGAAGTTTGAATTGGCCAGCTTGCGAGCGGGGATTTCTTCATCCAGGAACACGGTGCCACCCGCACCCGGCCCGGATATCGGATAGGGAAAGAAATCGGCGCCAGGCTTCCCGATCTCGTCGAAACTTGGGACCGGAATCCACAGGGCTTCAGCATGAAAGTCATTCTTGAAATATTCAGCGCGCGCCGCCCATTGCGGGATACGCAACACATCAAAGTCTTGCAGGATAAACTCGCGCGTATCCTGCGCCGACACAACGTCGGCGACGAACACTCCGACCATTTCGCCCCACACCACGTGCTGACGACCTAAACGGTAGTCGAAATCTCCGGCGGAAATATCCAGATAATTTTCGCGCAGAAGGAATTCCTGACGCTGATCCTGGCGAACCGGCTGAGGATAATAGTCGGCTAGAGCATAGGCGGCATCGTAATCCAAACGAAAGCCGATTTTCCATTTTACCTCCTCGCTGAATTGCCCGTTACGGGACAGATCAAGCCGCAGGCGCTCATTGGACCAGTGCTCCGGATCGCGGTACATGCGCGCCAGGTCGAATTGGGCAAACCCCTTCCAGCCGGACATCAGAGGCGATTTCTCCGCTACCGGCGCGTCATCACCAAAAAGCGGGGCACTCGGATGGTCCCCGCTTTCGCTGTCAGTCTTGGCCGCCTCCCGGGTTGAAGGTGCCGATATTATCCCCCCCTCTGAACCAGGTACGGCATGCGTTTGCAAAGCGCTTTTATTATCAGTTCTTCTTACGTCACTTATATCAACTTGTTCCGCTGGTGCAGAAGGAATCGCCGCGGGTTCCAGTTCGAAGTCGAATTCGCGGATGACCAGGCCATGCGAGACGCAGTTCGCTTTCAACTGGATTGTCAGGGAGCGTGCATTCACCGGGGCCGACGTGGAAATCCTGATCCGCTGGCCAATGTCTCCGTTCGCTTCCAGTTCCAGTCGGGCATCGGACAAGTTCGGTCTTTCCTGCTCGGGACTGATCCCTGACGTAATCAAGGAAAGGCAGGCGGTGGTAATTTTTTCGTCAGTCCTTTCCGGAGATATCGGAACATACGCGAGCAGCGGTTGTCCCTCGCTGCTGCTAACCTCGATCTCACCTATGATCAATGCATGAGCCGGCTGTGTGCTGAGCGATGCAAAAATAATTGCCAATGAGAAAGCGTTCCTCACGCAGCGTGAAATGACGGAGCGCATGTGCAGAATTTGGACTTCAGCCGCTTTCATAGACATTTCTCAGCTTTCAGTTTGTGATCTTTCGAACGCCATGGGCCTCAACTGATTTAAGGACCCCTCTAAAAATCCACATTTGCGAGCATCCGCCATGCGGATTGCCTGCTTACCCCACTTCATCCCAACTCTGAATTTTTAGAGGTGCCCTTAAATAACTGTGCCTGCGCGGTCGATTATAAAACACTTCAATGTATTCAATTATCTCAGGCTTCGTGTGCTCCCGGGCTGGATAAATGTTACATTTAATGCGCGTCTTTCTTAAGCTGCTGAAAAATGACTCAACTACAGCAGGGTCGTAGCAGTTGCTACGGCGGCTCATGCCAGGCGTGAATCGGTTGTCCTTGCACCGCACGACGTCATCACTGCCAAACTGACGGCCCTGATCAGAGTGGATCATCACCGGCTACCCAGGCTTCCTGCGCCAGACGGCCATCATTAAAGCATCCAGTGCCAGTTCGTGGGCATCGTCGGTTTCATCGAACAACCGACTACAGCACTAGAGTAAAGATCGATCACCGGAAGTCCAGTGCCCCAGTTGCGACATTATTCGAGTTTTTTCAAATAGTCCTTGGTAAATATCTTATCGGGCAGATCCCGCAGTTTCATTGCTGAGTAATCAAGCACAGATTCTTCACCCTTGCGCAAGGCATCTTCCATGACAAGGCGGGTTGGCCGCTGCTTGCCAAGCAGCGGCTGGAAATTTTCGTAACGGCAGGTTTTGAGGAGTCGGTTGGACAGCGAGTAGAACTCGGAGCGGTATGGCCAGAAATTCGATTGTCGTACCCAATATAGAACCTTATTATAAGTGACGCTCCTGTCGACGGCAGTGAGTTCCAATACGTAGTATTTCTCGCCGTCGATGGTATCGGTGCGCAAGATCGTCGGATTGTAGTCGCCGGTGAAGTTCGCCCTCGCCAAGTCTCCGTTGGCCACTTGGCCCGTAAGGCGTTGCCCCAGCGACAGGCGTATCGGTTGCGAGACGCTGGGCATGAATACCCACAGGTCGCGGCCTTTCATTAGCATCGTCTGGCCGCGCTCGTCGGCTGGCTCGGTAATCATGACTATGGAATTTTCGTTGCCCTTGGAAAGAATACGGTATTTCCGCAGGTCTGCAGGCTGGTCAGGTGCCGTGGTGCTGATGCTTACATCAACCTGAAAGCTTTCGCGCGGGAAGCGTATCTGGTCGGCCTTTTCCAGTATACTTCGAGAAAATTCCACATCGTCAGTTGCGGCGGATGCTACGTGCAGTCCCTGTGAGGCGATGCAGAGCAGAGCTACTGTTAGCGGGAACTTAAATATCTTATTGGGCATTTCCATTCCTAATGTTGAATGTTGCTTGCCACCCGGCTGGCGCATTGGAAAAGGCAGACATCCATGAGTGTCGTTCGACTCGAAAAGATTTTCAAATATTACACCCTGGGTGAGCAGCAAGTCCAAGCGCTCAGGGACATTACGCTGAGCATCGAGGACGGCGTTTTTCTGGCGATCGCCGGCCCGTCCGGTAGTGGCAAGTCTACCCTATTAAATCTGATTGGTTGCATCGATACGCCCTCGCAAGGAAAAATATTCATCAACGGGCAAGATGTCAGCGGCAAGACGCCAGACGAGCTTTCTGACCTAAGGGCGCGGACTATCGGTTTTATTTTCCAGACGTTCAACCTGTTGCCCGTGCTGTCGGCTGAAGAGAACGTCGAGTACCCCCTGTTGCAACTCAAGGAACTGAGCACCGTGCAACGCCGCGAGCGGGTAAACAAGTATCTGGGGATTGTCGGCCTGTCCAAGTTCGCCAGGCACCGGCCGAACCAGCTTAGCGGCGGGCAGCGGCAGCGAGTGGCGATTGCACGAGCGCTGGCGACACAACCGAAAATCGTGCTGGCGGACGAACCAACTGCCAATCTGGATCATGCGACCGGCGAAGGCATCCTGGAGTTAATGAAGGAAATCAACCGACAATATAAGACCACTTTTATTTTTTCGACCCATGATTGGCGCGTCATGGCGATGGCGGATCGATTGGTAAGTATCGAAGATGGCCGGATCATGATGCCGGATGTCAAGGCGGACGAGAAATTGGCAATGGTGAATAAGCGTCGTCGCGCGAATGATAACGCTCCCATCGAGGGCATAAATCAAGAGAAAACAAGCGGGACGCAGGTGTAGATTTGGAGGTTGGGTGATCGTTGCGGCATAGGGTGCTTTGCCGCACCCGGCTCAGAGGGCGGCATAATATCGGTCTTGCGGCTGAAAGAGCGCTTCTCGGCGCCAGCTGAAAAAATTCATGTAAGTGTCGAGCAAAAACCAATGCCTATGCAACCTTCGCTAGGCATGCTTTCACAAGACGGGATACGTCAGCCATACAACCTGCGCCCACGGATGCGGGCACGGTGAGCGACGCGTTGTTCGCTTTCGGTGAGCGTATGCTTCCTGCCCTCGAAGGGGTTCCTGCCTGCCTTGAATTCGATGCGTAGCGGCGTGCCTTGCAGGTTGAAAGCCTCGCAAAATGTGCGTTCCAGATATCGCTTGTAGCTGTCCGGCACGTCGTCCAGCGCGCTGCCGTGGATGACGATCAGCGGCGGATTGCTGCCGCCCTGATGGGCGTAACGCATCTTGGGGCGAAAGCGCCCGCGCGGCGGTTGTTGTTTCTCGATGGCTGCCTGCAGCACGCGGGTCAACTTCGGCGTTGGCAGCTTGGCCATCGCGGCGGCGTAGGCTTCGTTGACCGATTTCAGCAAGCCTGCGACGCCGCTGCCTTTCAGCGCGGAAATGAAATGCTGCTTGGCGAAACTGAGGAAATGCAGCTTGCGTTCGATGTCGCGCTTGGTGGTGTCGCGCTGGTAGTCGTCCAGCCCGTCCCATTTGTTTACTGCCAGCACCAGCGCACGCCCGGCCTGCAATACGAAGTCGGCGATGTGCGCGTCCTGCTCGGTGATCTGGTCGCGGGCGTCCACTACCAGCACCACGACGTTGGCGTCTTCGACCGCCTGCAGGGTTTTGATCACGGAGAACTTCTCAACTGCTTCGTCTATCTTGCCGCGCCGCCGCACGCCCGCGGTGTCGATGATGGTGTACTGGCGGCCAGCGCGCTCGAAATCGATGTAGATGGAATCGCGCGTGGTGCCGGGCTGGTCAAAGACGATCACACGCTCCTCGCCGAGGATGGCGTTGACCAGCGTGGACTTGCCGACATTGGGACGGCCGACGATGGCGATCCTGGGATGGTCGGCTTCTTTTTTTTCCGCCCCCTCCTCCGGCAGCGGAAATTTTTCCAGCGCGATCTCCACCACCTCTGCCACGTTGTCGCCGTGCGCGGAAGAAACCGGCAGCGGCTCGCCCAGACCCAGTTCGTAGAATTCGGCAGCGACGCGCGCACGCTGCATGCCTTCGGCCTTGTTTACCAGCAGCAGCACCGGGCGTCCGCTCTTGCGCAATTCGGTGGCGATGATCGTGTCCTGCGGCGTGACGCCCTGGCGGCCATCGACCAGGAACAGCACGATATCGGCTTCGTCCACCGCCTGCCGCGTCTGCTTGGCCATCTCGTGCATGATGCCGTCCTTGGCGACCGGTTCCAGGCCGCCGGTATCCACCACCAGGAAGGGTTTCTCGCCGACGCGCCCGCGCCCGTAATGGCGATCGCGCGTCAGGCCCGGCAGATCGGCCACCAGCGCATCACGGCTGCGCGTGAGGCGGTTGAACAGCGTAGATTTCCCGACGTTGGGGCGTCCGACCAGAACGAGCGTGGGTAGCATTATTAGCTTTCAATGTGCAGGGTGCGATGAATGAAATGAATCGCACCGCAATAATGGTGAACTTCGCTACGCTCACTGACACCCTGCAGGATTTTAGTGGATCTCGACCGAGTACAGCCCGCCATTGACTGTTTGCACCAGCAGGCCGCCATCCAGGTCCACAGGCGCCGCGACGATGGCGCCGCCGTCTGTTTTCAATCGCGCAGCAAATCCTCCATCATCACCGCTTAGCACATGGATGTATCCCTCGTAGTCTCCGACCACCACATATTTATCCAGCAGGCATGGCCTGGAAACACGGCGCTTGGCCAATTTGTCGTTCTTCCACAATGGGCTGCCGCTGGTCTTGTCCAGTGCTGACACAGTATCTTCCGCATCGGTAGCGTACAGGTTCTTTTCGCCCAGAACCATGCCGCTATCGCTGGATAATTCGCGGCTCCATTGCAGGACGCCTTGTCCCATGTCAAAACATGCGACGTTGCCCTGGAAAGCTACCGCGCAAACCTGGTTTTTGTCGGCCACCGGCAGGCTGGTGATGTCGCTGATGCGTTCCAATTCGGTATTGCCGCGCGGCAGGGAAACGGTCGCTTCCCACTTCAGAATACCGCTGGTCAAGTTTATTGCCGCCAATTTGCCTGCCGCAAAACCGGCATACACCACGCCATCCCGGATCAGCACACCGGCATGATTGCGTATCGTGAGTGCCGGGGTGGCGCGCTCATACAACCACAAGCGCGACCCATCTGCGGCTTTCAACCCGGTGATGCGGCCATCATTGGTGCGCACCACCACAATGCCGTCGGCCACCTGCGGTGCGCTCAATACTTCACTGGATACACGAACCTTCCAGCGCAGCTTGCCATCATCCTCGCCAAAGGCCGCAATGTCTCCCTTGTTTCCGCCAAGCAGCACCAGGCCTTCACCCGCTCCCACGCCCGCAGAAATACTCAAGCCGCTATCGGCATGCCAGTCTTCCTTGCCAGTCGCAGCCTCAAAACGGTAAACCTCACCAGCGGCGTTTGCTGCATAAACCGCGTCGCCGACCACCGCCGGTTGCAACGTTTCCATGCGTGCATCACCGACTTCGCGATGCCAACGCACCTTGATCTTGGCACTTTCCTTGAATTCGCTGAGTCTGGTCGGTTCCCTGACGGTTTTGCTGCTGCCGAACAGGGAGCATCCCGCAAGCAACAGCATCAGCGAAAACCAGACAACGCGACGCATCATTTTTTCGCGCCCCCGACCGAATCGAGTTTCATTTGTATCAGGTTACGGTAGGTGCTCTTGTCATCCATCTTGTCATATGCCACCTGGTACGCGGCATGCGCTTCTTCGGTCTTGCCTTGCGCAACCAGCACATCCCCCTTGAGATCGGAATACAACGCATCGAAGGATTCAGGATGTTTGGCTTCGAGCAGATTCAATGCTTCAGCATAATTCTTCTCATCAAGCAGCAGGCTGGCCAGTTTCAGGCGCGCCAGATCCTTCAGCGCATCCTCCTTGCTGTGATCCAGCACCCATTGCAGTTGGGTCTTGGCCTTGGCAATATCCTTGGCCTGAATGTTGGCCTCCACCGCCAGCAGTTCTGCCCGCGATGCATACGCGCTGGAACCGAACCTGTCTATCACGGCCTGGGCCGCGTCGTTGACGCGTTTTGGATCCTTGCTGGCGACCTGTTTGCCGACTTCGGCAAACAGCGCCGAAGCCTCACCTGCCTGTTTCGCCTGATGTGATCTCCACAACTGGATTCCGGCAAACCCGACGAGCACCACCGCAATGGACAGCATCACCATCCTGCCGTTTTCTTGCCACCATGCCTTTAATGCTTCAACCTGTTCCTGTTCCTGTAAATCGAGTGTCGCCATTTTTTATCCTTGCCTAACGGGCATGGCAAATATGCCGCCCTTAATTAATGAATGCTATGCCCATTTCCCTCTCTCCGGCTCTCTGGATGAAACAACTAGCCATTCGACTAGGCTGCCAATAACCGCAGCCAAGTCGCTGGTTATCCCGCAAGCGGGCGAGAGGGATGGGGGCTCGCTACACGAGTTTCACGTTAACTGGGTTTAATCAATTCGTCTATCCTGCCCGGCAACTCTCCGGGCGCCACCTGCACCTGTTCACCGCCGCGCAACGGTTTGAGTGCAACCAATCCCGCGCGCGCCTCGTCGTCACCGATGATGATTGCGCACACCGCATTGCTGGCATCGGCCTTTTTCATCTGCGACTTGAATCCTCCGCCGCCGCAATGCAGCAATACTTTCAAGCCGGCATCGCGCAACTGCTCGGCCACCACGGTCGCCATGCCGTCCGCCTGTGCGCCCTGGTGCACCACATACACATCGAGCGGCGCCGGCGGATTCTCCATGCCGTCTTCCTGCAGCAGTGCCAGCAGGCGTTCGATGCCCATGGCGAAACCGCAGGCCGGCTGCGGCTTGCCGCCGATCTGTTCGATCAGGCCGTCGAAGCGCCCGCCGGCGCAGATGGTGCCCTGCGCGCCCAGACGCGTGGTGACCCATTCGAACACGGTACGGTTGTAGTAATCCAGCCCGCGCACCAGCCGCGTGTTGAGCTCGAACGCGACCTCATGCCGCCGCAGGATGTCCTGCACTGCCGCGAAATGCTGCAGCGCTGCATCATCCAGTTCATCCATCAGCCTGGGTGCGCCCGCAATGATCTCCTGCATCGCCGGATTCTTGCTGTCCAGTATGCGCAGCGGATTGCTGTGCAGACGCCGTGCCGCATCAGCATCCAGAGCGCCACTATGCTGCCCGAAATACGCGATCAGCTTTTCGCGGTGCCGATGCCGCGCCGCCGTGTCGCCCAACGTGTTGAGCTGCAGCGTCACGTCGCGGATGCCCAATTTGCGCCACAAGCGTGCGCACATCAGGATCATCTCGGCATCGATGTCCGGTCCGGCGAAGCCCAGCGCCTCCACGCCGACCTGGTGAAACTGGCGGTAGCGCCCCTTCTGCGGGCGCTCGTGGCGGAACATCGCCCCCGTGTAGTACAAGCGCTGGGGCGCATTGTACAGCAGGTTGTGCTGCAACACCGCGCGCACGCAGGAAGCGGTCCCCTCCGGACGCAGGGTGAGGTGGTCGCCGTTCAGGCTGTCCTCGAAGCTGTACATCTCCTTCTCGACGATGTCGGTCACCTCGCCGATGGCGCGCTTGAACAGCGCGGTCGGCTCCAGCAGCGGCATGCGGATGTTGCGGTAGCCGTAGCTTTCCAGCCATGCCCGCACCACATCCTCGAACCACAGCCAAAGCCCTGCCTCATCCGGCAGGATGTCATTCATGCCGCGCACGGCTTGCAGGATTGGATTGCTCATTATTTGCTATCGAAAAGCGCCGGCTCGGCAGCCGGGAAACCCGCCGACCCACCATCATCCGACCCAGGATTTATCAAGGACGCGATGGTAGCAGGAAAGCCGATATTTCAAAAATCCTTGCAGTATCCCTGCGTCTCGCAAGAGGCTTCTTGAAAGACCTGTTATAGAGGGCCATTATTGGTTGCCGTAGTGTATTGAACCCGGATTGTCCAGTTCGAGGTGCCCTAGAACCATGCCTGTTCCTTGGCAAGCGGCTGGGGTTCGTACACCCTCCGGGCGCAATAAACCAATGACTTGCTGGCGCCGTTTGCCAGCCTAGTCAGTTGGCTAGACGCCTTGACTCCGATTTGCCTCAATTAACCCTGTTCTACCATTGGGGCGATACCGATGTGGACGGTTTAAGAATCTCGAATTTTATCGGCACACTGACTCCCAATCACATAATCTCGTCACATCTTATGAGCCGAAATACATGGCAAGCTGCCAGATCGCTTGACGACCATGAAATATGGAAATCTAGTCAATTGAAATCAACAAATGTACCTATCTCAAAATTGCTTGACCAGTTAGTTATTGAAGGGCTGCCAAAAGACTTTGAGCATGAAAACATTGACCCGGCATCACCACTATCAACATCCAGCCGATAATAGGAATGATTGCTGGTCTTACCTGGTAAGCCATTGTGTTATAGTACGCACATGGCAATAAATTCAACGAGGGCAACATGGCAACCATGACTGTTTCTTCAAAAGGGCAGGTCGTGCTTCCCGCCGACATCCGGCGGCGGCTTGGCCTGATGGCCGGAACGCAGATGGAGATCATCGAAGAGCCGGACGGCGTGCGGCTGGTAGTTTCTCGCCCGGTCAAGGCGACCAGCATCGCCGCGTGCGCCGGCATGGTGACCGCCCCCTCGAAAGGCAAGGCACGCAGCCTGGCCGACTTTGATCCGGCATCGCTGTTGGGCAAAGCGGCAAAATGAACGCGGTGGATACCAACGTGCTGGCGCGTTTCTTCATCAATGATGCGGACGACCGCGAGGCTGCACGGCAACGGCCTGCTGCCGTCGCCGCCCTTTCGGGCGCAGTGTTCGTGCCGGTGTCGGTGATATTGGAATTCGAATGGGTGATGCGCGGATTTTATGAGCTGTCGCGCAAGGAAATTCAACTTGTGTTTGAGTCCTTGTGCGGCTTGGAAAACGTCCAGGTTGAAGACCGTGGCAGCGTGCTCGCCGCCTTGAGCGCGTATCAAAAGGGGCTGGATTTTGCCGATGCCATGCACCTTGCCAGCGCAGATTTTTGCAGCACCTTCCTCAGCTTTGACCAACGCTTGAAAAAACGCGCGAAGGCGGCGGGATTGTCTCCGGCCATTGAAACACCAAAAGCCTGACTTTATAACTTGTAC
>JBAUUR010000043.1:0-24639 GCA_049582805.1 Gallionellaceae bacterium | reverse complement strand
CAAATGTGGAAAATTTTTGACCTCTCAGAAAGCCCTACAGTCGATTTTCAGATCACCGGGAGGGGTAAAGTGACCACGGAAACTCACTCTTTTCTCTGCATGTATGATAATTTCAACAAACTGCTAGCCGAGGTGTCTATTCAATTGATTGTCCGGCAGATGAGGGGGAAAAATGAAGGAAAACAAATCAATTGGGCTCGCTGCCACGGTTCATATGTTGCAGGTGGCGTATTTGAGCATTATTCTTCCTTGACGGATAAGGTACACAGATGAAAACTGCTCCCGTCCCCCGGAATGAAGAAGAACGCTTCCGCTTGCTTAAGCGCCTGGAGGTTATGGATGCGGTGGGGGAGGAGATTTTTGACGCCGTCACCCGTTCGATCGCGCTCATCTGCGATGTTCCGGTTACGCTTATTGACCTGGCGGACCGCTATCGGCTGCTGTTCAAGCCTAACGCAGCAACGGATGCCTCTAAAAAAAGCCGGGAAGCGACTTTCTGCGCCGAAGCTATCTTGTCGGATGAAATGCTGATCATACCCGATACATTCAAAGATAAGCGATTTGCGGATGATCCGTTGGTAAATGAAACGCCGAACATCCGCTTCTATGCAAGTATTCCCTTGAAGCTCGCGCCCAAGATCAGGTTGGGATCGCTCTGCGTCATTGATTACCGGCCGCGTTCGCTGGACAGCAGGCAAAAAGAATTGCTGGAACTACTGGCCGGTCATGTGGTTTCCATTTCCAGATTGCTGCTGGACAAATCCAATTCAGTCAGAGAGTACGGGTCGCTGGTTTTGGCAAAGCAGAAATTGCAATTCCAGAAGGATCTGAACGAAGCCATCTTTGACAACGAACCCGAGGGCGTGATGATCCTCTCCAGTCAAGGTGAACTGGAGCAAATCAACAAGGCCGGACTGGACATGCTGGAAGCAGGCTCATTGGAAGAGGCGCGCAGAAAGAAACTGATTGACTATGTGCTGCCTGAATATCGCGAACGGCTCAGCGAGCTCGAAACCAGGGTGTTCAACGGCGAACGTCCTGTCAACGAATACAAAATCAGTGGCGCCAGGGGAACCGAACGCTGGATAGAATTGCATGCCGCGCCGCTGTACAACCGACAGGGCAAAATCATCAATGTCATCGCAATATCACGCGACATTACTGATATCAAGACATCGGAGAAAAGGCTGGCACTTGCTTCGCGGGTCTTCGCCGATGCGCAGGAAGGCATTATCATCACAGACGCCGCTAGCGTGATCGTGGACGTCAATCCGGCCTTTTGCAACATCACCGGCTACAGCCGGGAAGAAATCATCGGAAAAACGCCGAAAATTCTCCGCTCTGGCCTGCAGAGCCCTGACTTCTATGACGATCTCTGGAAAATCCTGATTCAGACTGGACATTGGAAGGGTGAAATCTGGAACCGAAAGAAGAACGGCGAGCTCTATGCAGAACTGATTTCCATCAATGCGCTGCGCAACGAATCTGGCAACGCCATCAACTACGTCGCCCTGTTCATCGACATTACCGAATACAAGCACTTGCTGGGAGTGATTCCCGAAGTGGCATGAATTGCGCAGGGTTTGTGGCTTATGCGGCCAAAATTCGACATTAGGGAATAGCTGTGATCAATCTTAAATTCTGGAAGAAAAAAGGGAGTGCTCAGCATGCTCCGGAAACCCGACAGGAGTTGATCAAATCAAAAAAAATGCTGGGTTCGTTTGAGGTCGTAAGGGAACTGGGTCAGGGCAGTATGGGCAAAGTCTATCAAGGAAAAGACATCCAGAGCGGTCGGTACGCAGCGATCAAGACGATAACGTTAGCGGATGATTTTGCCGAGTATCTGGAAGACGCAAAGTTACGGTTCCTGCGCGAAGCGAAAATCCTGATCTGGCTGGATCACCCGGATATCATTACCGTATATGACGTCGGCCAGGAGCGTGGCTTGTACTATATCGCAATGGAGTACTTTGAGGGCGTAAAAATGTCCGAGTTGATCAGGCCCGGCAAATTGCTCCCGTTGACAGACACATTGGAAATCATAGCGCGCGTCGCGGAAGCTCTGGGTTATGCTCATGAACAGAACATCGTGCACTGTGACATCAAGCCGCATAACATCATGTATGATGTGGCGAGCAAGGCAATCAGGGTTATTGACTTCGGGATCTCAAGGCTGATTTATTACTACGCCACCACTAGCGGCCTGGCCATAGGTTCCGCAGCCTATATGTCTCCGGAACAAATAAGGAAGGGCCAGATTGATGGCAGGTCTGACCTGTTTTCCCTGGGCACCACACTCTACGAATTGGTGAGCGGCAGATTGCCATTCAAGGGGGACTCCATGACAGAAATGATAAACAGTATCGTAAATGAGCCGCACGCTGACATTTTGTTGATCCGTCCGGATTTGCCTCCCTGCTTCGCCGAAATTATTAATCGGGCGCTAAACAAGGATGTTGAAGGCCGCTTCCAGAGCGGACGGGAAATGGCGATGGCTATCCGCAAATGCGCAGCGATGCTTTAGATGCGGAGTGCTATTCATCGTATGCGAAAGCCACAGCAAAAGCACAGTCACTCGGTCAATAGAACTATGTGCGTAATCATCCGGTGCCCTGTCGTCTGGTGCTGATCAAACATGCGAGCCAAAAGCGCCACAAGAAGAGCCGCCCGGATAAGCGGGTGCGTTCGAGTCGCAGCTTGAAGAATGCGCGTGCGCAACTTGAGCCGTGGTTATCGGCCGTGTGCCCCGGCCTCGCGCACTTGAGTGCCGAAGCTGTCGTTGCTGTGTATGCCCAGCGGATGCAGATTGAAGAGTCATTTCGTGATTTGAAGAGCGAACATTTTGGATTGGGATTCTCCGCCAATCGTTCTACGCAGAGAAACCGCTTTGGTGTGTTGCTGCTGGTCGCATGTCTTGCCGCGTTCGTACTGCGCTTGATTGGCGAGGTGGGTAAAGCACGACAGATGGAATCCATATTCCAGAGCAACACGCGGCGTTCGCGCCCGGTTCTCTCCGTGATTACTTTGGCATTGCAGCTTGTACAACATGGTATGGCGGCATTTCAACCGCGAGAGTTTCGCGAAGCTATGGAGAGGCTGCATTATGATCATCCTGCCCTGCAACTTTGAGGGGAGACCTCAGGGTCAGCATCGCAATACGTTTCCGCTACTCCCCCTGTACCCGTGCTATTGGCATATCAGGTGGATTGTGGTTTTCGTTCTGAACGGCTTTGCTCGTTTGGATAATAATTAGTCCATGGCGTCTGCTTTGCTCAAGAAGGCGTTCGTTCAATTTTAGATATATGAATTTCGGCTCATGGCACCTATGTGCATAATCGAACTATGTGCACATCGCAGATAGTCACTGGTTACGTTGCCCAATTGCATTGAGCTATAAGCGAGGTTGGACTTCATTAACTTGACATAGTTTTGCTGGTGTTCTGGAGTGGTATTCCACCCACTTCAGGAGACCGTAATGAATCCAGATTATCACTCGTCAGTTTGGCTCCATGAGAGCCAATTGGCATCTTACGTTGGTGCTTTCACGGTTTACTTAACTGAGAGACGCTACGCATCTAACACCATTGATAGCTACCTTAGTTGCATTGCTCACTTTGCGCGCTGGTCGACACAGACCCAGATCGACATCCATCGTATCGACGAGAAAGTGGTTTGGCAATTTCTTGACCATCTGCCTCACTGCGACTGCGCAAGGCAGGTACACCGTGTTAGCCAAGATCTTCGTGCCGCACTCGGGCATCTTCTCATCGTACTACGTGCCAACGCTGTCATTGCCTATCCACCAGCGGGAATAACTCCGGTGGATGATGAGTTACGCCACTTCGATAGCCACATGAACCATGTCCGAGGCCTCGCGCCGAAGACTCGTAGCCTGTACCTTCGTACAGTTCAGCGCCTGCTCTTTGCACAGTTTGCCGATCAGCCCGTTGTGATCTCTGCAATCAAGCCAGACGACGTACGCAAGTTTGTCGTCAGCCAGGGCGAACTGTGCAGCATCCCAGTCAGCATCGGCACAACTGTCTCGGCATTGCGTGGCTATTTCCGGTTTCGCGTTGCATGTGGCGATAAGGTGCATCACCTGATTGGCGTGGTGTGCCATCCGGCAAATTGGCAACTGGCTTCACTACCGAAGGCACTCAGCGGTGCCGAGGTCGAACGCTTGCTTGGTGCTCTTGGTCACGACGGACCATCGGCACGCAGGACTGCTGCTATCGTGCACTGCGCGCTGGACCTCGGATTGCGAAGCAGCGAAGTTGCTAATCTCGGGCTCGATGATATCGACTGGATTGCAGCTACCGTCACGCTGCGAAGAGCCAAGAGCCGCCGCGAAGATGTTATGCCTTTGCCTGCGGCGACCGGTCGTGCCATTGCAAATTACCTGAAGTTTGAACGACCACAGACCGCCAACCGGGCAGTGTTCGTGCGCAACATCGCGCCACGCGACAAGCCGATTGGCGTTGATCTTGTTCGCCATGCGATACGCCAGGCTTATGCACGGGCCGGACTGCCGTATACACGGGCACACCTTCTGAGGCACACCATGGCCAGTCGATTGCTTGAAGGCGGCAGCTCACTCAAGGAGGTGGCTGATGTCCTGCGGCACCGCTCACTGAACACTACCCTGATTTATGCCAAGCTCGACAGCAGGAGCCTTGCTGCTGTCGCACTACCTTGGCCAGGGAGCGCATCATGAGCGCGCACATCACGATGCAAACGCACGCCGCAAATTACCTGAACGAGCGTCGCCGTCTGGGATTTGCATTGCGCAGCGTAGGCCATTCGATAAACAGTTTTGCACGCTACGTCGACGCACTTAACCTCCGTGAACCGCTGACCGTCGAGGTCATGGCGGACTGGGCGCGGCGCGACAAGGGCAACAGCGACAACCCAGAAACTTGGGCACGGCGGCTGAATAAGCTACGCTCGTTTGCCCGCTACTTGCAGCAATTCGAACCGCGCACAGAAGTGCCTGATGATTCCACATTTGGTCGAATCGGACAACGGCTGGCACCGCATATCTACTACGAGAAGGAGATTGTAGATTTGCTGGCTGCGGCACACCATCTTGGCCCAGCGCCGGGACTGCGCGGCATAACCTACGAGACGCTGTTCGGACTGATTGCCTCTACAGGCCTGCGTGTTTCCGAAGCTGTGCATCTACTGGACACGGATGTTGATCTGAAATCGGGCATGCTGACGGTACGACTGACCAAATTCGCCAAGTCACGCTATGTGCCGATGCACCCAAGCACGGTGGAAGTGCTAAAGCGGTATCGGTCGTTGCGTAACTTGCACGTCGACTTTGCCGATGAAATGCCATTCTTCGTTGGCACACGAGGTCTGTGTCAGGGGCATTTCTTGGGGCTGCGCCAAGTCCATAACGTCTTTATCGGCTTGCGTGATCAGTTGGGATGGATCAATCGCGGCGCTCACGATGGCCCGCGCATTCATGACTTACGCCACACCTTCATTGTTCGTCGCGTGATGCTCTTGCATACCCAAGGCGTAGATATCGATCAGGCGATGCTGGCGTTATCAACCTACGTGGGGCACGCGAAGGTAACCAACACCTATTGGTACCTCACCGGCGTACCAGAACTCATGGCGGTGGCGGCAGCCAAGTTCGAAACATTTACGCAAACACTGGAGGTGCCCCATGTCTGAAATTATTGCACCACTACCACCTTCGTTTGCATCGTTGGTTCAGCAATTCTTCACCGAATATCTGGTGATGCAACGTGCTTTGAGCTCTCGTACCATCGCCTCCTACCGTGATGCAATAATGTTGTTTCTGGATTTCGCACATAAGCGTCTGGGCAAGATGCAGACAGCGCTGGATCTGGCCGACATAGAACCCGATTTGATACTGGCATTCTTGGATCATCTGGAACAGCAACGGCACAACTCAGTGCGCAGCCGCAACCTTAGACTGACGGCGCTGCGTGCCTTCCTGAAATTTGCAGCTCGACGCGATATATCTTCATTCCACGTTATCCAACAAGCCTTGGGTGTGCCAATGAAACGTTTTGAGCGTCCGATGCTCGGTTTCCTGTCGCGCGAAGAAATGCTGGAAGTAATAGGGCAGCCAGGCGACACATGGACTTCTCAGCGGGATCATCTGCTGCTGGTCATGCTCTATAACACTGGTGCGCGGGTATCGGAAATCATCGGCGTGCGAGTGGGTGATGTCGTGATGGACGGATCAGCCTGCGTGCATCTGCGTGGCAAGGGGCGCAAGCAACGCTCGACGCCATTGTGGAAATCAACTGTTCAGGAGATTCGTACTTGGCTCAGGCTCAACCCAACGCTTGGGGTAGATGATGCATTGCTGCCAAATCGAGATGGACATGCGATGACACGCTTCAACGTTTCGCACCGCCTCGATATAGCAGTTGACCGCGCAACCAAGGTGTATAGCAACCTCTCTAAACGGAACATCTCACCGCACACTATTCGACATTCGACTGCAATGCATCTGCTACAGTCGGGTGTTGATTTCAGTGTAATTGCGTTGTGGTTGGGACACGAGAGCACGTCAACTACGCATCGGTACGTCGAGGCTAACTTGGAAATGAAGGAGAAAGCTCTGGCTAGACTTCAGGAGCCAGATACCAAGATGCATCGCTATCACCCGCCAGATGCCTTGATGAAGTTTCTCCAGGAACTATAACTATGTGAACATCGCGGTCGGCCCAATGCTTGTTCGCACAAGGGCTGGCACGCGATGAGTCGCAACAAATGCACATAGTTCGGTTATGCACATAGGTGCCATTGTACTAAACCGCTAACGCGGTAGTGGCGGTTTCCAGAGTGCCGGCAGGATTTTCGCCGGGGTCAGCAGGTCAGATTCACAAAAACCTCCAATCGGAGAATGATGGTGTTGCTGCTCGCAGCACCCAATTCAACCTACCGACAAGGAGATATATCATGACCCCTTTACGCCACAGGATGATCGGAGACATGGCCATCCGCAATCTCGCCGACAACACCCAATCGGCCTACCTGCAACAGATCACCAGCTACGCGGAACACTTCCACCGCTCCCCGGACGAGCTCGGCCCGGAAGCGGTCCGCGCCTACCAGCTCTATTTGACCCAGACCCGGATGCTATCGGCCAGCAGTGTCAGTGTCGCGACCGGCGCGCTGCGCTTCCTGTACAAAGTCACGCTCAAACGCGACTGGGCCGTCGATGAGATCCCGATGCCCAAGAGGCCCTTCATCCTGCCGGTGATTCTCAGCCGCGAGGAAGTCATGCATTTCCTCGCCTCGGTCGACAGCCTCAAGCACCGGACGATACTCACGACAGCCTATGCGGCGGGCTTGCGCGTTACCGAAGCGACCCGTCTCAAGGTGACCGACATCGACAGCGGACGGATGACGCTCCGCGTCGACCAGGGTAAAGGGCGCAAGGATCGCTACGTCATGCTCTCTCAGAGACTGCTCGACGAGTTGCGCGCATACTGGAAATCCGCGCATCCGGCGCTGTGGCTGTTTCCGGGCGATGTGGAAGGCCAGCCGATCACCCGGGGTGCCGTCGAATTGGCCTGCCAGAAAGCGCACCGTGCTTCCGGCATTCAAAAGCCCGTCACCCCGCACTCGCTGCGTCACGCGTTCGCCACGCACCTGCTCGAATCCGGCACCGATTTGCGCAAGATCCAGCTCCTGTTGGGACATCGCAGCTTGGCCACCACCGCGCGTTATCTGAAGGTCGCCACCAGCACCGTGTGCGCCACAGCCAGCCCTTTTGACTGGCTGCCCCAGGTTGAACGACCTGCTGCTCCCCCTGCGCCACCCGCCCATTTCTGAGGTGAGCGATGTGTGCCTCCGGGCTCGAAGTGGCGGATATCTTCCGTCAGGCCGGGTCTGTCTATCGCCAGCAACACGCCGATTCCCTCTGCCGTGGGCAGCGCCGCGTCATGAGCGCGATCGAACGTTGCCGCACGGCCGCGCTCGGCGGACATGTCGAGCAGTGTGACCGTTGCGGCCACCAGCGCATTGCCTACAACAGTTGCCGCAACCGGCACTGTCCGAAGTGCCAGTCACTGGTGCGCGCGCAATGGCTGGAAGATCGCCGGGCCGACCTGATCCCCGTCGACTATTTCCACGTCGTCTTCACGCTGCCCGAGGAGATCGCCGCGATCGCGTACCAGAACAAGGCCGCCGTCTACGACATCCTGTTTCACGCCACCGCCGAAACTTTGCGGACGATCGCAGCCACCCCCAAACATCTTGGCGCCGAGGTCGGCTTTATCGCCATTTTGCATACCTGGGGGCAGCAACTGCAACATCACCCGCATCTGCATTGCGTGGTTCCGGGCGGAGGCCTGAGTTCAGATGGCGAACGCTGGGTATCCTGCCGTCCCGGCTTCTTCCTGCCGGTGCGAGTGCTCTCGCGGCTGTTTCGGCGGCTATTTCTGGCGCAGTTGCAGGACGCTTTTGACGCCGGGCGCTTGCACTTTTTTAACGCGCTCGAAGTGCTCGGGAATCCTGCTGCCTTTGCCCGGTATCTGGCCCCCGTACAAAATGTCGAGTGGAATGTTTACGCCAAGCCACCGTTTGGCGGCCCCCGGCAGGTACTCGAATATCTCGGCCGCTATACCCATCGGGTGGCCATTTCCAATAACCGCCTGACCGGCTTCGCCGATGGTAAGGTCAGCTTTCGCTGGAAGGATTACCGCCACGAATCGCGCAAGAAGGTGATGTGCCTGGATGCGGGGGAGTTCATCCGCCGTTTCCTGTTGCATGTCCTGCCAACCGGGTTTCAACGTATCAGGCATTACGGTTTCCTGGCCAACCGCTACCGCGTGGCCAAGCTGGCCCGCTGTCGGGAGTTACTCGCCCAACCCGCGCCTGTCGCAAAACTTCCCGATGCACCTCTGGATTACCGCGACCGCTACCAGCAACTCACCGGCAAATCGCTGCGTGATTGCCCGAAGTGCGGCTGCGGCCACATGATTTGCATCGAAACCTTCCCGCCGGGTTCCTTGCCGCGCGGGCCTCCGGGTGATCGTTCATGAACGCCAATACCAAAACGCTGCTGACCGTTTGCAGAATCGCCTCGCGCAACGGCAGCCTTCCCTTGGTCAGAGCGGGCAAAGGCCGACGCGATGCGCCCTTGTCACCGCCGCTTTACCCATCAAACCCCGCATCGCGTCCCTCCGGCATCCTGAAACCCGGCCAGAAAACAGTGACCATGCTTCGGCTGCTCACAGGTTACCTCTGGCAAGATCGCGCTTCGACGATGCTGTACTAATTCAAACCCCATAGCTTCACGGCCTGAGCGTCGGTTTAGTACAACAGTTTTTTAGTCTACCGAGCGCGGTGATAGCTCCGCGCACTCGTCACAACCTGGCGCGCCGCGCCCGCTAGGCTAAAAACCCTCTGCATTATGTGAAGCTTCACATAAGGCCGATTTGGAGACTGCCCGGAAATCGGCCATACCGGACTATCGCAGTTTGCTGAAAAGGCTGTCGGTGCAGCTTGCTGGAATGTCCGGTTCCGAAAATTTCGAGGGGAAGTTTCGACACATTGAGGCCAATTACTTTGGTCAAAAGTAGTCGCAATTTGTGATCCTGCCAATTAAGATTTGTATTTCTGTGGGGGCAAGCTTTTTCTGCCTGATAAAATACCCCCTTATCGAGGAGATTGTGAACATGCATATCGTTGTAGGTATCCTCCAACCAAGGAAGACTAAGTCGGCTCAAGCAAACATAGACGCGCCTATGTCAACCGTAACTCCAAAGCAGTTGTTTGTAGAGTCCTACTGATTATGCAATTCGTCCGCAACGGCCCTGATATTCCAGAACGCCTACTGCAGGCGCATGAGGAAGGACGTGTCGTATTCTTCTGCGGGGCGGGCATTTCCTATCCGGCACGGTTACCTAGCTTTGGTGGCTTGGTGAGCGCGCTCTACAAAGAGCTTGGCGAACCTCCTAATGCCATTCAGCAAGCAGCCATCAAAGCTGGTCAGTTTGACACTGCCATAGGTCTCCTGGAAGGCGGAAAAGACGAAATCGTTGGCGGTCGCGAAACCGTGCGCCGAAATGTGGCGAAGATTCTCACGCCCGATCTTAGCGCGCCCAATGCTACGGCTACGCACGAGGCACTGCTGACTCTATCGGAGGATCGCAATGGGCGCGTTCGGCTCATCACCACCAACTTTGACCGACTATTCGAGGAGGTAATAGCGGTTAAAGGTCTGACCATCAAGTGCCTCCAGGCACCCCTGCTCCGAGTTCCCAAGAATCGCTGGGACGGACTCGTGTACTTGCACGGATTGCTTTCTCTAACTCCGACAACTAGCGATCTAGATGATTTAGTTTTGTCCAGCGGCGACTTTGGTTTGGCCTACCTCACCGAACGCTGGGCCGCGCGCTTTGTCAGCGAGCTATTCCGCAACTACACAGTCTGCTTCGTCGGCTACAGCATCAACGATCCGGTGCTGCGCTACATGATGGACGCACTGGCGGCAGACCGCCTGCTGGGTGAGTCTCCGCCGGAGATGTTTGCGTTTGGCAGTTACTCCAAAGGCAAGGAAGGTGAGCGAGCGAATGAATGGCGGGCAAAAAATGTTACGCCTATTCTATATCGCGAACACAACCGCCATAGCTATCTGCACAAGACACTGCGCACATGGGCTGAAATCTACCGCGATGGTGTGCGCGGCAAGGAGCGCATTGTCGTCGAGTGCGCGATATCCAAGCCGTTAGCGAGCACCAAGGAGGATGATTTTGTCGGGCGCATGCTATGGGCGTTAAGCGACACAAATGGCATTCCAGCCAAACGCTTTGCCGACCTCGACCCAGTGCCATCCTTGGAGTGGCTGGAGCCGCTGTGTGATGAGCGCTATCGACATGCAGACCTTGTGCGTTTTGATGTTCCACCTAAGAGCGCGAAGGACGACAAGCTAGCGTTCAGTCTGACTCATAGGCCACCTCCCTACAACCTCGCTCCTCGGATGACGCTGGTCGATGCGGGTACCACCGCCAGTCGGTGGGACGAAGTGATGCGGCATCTGGCGCGCTGGCTGACGCGACATCTCGATGACCGTAAGCTCGTGCTGTGGCTGGCCAAGCGTGGAGGGCATCTACACGAAGATTTTTCCTGGTGGGTTGAACACCGCCTGGAAGAATTAGACAAGCTTGAACTCGAGGGCAAGCACGATGAACTCGACCGCATTCGGCTCAATGCACCCAATGCGATCCCACGACCAATGATGCGTACTCTTTGGCGAGTAATTCTTTCCGGGCGGTTAAGAACATACGCGCACCGCTCTGAGCTCTTTGGCTGGCTTGGTCGACTTAAGCGCGAAGGCATCACGACCATCTTACGGTTTGAACTTCGCGAGATACTGGCACCGCGTGTAACACTGCGCGAACCATTCCGTTGGGTTGAAGACAGTGATGAACCCGTCGAACCCGCACGAATCAAAGACCTAGTTGAATGGGAGATTGTTCTATCTGCGGATTATGTGCATTCCACCCTGCGCGACTTGCCAGGCAAGCTGTTCTGGAAAGAGGCGTTGCCCGAACTACTTAACGACTTCAGCACGCTACTACGCGACGCGCTCGACCTGATGCGCGAACTCGGCGGTATCAGTGATCGGAGCGATCTGTCGTACCTGCATCAACCATCGATCAGTGAGCATACACAAAACAAGGACTTCCATGACTGGACCGCTCTCATTGATCTAAGCCGTGATGCTTGGTTGGCGACTGCCGAGCGTTCCATTGAGCGGGCGCGACTGGCCGCCGAAGGCTGGTGGCAGGTGCCATATCCACTCTTCAAGCGGCTAGCCTTTTTCGCAGCGGCGCAGCCCAACGTGATCTCACTTCGCCAAGCGCTCGATTGGCTTCTTGTCGACTCCCACTGGTGGTTGTGGTCGGTGGAAACCGAGCGTGAGGCAATGCGCCTGCTTGTCACTATTGCACCTACACTGGACTCGGAAGCTCTAGAAGAATTGGAACATGCCATTCTGAATGGCCCACCGCGTGCCATGTTCAGAGATGACATCGAACCAGAACGGTGGATGCAACTCGTGGATCGAGAGGTCTGGCTGCGGCTGGCCAAGGCTGAAGCATCTGGCGCGGCACTTGGAACGGAATCCAAGGCAAAACTGGTTGTACTGACTGGAGAGCATCCACAATGGCAGCTTGCTGCTGATCATCGTGACGAGTTTCCTTCCTGGATGGAAGGTGGCTGGAGTGGAGACATTGATCCGTGGCGGGAGTTCGTTCCTACGCCGCGACGTCGGCGTGGTTTGGTGGAGTATCTGCGCCAATACCCGGTTCTTGATGCATCCAAACAGGACGACTGGCGCCAACGGTGTCGTGAGAGTTTCCAAGCGACATCCTATGCCTTGTGTGTGTTGTCGAAAGAGAGTGTGTGGCCCATGGAACGATGGCGCGAAGCGTTGCAAGCTTGGTCAGAAGACAAGCTGGTTGAGCAATCGTGGCGCTACATGGGGCCGGTGCTAGTCAATGCGCCGGATGAGTTAATTCAGTCTGTCGTCCACGGACTCAGTTGGTGGCTTCAGGCCATAGCAAAGACGTTTGATGGCCATGAAGAAGTTTTCTTAAGGCTTTGTCGCCGCATCATGGCGATGGATTACCAAGATGCTCTGGACACTGATGACCCAGTTATGCAGGCCATCAACCATCCCATCGGGCATGTGACCGAAGCGCTGCTGCGCTGGTGGTATCGGAGACCCTTGCAGGACGGGCAGGGCCTATCTGAAGAATTAAAGCCAATCTTCACCGAGCTTTGCAACACTCAGATCGACAAATTCCGCCATGGTCGCATTCTGCTGGCCACTCACATCATTGCTCTGTACCGGGTAGATCGAGAATGGGCAACGAAGCATATTCTGCCGTTGTTCGATTGGAATCGCTCACCTAGCGAGGCACGCTCAGCTTGGGAAGGTTTCCTTTGGTCGCCACGCCTGTACCAGCCATTAATGGAAGCCATGAAAGGCTCTTTCCTCGATACAGCAAAGCACTACGAATCTCTGGGAAAACATAACGGACAATATGCGGCTCTGTTGACGTTTGCTGCACTCGACCAAGGCGACACTTTTTCCATTGCCGAATTCGCTGCTGCGACACGTGCCCTGCCTGCCGATGGTCTATGCGATGCCGCACAGACGCTTGTTCGCTCTTTGGAAGGTGCCGGAGACCAACGCGCCGACCACTGGAAGCACCGAATACTGCCGTATCTACAATCGATCTGGCCGAAATTGCGCGAGAAAACCTCACCTGCAATTTCAGAGCAACTCGCTATGCTGTGTGTTGCTGCACAGGAGAAATTCCCCGAAGCATTTGAGATCTTGCGGCACTGGCTGCAACCGCCTGCGCATCCAGACTATCTCGTGAGTCGGCTTCACGAGGCACGCCTTTGCGAAACTTTCCCGGATATAGCATTGGCTTTCCTAGCTATGGTAATCAGCAACGACACACAATGGCCTCCTACGCACTTGAAGGACTGTTTGAAGGATATTCAAATTGCCAATCCTCAGCTTGCTGCTGACGCTCGCTACCAAAGACTTATGGAGTATCTGAGGAAGCATGATCATGCTTAAAAACAACATATGGATGCCCGCTATCTGGCGCATTCATTAGACGGTCGCTTTGTCTCGAAAGTGCCCCCCTCGAAAGTTTGGAAGCAGACATTAAAACAGGTAATACCGAATGCCTTTTCAGAAAATCTCCACAGTCCGCTAAGGCCGATTTCGAGACCATCCTCATTTCGGCCATCCCGGAAATCCGGACCGACCTGTCGAGATGTCTTCTCTGCGCGGGACAGCGGACGTCTGCGACACTACTCAATACGTTTTTATTTTAGATTTATACACTGCACGAATAGGTCCGATTGTAGGCCAGCTTCAGGGGGAAATTCATTTGGCCTCTGTGGAGACAATGGGATCAGCATATTCACGGATCAAGGACACGCTGGCAATGCCGTTCGAGCTGGGTTGGGACCGTAGGATCTCACGGTCAGCTTTGTAGCTCGGATGTTTTATCGCCGACATGTTTATGAACACAATGGAGGTGAGGTGGATCAAAAGTACCTTGATGACAGCGGCGACACGACAGTATGCTTAAAGCAGCACATACACGAGACGCTGCAGGATGCGCATGGTCTTTTGAGCTCATTGGTAAAGATGGCCCGTAACATCCACAGTACTTTTCACGAACTATTCCCACCGATCCCTGAACCTATCAGGTACTTTGAAGATAAAAAGGCGCGGATGGAGCGGTACGACAAAGACAGATGATGATCTGTGCGGCTTAGGTCAAGCGGCCTAATCGTCGTGGTTATTGACTGGCGATTCTCGTGATATAAAGCCAGCCTAATATAACCAAAAAAGGCGTAAGCCATGTCTGCTCCAAAAGAACTTACCAATCTGATTGAACGCTTCGGCCAGCATGCCGACGACTATCGCAAGGGCAAGTATAACGAAACTCAATTGCGACGAGATTACCTTGACTCCTTTCTAAGGGCGCTAGGCTGGGACGTTGACAACACACAAGGCTACGCCGAGGCATACCGCGAAGTGGTTCACGAAGACGCAGTGAGGATCAGCGGCAACATTAAGTCACCCGATTACAGTTGCCGTATCGGCGGGACACGCAAGTTTTTCGTGGAAGCCAAGAGGCCGTCGATTGTCATCAAAGATCTATTGGAACCCGCCTTTCAGCTACGGCGCTATGCGTGGTCAGCCAAGCTGCCACTCTCCATCCTGACCAATTTCGAGGAGTTTGCAGTCTACGATTGCCGCGTCCGTCCTCACCCAAACGATAAAGCAGCGACCGCACGCATTCACTATTGGACGTTCAAGGACTATCTTGAAAAGTGGGATGAGATCGCTAGCATTTTCTCTAAGGAGGCAGTACTCAAGGGCTCATTCGATAAGTACGCCGCCGCCGGGAGGGGTAAGAAGGGCACCACCGAGGTAGACGCT
Organism: Gallionellaceae bacterium; assembly: GCA_049582805.1. Classification (GTDB taxonomy): domain Bacteria; phylum Pseudomonadota; class Gammaproteobacteria; order Burkholderiales; family Gallionellaceae; genus CAVXFS01. The sequence continues at coordinate 9,659 of JBAUUR010000043.1, read as the reverse complement.
GCCTTTCTTGATGAAATCGAAGGTTGGCGTGAAGCGCTGGCCAAGGACATTGCTAGCAACAACAACCAACTTTCACAGCGCGAGCTCAATTGGTCGGTTCAGCAGACAATTGATCGTATCATCTTCCTACGTATCGCGGAGGATCGCGGCCTTGAACCCTACGGCCAGTTGCAGGCACTGCAGAATAGCGCCAACGTCTATGCCCGCATGAAGGAATTGTTCGGCAAGGCCGACGATCGCTACAACTCTGGTTTGTTTCACTTCAAAAAAGAACATGCTAGATCTGAAGAGCCAGACCGGCTCACACCTATACTCGCCATCAGCGACAAAACCCTCAAGGATATTTTTAAGCACCTTTACTATCCCGATAGTCCTTATGAATTTTCAGTGCTGGAGGCAGATATCCTCGGCAGCGTCTATGAGCGTTTTCTTGGCAAGGTCATCCGCCTTACAGCCGGGCATCATGCCAAGATCGAGGAGAAGCCAGAGGTCAAAAAGGCTGGAGGTATCTACTACACGCCGACCTATATTGTCGATTACATTGTCAAGAACACGGTCGGCAAACTGCTAATCGCAAAATCCCCGAAGGAAGCGGAGAAGCTGCGCATCCTTGACCCTGCCTGTGGTTCAGGTTCGTTTCTGATTGGTGCCTACCAGTACTTGCTCGACTGGCATCGTGACTGGTATGTAAACGACGACGCAGTCAAGTATGCAAAAGGCAAGAATCCTAAGTTGCACCAAGCCCGTGGGGGCGGTTGGCGTCTTACCACTGCGGAGCGCAAACGCATTCTTCTCAACAATATCTACGGTGTGGACATCGATTCACAGGCCGTAGAAGTAACCAAGCTTTCTCTATTACTCAAGGTATTAGAGGGTGAGACCCAACTCGAAATGTTCCACGAGCGCGTGCTGCCCGATCTGGGCAACAACATAAAGTGTGGCAATTCGCTCATTGACACTGCAATCTACCAAACCCAGCTCATTCCGATCGATGACGTCGAGCGGTCGCGTATCAATGCATTCGATTGGAAGAAGGGATTTCCAGAGATAATTAAAGCAGGCGGCTTCGATATAGTTATCGGAAATCCACCCTATCGTCGTGAACTGGATTATAAAGAACTAATGGACGAAATTGCTTCAACTGATTTAGGCAGGCGTTTTAGGTCACCTAGGATGGACCTGTGGTATTACTTCGTCCACCGAGGTCTTGAAATCTTACGTACTCGCGGGTTGCTTTCTTTCATTGTAAATGCATATTGGGTCGCAGGTACCGGGGCCGAGAAGCTTATTTCGCAACTGCAAGAACACGCGCATATTGATGAGATTTTTTTCTTCGGAAATCTAAAGGTCTTTCAAAATGTGTCTGGACAACACATGGTGATTAGGATTATCAACACAAAACTTTCTACAGATACGATAGTTAAAACTGTAGAGCCTTCTGGCGACGAAAAGACCGCGGAGCCTTTCTTTACAGGCCACGGCAAAATTGTAGAGTTCAAGAAGAAAGAAAAGGAACTTTTTAAATCAGGGAAAATTGATATACAGCCATGTACCGGTGAATTGTTGGCTAAAATCGAAAAGTGGCCACAGCTATTTACTTTTGGCCTTGTTCGGCAGGGGATCGCAGAAAACCCATCTTCGGTTAACAAGAAAACTAACGAGAAGTATGGCAACAAATGGACTGTGGGTGAAGGTGTCTTTGTATTAAAACCTGAAGAAGTCCGTATGCTTAAGCTGACGCCTTCTGAGAAGCAACTCCTTCGCCCTTACCATGATTTGTGTGATTTGGGCAGGTATTACCTTGCTCCAGAGCCCTCTTGTTCATTGATCTATTCGACCAAAACAACCTGTCCCCGCATCTCAGAGTTTCCATCTATTCGCTCCCATCTTGCCCGCTTCAAACAGGTGATGGATTCCCGTCGCGAAACAATGAGTGGCGCCAACTCTTGGTGGCACCTTCACTGGCCACGTGATGAGAATATTTGGCGAGCACATAAAGTAATATCTATCCAGATGTCATCACGGCCTTCTTTTGTCTGCGCGGATGAACCTGTGTATGTGCCTTTTAGTGTTAACGTGTTTGTGCCGAATATTGGAGTGCGGGAACATCTAAATTATTTTACTGCTATTTTGAATTCGAAGCTGTTATGGGAATGGTTCAGGCACCACGCCAAGCGTCGTGGCGTTGGCTTGGAGATCAACGGGAATGTTTTGCAGAACGCGCCTATTCGTGCTATCGATTTTCAGAATTCGGTAGATACCGCTCTTCATGATCAAACTATTACACTGGTAAACCAGATGCTTCTTCTGAATAGAAAGATCATAAGCAGTAAGACGCCACACGAGCAGGAAACTTTTAAACGACAGATGGTCGCTATTGACCAAGAGATCGATAAACTGGTGTATGAGCTTTATGGGCTAGACGAAGAAGATATCTCGACACTTGAAAGAACATAGTTCCATTAGTATTCAGAACCTGTGAGTTGACATAGGGCCTCGAAGGACTGGAATGGGTCGAAACTACTCACTCGAAATTTCGTAAACCTGACCCCCAGAAAGCGATATACCTATTGAGTTGCCGGCATCCGGTTAGGCCGATTTCCGGGCAGTCTCCAGATCGGCCTTTGCAGACCTTCAGTCTATCTCGGCTGAACAGATAGTACCGGGCCAAAGCAGACATCCCGCAGCACGGGACGCAGTCGTTCTAGACGAGTTTCGAGTCCTTAGCAGCCCATTGAGAAACCGAGCGATGAATGTTGGCATGAACTTGGTAGATCCGCTGCCTAACAGGATTGCGGATCACGTCGTAACCTTCCATCTTCTTCAGCCAGTCCCGTTCTCCCCAGTTGCACCAGACCAAGACTTGGCGCGTATCTGTCAGGTAACGCCGAAGAAGATCGGCACGGACATACAAGAGGCTGTGCCGATTTCCCTTCCATCCGTCCCCGGCCTCTCGATAGAGAGTTCCGAGCTTGCCCATTGAATCGTAGAAATCAATCTCGCGATTCTTGCTCGCCAAGCCAAGGCGCTGAATCAAACTGGGCGCAGGGAGATCGAAGCCCGAGAAATCGTTGTGCGACGAATGGTAAGACTCCCAGCCAAAGTGGATGAACGGAAGCTCGAGGCGGATGCCGGGGAAGTGGCGCATTTTCGGGATCGGGCCGAGTAGTTCGACAAATGAAATGTCCGTCGCCTTTCCTTCGCTAGACGTCGACCTGATCTTGACGGTGGCAGGCGGAGTCTTCTCTTTCGGATACACGCGCACGTATCGATCGAACGCCTCCGCGATTTGTCGACGGTACTGCCCGTTCCGCTGGTACAGGTGCCGCGCATAGTTCTGACGGCGCCCGGCCTCCCCTGCGTAGAGATAGTGTTCAGTGGCGCCGTCTGGGATCATGCTATTCCCTGGATACTCCGCAGCAAGGAACTTGGTTCTGAAGCTGCGCACATCTCTGCGCGCGATGAACGCTCCGCGCAAGAAGGCAAAGAGCTCTCGATCATGACTCTCGTCGGCTCCGCGGATGTACCCTTGTACGAGTACCCATTCACCTGGGTGTCCGTTGATTTCAGGGACGACGAGCAACGAATCCCACTTCGGTGTAAAACCACCCTCGACCCAAGCTTCGGTGTCAACGCACGGGCCGCCAAACAGGTCCGGAATTGGCGGCGTCCAGTCGGGCGGGCGTTTCGGAAAACTTGGATCAACTCCGCAATCGGACGTTCTCTCTCCGTTACGCCAATCCGGCAGTTTTCTCACGGCCTCACGCTCGCCCCACATCTCGAAAAAGGCGATCCACGAGTACTTCTTCCCGTACCGATCCACTTTCTCTTTGTCGCGTGCATTCCATGACGTATTGCCGATCTCGCTATCTGCCGCTTTGAACCGCTCTGCTCGGTACCCCAAGTCGAACATGCGTCGCTCGATCTTCGCACGGACCGCGACGTAATCTGGCTTCTTGTCGTCGTAGTTCGCTCGGTTAGGGATCAGGCGTCCGATCGTGTAGTTGCCAAAATCCATTTGAATGGCATGACCAATGGCTTCTTTCACAGCTTGATCAGGCGTGCCGTCACTTGTAAATGTTGAAGGCGTATTCGGATATGGCGGCGCAAAATTTTGGCTAGCGGTTTTGGGTAGCGCAACGCAACTCACGCGCTGGGCGATCTGGATGATGCCAAGCGCGTAGTCTCGCATCAGGGTGTGGTGGGTTGCGTAGCGCGCACCGGGCCCGAACATCTTTCGATATAGTGTTTTCGCAAGATCCCCGAGTAGAGGTCGAAACGACGGTGCCGCTTCCGAGTCCACCAGGGACAAGGTCGTCCCGTACGCAGCCGCCAACATGCGTTCTGGCACATAAGGATCATTGAATCCAAGGCTCGTCACGACGTGGGTGAAAAGCGCTTCGGGAAATCTTTCGCCGATCAACACAAGCGCCTTTGTTGCCATGTCACGGTCACTACGAACGACCGTTGTAAGTACCAGGGAGAGCAGTACAACGAGCTCCGTCGCAGAGCGCTGCGTCATGTTCGCCGCGTTAAGCTTCTCCGCCCATGTCAGTAGCCGGTGAATGGTGGGCGACGCGTACCGTCGCCGGAGGTATTCGGACCACTGAAGATCGCGGTTCGGCATCGGGTAGCGCGCCAGGAAATCGTACAGTCGCCGGGCGTGGTACGGGTGCTTTGGCTTCGTCGAGACGGCGGCCAACGCGTCAACCATTCGCTCCCACGCCCGCGACCCGGCGTTCAGATATTGATTGATGACGGCCGCCGTACCCTCGGTGAACGCTGCAGGGTCGCGCCAAAACATCCCTTCGATGAATGGATCGAAGTAGGCATTCAAGTTCTGGGCCCGTTTGGGCAACACGAAGAACAGTTCGCGCTGCTTGCGCGGCAGTCGTTTCCCCACGCGTTCCGGAAATTCGGTAATCAGCGCCTGCGCCCAGCCCGGCTCCGCGTACTCTCTGTGGTAGCGATTGGACATCCGGAAGATCCTCGCGAGCGGCGATTTGGCCGTGAAGCTTCGCTTGATCGTTGCAGCCGAAGAAACATCTAGATGAGTCTTCAGCAAATGCCGTGCGACCAAGTGGTCGCTGAATCGTTGATAGGGAAGACGGAAAACGATCCTGGATTTGACCCCGGAGTTCGTCGAGTACCAGACGGCGTCCTCTTCGATGAGGCCGTTTGTCCGTAGCACGTCGAGGAGCTGGCGCCGCTGTGACGGTCTCAATGCCGGGTAGCTGGTTGCGATGATGCGATCGGCCTCCGATGGACGAACATAGCCGCGCAGATTCGCCGCCATGCACGGCGCGAAGCCGGCGAGCCGTCTGTCAGCGATTTGATCGTTTCCCTTCAGCAGTCCCCAACACCCCTTGGCCCTCAGACCATAATCGCGCTCAATAGGGTCGCCAACTCGATTGACAAACGACTCAAGGACGTAAGTCATTCCCTTTTGACCCGAGGCGATACCTGCAAACCCCTGTGCCAACTTCTTGCCTGTAAGGTTTTGGAGTGATTGGCAGATCAGCTTCAGTGTGAGCGGCCGTGAGAATTCTCTGTCCAGCAGCGGCACTTCGGGCAACGACAGGTTGTAGTATTGGAAGAAGGCTGCCTGAGCGTCGAATTCCTGATCGTCGAATCCGAGGTGCATGACCTTATGAAATTTCTCTAAGTCTTTGTGCTCGATGGCGATGGGCTCAAACGGCGTCCGGCACGTGACGATCAAGCCAATGTTCGGGCGGTCTGCAACGAGCGCTTGAAGGCTGGTAACGGCTTCTCGCCATTCACGACGACGACCTTCGTTTACACCGTCGAGGATGACGACCGCGCGCTCTGCGGTCTCGTTGGCCAATTCTTCAAGTTGATCGAATACCTCAACTGCCGTGCGCCCTGCTTCAATCCGCGCACAGATTTCTGCAACAACGCTGCCTTGGAAGTTCTTGGCCAGAACAAGAACAGTGGCTTTGCCGCGACCGATTCGGTCTTGCGTGACATCGCACAGCAGATGTGTCTTCCCCGTGCCCCACTCACCGCTTACCAGGAGTTGCGGGTCAAACAGGACTTTGAACGCCGGGCTCTGGATGTACTCCTTCTCGTCACGCACGATGGCCAAACACTGACCGATGGCGTTCATGTTGCCGCGGACAGTGTTACGTGCAGAGGAGTAGCCGCTGTCTCCTTCGTCCGGCTGCAGCTTGGCCTCCTCCGCACGCCAGTGCGCCATATCCGCCAATAACTCGGATTCAATGCCAGAGAGTCGATCCGACCACTCTTCTCCTGCCCCTGCGTCGCGCGCGCGCAGGCGGTCCATCATCGGAGACAAGAAGGCATGGGCATCGTCCGCTCGCACCTGAAGTGCGTCGGGCCGCTGGCTGCAGTGCTTGGCACGATCCCAAGCCTCGGAAAACGCTTCCAGAGTCGATTGAAATCTCGCAAGAGCGCCCGCTCCGCAGGCGACATTCTCGATTGCAGTGAAGAGTGATTCGATCCTGAGATTCGGCGCTTGAGGATCGATCCCGGGCGTATATCTCTGCCCGGCTTGCCGGATCTGGTCTTTGCCGAGAGCAGTCAGTGCAGCTAAAAACGATTCGTGAGCGGGAGACATAGCCAAATTTTAAAGCATAGTAGGCTTGCACGACCGTTGTGGTCTGATTCGATCGGTAGGCCGCGACCCGATACTCAATGGCTGCTTTTGACCAGTAACGAATGTTATCAGCATTCTAGCTGAACGGCAGCTTCGGCCGATTTCCGGGCAGTCTCCATTTCGGCCGAAGCGGAATGCGGGATCTAAGCTATCCAGTGATTAGCTATTGCGGCTTTGTTGATAGAAAGAAGTGTTGCATCCGTTATCGGTTCGCCAAAGTTCGGGCGTAGCCCGGAGCCGATTCCCAAACAAGGCGGCGCGTCTGGCGGACGGTTCAGGCGGCCCGTTTTAAGTTCTGTGTGAGTACCTTTCCCTCCCGGTCGTAATCGGCCAGTTTGCGTGGCCCATGAAAAACGGCCAGATTTCCATCCGGGTACCAACACGGTGTTGCGCCGAGCAGCACCTCGATGGTTACGCCTACCGTTTGCGGACCGGCCTTCCCCAGTAACTCGATGATTGCCTTGCAGTCGGTCGCATTAAGGCGATGATCGTTAACAACTCACCCATTTCATCAGCAGTAGTATTTATACAGAAGTTTTTATTGACATTCGGACATTTATGCCCGATCATGATGCCCATGAAAGGCAGCGAATTCTTAAAGAAGCTCAAAGCCCTTGCTGAACGCAAGGGCTGGTCTTATGAGTGGCGCGCTGATGAGGGCAAAGGTAGCCACGGTGCTCTGTATGTGAATGGACACAAGACCATCGTGCGCAATTTGAAGGATGAGCTAAAGACTGGAACATTCCATGCCATGCTCAAGCAACTGGGCATCAATGAAAGTGACCTGCACAAGTAGGAGGGAATATGAAAACTTACGATTACGCATTCCGGTTTACTAAAGAAGACGGTGGCTGGGTTATAACTTGCCGTGACCTTCCCGAAGCTATTTCACAGGCCGATGTCAACGAAGAACGGGTTGAGGTTGCAGAAGGTTGCTTGCAGGCTGCGATTGAGTCGCGTATCAGTGATAACGAGCCGTTGCCCATCGCCAGCGCACCGCGTCGAGGCGAGGTTAAAATCACACCACCTGCCGCGACTGCTGCTAAAGCTGCCCTTTATGATGCCATGCGCGAGGCTGGCATCAGCAAGTCAGAGCTTGCGCACAGGCTTGGCGTAGACGAAAAAGAAGTGCGGAGGATGCTTGATGCCAGGCACGGCACGAAACTGCCACGTATTGCAGAGGCCATAGAGGCATTGGGTCGGCATTTGCATATTGCCCTTGCCTGAAAATGTCACCAGCCTATAGTTCGACCACGATCTTAATGCCGTCAAAGTATCCAAGTAACTCTCATCCCATTGAAGGGACTTTGAAGGAACTGGGGTGTAAAAGACAATGAAAGACAGTGGTTGAAGGGGATGTGGGGTTGGTTAATAAAAAAAACATAATCAGTATGTTACGAGTCAATCCGCGAACTACGAACCAAGGGGTCGGGGATTCGAATTCCTCCGGGCGCACCACAAAATCAAATGGTTACGTCGATCGCGACTTAACCATTTTTTATTTTTCCCTTTAATGGGTACACCAATGGGTACACCAGAAATTTGCTTCAGCGCCTGATGTGTCAGATCCAAACATTCGTGATCGCCACTCGACTTCAACCAAATATAGACAAGCCGGGGCATGCGCTGTGTACGATGTTCTCGCAAGCCTTGACCCCGACTTCACACGGCAGGGGTCACTGGTTCGATCCCAGTACCGCCCACCAGTAGTATCAATCACTTACGACAATATTTCCCTGGTCATTTTTGCTCGTACGGATTCTGTACGGATTTTAGACTAATTTTGAGCCCCCTTCGCTGCCCAAACCGAGGGAAATTTTTAGCGTGAGCCTATGACCGTGGCGAGCGGTTCCATGAACTGGATAAATTGTTTCAATGAAGTTGATATACGGCTGCGCGTCAGAATTGGCAGGTAACTAGGAAATTAAGAAAAAAAAACTCATGACAGGAAGTCCTAGACCCTTGGGAGAATCACCATGAAGGCACACATCTCGGCCTAACCGGACGCCGGCAACTCAATAGGTAAATTGCTTTCTGTGTGTCCGGATTATGAAATTACGAGTGAGAAAATTCGATCCATTCCTTCTATTCGCGTTTCCACAAAGCAGACATTGATAAAGTCCTAGGGAGGCGGGTGAATTCCTGCCGGGGTTAATTCGGCACGGTCTTGTAGAATGCCAAGTTCTAGCATTTTAGCCAAGGCAGAATCAGGGACTAAAACATCGTCTTGGCCGACAGCCTTTGCAAGGGACAGAAACCATTCATACTTCTCCCTGTGGTTGGCATGTTTATCTAACAGCTCTTTAGCTCGCATCACAGCGCTAGCAAACCAGTATCGATTGAATGGATTTACGATGGCACGACCATCGAAGAAAAGCAAAGGGGCACTCAAAATCCCATGCTGGAAGCGAGGTACCCATGCTTCGATTCCGAGAATTATCTCTTCCGATATGGCTACCGCTGGTATTTTCACTGATTTTTCGAGGGCTACTGCACGCACAAGAGCATCACTTACAACTAAAAGGTTTTCGCCATCCCTCTCTTGCCAGTACCTCCCGTAGGCGACACCTCCACGGATGAGCCAGTCGTGCACTAGCGAAACCCAGTGCAGTGCGTTAACCGCATGCAGGACAGAAGGAAGATCATCGCTTACGACGAGAATAGAGTCCGAGTAAACTGCTACAGCAGCCTTAGATGAGAGCGGCCATTCGAGAACTTTCTTCTTGAATTCTTGATAAACAACAATGGATGCATCGAAATCGTTCAACACAGCATTCGAAAAGCCAAGTACGTCGCAGAATGCGACATACTTCATTGGAGTTGAAGATAAGCTCATATCTATTTTAGTCTACAGCAGCAGACTATATAAATCACTCCTTACTGAGTTTGAAAGCCTTACAGTGGACCCCTCCGTCAAGACAATAATACATCGAGTTTAAGAGGGTAACCTTTCACTTGCAGCGGAACGACGCTGCCCCGGTTTTCTGTTTCTTTTTTTGTTTCTATTTCTGAGTGAGTTTTT
>JBAUUR010000042.1:0-27398 GCA_049582805.1 Gallionellaceae bacterium | reverse complement strand
TCCTCGCGCGGATAGCCGGTAATCTCGCAATAATGGTCGTTTACGAACGTGATATGCCCGGTCAGGTCTGCCTGCACAATGCCGACGAGGACCTGATTGATGATGGCGCGAAGTCTCTCCTCGCTTTCACATATGCCCTGGTCGGCTTCAGCCCGCAGCGGGTTTTGCTTGTTCGGCTTCTTGCTCATGACGCATCCTTGCGGTTTTCCGGGAGAAGGCGAACCTCTTGTCACGCCATCTTTATCATACCCGATCTGTGACATCTTTCATCGCCAGCAGGATCAATTGTGCTTCATCCGTCTGGCAACTGATGCGCCTGCCTTTAGGCCGCATGTTGCACGGGCCGAGGACGGGAAAATCTTGCTCGTATAAGCACCGTTAATACTGCCCAACAATCTTTATTTTTTATCGACATACGTATTCCTACTTATGTATTTGCCCGTATTTATTCAGTCGCAATACTACTGTAACTTGCCGATCGTAAAATTAACATCTCTTCAAACATCAATCTGGGGAACGCGAAATGAGCCAAGCCAAGGAAGGCAATGCCACAAGCGAAACCGGCATCTTCTCCAGTTCGGAACAACTGGAAAGGAACGATCAACAACATGTCGCTGAATGGCATGAGCCGGCAACGCTCACGCTGGACGAACTCGGCATGATCCACGATTGCAGCAAGTCTGGCGAGAGTCTGTTTGGCTATCGCCGCAGCGATCTGGTGTTGCAGCATGTTTCGTGGCTGTTCCCGCAACTTTCGGATGTTGTGCTGGTTGAGAATAGCAGGATCAATCCGCGGCTTAGTTTTCTCTGCCATTGTGGCCACCATTTCATGGCGCAAGGCAGGGAAGGTCGCACTTTTCTCAGTAAGTTGAGCTTCGTCCTTCTGGACATTGCGGAGAAGGGAGTCCTCAAGCTGATTGTGTGGCCGGACGGCAATGCCGAGCCTACATGAACAGTTGCCAGACAACCCTGATTTTCGAAGCCCTGTAAACAATGAAACCTTGAAAATGGAAAGGAACAGTCATGCCACACACATCTGCTGAATCAAGCATTAAATCCACTTCCAAGCACGCTGCAGCAAATCGGAAAGCCTCGGGAAAATCAGCCGGCCCCGGCAAGGGGAATGCCGTGGATCGCGACGAAATGATTGCCGTTGCCGCCTACTACCGTGCCGAGCATCGCGGCTTTGATGGCGGCGATCCCGTGGCGGACTGGCTGGCTGCCGAAGCGGAAATTGATGCTGCGCTCAACAACCCTGGAGAGACAGTCGTCCATTGATCTGGAGCGGGCGACGAGTTTCGTTGATGTTCTGTACGTTATCTACGCAACCCAATCTCCTTACCGCTATTAAAAATGGTTGCATCTTTTTCTGATAAAGGGGTTCGTATGTCGGATTTGCATTCCCAGCGACAAAACCACCTGCTCGCCGCACTGCCGCCCGCCGAATATGAGCGCCTGTCTCACCATCTTGAACTGGTGCAGATGCCGCTCGGCGATGCTCTTTACGAGTCGGGGGACGGGTTGAGCCACGCCTATTTCCCCACGAATTGCATCGTATCGCTGCTGTATGTCATGGAGAATGGCGCGTCGTCCGAAATCGCCGTGGTCGGCAACGAGGGCGTCATCGGTGTCGCCCTGTTCATGGGCGGCGAATCCATGCCGAACCGGGCGGTCGTGCTGAGCGCGGGTTACGCCTATCGCTTGCGCGCATCCCTGTTAAAGGAGGAGTTTGGCCTGAACGGGCCGCTGCTGCACCTGTTGCTGCGCTACACCCAGACGCTGATCACCCAGATGGCGCAGACGGCGGTGTGCAACCGGCATCATTCGCTGGATCAGCAACTCTGTCGCTGGCTGCTGCGTATCCACGACCGGCTACCCGGGAACGAATTGACCATGACCCAGGAATTGATCGCCAGTATGCTGGGCGTGCGCCGCGAAGGCGTCACGGAGGCGGCGGGGAAATTGCATCAAGCGGGGTTGATTGATTACCGTCGCGGCCACATCCGGCTGCTGGACCGGCGGGGATTGGAAGCGCGGGTCTGCGAGTGCTACCAGGTAGTCAAGGCGGAATTCGATCGCCTGCTTCCCGCATTTCCCGACATGCCCATTGACAGCACGCATTCGAGCGACGTTTTGCCGATTCGCGGGGTGAGGCACGGTTTAAAACAACACAAGAATAATTTGCAAAGGAGCAATCATGTCGCACGCATCTGCTGAAACAAGCAAAAAACCCTCTTCCAGGGAGGCTGCAACACATCGGAAAGACTCGGAGAAATCCGCCGATCCCGCAAAACGAATGGCGAACGGCATGGATCGCGAGGAAATGATTGCCATTGCCGCCTACTACCTTGCCGAGCATCGCGGCTTTGACGGCGGAGATCCACTGGCGGACTGGCTGGCCGCCGAGGCGGACATAGATGCTGCGCTCAACAACGCCAAACAGAGCGTCGTCCACTGAAAGTCGAGCGGAAGACGCTTAATGGCAAGAAGGGCTGATCCATGGACAGTCAATCCACACCAGCAAGGTGCCCGGACATTTGCACCTGCCGTGCCAATTACAGCGGGATTGGTGACCTGTTTTATTGCCTGAATGACATGCGGCGGCTTTGTGATTACGCCATGTCCTTTGGCGACTGTTTTTTTTGCCATCATCCGCAGAACATCGAGATTGCGGCGCGTTCCAATATTGCGGAAGGTTCACCGGATGGCGCTACGAGAGCAAATATAGTTCATCTACGGAGATTTGATCATGCCTAACATAATTCAACGCAGTCCTTCATTCAGCAAGCTTAGCCGTTTCGATCCCTTCCACGACGACGACTGGTTCAAGGGCTTCTGGATGCGCCCGTTTGCCCGCGAACTGGAAGCCGCTCCCCAGATCAAGATCGACCTGACCGAAAGCGACAAATCCTATACGGTCCGTGCGGAAATCCCCGGAGTGAAAAAGGAAGACATCAAGGTTAACGTGGATGGCAAGCGGGTTTCCATCAGCGCGGAAAGCAAGCAGGAAAAAGAGGAAAAGAAAGGCGACACGGTCATTTGCCGCGAGTGCTCCCAGGGCTCAAGCTATCGCAGCTTTACCCTGAACAGCGACGTGGATGAGGCCAAGGCACAAGCCAAATACGACAACGGCGTGCTGGAACTGACCCTGCCGAAGAAAAACGGCAGCACGGCCAAGCAACTGCAAATCAAGTGAGTGAGTTTCACTGTCGCTCTGGCAGCAGTCTCAAGGAACGCGAAGGGTCAAAACCAAGGGGTTCTATCGCGCCCAACTCCACCATCTGAAGATAGTCAGGATATGAAGCGAGACTAAGCATCTGTTCTTCAGGCAACCATAACATCACTTTGGCAAAGCCGGGATCGGCAAACCCATGGCTGCATAATGGGCTGGCCCAGTTGTTTCATAATTCGCCGCAAGCCTTTTGCCATGGCCCCGCCGAATCCGGCTTTTCACAATCGACCAGCCGACCAGGCATGAGTGCATAAAGAACGCCGGCACGTTCTCTGCTTTAACGGACTTGGTTCTGCCAACTCCAGACGGTCAGGATTTCTCCCAATAGCCAGCATCTACACAATGATCATCTCAATTTCAATGTTAAGCGTATAGAATACCCGCGTTATATGAACTGAAAGGAGCTCGCGATGAGAATTTTTTCTGCTCTTGGACTCTTGGCAGCGTTAGTTGCCATGCCGGCACATTCAGCCCTGAACATCGGAACCATGGCGCCGAACTTCGTTACCCAGGCATCACTTGGCGGCAAGGTATTCACCTACTCACTGGTCGATGCGCTGAAACAAGGGCCGGTAGTGCTGTATTTTTATCCGGCAGCGTTCACGCCGGGTTGCACGATCGAGGCACACGATTTTGCCGAAGCAATCGAAAAATACCAGGCTCTCGGTGCCACCGTGATCGGCGTTTCGCACGATGATATCGAGAAGCTGAACCGGTTTTCAGTCAGTGAATGCCGCAGTAAATTTCCAGTGGCGGCGGATCCTGACCAGCGCATCATGAAATCCTACGATGCGATCCTTGCCGCAAGACCGGAGTATGCAAATCGCACATCCTATGTCATTTCTCCCGCTGGCGAGATCATCTATACCTACACAGACCTGCAACCCGACAAGCATGTCGAAAACACGCTGGACGCTCTGCGCAAATGGGCTGCGAAACACAAGCAGAAATGACAGCCCACGGTTTGGTAGCCGCCTCGGATGACAGAGGAGCGCTCGTGCCAGCGTTGACTGTCTGTTTCTGCGGAAATCGACAGACAGGCATGGGGCCCATCAATGAAACGGCTAATTGGCGCCAGGACAAGTTAGCCGCAGAATAATCATTGTTTCACGGATAAAGCCTGCAAGAAAATGAATGTGCGAGGAGAAAGATATGCAAGTGCCTGACACTGATGATGAGGGATATTTGATCGATCCATACGCCTGGAGTGAAGATATTGCCAAGGAACTCGCCCGCCGGGAAAATATCCAGCTTACGGAAGATCATTGGGATGCGATTCATTTCATGCGCGAATATTACTCAGAACATCAAATCGCGCCGGATGTTCGACATGTGATGAAGCACCTTGCCGAACGATTGGGTCCTGAATCGCGCAACAGGATATTCGAGCTATTTCCATACGGCTACGTGAAGCAGGCATGCAAGATTGCGGGCATGAAGCGCCCGCGGGCGTGGAGTACCGGATAACTCCTTTGGCCTCGGGACGCTCCGCAATCAATCAGTGATCAGGCAGCTCAGTGTCAGCGGGACCGCCAACATTCGAATTTTGGATGGCTCGCCAGCTCGGACCAATCTGGTAACTGGCGGATCACGGTTCCAATTTGAAACCGAGGATGCTTTTCGGTTATTCAGTACCAACATGCGCTCCAATATGGCAGCTTCCCAATCGTTTCAGAAACGGTGATTAGCGAAAATACTCGCGGTAGCGGCCGCGCCCGTTTACCTTTGATCAGAGCTGTGTCACAAATAATGTAATGATCGATCAGTTGACAATACCCCTCGAATTTCGTGGCTTGCGTTCTTGGATGAAACGGTACCGTTGCGTTTAGTTACGGAATGTGGTAGCGTAAACGTATATTGATTTTCGCCGCGCCGATCCCCCACACCTTTTTAGGAGTACCGATGATGAAGAACAGAACCGTCGTACTCGCGAGTCTTCTCGCTTTCGCCCTCGCCGTCGCACCCGCTACGTCGGCTCTCGCATGGGGGTGGCATAACGGTGCCTATCACGGCGGGAGAGGTTATTACGGCGGTGGCCCGATTTCGGGACTCGCTAATGCCGTGGTCGCTACGGCGGCCGCGATCATCACCGCGCCGATCGCCATTCTGGCCGCGGTTGCGCAGCCCCGATTCTACGACGAGCAGGGGCCGGCATATGCGGGTGCCTCGCCCGCTTACGGCGCGCCGCCTAGCGGTCCCGGTTATTACGGTGCCCCTCCCGCGCCGCGCTACTATGGCGCGCAGCGGGCTGTGCCTTACTACGCACCGGCGACAGATTCCGCGTATTACACCCCGCCGGCCGCGACGTATTACGCTCCACCCCCACCTCCGGTGTATTACACGCCCCGGCCAAGCGCGGGATATTACGCTCCGCCTGTGGCCGCGCCGTACTATGCGCCGCGTCAGGCTTACTACGCACCGCGTCCGGCCTATTATGGTTCCTCCCGCTATTACGCGCCGCCGTCTGGCGGCTTCTACTATCCACGTTAGGCGCACTGTGGCTCCGTGCGTTCAGCCTTGACCGGGTCAGCCCCGCCCGCAGGCAATCACAAAGCAGCAGCGGGCAAAGCCGACGTTGTCTCGCGCCGTGGCGGCCGGCCGTCAAAGGCCGACGCCGAGCAACTCGCCCATCATATCGTCGACGTGGCGACCGAACTGTTCTTCACATTGGGCTACGGCGCCACGACCATCGAGGCGGTCGCGCAACGAGCCCGGATATCGAAGCGAACGTTCTATCACCGCTTCGAGAACAAATCGGCGCTGTTCAGCGCGGTAGTCCATCGCACGATCGAACGCCTGCGCCCGCCCGTCGATGTGCCGTTGCTTCAGGGGGCGAATCTCGCGGAAATCCTCTGCGGTCTGGCGGATGTTATCCTGCGCGCGGCCTTGTCTCCGCCAGCGATCGCACTGCATCGATTGATCGTCGCGGAATCGAGCCGGTTCCCGAATCTGGCGGCGGTTGTCACCAACGAGGGTGCCAGCGAAGGAGCCATCCGACTGATCGCGGATGTGCTCAACCGCGAAGCGCTCGAGGGGAACCTCACTGTGGACAACTCGACGTTTGCCGCGCAGCAGTTCCTGCACATGGTCATCGCGGTGCCACAACTTCGCGCCATGGGACTCGGGATGCCGATGAGTTCCGCCGAGGTCGACGCCTGGGCGCGCAATGTCGTCAACCTGTTTCTAAACGGCTGCCGCGGATGGAAACGTACGGCGACTCGCCGACGCCTGTTGTTGTGATCGACCAACGTCTCATCGGCACTGTCACTTAACTTTTGCGTTCCACAAAATCTGTAAATCCGTGTCAAACATGGTTTCTTTCGATGTGATTCAACACACCTCAGCACCGAGTTGGCTATTTCGTTCCCCTGGACAAATCTCCGCCGCATGATCTCCCAATAGTTCTCTGCCGCCAGTAGGTGCCGACCGGGGCGGAAAAGCGATGCAATCATGTCAAATGTTGCAAGAAAGCGCTGCTTCAATGCGCAGCTGATACCGCTTAGGCAATAAGACACTCGCAAAAGCCTTACGCAATGCGGGTTTCAGAGACTACTTGAGACTGATTAATAACGTGTTCTGGCGGAGCTGTGTCCTTCATATTGTCGCTTGAGAGTGGCTCTGGTTATGGATTGTTTAGCTATCTTAACTACCAGTTACCACAATACTTACCACAGTTATAGCTTATATACCCCGTGCGACTTTCACGCTTCATAGTTCAATCCATGCTGCCGCGAGTTATTCCCACTCACTGCTCGGAGTCCATCAGACGCGTATGATACTTCATCACTCGAACTCACGGAATGATTCCCGAGCCAGCATAAAGAAAGCCTACCGGGCTATCTCTAGCAACTAGGGATAGAGTCTTAATTCTTGCTGGCGACGGGCATTAACTTTCCAGTGCAATCGCCTGCACGATGATTTTGGATAGTCCTGGCTAATAACAGCCGCCCACCAGGTCGTCACTTGCCTTCGATTACCCGCTCCTTTACAGTCGATGCCGAGTCCACTTTGAAGTAGACGTTGAGTGGCTCTCGCCTCAAACCCTCGGCCGGGTAGGTCTTAACTAATCTCAGCTGCTCAGCTTCATAGGTCATGCCGTCCACTAAGGAAGCCTCAGCCACACGCGGGTTGTAGGAGTGCAGCCATGAGTAGTTCTTCTTCGTCCAGGACAGGATCGCCATCTGGAGTGCCCTGCTATCATGGTCGTAGTCTTTGTCACTGATGGTCAGTCCCATTACATTCAGACAAAAGCCTAGAATTTTGGCTCCCTTGAAGTTTGGGAATCTGTTCATTCTGGCAATCTCGTCATAGATAAGTCGGCGAGCCTTGAATTTCACAACCCTGCCCGCTGCACAATCCAGCCTGTCAAAGTTAAATAGCTCTCCCCAGACGTAGTTGTGTTGAATCCACCAACACAAATCTGCCGGTGACCGTACTGCAGAAGCGGAGAATATGACCTCGAAGATCATGCTGGCCAGGTGATCGTAGAAGTTCTCTCGGGCGTGTCTCTCCCGGACGCGTAGCTGTAGATGGTCGGGTACTCCCTTTTCGTCTAGTATTTTCACTGCGTCTTTAATGAACTCGACGACGACGCGAAGCCTGGCCTGTAAATCATCATCCCAAGTACTGTTGGCAATCCCGTTTATCTTGTACAGGTCGAACACGGCCTCCTTGATGTAGCCAATCGCGCGGTACAGCACGAACGAATGGCTACACAACCCTTCCTGCACATATCCACGGAAGGTCATCAGCACTACGCGGCAGTATGCCTTCCACTGATCCGAATCCCACTTTCTCTTTTCCCATATATCTGGATCTAGAAGCGTTCCGATAGTTTCTACCATCCTGTAGTTCGAGAACATGGCTTGGCTGAGCGGCTTGTGATAGCCAATCAAGCCGGATTCGTATCCTTCGGCTTCATGGAATAGGAAGGAGTCCCTGTTCGCCAAGGCCTCGTTCACGATGTTCTTGGCGAACGTCTCCACTTGGACGCCGTACTTATTCGTCTCTGCCATCTCGTGGAATACGGCCAGCGCGGTACCGGGGGATGAGCCGACAATTGCGCGACAGAACCGCTTGTCAGCTATCAGGAGCAAAATATCGTTTGCATAGCCGGTCACCTTCGGTAGTTCTTTGTGGGGCTCGTTTTCACAGTCATCGTCCCCTCGAAAGTTCTTGGACTCCCCACGGTCTGTGGCGTAACGAATCAGAGACTTCACGGAGAGGGCGAACTCATCAGCAATGACGGTTAACTCGGAACGGGAGCCCTTGACGATTAGCAGATATAGAGTTCTCGCATAGCGCTCAGCGTTCATCTTGCCGTAGATGGGCGGTCGGATGAAGGCGAACCACGCCCAAGCTAGAAACGTGAGAAGATATACGCCTCCGAGGATAGCCTGCCATGAAGCGGGAGTCAGGATATTCCCTTGAGGAACCAACCACTCTTGTGCTCGCCACAAGTCAGTCAGGAGGGTGAGAATGCCCACCGCCGCAACTACTGCGAATGTAATCCCCTGAAGGGGTAGCGGTGCGGTCCTAACCCTAAACCGGTAGCGAGTGTCTGCGATTGTCCATGCCAGCACCATGAGAGCGAGGCCGGCAAGAAACTCCGAAAAGCCAAAGAACTTCGGAGCGTTCGCATCAAGCGAAACAAAGCAAACCGTTCCAACGCTGTAATTGCACGGCACTTTTTCTTCTCTTTCTCATTTGACACAGAAGTTATTCAGTTACGCTCTGATAGTCACCCTTCATTACCCACTATCAATCCTCCAGTGCAATTGAGTGCAGTGGACTTTTGGATAGTCCTGGCTAATATCAGCCGCCCCACCGGGTTGTCACTGCCCTTCGATTACCCGCTGCCGTAGCTCCTTGCCGGCCTTGAACTGCGGCACATACTTGGCTGGCTCCATTATCCGGTCATCAGTTTTTGGATTGCGCGCCTGGCGAGGTGGTCGGGAGTTAGGGCCGAACTGGCGCATCATTCGGCGAACTGATTGCGCTATGATATGAACACGATAGCACTCCATGGCCGCAGTATGCACTCAAAGGAACTCAAGAGCGGCAACGATGGGCCTCGTGACTTGCGTTTTGACACGAACCAAGAGAACGACATGTGAACTATGGACACTATCATCGACCGTAAGAAGGCGTTGAGCATCAACAGAGACACTTGTTATCAGGCCATCGTCTTGTAGTAAGCAATAGAAAGGAGCTTCACTTGGTGAGGGACTATCTCCGGATGGGATTTGGTTGGATTGTGGCGGAACACATAGTGCGTCAAACAATGTCTTCAGCCGATTGTCGATGTCACCCCCCTGTTGAATGATCTGTCCAGGTTTCTCCGGTCGAAGAATAGTTATCTTTATCTGTGCCGCCAAGCACAAGCGTTCGGAGACCAGCGGCGCGAATGTAAAGTCGCCAACGGTTTCCAGAAGACTGAGGGGCTTCGGCCCGACACCATTGGCGGGTATGGGTGGGAACGTAACGTAGTCCCTGTTCGATGCAAGGGGCTGGAGTTGCCACAGTCGTTGGAGCTGAGGGTGAAATGCTCTTCGCAGTTCTTGCTTATGAGCAACGCCCCCGTTGGATCTGAGCTCGCCTTGATAGAGTAGCGTGAATTCCATGAACCTGCCTTTGGTCTTTAGCCCTAACGAGTTTGTAGAAAAAGTATCATCTGTTCATCGTGCCGTGAACCAAATGGAATATCAAGCTGGCCGACTAGTTTCCTCCTAAAATAAACTTAAGGGTCTTCACGGCATATGTACCGGAATGACTAGACAGACCAGTACGCATGGACTGTTTTTAGCTCCTCAATCCAGCACTTCAAAATGTCCGAGGTGTCGCGCCCCAACGTATTTGCGAGCTCAAAAAAACCGTGGCCAGGCTGCATGTCACCAGCCTTGTGAACGACGATGACACTCAACATCCCTCGGCCAAAAGCATCTTCTTCCTCGGAGATTTCACCCAGCAAGTTAAACAACCGTTGATCATGAGCTTCAAGTCGAACAGATGTTATTTTTGCCACTAGCTCAGAATATGGAATCATTCCTCTAACCTTTGCACGGGCAACTAGAAGTTCTTTCGTCTCACTTTTTGCAGCGGCCCATTCTTTAGATGTAAATCCGTAATTATTCAAGTACTGCTCCTTCCTGTTGCGAAAAAAGGCCGTAGACAACAGAACAAGCCTTTCATGTTCACATCGTGCCGTGAAGCAGGTGAAATATCAAGCTGACGAACCCTTAACACATCCCTGCACGAATTCCTCGGCGGCCAGTGGGTTTGGACAATTCTGCATTGTAATAAGGTAGTCTTTCAGGCGGACCAACTTTGCAGTGCAATTCAATTGCAGTGGACTTTTGGATAGTCTCGGCTAGCAATAACCGTCCCCACGCGATCACCGCCCTTCGATTACTACTTATGCCTTTCTTGCCTCAAGGCGATCAAGCATTAACCCAGCAACTATACCCATGGTTTCGACTGAAGCCTGAGCCTCACCTTTCGTTACGTCCGGTATCCAAGGCCGCCCATGACCCGTTCCCTGCTTATTTCTCAGCCTATTGATTGAGCAAGCCACTTGATACAACCCACGCTCTAGGTCTTTGCGTGGATGTTCGCCCTCGGATTTTAGTGTTTCTGGCGTAGCCATTTCGAGAGCCACAAATGCTTGGCCTAGGAGAGTTGGGAAATTTTCACTTGTACTGTACGAACCCCATAGCTCTTGAAGGACATGTGCAGAAACGGCTTCTAGCAGATCCTTGCTCGTTCCCACGACAAGTGCCGCATCCTCCACGCCTCGTTGCGCTCGCTCCACGTAATTCCGGAGAGCTGCTGTTAGCGCTCTGCCCGACAATGAGGCCAATGATACATTTGAGATGACGCCATCCGACGCTAGTACGATACCTTTAACCTTCAGGCTGGCCGAAAGATTGGTAATTGCCTCTGCACCAACAAAGTTTGGAGAGCCTTCCCGGAACCCACCGACGCCACGCACGAGGTCAATAAGACCCGCCGCAAATCGTTCTGCTTGTAACTGCATCGGCTCAACGCCGGAAAGAAGAACGCCCTTCACTCGTTTCGCCTTGCCAACAGGTGACCCTTCCTTGTTGAGATCAAATTGCGACAGACCATGCCTTTTAATAAGTGCATCGATGTCGTAATGACTTGGGTCACGCCGATCTTTCTGCGCGTCATCGATAAGCTTTGCGAGCGCATAAATTATTGTGTCGTCAACAGGAATTTTGTCCATGTGGCCAATGATATCAATTTCCCAGATGCACGCAATTGCGCGATGATTTAGGATAGTTGTCGGTTACGCTTATACCATCCATTATTGTCACGTGCCTTCGATTACTCGCTCCCTAAGTCCCTTGCCGGCCTTGAAGTGCGGCACGTACTTGGCTGGCACCATTACCCGGTCTCCAGTTTTTGGATTGCGCCCCACGCGAGGTGGTCGGTAGTTAAGGCCGAAACTGCCGAAGCCCCTAATCTCCGCCCGTCCACCTTTTGAAAGGCTGGTGGACAGCGCATCAACAATTACCTTAACCCCAAGCTCAACGTCCTTGATCTGTAGTTGAGGCTGTAGCTCGGCTAGGCGTGTGATAAGGTCAGAGCAGGTCATGTTTGGATTAGGGCCACAGCAAATCGGAGTTTCTAAGCGTCTGCAAATTCTTGCCGTTAAAAAAAATATGGGTCAAGAATGACGATGCTCCAATTTTTGATTTAATCCATTCAATTTCCTTGGGCGTTCTTTCAAAAGTAGACGCTACGAGTAACTGAAATCGCCGATTCTCTTGAGTACGCTGCATGACAACATCTATAAGGCCAAGACGGCTGACATTCAAGGCATCAAAGCCAAAACCTAAGAAGCAAATTCGTTCGGCTGCATAAAGCCAGTTCCGGGCCTGCTGAAATTGCTCAGAATCATTTCTAGCTTCAGGCATGATAACTATGCTGCTCGCAGCTATATTCAGACTTGCTACTGGACGGTCATATATGTACTGTCTCGCATTTCCATGCGGCAGGTAATTGAACTCCCCAAGCAGACCATAGACATGCAATATTTCAATTTTTCTCCACGCTTGGAAGGCATGCGCATCATCCATGCCAAACGTATTTTTTGTGGAGTCGTGAAGAAAAAACTCTAACGACCTGTCGTAATTGAATGATATGAACTTGACTTGATTACGGGCTAGGCCGTCCGCTGTGTCAATCCCATCAGTCAAGACTTTCCAAAGCGCCACATACCAATTGTCATCATTATCTAAACGACGCACTGTGTCTGGATTCTCGCATCCGCAAAGGTAGTAGGCGATTGCGAGCTTCCCGGTTTCCATGTGGCGTAAATTCCTCCCAAGGAACTCGTCGATAGTGCCAATATTTGAGCGTTGAAAGGCGTCTCCAAAACGGCGAGTATCGTCCCGCCCTATGCCTAAGTTATTTTCAAAGGCAGCTTTTAGGTCTGTATATGAGTCACCGGCAGTCCCCATGCAAATCCGGTCGTGGAGCTGTGCGCCTGACGGAAGTCCGAAGGGCATGCTTGCGCCAGCGCCCAAGATAAACACGGTAGGCACATTAATCATTATTTCTCATCCTCTATGGCCAGAAACCGCAGCGTTTCGACAGTAATCTTCTGGTGGGAAACGCCAACTTTCAATAACTCCACTCCTCATGCCCCAGCGCAGAGCGGTTTAGCCCCTCACGATGCAGCCGCCACTGCGGCATGAATTTGTTCATCAGCTCGGTGAAGTGGTCGTTATGATGCCGTTCCAGCAGATGCACCATCTCATGCACGATGATGTACTCAAGGCATTGGGTGGATTTCTTGGCGAGTTCAAGGTTCAGCCAGATGCGCTGTTCCTCGATATTGCAAGTGCCCCAATGGGTTTTCATCTGCTTGACCCTCCAATCTGCCACCTTCACGCCGATGATGGGCTCCCAATGAGAAACCAGAGATGGAATCAGCTCCTTAAGGTGCTGACGATACCACTCCAGCATGATGTTCTCACGTTGCGCTTTGTAGCTGCCTTCACGCACAAACAGGTCGATGCTGGACTTGTTTCTGATGGCAACCCGCGATGCTCCAGCCCGACAGATGACGTTCAGGCGATAGCGTCGGCCTTGGAAGTAATGGCTCTCCCCCGACACATACTCACGTTCTGACTGCCGGGCTTGGTTGGTGAATTTGCTCTTCTGCCGCTTAATCCACGACAGCCTGGAAATGACTGCCAAGCGCACTGCATCATCGCTCACGCGCAACGGGGCAGCCACGCGCACTCTGCCTGTTGGTGGATAGACGGCGAGGTGTAGGTTCTTGATGTCCTTACGGACAACATCAACCGTCAACCCGCTTACCTTGATTTGGTGGGTATCAGTAGTCACTTTGGTTTTTCACCAGCTCGAATATATCGTCGGCCAGCTTCTCGTCATGCAGCACCCGTTTCACAGCATATCGGACTTCCTTTTCCTTTACCTTATGCCCGCGCCAACCATCCTTCTTGCTCGTTACCACTGCATAGTCCACTGCGAGGGCGAGGTTTTCGTCCTTCCCTAGGTTGTCGTACAGGGCACGCTTGGCACCTGTGTTCAGAGTCTTGGGATAGTCTGCACCACCGGGCTTTTGTACCTTTTCCGCCAGCGCAACAAGTTCAGCGAGATATTTCTCATACTCCAATGCCTGCTCCCTGCGCTGGAGTATCAGGCTATCCAGCAGCTCGGACATTTTCTCGTAATACTTGGGATTGATTGGCTGCTCGTCGATGATGACCTTGCGCAAGTTGTTCTCAATGGTTTCAGCCACGGCTTCCTTGTTTTCGCGTATTCCCGCTGGCAACATATCCAGTGCGTCCACCCCACGCTCTACTATCATCTGAATCAAGCTCATGTCGTCGAAGGCGGAAATCTTCTCGCTATCCTCGGCGCGTATGTAGGTATCAATCAGGTGGCGCATCGCAGGCTCATACATTTTCAAGTCGATGTAATCACCGCTCGCCATCTTGACCTCACTGCGTACCTTTTCGTAGTGGTCAACCTCCTGCTTGATTTTATCGGTCTCGGCTACGCTATAACCCGCCTCAGCCATCTCACTGGCAAGGTCTGCATAGGCACGAATCAGTGAGACGGCGAGCTTGTATAGTGTGATGCGCTTGGACTCGTTTTCCTTGAGCTGATTCTTGTCGGCAGTATCGTAGGCGCAGAAATAACGCAAGTACGCAGCCGTGTCCTTGGGAGCTTCAACCAGTTCACATAATGCTTTAATCGCCTCACGCGCTTCTTCCAGCCGCTCCTTAGCCGACTCCAAACGGTCAACCAAAAGACCCGCCACGTCTTCCTTGTCATAGCCATCCAGCGCACCCGATGTGTAGTCGTGGATGGCTGTGCCCAAACTCTTGAACAGGTCTTTGTAATCGACAATGTAGCCGTATTCCTTGTCATCACCATCCAGCCGGTTGACGCGACAAATCGCCTGAAACAAACCGTGGTCTTGCATCTGCTTGTCGATGTACAGATAGGTGGCCGAGGGAGCATCAAAGCCTGTCAGCAGCTTGTCCACGACGATGAGCAGCTTCATCTGGCCGGGCTCGTTGATGAATTTCTTCTTTACCTCTTTCTCAAAATCCTCAACTGCTTTGTCGCCGAGCATCCGGTTATATATTTCGTACTTCCTCAGCCGTTCGGTCAGCCCCTCACCGGTCTCTTCCCCCTTGATGTCAGCAGGGGATGGCGCATACGAGGTGACGATGGCGCACTTGCCTGCCAGCTCAGTATTTTCAAACAGCTCATAGCACTTGCATGCCTCGTAAATGCTGCTCGTCACCAACATCGCATTGCCGCGTCCGCTTTGCAGGCGGTCTTTGGTTGCCATGTCCATTAGAATGTCCGCGACTATGTTCTCCAAGCGGGATTTGGAACTGAGCACCTTCTGCATGCTGCCCCATTTTTTCTTGAGCTGGGCGAGGGCTACGTCGTTCAGTCCCCTGGTCTTGGAATCAAACCACTGGTCTATTTTCGCCGGTGAGGTAATGCTTTGGTCGATGTCCCGCGCCTCATAGCGCAAGTCCAGCACTACCTTGTCGCGCACTGCCTCATCGAATTTGTAGGTATGGATGTACTTGCCGAATATCTCGATGCTCTTCTGCTTGTCGGCTTTGAGTAGGGGTGTTCCGGTAAAGCCGATGAACATGGCGCTGGGCAGAATCGCCTTCATCGCCTTGTGGAGCTCGCCGCTCTGGGTGCGATGGCACTCATCCACGAACACATAAATATCGCCCTTGGCTTTGAAATCGGCTGGCAGACTGCGCTTCATTTCCGCAATGAAGCCGTCAATATCCCCAACCTGTTCGTCATCTTCCTTGCCAGCGAACTTATGGATAAGCGAGGCAATTAACCAAGGCGTGGTCGCATTCAGTTTACTGATTAGGTCGGCTCCACTCGTAGTACGGTGGATTTCTTCGCTCACCCCTTTGAAAACCGTCTCGATTTGCTGGTCTAGCTCAGTACGGTCGGTAATCACCACCACCCGTGCATCTTTAACGTTTCCCCGTAACCACTTCGCCAGCCACACCATCGTTAGGCTTTTGCCGCTGCCTTGGGTGTGCCAAATGATGCCGCCCTCGCGGCGTTTAACATGTTCTTGTGCTGCCTTCACCCCAAAGTATTGGTTGTGGCGGCAGAGCTTTTTCACCCCCGCATCGAACACAATGAAGTCGTGGATTAGCTCAAGGAAATGCGCCTTGCCGCAAAGCTGGGTCAGATGCCGGTCAAGCAGATTCTCAATGTCGCTGTCTTGCTTCCACGTCAGGTAGTATTTTTCCTTCGTTTCTACTGTGCCGTAACGCACCCCCTCTGTATCGTTACCCGCCATCACCAACTGCATGGTGGTGAAGAAGGGTTGGATGAATATCTTTTTCTGGTTATCCAAGTTCTGGCGTATGCCCTCAGACACGGACACGGTAGAACGCTTCAACTCCAACACCCCTAGAGCGATGCCGTTTACATAAAGCACCACATCAGGGCGCTTGTCATTCGCCTTGGCATCTGCGCCTTTGACCGTGACCTCCTCGGCGATGCCGAAGTGGTTATTGAGCGGCCTCTTCCAGTCAATCAGCCACACCGTTTGGGTGTTCTCGCCTACATCAGCCTTGACCTTTACGCCATAGCGCAGCAACTCATACACCGCCTTGTTGCAGTCATACAGGCTCTTGGTCTGGTCGCCTGCCACCTTCTCAAACTGGTGCAACGCTTTAGTTATGAGCGCATCGTCATAACCCTGCTTCTTCAAAAAGCTGCGGGACAAATCGGAGTCGATGTTGCGATTTCCTACCCTATCTATCCAGTTACCAAGATAGTCGTAGCCAAGCATGATGCGGAACAGCTTCACCACACGCTGCTGGGTGGCACGTTCGATTTGTCCGACAGTGCTCATATCATCCTTTAAGCAACTTAAAACTGACCTGATAGCGGTAGAAATCAATGTTCGGAGACACAGCAAGCGCACGACGTATCCGTTGGTCATCTTCAAGTGCGATGATTACTCCCCTGACCTTCTGGCCGGATTCTGCTAATTCCTGCTGTACGTAACCCATGTAGCGTAACACTTGTCCGACCACTGCATCGCTTGCCCGTCCCTTTTTTAACTCCACAACGAGCAATTCGGACTTATCTTTTTTGATAGCCAAAATGTCAAGCAGCCCTGTATCTGTGGGATATTGCTGCCCAACCTTTTCCCCGTCTTCCTCGAATATGTCGTATCCCTTTCCAAGGTCTGTTTGGGACCAGTTTTGCACCAGAAAATCTTCCAGATGCTTTTCCATCGCAAATGCCGCAGGGTCTTCTACCGTCTCATCTGTTGAAATCAAAGTAGGAACAGAGACCCCACCAATCAATTTCTCTATCTCGGCCTGATACTGCGTAATGGTGCTCACCGTACCGGTTGCGCCTGTGGAGCCTTTTAAGGCATCACTCATATCCGCACGATTTATGGTGACGCTAAACCAGTGGACTGGGCGGCGATGGGGAAGAACATCACCCGGCACATAAAAGTAGTCTCCGCTAACTTCACCAACCCGATAACTACCAGCACCGTCTGGACATAGCACTATGTCACCTTTGTGAATACCCTTGGATACCATCCATAAAGCACCACATGCAAGACCAGCTCCAATCTTGGTCTTATCTGGGTGGGTCGAAAGAAAGATGGGGATGAATTTCCTGTTGAAGGCACGCCAGTCATCAGGTAAATCGCCTGTCAGGTCTTGAGGAATCTCGAAATCAGCCCCGATGACACCACTGGCAAAGCCCTCTGCTGCATAGGCACTGTGCCTGCCCAGCATGACTCGGTAGTAGTTTTTCATTTTTGTTACCCCTGTTCTCTTCTTTATTGTTTGGTCACAACATCCTTGGGCACCCAAATCCATCCTTCACTCTTCGATACAGTCATGTCTGGAGCAACCAGCATCTCGCGTCTTTCCGCAAAAAGGTACGCAATCAGAGCGCAGGTGAGCGCATGTTCTTCGTCTTCATGCTGCAAGGACAAAAAACGCTGGCGTAGTGCTGTAATGCTTGCCGATTCCTTGCATGCCGATGGGTAGGCTTCTATTGCGGTCAGCATATCCCCATCCGTCCAGACACCGCAGCTCACCGAATCAGGGGTGAACTTGGCCAGAACATGCATGCCCTTGGTAGCCTGACTACCAATCATATCCTTGATGGCGGACAGGGGCTTCAGACCTTGCTCAAACAAGTTTCGCTCCGTCTGTCGGTACAAGTAGGGATTGGTATCGGAATTTTCGACAGACTTTACATGCCTCAAGCGCGTAACAAGCCCAATAAAATCCTTGGGAAAACCTAGTGGCGTGTCGATTGCCAGAGTGATGTTAATAGCCGTACGCGGTGAATCGGCTTCGCAATGGAAGAACAATTTGCGAATCCATTCGCGGGTGTTGCTCCCCTCATTGATGGCGTTTCGCAAGTTGCCTCGCCACGGTTTACCAACGATGGTCAATTTCGAGTCGAGAATTATGATGGCGTCTCGGCTATTGGCATTCCTGTCGCAGTTCCACCCGCCGACATCCCAGCCGATGAAGAACGGGGAGGATTGCGACTCGCTGGTCATACGAGACGTATCCTTCCGGTCAGCAGCTCCTGCATCATGCCTTGCTTGATAGCGTTGGACTTGTCGCGCTGCTTCTCCAGTGCGGCAATGTCGGTATCCATGTCGGCGAGGACGGTACCGATGGCAATTTGTTCGGGAAGTCCCGGACAAAGAAACTCCAAGTTCCGCAGCTCAGTCAAGCCGATTCGTTTTCTAGTGGAGCCTGTGCCTGCATTTTCGGCACGGGTTCTAAAGTCAGGCGCATTTATCGAGACATAAATGAAGTAGGGGTTAAATCTCTCAGGGTCAACTGCCAGCCGTATGCCGTCCGAACACATCAAGTATCGCTCATGGTGTGGCGGGATAATACATGCCCTTGCGACAGGGTCTCCCATCTTTGAAAGAATGATTTCTCCGGGGTAGATATTGCAACTCAATAGTTCATCGGCTTTGTCCGGCGAGGTAAACACTGCACTCTCGTTATGAAATTCGCCATCTCCGATATTCTGAAGCTGAATTACTCTTACTCCGTCATCGGTGTAATCAGAAGATTTCAAATTTGAACCAAATGGGCCGCCCGTAAAACTCCATTTTTTATTCGGGTCTGCCACATCACCCAGCCGCTTCACCTCCCACTCCCCACTAAACCCCGGCAGGCGTTGTTTACCCGTGAGGAGGTGCTGCATGGCGGCTTGTTTGATGTCGCGCTTCTTGGCTATGAGTTTGTCCTGTGCCGCAAGCAGGGCGT
The DNA here is from genome assembly GCA_049582805.1 of Gallionellaceae bacterium. Classification (GTDB taxonomy): domain Bacteria; phylum Pseudomonadota; class Gammaproteobacteria; order Burkholderiales; family Gallionellaceae; genus CAVXFS01. Next base: position 8,330 of record JBAUUR010000042.1, on the reverse strand, counting down.
CCACATCGGATAGCGCGGTGGCGATGGCGCGCTGTTCGGGGAGTGGTGGCACGCAAACATTCAGCGCCTTGAGCTGCGTTGCAGTGATAAGAGGCTGACCAGAACCGAACACTAAGCTATTGAGATTTTTGCTCTCCATCTGCCGCCAAAAGAACGGCAAACAGGAATCATTCCCTAATCGTACGATGATGGTGTTATCGGTTACACCATATTCGCCGGAAACAACGTTTAGCTTTCCGGCATTTGCTCCGACACGTGCAACCAAGATGGCATCGCCCTTATATTCCGGTGTGTCGCAGAAACCGATTACGCCAGTTGACCCATGAACCGAGTAACTACCATACGCAGCATTGGCTTTTGAACGCCCAGACGCAACGGTAGTCGTCAATTCACCTAACCGGCGAATCGACCAACCCTCTGGAAGCACTTCCACCACGCTCTGCTTGTAGCCCTCTCTTACTTGCATACGAACCCCATCTTTTTCAGATGTTCCTCAACCTTGGCGTTTAGGTCTGCCACATCAGCGGCGAGTTGCGGTAACGGTTCAGCATAGCGTTCGGCGAGTTGTTTGATGCGCCCGGTCAGGGCTTGCGATATGCGGTCAAGCTCGGTTTGCACATCGGCGGCAAGGGTAGTGAGCCATTTGTCATCCACTACCAAAATCTTGATATCGTCTGCGGTCAGTTTGGCGTATTGCCCGGCAACTTTCGCATCCAGTTGTTTCTGCGCTTCCTTCATTGTCTTGCTGGCGGCGGATTCCTGCTCGATGAGTGCGAGGTAGGTGTTGAGCTGTTCGCGCTCGTCTGCGGCATCGGTATCGTGCTTAATGTCCTTGAGACGAGCGCTGACGCTGACCTTGGTGAGCTTTCCCTTGTCGTTCTTGGCATCAGCCAGCAAGCCCTCTTCCCCGCCGTGCTCCTCGTCCAGCTCTTCCATCTGACGGCTGACGGCATCACGCTCGGCCTCCAGTTGTTCAATCGCTTCCTGCTCAGTGGCGAAGTAACGGGCGATGATGATCTGGGGAGGTATCAACCCGTTGCTGGCATCGTTGCCTGCCTTCCAGCCGTCTGCCTCAATCAGGTAAACATCGTCTTGCATAATGTCTGACCAGTAACTCATCAGGTGCTGATACACGTCATATTTATCTATCAGCTTCACCTCGGCAAAAGTTTGCAACAAGTCCTCGGACAGCAACTCGATAAGCTGCTTTGGGTGCGTGTCTTGGCTGATGGCTTTCAGCCGGGCGACATTGTTCTTCTTCCATTTCTGGAAGAGGGTGCTGACGGATTGTGTGTAAACCACAAACTCTGGGTGGGCGAAGATGGTGGGCTTCACTTGTGCCGCTGCCACTTTCATCTGGCTGTAACCTGCCCGTTCACCCTTGCCGAACAGTTGCTTCCTCAAGGTGGGGAACACTTCCCAGTAGCCGGACATGCCCTCTATGTCAGCGTTGGGAATGCCGCCCTTCAGATGCGCCTCAATGTCTTGCAGGTCTTCCGCTTCGGAGCTATCAATGTAGCGCGGGATGTTGAGGTTGAAGTCGTTAGTCTCGATTTCCGCCACGCTAACCATGCGCGAATACTTGGGCAGCTCAAGCTGCTTGTTGAACACGTCCACGATTTTGTGAATGTCCTGATGGCGCAGGCGATTCTTGTTGCCGTCTTTGACAAAGCCCTTGCTGGCGTCAATTATGAACAGTCCAGTGCGCCCCGCTGCGTTCTCCTTGTCGAGAACGATGATGCAGGCGGGGATTCCGGTGCCATAAAACAGGTTGGGGGGCAGCCCGATGATGCCCTTGATGTAGCCCTTGCGGATGATGTTCTTTCGTATTCCACCCTCGGCACCGCCACGGAACAGCACACCATGCGGCAGAATCACCGCGCCCTTGCCGGTGCTCTTTAGCGAACGGATGATATGCAGCAGGAAGGCGTAGTCGCCATTCTTGGCTGGCGGTATGCCATCTGCAAACCGCTCATACAAATCGTTGGCAGGGTCGAAGCCATTGCTCCATGCCTTGGTGGAGAACGGGGGATTGGCAACCACGAAGTCATGCAGCTTGAGACTACCGTTCTTTTCCTTGAAGTGTGGACTGGAGAGCGTGTTGTCCTGCCAGATTTCTGCCGTTGGGTTGTCGTGCAGAATCATGTTCATCTTGGCTAACGCGGCGGTGGCGTTATCCATTTCCTGCCCGTAGATGGTGACACCCGTTTTGGATTCGTCAGCCGCTTTCAACAACAACGAGCCGGAACCGCAGGTCGGGTCATAAATGGTCTGGCTTTGGCTCTTGGTGGCATTGATGCCGATGACCTTAGCCATGATGCGGGAGACTTCCGCCGGGGTGTAGAACTGCCCCTTGCTCTTGCCGGACTCAGTGGCGAAGTGCCGCATCAGGTATTCGTAGGCGTCGCCCAGAATGTCGTCGCCCTCTGCGCGGTTGCTACTGAAATTCAGTCCGGGGGAATCGAAGATGCTGACCAAATTAGATAGACGGTCTTGCATGTCCTTGCCCTTGCCCAGCTTGTCGGCATCGTTGAAGTCGGCAACATCTATCACGCCCTTCAGGTCATTGGCTTCGGCGAGACGGGCAATAATCTTGTTTATCTTGTCGCCAATCTCCTTGTCGCCCTTGAGCGCCAACATGTCCTTGAAGCTACCACCTTTGGGAACCTCAATCAGCGCATCTGGCTGACCGGCATATTTGTCCGACACATATTTAACGAACAGCAGCACCAGCACATAATCCTTGTACTGGCTGGCATCCATGCCCCCACGGAGTTCATCACAGCCTTTCCAGAGGGAGCTGTAGAGTTCGGATTTCTTGATTGCCATGCGTGCTTACCTATGTCCTGGGTGCCAAAATGACCCTGCGAATTATGCAGGGTTTTGGGAACGGATGTAACAGCTTGATTAGGTTCGTGCGCAATACTGAAGGCGGTGAACAACTCTTTACTTTCACGACTCCGTCAAAGCATCAACCTTTATGCAGTGGCCTTGTTGTATCAGGTTGGTGAGCCACTGATTCAAGAATCCGTTGAGCTCCCGCTTGGCCTTGGCATCGACAGTAGCTCCATCCTCCCCGTAGACCCGGCGATAAGCCCAAATGTCTTGATAGGCCAGGGCTTCTGCCATTTCACGCTGGGGATAGACCGCAAGCTCCATGTCCGGGTCGGCAATCATGTCACCTGACGGATGCCGGTAATAGTGCGACAGCGCAATGATGATGCGGTCGAGGCTGCGGTGCAGGATGTCGAGGTTCAAATCCATGAACCCCTCAACCTTGGACTTGCCGGATTCTTCGATGGTTAGCAGGTCAGGGATTACCTCCAGCAGCTTGCGGTAGATACGGGCATGAATATTTGGGTTAGGGTGCGCGGTGGTCATTTTCTAACTCCATTTTTGGCTTGGTTTAGTGGTTGGTCTTGGCATATTTGACAAATTCTAAGATTGCACGTTGTGTGCAATTGATTGCACGATATCCAAAGATATCCAAAGATAGCGTGCAATTGATTGCACTTGCTGGTTTGCACTTTTTCCCCTAATCGGTTGTTCACCATCAAAAACTGCCCCCCGGCTCACAGCAATCCCCGCTCGGCAAAACTCATGGTTGTCGAGCCAGCCACAATGAAATGGTCAAGCACCCGCACGTCCACCAGCGCCAGCGCCTGTTTCAGCGCGGTGGTGAGATGTTCATCTGACTTGCTGGGCTCGGCTACCCCGCTTGGGTGGTTGTGGGCGAATATCACGGCTGCCGCGTTCCCCCTTAGGGCGGCCTTGACCACCTCTCTGGGATAGACCGAGGTTTGGGTAAGCGTCCCCCGGAACAGCTCCTCTACCGTTATCAACCGGTGCTGGGCGTCCAGGAACAGCGCCACAAAACTTTCGAACTCCCTGCCAGCAAAGTGTATGCGGAGACAATCCCGCACCGCTGCCGGTGCTGACAACACACAGTCCCGCCTGATTTCTTCCTCCAGCCAACGCTTGACCAGCTCCCGCGCAACCCCAAATTTCTCTGGCACCGTTTCTTGGTCATGGTCTGGCGCGAACAACGACGCCAGTGACCCTCGATAAAGTTCTCGTGTTTGCCGGACACCGATGAGCTTCCGTAGCAGCTCTACATCTGAGAGCGCTGAATAGGCTGGCGCAGTCGAATTCATAGGACTGTCCCCGCCGCGTTGTCGGTGAAGATGTTCGCATCCCGGATATACCGCGCCAGCATCGCGTCTGACTTGTGGCCGGTCTGCTGGCGAATCTTCCAGCTGGAGACTCCCATCTGCGCGGCGCTGGTCACCAATCCTGCGCGGAGGCTATGACCACTGTACTTGCTTGCGTCGAGTCCCGCCGCTTGGGCACGCTCCTTAATTACCAGCGCCACTGATTGCGAGGTCAACCCTTCCTCGGAAATCTGCCCGTGGCGGGTGATACCCCGGAATATCAGCCCGGTGGTTATGCCGGATTCCTCCAACCATGCTTGCAGGGCATGGACGGCACACACGGCCCCCCGCGCAAATGGGATTGCGACCTTGCGGCCTTGTCCTTCTTGGTCTGTTTTGCTGCGGGTGAGATTCACTAGCAAACCCTGCTTGGGAAACTCAAGGTCTTCGACCGTGAGCGCGACCAGCTCGCTTCGGCGGAATGCCCCCGCGAAACCGACCAACAGCAGCGCTCTGTCCCTGACACCTTTAATGCCGGCCAGATTGTTGACCATCGCCAGGACATCTTCCTTGATGGCGGGAGCAACCTGTCGTTGTGCTGAGCCATGAGTACGGCGAATGCCACGTAGGACAGCCTTGACCAAATCTGATTTGGTAGGGGATGGCAGGTTCTGGCTGGTGTGGGCCTTGCCGATGGACACCAGCCGCCTGCTCAATGTGGCAACCGAAAGTTGCCCGGCATGGGCGGCAAGATATTGGGCAACCTCATCCGGGGCGCATGGAATCCTTCCACCCCATTCGAGGAAATGCTTCAAGTCTGACTGGTATGCGGTGCGACTGTTGTCGGAAAGAGCTGCATGAATCAGCTCCGTGGTGCTTCTGCGAACTAAAGAACTGCTGTTTTTGGGTAGCGATAATTGGGGGTTATGGTTAGTTAGCCAAGGCATTTTTTCGGATGTCATTTAGCAGGCCGAGGTGCTGTGCTGTGTGTGTCAGTACCTTCTGATACTGTTCATCAGTAAATCCAACACGCTCCAGGTAATAACGATTTAGTTGTTCGTGTAGTCCATCGGAGCCAGAGAACACCAGCCATCTGTCCAGGCAACCTCCTTCAATGGCAAACACGGCTCGGCTGACCACTGCGACAGAATCAACGCCCTGCCACCTGTCAAGCAACTCACGCATTGGTTCAGTCCTACTGAACTCTGCCAGGCATCGCTTGCCGATACGGCTATATTGGTCTAGCGCCGCAAGCAGGATGCCATTGACCGACTCTTGTTCCAGCTTTGTTCGCTGTTCGTTAACCTCACCTGCATGCAACATCTCGGCCACCAGCGGAACGGCGATGTTCAGGTCATGGGTACAGCCCTGCCCACGAAGGAACATCTGCGCCTCAACATCATCGAGGCCGAACTGCCAAACAATTTCCCGCATCAAGTCTGGTCGCGCTTTGGCCACGGTGGTGGAACGACCATGGGCATATTCTCGGTACCCGCACAGGTGACGTAACGCGAGAAGCCGTTCAATAAAGGGCAGTCCATGATTATTTGTTTGGCCGAGCAACTGCGTGTCGGTCATCGCCTTGAAATGCGCCGCCAGCTCTTCTTGCCGCACGCAGTATTCAATCATTACTATGGCTTCACACAACGCCCGGCTTTTAAGGCTGCCCGCCAGCTGCTCTACAAAATACAGGGCCAGACGCTCAACACCCAGTTCGTCATGCAGTTTCTTGCGCCTGAAAGTTTTAAGGACATCGAGGCACAGCGCAGGATTGCCGAATCCAATGTCCTCCATGGCAATGACCGGCAGCCTGCGCCAGAAATAATCGGCATCAATTTCAAGCAGGCGCAGGCTGGTGGCTTGGGCGGTTTTCACCAATCCACGGCGCACACATTTCTGCAAATTGGAAACCAGCACCCACTTGTCTGCCACGGGCAGCATAAGGTTATCGGGCAGGTTGTATGCCTTGAGCTTTTCTGCCAGCGGTAACGGCTCGGGAGGGGCAAACAGGTTGGCGGTCATGATTGTTAGGCGTCACCTAAGGAAGTGAGTACCGTTCTTATCTTAACTATTAACAACAATAAATCAATAGGTTATTGCTGTTTTTGCGGATATATTTCTATGCCGGAAACACGGGAAAAGTAAAAAATTTCCGATGCCCATAACCTGCGTGAATAAGCTGCTGAGTATATTCAGTGCAATGTCTGAAATACGGCACGGCGGTAAATCTGGACATTTTGGAAAATACATGTAGCGAACGCCACCCTTGAAAGATGTGTGGTACGAGGCGAAAACAAGGCAGTTTCATGCTGGAACGGAAATCGTCCCCTTTAAATTAATTGGACATCTATGGGTTGAAAATGACAGACATTTCACAAATAGTGTTCATCAAACGATTTGCGATAGCCAACAGCGCATTCATACATCTCATCTAATTTTCACTTATGCCAGGCGAGACCACCCAATCCCGGCTTTTGAGATAACCAAACTATCCAAATGTATCGCGCACTTGATTGCATCACTTCGTGGCGGTGATTCCGTCAAGGCTCGATAACACTGAGGGCTTGTGGCAGTTTTAACCATATATGGTTTGGCTTCCACCACCAACTCGCTGCCACCCTCAGCATGCTCATGTACAGCTTGCGCTTTTTGGGATGCAGGGCAAGCGCCTTGGCCGAGCCGACCTCAAGGCACAAGTCCAGAAAATTTTGCCACACTTTGTCCTTCGAGGCGTTACGCGCTTTCTGAAGGTCTGCGATTTCAAGTTTCTTAAACGGATTGTCCATCTTCTCCAGAAGCTCGCTGGGCGATAGCCCGGTGTGGCGCAGGCGGACTTCGATTCGGGTGTGAGTTTTATGTGGCGCGGGCAGATTCTTCGCCAGCAGTTGCCGGTGCTTATCGTAAATGCAAAACTTCAAAGCGCTGAGTTTGCTCCCAAGATAGGTTGAGCCGTAGCTGCCATCCTGCTCTTTGTAGATGTATGAATAATTGCACCTGGGCCGGAAGGGCACAAAGCTGTGCGCCATCTCCGAGCGCGAATCCGCTGCCAACTCGATGTAGGACACCCTCGCAGTTTTAAACAACAATGGGTAATTGAACTCCGGCAGCAGAAGCTCCAACAGCAATTTGAAATGCTCGAAGTCTCCCGGACCAAATTTCGATGGGTACAGTCCAAGTCTAAAATACTTGTGCTTGGACTTCGTCGTACCAATCTCGATATCAGCTATTTTGTCCTTGTTCTTGTCCGGGTAGTAGTCCATACGTGTCCGGTACTTTCCCGAATGGACATTGATTTTCCCCTTCGGTACCAGATCGCTCTGGATATCCTTCATGCCTATCAGCGACGAGACAACAAACCCGTACAGTTCTTTACTTGTTATGCCTACTGTCATGTGAATTCTGTCAATGAATAACCCTTTCCAAATGGTGACTGCCATTGGTTTTGCACTCCTTGCATACGTTCCGCTTGCTTACCAGTAATAGATATGGCCGGGCAAACACCCGGCCAATTTCTTGTCAACCTTCCAAGTATTTACGGACCGTCTCGGTTTTCCAATACGGCCTTGGGTCGTGGCCATCGGGCGGCGGCGGTGGGTTCTTGTAAAACTGAGGGCACTTGAGGCGCATATAGAATGCGCTTGCGGATATATTCAGCAGATATAGCCAGTTGCCAACACGAACCCTGCCGGGTTCATTTAACGAGCCAGGATAGGGCTTGGCTTGAGCGTGGCCTGCCTGCTTCCTTCTGGTATGGGGTGGCTCAGGGGGTTTTACTGGGGATTGTGCCGGTGGTGCTGCTGCCGGTTGTACTGCTGCCGGTTGTACTGAATCGGCCTTACTCCTAATAAAATGTACTGACATTTATTTCTCCTCAAAAAGTATCCACTCGCGAACGCAGTAAAGCGTTGCTCAAAACGGCAGAAACTCTAGGGGGAGCTCCGTACGCCGGAATGCAACAGCCAATTAGCGAAGCCAACTACTGGCTACACCTGGCCGACTATCCGGGAGAACTGTTGTTCTCGCTCGCACTCCTTGCTTACGGATAAATTAGGACTAGCAGTTTGTTGAAATTATCATACATGCAGAGAAAAGAGTGAATTTCCGTGGTCACTTTACCCCTCCCGGTGATCTGAAAATCGACTGTAGGGCTTTCTGAGAGGTCAAAAATTTTCCACATTT
>JBAUUR010000041.1:0-3536 GCA_049582805.1 Gallionellaceae bacterium | reverse complement strand
GCTTGTTTATCATTCTGGGTCTCCATAATCATTGGTTAAATTCGACAGGTTGATTGTCTTGAATGATTATAGTGAGCCCGTGCTTTACGACTTGCGGCAGTATTTGTGAAAAGCCCAAGTTGCGAATTTTGCCAATGATGAAAAATCAGCGGGAGCCTTGCGATATGCTTGTTATGGCGAAGACCACCACCATTAATGCTTGCAAGCAAACGTTGCCCCAGTATTGAACGCGATGACGAAGCTTAACGAATCGGATGACCGTTATTGACTTGCAAGTGGCCATTGCACTTTCGTGTTGGCACACGACGCTAGACGGCATCAGTCTTTCCTATCCTTGTAGTTCGACGGACTGACTCCGGCGTGAGCCAGGAACTCACGTAGCAGCTTGATGGTTAGCTTGTCGCAGACGTTGCTGTGGTGAGGATGGTGCAAGAAGCCTTCCACTTGGTTCAGCACAACGCGGAAGCGAGCGCCGTGGCAGGGTTCAACAACAGCCCCAAGATGGTGCAGAAGCGACTCAACCTCCCGCCAATGAATGTTATTGCTTAGGGGAGATCCTGAAAAATCGTGCGCAGCAGATTCAGTTGTTTATTGCTCACCTTGATCCCTCTTGTTGAGCCGAACGTTTTCTAGGCAGAAAATTCATGGCCATCCATTCTTTGCACTGAATTACTGTCCGACTAACATACACTCCGTACTAGCTGGTGCAGAACACCTCTCGCATCATGTTCACCAGCTTGATGGTGCGCGGGTCGCCTATACGGTAGTAAACCCGGTTGGCGTCCTTGCGCGTGGCCAGCACGCCCTTGTCGCGCAGGATGGCGAGGTGTTGCGAGATGTTGCTCTGCGAGGTGCCCACGTCAGCCACAATGTCCTGCACGCTGATCTCCTTGTCTCCCAACACACACAGGATTTTCAGGCGCAGGGGATGGGCGATTGCCTTGATCGCCATCGAGGCTTGCAAAATATCTTCGTCCTTGTCTATTAATATTGTCATGGCTCGCCCTGATCTTTGATATAGCGCCAGCCCACCAGGATACAACTTGCGCCCGTCTGAGTCACGATTTACGCATGACTGGGTTGTGTATATCCTGCCCAAGCATCTCGGGAGTGACCAACGTGATCCCCTTGTCCGACACAAAGAAACGTTTCGCGTCCTCCTCGTGGTTGACCCCGATGGACATTCCTTCCGGAATCACGCAGTTCTTGTCCACCACCACCCGCTTGAGCGTGACATTCCGTCCCACGTCCACGTTGGGCAGGATGACCGAGTCCTCGATTCGGGCGAAGCTGTGTACATGCACATTTGAGAACAGCAGCGAGCGACGCACTGACGCGCCGCTGATGATGCAACCCCCGGACACCAGCGAATCTACTGCCAAACCCCGCCTGTCTTCATCGTCGAACACGAACTTGGCCGGGGGAAGCTGCTCCTGAAAGGTCCAGATCGGCCATTCCTTGTCGTACATGTTGAGGTCAGGCTCGATCTTGGTCAATTCCATGTTCGCTTCCCAGTAGGAATCTATCGTTCCCACATCGCGCCAGTATGGGTTGCCGGCATCACCCTTGCAGGTCACACAGCTTGCCTCAAAGTTTTGGGCATACACTTTGCAGTTTGACGACACCAGATGCGGGATGATGTCCTTGCCGAAGTCGTGGCTGGAACCCGGATCGTTCGCATCGCGGATGAGTTGTTCGCATAGGAAGCGCGCGTTGAACACATAAACGCCCATGCTGGCCAAGGCAAGATCCGGCCTGGATGGCATAGGCGCAGGATGTGCTGGCTTCTCGCTGAAATTCACAACCCGGGATTCGGCATCCACGCCCATTACGCCGAATGCCTTGGCATCGTCCAGCGGCACCTCGATACAGGCGACAGTCATATCCGCCTTCATCAGCAAGTGGAAGGCCAGCAGCTTGCCGTAGTCCATCTTGTAAACGTGGTCGCCCGCCAGAATCAGCACATATTGCGGATTTGTCCTGCGCAAAATGTCGAGATTTTGAAACACCGCATCGGCTGTGCCCTGATACCAATTCTTTTCGCTGATGCGCTGTTGTGCAGGAAGAAAATCGACGAACTCGCCGAATTGCCCGTTCAAAAAACTCCAGCCGCGCTGAACGTGCTGGATCAGGCTGTGTGCCTTGTACTGCGTCGCCACACCGATGCGCCGGATGCCAGAATTGACGCAATTCGACAGCACGAAATCGATGATGCGGAATTTCCCGCCGAACGGCACCGCCGGTTTGGCGCGCCAGGCAGTCAAATTATGCAAACGACTTCCGCGCCCCCCGGCCAGTACCATGGCATAGGTGCTCTTGGTCAACGTGCTTATATAGCGCTTGCCGCTTCCATCCTTTTCTTTCTGCATGGTGGAATACCTCTTGGCGCGAGAAAAACAGGATTAACTCTGCGTACTGTATCCGAATAAGGACCATATAAAGCAGCAGGTGCAAAAGTGCGTAGGGTATTACTAATACCAGCCGCCATCGCTGATGTTACGCGCAGCGAGTTGTGAGTTTTGCAGAAGTTCCAGAACATGAAATACAGGCTAATCGCGTGCATACTTTTCCCAGTTTCTTACTGAATGCATCGGTAACCATGTCATGACCAAATGGTCAGTAGTACCCTTTGCCCTTAATCAAATGACGTACTCCACCGCGAGGGTCCCTGACATCACCACGCCTTCTAGGAATCAGATGAATATGGCAATGGAATATTGTTTGGCCGGCGACCTCTCCTGCATTGACGCCAATGTTAAACCCGCCAACATTAGGGTCTTCTTCCAATATCCTAATTCTTAAATCTTGCATGAGCTGGTTACAAGCCTCCCGCTCATTTTGATCCAGCCAGAAGTAATCTATAACGTGTCGCTTCGGAATTACTAGCGTATGAAGATGAGTCACAGGGAAGCGATCCCTGATAGCGAAGGCAAAACCGTTCTCAAGTATCAGACTGTGCGGTGGAATTTCACAAAATGGGCATTGAGTATTTTCTGAGCTCATGTGTGAGCGCCCCTTCTATGTCTTGAATCGCCCCAAATTCCCTTGGTACATTCTAGGCTGTCAAAAATGGCTAAGCAAGCAGGACTACTGCCCAGAGTTTTGGAGTCAAAACAAGATGCCATCGATCTTGACGCTTTTGTGGTGAACGTCTCCTATCGGGAGCTATCTCGAATGGCTAGTTTTGGCACCGCATTGCCGGTCACGACCGTCAGCTTTCTTGCTGAATGTGCGACACGAAGTCGCTTGTTAAAGTTGTTTCCACTTTACAGGAGGGAACCACCAGTGTCACCTGGTGAATCTAGGAGTCTGAATAAAGAGCGACTCTGACAATGTAACGAAGTGCCGTAAGGCACGGGGCACAAATCGCGAGAGGCGTACCCTTCGGGCAGCCATAAGCCTGAAAAGTGCTAGCAGCCTGTCGGACTTAGCCCGCGAAATCTGCGAAAATCACAGTTATCAAATTTCACGGATACAGCCATGGCATTTCACCCGATAGATCGAAACACGGAGTACCTTCTGCCCGCCTCTGTGCA
>JBAUUR010000040.1:0-122866 GCA_049582805.1 Gallionellaceae bacterium | reverse complement strand
TCGCATAATGATCGATCACGGCCACCTGTTCAGACTCAAACCCCGTTGGATTCACGCACCCCCGCTCAGACTCAAACCCCATTGGACAATGCTGCATATCGACACGATAAATATTTCTTCAAAAGCTTACGCAAGTATCCCTGCAAAATTGTACAGACCCTAAATGAGCAGATTGGCAAGAACAATATGCCATCAGGATGCCAAGACATTACTGCCACCTTAGCATAAGCCAGGGATTTCCGGTCATCGGTCTAAATCATCGTGTAAGGAAGCGGGCTGTCATATTTTATTAATCTAGCATTCGTATCATATATGATGGTGGTTTGCGTTTCGCATGGCATAAAGTTACTAACCTAATGAGCAAACAGCAATCAAGTTCACACGCGTCTAGCGAGCTGCATCCGTATGCCAAGTTGTTGCATGAACTGGAGGATTTGCGCAGTGAACTGAAAGAGCTCGAGAATTCGTCCGCGGAAAAACTGCAACAAACAAATCCAATCCATCGGGCCAGCGCTATTAATCTGGTTCACTACCTTGGCCTGAGGCGACGGGATATGCGGCCGCTACAGGAAAGACTGGCAGCGGCAGGCGTTTCATCGTTGGGCCGGATGGAATCGCATGTACTCACCAATCTCAATGCCATCATTGATCTTTTGCGTTGCGCATTAGGCAAGAACTCGGCCGACAAGATATTGCCCGCCCCAGAGGCGACAGGCGCTGCGCAGCTTGAAAGCAATTCCAATAATTTATTTGGCAAGCCTCCGTCGCATCGCCGGGTCCGCATCATGGTCACGTTGCCTGGTGAAGTGGCTGATGACTATTCTTTGATCAAAGTCATGCTCGTCCATGGTATGGATTGTGCTCGTATCAATTGTGCGCATGACACGCCTGATATATGGGCGCGCATGATTGAGCAAATCAATCTGGCACGTCGTGAAACAGGAAGGCATTGCCGTATCCTGATGGACTTGGGCGGCCCCAAGTTGCGCACCGGAGAAATTGCCCAAGGACCTGCTGTACTCAAATGGAAACCTCAGCGCGATATGTACGGCAACTTGGTTGTCCCTGCGCGGATATGGCTGCATCCAGAAAGTGATGCTTCTCCCAGTCCTGCCCCCGCTGATGCTTGCCTGCCGGTACATGGGGATTGGCTGGCCAAAGTGACCGCGGGCGACATCATTGAATTAACAGACGCGAGAGGCGCCTCCCGCATCCTGCAAGTTGTTGACCAGACCGGCGCGGGCTTTTGGGCCGAGTCCAGCCAAACCACGTATGTCACGCCCGGTATCGAACTCAGACTTTTACGAGTGTCGACATCCGGACATCCGCGCCGGGCGGGTCACACCGGCATTGTCGGGGCGTTACCTCCATTACCCGGATCGATCCGTATGCACATTGGAGACAATCTAACCCTCACGCGTGAGCCATTGCCAGGCAAGCCAGCCCACTTCGATGGCAGCGGACGCTTATTGCGCACCGCCAGTATTGCCTGTTCCGTGCCAGAAATATATCTGACTGTGCAGCCGGGTGAACGCATCCTGATCGACGATGGCAAAATCGAGGGCGTAATCCGTAGTGTCAGCGCAAATAAGATAATGGTCGAAATCACGCAGGCGCGCGAAAGCGGCGAAAAGCTGCTGGCGGACAAGGGCATCAACCTGCCGGACACCCGGCTTGAGTTGGATGGCCTGACGGCACAGGACATCAAGAATCTTGAATTTATCGTGCAACATGCCGATATGATCGGCCTTTCTTTCGTCCGCAATCCCGCTGACATCGAGTTATTGCAAAAGCATTTAGCACGACTGAAAGCAGAGAAACTTGGCATCGTTCTGAAAATCGAAACACGTGCCGCATTCGATAATTTGCCGGAACTGTTATTTACCTTACTGCATTCACCAACCGTCGGCGTCATGATTGCTCGCGGTGATCTGGCAGTGGAGTGCGGCTATGAAAGACTGGCGGAGTTGCAGGAAGAAATTCTTTGGCTGGCCGAGGCGGCGCGTCTGCCGGTTATATGGGCTACCCAGGTGCTGGAGGGATTATCCAAGAGCGGCAAGCCCAGCCGCGCCGAGATAACCGATGCCGCGATGGGTGTGCGTGCCGAATGCGTCATGCTGAACAAGGGGGCGCATATTATCGAGGCCATCCAGTCATTGGATGACATCCTGCATCGTATGCAATCTCACCAGCAGAAAAAGAGCTCAATGCTGCGGCGTCTTCATTGGTGATCCCTCGCCAGGTGAATACTGGGCATGAACGAACATACTTCCACTTGGTCGGGGCAATCTACATCGTGAATCACTGCCTTTATCATGGCCTTATGAATTAAGGCAGCCGCAAAACATCCATCAGCAGCAGATCCATGGAATAAGTGCAAAGCCGAATGCAGATCAATTTTCTGAAAGAATTGTTTGTCAGGTTTGTCCGCACACGCGGAATGAGCCGGCATTTCCGCCGCTTCGGCTTTCTTGACCTGGTCAAGGTGCCGAGGGACACCAGGGAACTGTCTCCTTCACTGGTACAAACCCTGATTACTGCTGCCAATAGCGATCCCGATGAACTACTGAAGGAATTGGAAACCCACCACGATGGATTGTCCGAAACCGAGGCGGAATACACCCGTGGTCGTGTCGGGCTGAATCAAATCGCGCAGGAGAAGCCACCAAGCTGGTGGGTGCATCTCTGGTATTGCTACAAGAATCCTTTCAATCTGCTGCTAAGCGTTCTGGCCATCATGTCCTATTACACCGATGACGTGATGGGAAGCATCGTCATTGCGACGATGGTGGTCATCTCCACGCTGTTGCGCTTTGTGCAGGAAGCGCGCTCCAACAAGGCCGCCGACAAGCTGCGCGAGATGGTCAGCAATACCGCCACCGTGATGCGGCGTGATCCGTCCGAGAACGCGGCGGAGGAGGCGCTCAAATATTTCGGTGTGAAGATACATATCAAGGAAGCCAAACGCGTGGAGTTGCCGATCAAGCTATTGGTGCCGGGTGACTTGATACTGCTCTCGGCGGGCGACATGATTCCCGCCGATGTGCGCATTCTTTCCTCCAAGGACCTGTTTATCAGCCAGTCTGCCATGACGGGTGAATCCCTGCCTGTGGAAAAATTCCCCGCCAACCACCACGGCTCTACCAACAATCCGATAGAACTGGACAATATCGGATTCATGGGTACCAACGTGGTCAGCGGAACCGCTCGGGCCGTGGTGGTCACCACCGGCAACCGCACCTATTTTGGTGCGCTGGCGGCAAGGGTTACGGCAACCGACCGCACGCCGACGGCATTCCAGGCTGGTGTCAACAAGGTCAGCTGGCTGATGATGCGCTTCATGATGGTGATGACGCCGATCGTGCTGCTGATTAACGGCTTCACCAAGGGTGACTGGCTGGATGCATTTCTGTTTTCCATGTCCATTGCCATTGGACTGACTCCGGAAATGCTGCCGATGATCGTAACAACCACGCTGGCCAAGGGCGCGGTGTCCCTGTCGCGCAAGAAGGTGATCGTCAAACGGCTGGATGCGATCCAGAATTTCGGTGCGATGGATGTGCTCTGCACCGACAAGACCGGCACGTTGACCCAGGACAGGATCTTTTTGCAGCGCCACACTGATGTGTTCGGGGAGGAATCAGACAAGGTTTTGGATTATGCCTACCTGAACAGCTATTACCAGACCGGGTTGAAGAATCTGCTTGATGTGGCCGTGCTGGAACATGCCGATGTGCATCCGGAGTTCAATGTCACCGCCAACTTCCGCAAGGTGGATGAGGTGCCGTTCGATTTTCAGCGCCGTCGTATGTCGGTAGTGGTAGCCGAAGACGATACTCATCACTTGCTGGTCTGCAAGGGAGCAGTGGAGGAAATACTCTCGGTTTGCGCCCATGTTCAGCATGGCGATGCGGTGCAGCCGCTTACCCCTGAGCTGCTTGCCAGCGTGCAGAAGGTGACTGGATTGCTCAACGAGGAAGGGCTGCGCGTGGTCGCTGTAGCTGCGAAAGAAATGCCATCTGACAAGGATAACTACAGTGTGGCGGATGAAGCAGGGCTGACCCTGATCGGCTACATCGCCTTCCTCGATCCACCCAAGGAAACCACCGCGCCCGCGCTCACTGCACTGCGGGATCACGGGATAGCGGTCAAGGTGCTGACTGGCGACAACGAACTGGTCACTGCGAAAATCTGCCACGAGGTCGGCTTGCAGATCAGCGGGCTAATACGCGGCTCCGACATTGAAGCAATGGATGAGCGGCAACTGGCGGACGCAGTTGAAACCTCGAACGTATTTGCCAAACTCACCCCAACCCACAAGGAACGCATCGTACGCGCCCTGCGCGGCAATGGTCACATCGTCGGATTCATGGGCGACGGCATCAACGATGCGCCTGCGCTGCGTGCGGCGGACATCGGCATCTCGGTGGATACTGCAGTGGATATCGCCAAAGAAGCAGCCGACATCATCCTGTTGGAAAAAAACCTGATGGTGCTGGAAGAGGGCGTATTGGAGGGCCGCAAAACATTTGCCAACATGCTCAAATACATCAAGATGGCCGCCAGTTCCAACTTCGGCAATGTGTTCTCGGTGCTGGTAGCCAGCGCCTTCCTGCCCTTCTTGCCGATGCTGCCGCTTCAATTGCTGGTGCAGAACCTGTTGTATGACATTTCGCAAATCGCTATTCCATGGGACAACGTGGATGCTGAGCAAATGAAATTGCCGCAGAGCTGGAAGCCGGAAGAACTTGGCCGCTTCATGATCTATTTCGGCCCCATCAGTTCCATCTTTGACATCACCACCTATTGCCTGATGTGGTTCGTATTCAGAGCCAACTCGCCTGAACAGCAGTCGCTTTTCCAATCTGGCTGGTTTATCGAAGGGTTGTTGTCGCAGACCCTGATCGTGCACATGATACGCACTCAGAAGATTGCCTTTATTCAAAGCCGTGCATCCATCGCATTGTTAGTCATGACATCGCTGGTCATGGCTGCAGGCATCTTCTTGCCGATGTCCGGATTCGGGCATTTCTTCAAGTTTCAAGCATTGCCGATGATGTTCTTCCCATGGCTGTTTGTCATCCTGTTGTGTTATATGCTGCTAACCCAAGCCATGAAAGGTTTTTATGTGCGCCGCTACGGTTGGCAGTAAACGCGATGTTGGGCAAATACAGCGGTGCAACGTGCTGCCGCTTCTGCGTTCGCCAGCTTCTGGTTGTATCTATTGGGACAAT
This sequence comes from Gallionellaceae bacterium, assembly GCA_049582805.1. Taxonomy (GTDB): domain Bacteria; phylum Pseudomonadota; class Gammaproteobacteria; order Burkholderiales; family Gallionellaceae; genus CAVXFS01. The sequence goes on along the minus strand of JBAUUR010000040.1, from coordinate 117,632 downwards.
CCTGCCAACAAGTCGACATCTATCCTTTAGTACACGAACTTTTATTGAGAACCAGATGTCGTCATGTATAGCTTAGCTGTCAGAGCACCGGCGCTTGCAGGCAACCTAACCAAGAGTGGCGCTGGCAAGCCACTTGCCGCGCGAGAATCGCGCTAATCCGCTTCAGACCTGGGATACCTCATGACCAGCAGTTCCGTGCCACATAGCCGTGTCCGAATCTCCTGCATTATCTGCGCGTTCAACGAGGCGCCGCGAATCGCCGCCGTACTTGCGGTTGCCTCTGCTCATCCGCTACTGCACGAGGTCATCGTAGTAGACGATGGCTCGACCGACAACACCGCCGAGATCGTCAAGCGTTTCCCTTCGGTCAAGCTGATCTCCTACCGGGTGAATCGGGGTAAAAGCATTGCAATGGCAACTGGTGTCGCTATGGCGCAAAACGACCTCCTCATGTTGCTTGATGCGGACCTCACCGGTCTTGCCGCCGAACACATTACAGAGCTCGCAGCCCCCGTTTTGTCCGGCGCGACGGATGTCAGCCTGAGCCTGAGGCAGAATAGCCTTTTGATATATCGCGCGATCGGTCTGGATTTCGTTTCCGGCGAACGGGTCATCAGGAAGGAACTCTTGAGCGAGGTGCTGGAGGAGATTCACGGGCTGCCGCGTTTTGGTATCGAGGTATTCATGAATCGCCAGATTATTGCGCGACGGCTTTCGATTATGGTCACGCACTGGCCTCACGTCACGCAAGCAAGAAAAACCAAAAAACTTGGATACTGGAAGGGCATCCGGGCGGAATGGCGCATGATCACTGATTTGATGCGAGTTGATTATCCTCTCGTACTGATTTCGCAAACCTATCATCTCCTGCTATTGCGAACCAATCGCAGGGGTACAGTGGCATCTGCGGTGCGGATCGAAAAACCGCGTGACAATGCGCACTGACGTGCCGTCTGCAGTCTCTCCTTCGAATCGGGAAATTTTCTGACTCTGACTGTTCTTCGCGCAAGTTCTCGCAAGCGAAGTTCGCTTTGATCAGCGAATGGCGGCTTGTATGGCACCAGCGCAATACACACTGGCTATAATCTACTGCGCGAACCGGCATCGGCGTTGCGCGGTGCTCGGCATCCGGGGCCGCGTCGCGTGGCAGCCAAGGTATATATTACACTTGCGAGTAATTTTCAGACAGGCTAATCTTCTCGGTCTGCAACAACGAACCAATGATTAATGCAGCAATGTCAAGGAGGCAACTAATAATGTCGGAATTAAGCAAGCCAGAATATTTAGCGAAAGTTAAGCTTTTAACCAAGGAAGAATCCGAACGCATGTTATCGAGAATGCAAGGCAAGCTACCGCGCCGACTGCAGAAGGATAGGATAAGCAAGGAAGAAGCATTGGCTATTCAGATGGAGTTGGAAGACGAACAACTGCAGCATTGGCGCAATATGATTCGTATTTTGAGGGAGAAGGAAAAAGCCAAGGAAGAGGCAAAGGCCAAGAAGGAAGCAAAGACCAAGAAGGAAGCGAAGACCAAGGAAGAAGCAAAGGCCAGGAAAGAAGCAAAGGGCAAGGCGGCTGAAAAGACCAAGACCCCATCAAAGACTAAAATCGCTGAAAAGGCCAAGACCCCATTAAAGGCCAGGGTCGGAGCAAAAGCCAAGATCGCGCCAGTCAAATAGCGGAATGGCCCGCTTCACAGAACTACCTGTGAAATGGACATTTCCCTGTTTCAAGGCAACAGCGTCGAATTCCTGCCTCAGTTCCTGACCAGTCTCGCCATCGGCCTGCTGATCGGCCTCGAACGCGAACGCACTCCCTCCGCCAAGGCGGGTCTGCGCACCTTCACCCTGGTGGCGCTTCTCGGCACGCTGGCCGCGATGCTGTCCGAAAAGGCTGGTTTGCCCTGGCTGCTGGTCGCAGGCTGGGTAATGGTGGGTGCGATGATCATTGCCGCTTACGTCAACAGTCCCACAGAGGAAAATGATCCAGGCACCACGACCGTCGCCGCACTGTTGATGTGCTATGGACTGGGCGCGTTGATTTGGTACGGCCAGGCCACCCTCGCCATCATGCTGGCCATCGGCACGACCACCCTGCTCTACTTCAAGCCCGAACTGCGCGGTATGACGCAGCGTCTGACACGGCGCGACCTGGTGTCCATTCTGCAATTCTCGGTGTTGACCTTCGTCATCCTGCCCATCCTCCCCGACCAGAACTACGGTCCCTATGGCGCCTTCAACCCGCATCAGGCTTGGCTGATGGTGGTGCTGATCTCCGGCCTGAGCCTTGCCGGTTATATCGCGCTGCACTGGATCAAACAAAGCTATAGTGCTCCGCTACTCGGCTTCCTTGGCGGGCTGGTATCGAGCACCGCCACTTCGCTGGTGTATGCGCGCCACAGCAAGAGTACCGCGAACATGGTGCGCCTGTCCGCCATGGTCATATTGATCGCCAACATGGTGGTACTGGTGCGCCTGTCCGTCCTTGGCGCCATGGTATCGTCCGCAGTGGTGCCCCATTTGCTGCCGGTGATGGGTTTCGGCCTGCTATTCGGTTTCGTGAGCACGCTGGCCGGCTGGAGCAAACTGCAAACCTCAACTGAGCTGCCTTTGCCAGAAACGGTTAACCCGACGGAAATACATGCCGCTCTGGGCTTCGGCCTAATGTATGTGGTAGTGCTGCTGTGCTCGGCGTGGCTGTCCGACATAGCTGGCAGCAAGGGCCTGTATGCAGTGGCGCTGATTTCCGGGCTGACCGATGTGGACGCCATTACCCTGTCCAGCTTGCACCTTCTCAACCTGGGCAAACTGAGCGCACAACAGACGGTAACAGGCATCGCACTCGCGTATATTTCCAACTTGGCATTCAAGTTCGGCCTGGTGCTGTTCATTGGCGGCGCCACCCTGGCCAAGCGCGTCGCTACCGGCTTTCTGGCAATGGCTGCAGGTCTCGGCATCGGCCTGCTGTTCCTCTAACAAGTTCATATTCGGCAATAATCGCAGGAACTCTTGCTGACTGGTACTATACATAGCGACAGAAATCGCCAGCGGGTTATCCGCCAAGTTCCAATGGGTGATTCTCGCAACACTTGCGCCCCTCTCCCCGATAAAAAATTTTCAGACAAAGAATTCAAAGCAACTCGCCCGCCCTCGCCGGTTTTTTTAAAAAATCATTACGAGTTCGTTCATGAAGGTTTTTTGCGTATTGCAACAGTTTACCTACGATCCCAATACGTCATCATCGCGTCATAAATATTCGTTATAAATGGCATTTATGACGAAGCGAGCCTTGTTCTTGTCGCTATTCCTGACCAACAACCCAGCTTGGTCGGATGCGCATTACCCCGATTTGCAGGTAGATGTAAAAAGACAGGGTAACTTGTACACCCTCATCGCCAGCTTCGAAACGCCTTTATCGAAATGCGCCGCGTACCATTACCTGACTGATTATGATGCAGCAAAAAATCTTCCTGGCGTGGTTGAGTCTTCAGCATATCGTCAATCTGCCAATCAGGTGAAAGTAGCCCGCACAGATGACGAGCATGTCTTGTTTTTTCATGTTCGCCTCCACTCTGTCATGGAATTCACGGAAGAACCTTTTGATGGCATCTCTTTTACACAGCTGACAGGTGATTCGAAAGTGTTTCAGGGAAGTTGGGATATCGAAGCGAATCAAAAAGGCAGCACGCTCAGATTTAAGGGGTTATGGGAGCCGGACACCCTGATTCCTTTGTTTATCATCGATCATTTTGCCAAGAACGGCCTCATTGACAGATTTAGCGCAATTGCCCAACTGGCAGAGAAGCGCAAGGACATTCTTGCAACCAATTGCGCAAATTGATAGACAGCAACTTTTGAATTAGAGAAATTCGTCATCCGGGTAGAAAAGCGTGTGCATTGAGCCATCGGGATGATCGGTGAATTGTGCCAAAGAACACGTTGACTTGACCACAATCCTTACGAACGCTGCGTTGATTTGTTATATGCTGAAAGTCAGACGTTGTTGATTTAGGAGCTTACTGGTTTGTCCGATATTGCCGAAAGATCTCTGCACACCCGAATTGCCCGTTCGGTCGATGCCATCCGACGATCATTCGTCGATAACCTGTTCTATGTCACCGTCAGAACCTTCGACAACGCCACTACTCTCGACCATTACACTGCGCTGGCCTATACCGTCCGCGACCGTCTGCTGGCGCGCCTCATCGCATCGGACGAAACCTACAAGCGCCAGGACGTGAAGACGGTGGCTTACTTTTCCGCTGAATATCTCCTCGGCCCGCATCTGGGGAACAACTTGCGCAACCTGGGTCTTTGGGACCACGTCTGCCAAGCCATGAACGAATTGGGTCTGGACCTGGATACCATCCTGGAAGCCGAGGAGGAACCGGGTCTCGGCAACGGCGGCCTCGGCCGCCTTGCAGCCTGTTTCTTGGACTCCCTGGCAACGCTGGAAATCCCCGCCATCGGCTATGGGATACGCTACGAATACGGAACTTTCGAGCAATCCATCAAGGACGGCTGGCAGGTGGAGGTGGCGGACGCGTGGCTACGCAACGGCAATCCTTGGGAGCTGCCGAGGCAGGAACGCTACCCGGTGAAGTTCGGCGGCAAAGTCGAGCGCCATCAAGACAACGACGGCAATCTTCGCAGCAGTTGGGTGCCGGAGTCCGTCATCTATGGCGTAGCCTATGACACACCGATCCTTGGCTACGGTGTGCTCAACGTAAGCCTGCTGCGCCTGTGGAAATCGGAGGCACGCGAGTCCTTTGATTTACACGCCTTCAACACTGGCGACTTCTACGGCGCCGTCGACGACATGGTGGTCGCCCAGAACATCAGCAAAGTGCTCTACCCCAATGATGAACCGGAGGCCGGCAAGGTGCTGCGCCTGCGTCAACAGTATTTTTTCGTCTCCTGCTCCCTGCAGGACATGATTGGTATGACTCTGCGAGCCAAAAGCAGCCTGGATCATTTTCCGGACAGGTTCGTGGTTCAGCTCAACGACACCCATCCCGCCATTGCCATTGTCGAATTCATGCGCCTGCTTATCGACGAGCACCGGATGGCTTGGGACCGAGCCTGGGCTCTGACCCAGCGAAGTTTCGCCTATACCAACCACACCCTCCTGCCGGAAGCGCTGGAAACCTGGCCCCTGGAACTATTGCAGCGAAACTTGCCACGCCATATCGACATCATCTACGAGATCAACAGCCGCTTTCTGGATGACGTGCGCATCCGCTTCATCGATGACAACGCCCGCGTGGCCCGCATGTCGCTGATCGACGAGGGTGCTGGTGACGGAGTTCGCCGCGTGCGCATGGCCAACCTGGCCTGCGTCGGCAGCATGGCCATCAACGGTGTCGCGGAACTGCACAGCGAACTGCTCAAGCACACGTTGCTGAAGGATTTTCACGATATGTGGCCGGAGAAGTTCCGGAACAAAACCAATGGCGTAACGCCGCGTCGCTTCATCGCGCAGGCCAATCCGCCGCTGGCAGCCCTCATCGAGGAAATTATCGACGGCGACTGGCTGCGCAATCTGGAGAAACTCCGCCAGTTGGAACCTTATGCCGACAACGGCGCCTTCCTGGCCCGTTGGCGCGGGATCAAGCGCCTGGCCAAGGAACACCTGGCGGACCACATTCATCGGTGCTGCGGCATCAGCCTGGACCCGGACACTCTTTTTGACATCCAGGTCAAGCGCATCCACGAATACAAGCGCCAGCATCTCAATGTGCTCCACATCGTCAGCCTCTACCATCGGCTGAAGCAAAACCCGTCGCTGGACATTCCGCCGCGCACCTTTATCTTCGGCGGCAAGGCGGCGCCCGGTTATCACATGGCGAAGCTGATCATCAAGCTCATCAACTCGGTGGCCGACGTCATAAATCGCGACCCCCAGGTCAACAAGGTACTGAAGGTGGTGTTCGTGCCCAACTTCAGCGTCAAGATTGGCCAGCGCATTTATCCCGCAGCAGATCTTTCGGAACAGATATCCACTGCCGGCAAGGAGGCCTCCGGCACTGGCAACATGAAGTTCACCATGAACGGGGCGCTGACCATTGGCACCATGGATGGCGCCAACATGGAAATCCGTGATGCCGTGGGCGAAGAGAATTTCTTCCTGTTCGGCAAGACCGTGCAGCAGGTGAACGAGGTTCGGGCGGCGGGCTATCGCCCATCGGACATCTATCATCAGAACGAAGAACTGCGCAACGTCATTGACCTGATCAATTCGGGGCATTTCTCCCATGGCGACGGCGGCCTGTTCCGTCCGCTGACCGACAACCTGATGAATAGCGATCTTTTCCTGGTGTGCTCCGACTTCCAGGACTACATCGACTGCCAGGAACAGGTGAGCCAGGCTTACCGGGATCAGGAACAATGGACGCGTATGTCCGTCCTGAACGTCGCGCGCTGCGGGCGATTCTCGTCAGATCGAGCCATCCGCGAATACAACGAAGAAATATGGCGCGTGATGCCACTGTCAGTGGAAATATCCAACGCATGACCGGTTGAGACGCCGGCGGATAATGCTCCCTCGTTCAGAAGAAAATTATCGGTTATATGAGTTGCACTTCAGAGTTGAATCCGCTTTGGATTGTATTGCATTAAATGCAGGCATTTGCATCTCGATAAAAAGCCCCGCCGACCGGGCGGGGCTGAGATGATGCTGACGGGAGCTTGTCTGTATGGATTTTATAATCAATGGCCTGCCCGGAACATATCGGACATTTCCTGGACGTTGCCGTCGCAGGCGTGATTCAGGCATGGCAGACCAAAGCCATCCTCCAGAGTCTTCAACAAGGAATAATGATTATAAGCCTGGTTGCTCGCCACCCCGCTGACGCCGTAGTTGGTGTCAACGATGGTGACTACCTGGTTGGGGAGAGAACTGTAATCGTTTTCGTCCCACAGCACGACGATGGCGTTATTGCCTTGCTGCCATGCCTGCGAACCTTTGATCGTGGTAACAAGATTCTGTAACGCGGCGTCGCCCATCTGGATCGTGGTGGTGTCATCGGCGCAGAACGCTCCGCCGTTGCTGATACCGTGCATGTCATGACATTGGTTGGGAGCTATGAAGGAAAAGTCGGGTACGTTACCGGTGGCGAGGTCGGCATACAGGCCGTCGAGACCGTCGAATCCCGCGACATTGTTCAAGCCGTTATTGGGGTTTGTATTGGCCTGCACGTTGGCAAAGTATACGAATGGATTGTGCTTGACCGCGTAGAGTTTCTGGATATTGCTTTGATTGACGGGGCTCAGATTGGAAAAAATCCCGTCGCTGAAGTTGACATAGTCGGCGCCGGAGGCGGGGAGTGACTCCTGATATGATTTCCAGCTTTTATGCTTCGCCACGAGTTGGTCCGCGATCGTCATGCCGATGGCGGGAGCTGACGGGAACGGCGTGTTGTAGATGGGCTCGCTTGGTGTACCTTCGTTGGTAGTGTCGACGGCCGGAATCGCGGCGTCCATACCCGTGCCGGAAATCGGGCAGATCGCCGCCGCCACGCTTTCATCCGCGGGGACTCCCGATTTCAGATTGGTAACGCAAGAGCTGTCGTGCCAATCGGGTGAATTGTCGTTGATCACGCCGAAGTTGGAACCGCCCACAACCTCGAGATAGTTCGTCAGGCTTGGATGACCGACGGCAAAGTAGTTGGTCGCCAAGTTGGCGGATTGCGCCCACTGATTGATGAACGGGGCATTTGTGTTGCCGATGATTTGTCCGTAGTAGTTATTTTCCATCATGATCAGGAAGACATGATCGAGATGTGGGACAGGAGTGTTGTGATTATTGGAATTATTGTGATTATCGGCAAAAGCCGGCCCTGCCAATAGGGCGGCCGAAACGCTTAGGGCCATGATTGATTTCTTCATACGAGTAAACTCCTTAACATTATTGAGGATAACGCGAACATTGCCGCAGATGGCCCGAGGTGCTGAAATGGTTACGCCAATGATGCATAACCAATCAACAACGTCCTTTCTCGGTGATCGAAAGGCCGTCATCGAGCCGTGCATAGACTACGATTGACTTGTTACAGAGATAATTCGGAATGGTGAATCTTATTTGACGCGTATAAGGCCAGCATGCTTGCGCGGCTTTTGAATTTGAAGAGTGAAAATACCGGCGGGCCGCCCATGGTTAAAGCCGCCAGTTACCGCGAACGGATTCAGCCGGCTGGCAGATATAGTGGGCACCGTATGATGCAACTGAGGCCGCGGAGGGGTGATTTCTCGCGTGCCGCCCCGACTGTGGTTGGAGTAACAGCGCGAACAATTGCAAAGGGCAGCTTTGGGGAAAATGATTGACCGACTACTTGGCACAAACTTGCCCTTCACCAATCGCAAATCACACTCTGCCATTCGACAGTACACACAATTGAAACACAGGGCAGCCAGCACTTCACGAGGCGGCAGCTAGCCGGACACCGGGGGCAACAAGACCTGCCACAATATACAGAAACATCAATTCATAAACCGGCCCCGCACCTTTGCTCCCGCGCCTTTGATCCAGCGGATTTTGCTGGCTCTAACCTTGCGGGGAGCTACCGGGATGCGCTTCAAGAACGCTTCCCATTCTTCTGCGCTTAACAGGCCGCACATGTAAAATGCGCCGCAAAGTCCGCTTGCCACACCTCGGCCATGTGGAGTGTCTGTATCCCTGAGCGCATCTTCGATTACCTCAAGCGCCATTCGTTTATCAAAGCATTGCATTTTATTTTTCCTTTTTTGCATGGCCCCATGCCCGTTGCGCCTTGGCTTCGTCTTCAAGCGGTAAAATGGTTTGCCATTATATGGTTCCCTGCACCTCTAGTGATGCGCGCCGGGCAGAATAGTTCCGATGCCTGAACCTGTTCACCTTGATGCAATCAGCGCATTTCCGATGAGACATGCGCCGAAAATGACCAGCAGGCATCCCAGGGCTGGTACTCGCTCAATCGGACGCGGGAAGCTATGGCACAATAGCACCGTTTCCAGCCCCCCCGCCACATCAATGACCGAAACGATTCCTTTGCATGAATCCGCAACCATCCAACGCAAAGTCGTCATTGCCGCCTGCTTCGGTACCTTTCTGGAATGGTACGATTTTCTGACTTTCGCTTCGCTCGCCACCTATTTCAGCGTACTGTTTTTCCCGCCGGATAACCCGGTCGCAGCCCTGCTGGCGAGCCTCGCCACCTTTGGCGTCGGCATGCTGGTGCGCCCGCTGGGCGCGGCGGTATTCGGTTCGCTGGGTGACAAGCATGGGCGACGTCCGATCTTCATTGCCACCATTGTGCTGATGGGCATCACCACGTTTTGCGTCGGGTTGCTGCCTACCTATCAACAGGCAGGCATGCTGGCGCCAGCGCTGCTGCTGCTGTTGCGCCTGCTGCAAGGTTTCGCGGTCGGCGGCGAAATCGGCGGGGCTGCGGTCTATCTTACCGAGCATGCTCCCGCCAACAAACGCGGCATATATACCAGCGTTCTGCAATTGATGGGGCCGCTGGGTGTAATGGCATCCACTTTTCAGGTGGTGCTGCTGCAAACCATGCTGAGTGATGCCGACTTCCAAGGGTGGGGATGGCGCATACCATTCTTGCTCTCTGCCGTATTATTGCTGATCTCACTGAAGAGCCGGATAAACATGTACGAATCGCCTGTATTCCGCCGCCTGCGCGAGCACAAGGGGATTTCCGGCGCACCGCTGCGCGAATGCTTCAGCGACCGCCACACGCTGGGTCGCATGGCGCTGCTGTTTTTCTGCATTTCCGCCGGTGGATCGCTGCTGTTCTTTGCTTCGCAGGTTTATGCGAATGTGTTCCTGAAGAGCGTGGTCAAGCTCGATCCGCAATTGGCCGGGACACTGGTGCTGGCCAGCACGATTCTGCTCTTCCCGCTGACCATATTTTGTGGCTGGCTGTCGGATCGGATCGGGCGCAGACCAGTATTATTGGCCGGACTGCTGCTCGGCAGCCTGGCGCTCATGCCCGTGTACCAGGGGCTGATGCATTTCGGCAATCCGGCGCTGGAGCGATTCAATCACGAGGTAACGGTCGAGCTATATGGCGCAGCATGCGATTACGATCCATTTACTTCGACACGCAACGATTGCGAGCGCAACCAGGAACTATTGTCGAAGCTGGGCGTGTCATACACTCTGCGCTCAGTGCAGACACAGGACAGCACGCGCGTGCAGGTCGGCAATCAGGATACTGTCTCCGGATTCCATTCCGAAGAACTGACCAATGCACTGAAAGCAGAAGGCTGGCCGGAGCATGCCGATACGCAACAGGCGAATCGGATCATGCTGTTCCTGCTGCTGGTTATCCCGGTCGTTGCGGTCGCTCTCATCACCGGCCCGCAAACCGCAACGCTGGCTGAATTGTTTCCGGCACGTACGCGCTACACGGCGGTCGCCCTGCCGCATAATCTCAGCGCGGGCTGGATCGGCGGCCTGTCACCGTTCATGATCACCCTGCTGAGCGTAAAGGCCGGCAATGCCTTATCCGGCTTGTGGTATCCGGTCGCGATCCTGGCGCTGGCGCTGACCATAGGCGTTTTGTTTCTGCCTGAGACACGAAATGCGCCACTCGATGATTGAGACCGCTCCAGCTTTTTTCGGCAGGAAATGCCCATGGGCGAAATTGCTGTCCGTCACGCTGCTGCTGCTGTGCAGCGCATGTGCCAGCACCAGCCCTCCTCTAGCCTTTCGCGGAGCCGACGACAATGCCATGAATGAGCTGGCCATTTATGCGATGAGCCTGGCCGATACGCCCTACCATTATGGAGGCAACTCCGCCGGGCAGGGTTTCGATTGCAGCGGTTTCGTGCGCTACGTATTCCAGCAATCGCTGGGCTGGATGTTGCCGCGCACCAGCCTCGAAATGAGCCGGATAGGCAACCCCGTTGCCCCGGACCATTTGCGCCCCGGTGACCTGGTATTCTTCGATACCCAGAAGCAGCCTTATTCTCATGTAGGAATCTATCTGGGCGATGACCGCTTCGTGCATGCGCCGAGCAGCGGCAAGGCAGTGGAAGTGGTGAACATGCGCGAGGGATACTGGCAGCACCACTATGACGGCGCACGCAGACTCAGTAACGAATAATCCATTGATATAGGGCACCTCTAAAAATTCAGAGTTCGCTCAAATGCAAGGCGCGGAAAACGAAGTTTCAGTGTAGGGTAACCTTTAGGTTGGCCGTAACTAAAAAATTTCGCCGCGCCGCATATGTGTGATATGTAAGCAAGAAATTTTTTCCGCAACGTAGCAGTTGGGATGAAATGTGGATTTTTAGAGGTGCCCTATAGATTCAGGCAGGAGAACGCGATGCATACACACGACCTGTCCGCGTGGACGCACAATCACCAATTTGATTCGGGAAATCCCGCCGCCGAACGCAGCACGCTGGTCGTCATGTGGATTACCGCAGTCATGATGCTGGTTGAAATTGCGGCCGGCTGGTGGTTCAACTCAATGGCGCTGCTGGCTGATGGCTGGCACATGAGCTCGCACGCCCTGGCTATCGGCCTCAGCTCCTTCGCTTATTCCGCCGCCCGCCGTTATGCGAACGATCCAAGATTTGCTTTTGGCACATGGAAAATTGAAGTGCTTGCGGGATATTCGAGCGCCATCTTCCTGATGGGTGTCGCAGCGCTAATGGTATTCGGATCTGTCCAGAGAATTTTCTCGCCCCAGCCCATCCATTATCAGCAAGCGATGCTCGTTGCGGTAATGGGACTGGTCGTCAACATTGTATGTGCCATGATCCTAGGCAATGTCCATCACCATCATCATGCTGACCACCGGCATCATGATGATGATCATGTTCATCATCACGATTTGAACCTCAAATCCGCCTATCTTCATGTGGTGGCCGATGCGGCCACCTCGGTTCTTGCCATCGTTGCTTTAGCGGGCGGTTTGCTTTACGGATGGTCGTGGCTGGACCCGGTAATGGGGATCGTCGGCGCCGGACTCGTTGCCATTTGGGCCAAAACACTGTTTATCGAGACAGGGAAAGTGCTATTGGACAGGGAAATGGACCATCCGGTGGTGCAGGAAATTCGTGACGTGGTTGAAACGGGACTGGATGAAGGAGGAAACCGGATCGCCGATATCCATGTGTGGCGCGTCGGAAAAAGTTCGTATGCCTGTGCGTTAAGCGTCGTAACGCATGACCGGGCGCTGACCCCGGAAAGAATAAGAAACCGACTCGCGCAGCATGAGGAAATCGTTCATGCCACAATCGAGATCCACCAATGCGGCCAGGCTCAAGATGATTGAAACCCTTAGATCGCCGCTTCGCCGGTCTCGCCGGTTCGGATGCGGATCACCTGTTCCACGGCAGTGATGAATATTTTGCCGTCGCCGATCTTGCCGGTATTGGCCGCCTTGACAATGGCTTCCACCGCGGCATCCAGCAAGGACGTTGCTACCACCACCTCGATCTTGATCTTGGGCAGAAAATCCACCACATATTCCGCGCCGCGATACAACTCGGTATGCCCCTTCTGCCTGCCGAAGCCCTTCACCTCGGTCACGGTCAATCCGCTGACGCCCAATTCCGATAACGCCTCGCGGACTTCGTCGAGCTTGAACGGCTTGATGATGGCTTCGATTTTTTTCATTGCATTCCCTCCAGGATTGTACGCCAGAGTATAGCCGAAGACGCGCTGGAATCAAACGGCCAGGCTCTTCCAATATGAAATCAGTCTGAGTAGCTGAAGTTTTGCACCGGTCACGTGTAAATTTATTGAGCCAGTCACTATCCTTGTCCAGCCAGCAGTTTGTCCAATTTTTCCCAACTCCGCGCATCAGCAATCATGCCTTCACTGTCATTCTGCATCTTCACGGTGCTGGCGAGTTCATGCCGCGACAACGGCTGCCAGCCCTCCTTTAGCCTGTGCATCACGTTGATATCGGCTTCCGAAGCATCCCTGGCCGCAATCTGCCTGTTCTTGATGCGCGCGTGCAGTACGGTATCACTGGCCTGCATCGAGGCAATGGCAAATGGTACTTGCCTGTCCAGCGCGAGGCCATGGAATTTTTCGCGTTCGTCCTGCCTGAGGAAGGCGGCGTCCACTATCACCGGAAAGCCGGCATCGAGCAGTCCGCGCGCCAGTTCCAGCAAACGCGCATAGGTCCGGCGCGTCGCGTCCGCACTATAGATGCCTGAATCCGCACCGGAATGGCTTTTGTCCAGCGGATCCATCCCGAACATGCGCTTGCGCTCAACATCCGAGCGTATGCGAATTGCCTGCAGGCGTTCTGCGGCGGCCAGCGCGAACGTGCTCTTGCCCGAACCCGGCAGGCCATGGGTGATAATCAACGCAGGTCGACGCACAAAACACTCCTGTGCCAGCGCAAGATAGCCGCGGCAGGCCGCAAGTGCCTTATCGTCCCCCTGTCTGGTTTGGAAGGCGCGTATGGCCTTGACCTTGGCACGCACCACGGCACGATAGGCCAGATAAAAGCGCAGCACGGACACCCCGCCATAATCGCCTGTTGCCTCCAGCCAGCCGTTCAGAAAACGATAGGCCAGATCGGGGCGCCGGCGGTAGAGCAAATCCATCACCATGAATGCCACCTCGTTCATCACATCGATCCAGCGCAATCCCGGATCAAACTCGATGCCATCGAAGGGAATGGGCTCATCACCAATAAGCACGACATTGCCAAGATGCAAGTCGCCATGGCATTCGCGCACGAAGCCCAGCTTGCGGCGCTGTTTGAACAGCAGGTTGCACGCAGCAAACTCGCTTTGGGAAATTTTCCTTAACGCCGCTACGGAAGCGCAATCGGCCTGTGCGGTCAGCAATGACTGCAACTGATCAAAGTTCTGCACCGCCGCATCAAGAATGATTGCCGGCGTGCCAAACTCCGTATCCAAATCCGCTTGCGGAATACGGCCATGAAACGCCGCCAGGGTGGCAGCGAGCCGCTCCATGACTTCTATGGCCAGCTTGCCGCGCGCCAACAGATGATCCAGCAGTCTTGTCGAAGCAAAGCGCCGCATCCGCACGGCATATTCGATAGCCGGTTGCATGCCGAATTCAGGCCTGTCCGGGCTGCCCCCGATTGGCGTGACCTCCAGATAAATCCTGGGCGCAAGGCGTCGGTTGAGCCTGATCTCTTCTTCGCAATACCTGCGGCGCACCTCCAGTCCGGTAAAATCCAGAAAGCCGAGATTTACTGCTTTCTTGATTTTGTATGCATAGTGTCCGGCCAGCAACACCCAGGAGATATGCGTTTCAACCAGACGCACTGCTTTCACTGAATGAGGGAACGGGAGGTTCTTTATAAGCGCGGCAACGAGCGCCTGTTGATTTTGATATTCAGCTTGATCATTCATTGGAGGTGCCCTGGAGTCGCCATGAATCCGGCTCTGACTCAGTACCATAACCCTGGCGTTCTCGATGTTTATGCCCAATCAGCCAGTGCCATTTCCCGATTTTCACGATCACAACGCAGAGCTTGATGGCATACGTCAAGTCAACTCCCCCTCAGTTTTCCTGCTTCAGTTTTTCCGAAAAATGTTCCTGCAACTTTGTTACCTTGGGCAAGATAACAAATTGGCAATAGCCTTGATCCGGGTGCTTGAAAAAATAGTGCTGGTGATATGCTTCGGCCGGATAAAAAGTTGACGCGGCAGCCACCTCGGTCACTATAGGCGCTGCCAGCACTTGACTGGCATTCAACTCGCCAATCATTGCCTGTGCTTCCAGGCGCTGGTCCGCGGAATGATAAAAAATTGCCGAACGATATTGCGTACCGATATCGTTTCCCTGGCGGTTGAGCATGGTGGGATCATGCATGCTGAAAAACACCGCAAGCAGTTCCCTGAAAATTACCTGCGAAGCATCAAAGGTGATCTGCACTGCCTCGGCATGCCCGGTTTTTCCACCGCACACTGACTCATAATCGGGATCCGGCAGGACACCCCCGATATACCCGCTCACCACACTTTCAACGCCCTGCATGCGTTCGAATACCGCTTCCATGCACCAAAAACATCCTCCCGCCAGAGTGGCCGTATGAAATATTTGTTGTGCAGTCATGTCATTCCCCCTTTGCATCCGGAACGTCTTGCCGCGCGCCGCCTCCATTCCCACACCACCCTCCAGCGCCACAACAAGCGTACCGCAAAGTAACTCACTATGGCGAGGGTAGTCGCCAGCAACGGCAAACCGACTGCAAATGGTTTACCCAGCGCCACAAACCATTCGGCCAGAACGGTGGTCCAATTGCTCCAGTCCATCTCCGGCACAGCCAGGCGATTAGTCGCAATTCTGTCAGGGTAGCCGATGACAAAAGCTCCATATTCATAGGCAACCAGATACAACGGCAGAATGGTGAGCGGATTGCTGTAGAGCGTAGTAAATACCGCTACCGGAAGATTGACGCGAAACAGCACTGCCAACATGGCAGCACCTATCATTTGCAGTGGCCCGGGAATCAATCCGGCAAACATGCCTATCGCGACACCGCCTGCCACCGAGCGACGGTGCAAGTTCCACAGATTGGGATGATGCAGCCAGGCGCCGAAAGGACGCGCCCATTGGCTTTTCCGAATGGATTCCTGGCTGGGAAGGTGCTTGCGGAAAAGTTTTCGCATAATGTGCAGCAGTGCTCTACGTGCCCCGTGAAGCTGATTTTCCATGGGTTTAAACCTGATAAGTCTACCCGAGAAATTTCACCCGTGCCGACCCCCAACCAGATAGTTATTGCATTTTTATTCCGGCACTACCCTGTGCCGCATGGTTCTATTTTCCCTATTTTTTGCCATCGGCGTCTGGGTATTGCAGCAGCAAGCCGCTTTACCCGAGGCTGAATGGGCATGGCTGATATTGTTGACGCCCTTGATACCATTGCTCCCGCGCCGTTCGCTATTGCAGCGCACCACGCACATTATCGCGTTTTCTGCACTGGCCTTTGCGCTTGGATTTTTCTACGCCGCTTTCGTGGCGCACCTGCGATTATCTGACAACTTGCCGGCAGACTGGCAGGGCCGGGATCTTCAAGTCATCGGTGTGGTTGCGGAATTGCCGCGACAAAATGAGCATGGGGTTAGCTTCGCATTCGATGTAGAACAGACGCTTACCCCGGGTGCGCATGTCCCGTCACATATCCTGCTGTCCACGTATGACGACGAACAATCGTTGCCATTGCATGCCGGACAACGCTGGCAATTTATCGTGCGCCTGAAGCAGCCGCATGGCACGGCCAATCCGAACGGGTCCGATTTCGAGGCGTGGATGCTTGAATACAAGCTGCGTGCTACCGGCTATGTACGCACCAGTGAAAAGAATGTCTTGCTTGCATCACTGGTTAAATCGCCGGGCTATGCAATCGAAAGGCTGCGCGAAAAGGTACGCGAACGGTTCCGGCAAGCCCTAGGCGATGCGCCTTACGTTGGCGTGCTTGCCGCACTCGCCATCGGTGACCAGAACAGCATTCCCGCCTCACAGTGGCAGGTGTTCACGCGCACCGGTGTCAATCACCTGATGAGCATTTCCGGATTGCACATCACCATGCTGGCTGGACTGGCCTTTACCCTGGTGTATGCTGCATGGAAGCGCAGCATACGCCTTACCCTCGCGCTGCCCGCGCGCAAGGCGGCGGCCATTGCCGGATTGCTGGTGGCACTGGGCTATGCCCTGCTGTCCGGATATTCCGTACCGGCGCAACGTACTGTGTACATGCTTGCGACTGTCGCAACGGCATTGCTGCTGTCGCGCAATATTGCGCCCTCGCAATTGCTCTCAGCCGCATTGACTGTTGTATTGCTGGCGGATCCATGGTCGGTAATGGCGCCCGGCTTCTGGCTGTCATTTGGCGCTGTTGCGCTGGTTTTTTATGTCACTGCAAATCGCCTGGGGAAAGTGCATTGGATAATTGAATTCTGGCGTGTGCAGTGGGCAATCACGATAGGCCTGATTCCGCCGCTGCTGGCCATGTTTCAGCAAGTTTCGCTGGTTTCTCCGATTGCCAACGCATTCGCCATTCCGCTGGTCAGCTTTATCGTGGTACCGCTCACGCTGCTGGGAGTTGCTATTCCGGTTGACGGCATATTGTGGCTGGCGCATCAGGCGATGAGTATCTGCATGGCTGCGCTGGAATGGCTGAACCAATTGCCTGATGCGGTGTGGAAACAGCATGCGCCGCCTGCATGGAGCATTGCCATTGGCATGTTCGGTGTGTTGTGGTGCCTGTTGCCAAGAGGATTCCCGTCGCGCTGGCTGGGTTTGCTGCTGATGCTGCCGATGTTTCTGGTGTTACCAGAAATGCCCCCGCCCGGCGCGTTGCGCCTGATAATTTTTGATGTCGGGCAGGGTCTTTCTGTCAACGTGCAAACCCACAGCCATGCACTGCTGTATGATGCCGGGCCTGTTTTCTCCGGCCAGGCGGACAGCGGCAATCGCATCATCATTCCTGCCTTGCGCGCACAAGGCATCTCGCAACTCGACGGCATGATGCTGACGCACAACGATATGGATCACATCGGCGGTGCACGCTCGGTGTTGCAGGCCATGCCCGTGGAGTGGCTTTCTTCGTCATTCGCTCCAAGCCAGATCCTGTTGCCTGTCGCTCCCTCCTGGCCCGCAACTGGAGGAGGCAAGGGATTATTCATGCAAGGCACCAATGCATCCCTGCCCTTCCCCCGGAAGGGGATGGAATTGCGTCACTGCATGGATGGCCAACGCTGGCAATGGGACGGTGTGCAGTTCGAGGTGCTGCATCCCTCGGCACAAAGTTACTTGCAGAAAAACATCAGTGACAACAACCGCGGCTGTGTGCTGCGAATCAGCAACGGGAAAAACAGCATCCTGCTCGCCGCCGACATCGAAAAAAACTCCGAGTGGCGCTTGCTGCGACAGCATGCAGACAAATTGCAGGCCACGCTATTGGTTGTACCGCACCATGGCAGTAGCACATCTTCCCACAGCGAATTCGTTCAGGCGGTGCGGCCACGCTATGCCGTATTTACCGTCGGGTACCGCAACCGCTTCGGACATCCAAAAGAACAAGTGACACAGCGTTATCGCGCAATCGGCAGCGAGTTATTCCGTTCGGACGAGGACGGTGCGTTACTGGTAGACGTGGATGGGGAAAATTTCACGATCGAGCCATACAGGAAAAGTCACCCGCACTATTGGTATCAGCAGTGAACCTGAATCAGACAGTTGGCAAAAGGGGACACTGCGCAATGCCAGCCGAGAGGTTACAGTTAATTAACTGTAGTGATTCTAACTTCTACTCACACAAACTGCCAGTTCGCCATATCTGTTTTGCCGCTGCCCCTTCTGGCAAATTTGAATTACGCTGCTCGAAAGTGGACGCACGCCACGGGCAGCACCCCACACGTTGCAGACCTTCACTTTATCCAGAAAGTTGACCTTCAGAATTCGAGTTCTTACTGGCTCCCCGACTTGACTCGAATCAAATGGCCGCAGTCCAAAATGCATAGACCTTATTTCCTCTGCCGCGACACTCTTCGTGTATCATTCCTGCGATTGGTTTAGCATTTGCACAAAATTCGCTAATCGATGCGGAGAGATAAGTCTCGACAATCCCCTTCGAGTTCGTGAAACATTCTTCGGGATGAAAAAAGGGTGCTCGATTGTAAAGATGCAGGTCATCCATCTCTTTATTGAAAGACTGTGTTGATGCTCATCAAAGGGGAAGACTTATAACGTGGAACCCGGCTCTTGGAAGATGGATAATATGGAAAACCTCGAAATTGAGGAGTCCATCGTAGCCCGCTTCGAAGCACAAGCAGCGCTCCACCGCGACCGGCTGGCGGTGCGAGATGCAAAGCAGAGCTTCAGTTACGGTGAACTGAACACACTTGCCGACGGCGTAGCTCTGGCCATACTCCAACACAGGGATTACAAGCCGGGTGCCGTGGTATTGCTGCTGGAGCAAGGCGCGCTTATTCCGGTTGGGGTGCTGGGCGTGCTCAAGGCGGCGTATTTCTATGTATCGCTCGACCCTGGCCATCCGCACGAGCGCAACGCTTTTATCCTGGCCGATTCGGGTGCGCGCCTGATTTTGACGGACCGCAACAACCATGATGCCGCCGCCGCACTCGCCGCCGGCAACGAAACCAGCCCGACTGTGCTCGTGATCGAAGACTTGAAGGCCGCAGCCGGCAACCGGCCCAGCCTGAAAATCTCGCCGCACGATATGTGCTGTATCGTGTACACGTCGGGCTCGACCGGGACGCCCAAGGGCGTGTGCCAATCGCACCGGAATATTGTGCATACCGCGATGATGTACCAGCGGCTGGCCGGGATCGATTGCGAGGATCGCTTCTCGTTTTTGCAATTAATGAATGTTAACGCCGGAGGCAATGCCTTGTTCGGCGCGCTGCTGAGTGGCGCGGCATTATTTCCGTTTCGTGTGCAGCAGGGGGTGGAGCGGCTGGCGGAATATATTGATGAAGAGCGGATTACCTGTTTGCATACCGTGCCGACCTTGTTTCGCCATCTCGCCAATTACATTAGTGACGTATCACCGGGGCGCCGCTTTACGCATGTGCGCCTTTTGCGCCTGGGTGGCGAGGCAATTACCGGCGCCGATTGGTTGCATTACACGACCCTCTTTGCAGAATCGTGCAAACTGTTTGCCGGCCTCGGTTCAGCCGAGGGGCAGGATCTGCGCAGGAAACTTTATCGGCACGATGAGCCGCTGGTCGATGCGGTGCTTCCGCTTGGCGATCCGGTACCCGGCGTTGAGATATTGCTGCTGGATGAAAACGGTGTGCCGGTAAAGAATGGCGAGGTTGGCAGAATCGTGGTGCGCAGCAATTACCTGTTTCCGGGATACTGGCGGCGCGATGACCTGACCCGGCAAGTGCTGCTGCCCGACCCGCAGGATCCGGCCAGGAAACTGTTCCATACGGGTGACCTGGGACGATACAGCCCGGATGGCCGCTTGTTTCATGCTGGGCGCGCCGATTTCCAGGTAAAGATCGGCGGCAACCGGGTTGACATATCCGGAATCGAAAGCATCCTGCGGAAAATCCCGCTGGTGCGGGATGCCGCAGTGGTCATGCTGGAACAAGCCGGAAATGCGCCGCGCCTGGTCGCCTTCGTCGCGGTCGCCCGCAGCTGGGCTGCACCCATGCCCACGCCGCAATCCATGACTGCGAAACTGCGCGCTGCATTGCCCGAAAACCATGTGCCGTCTGCCTTTGTTATACTGGATGCGCTGCCGCTCCTGCCGGGCGGAAAAATTGACCGCAAGACGCTGCAGGCGCGCGCCGCAACCCTGCACACCAACTACGCTGGACCACGCAATGAGATGGAGGAAACGCTGGTCGAAATGTTGCAGAAGATATTAGGCGTTCCCCGCATTGGCGTGCATGACAATTTCTTTCTGCATCATGGTTGTGATTCGATAGGTGCGGTACAAATTCTGCTTGGAGTGTCTCGTCTGTTCCAGCGCGAGCTGCCGCTGAGCGCGCTGTACGAGGCATCGACCGTAGCTACCTTATCGCAGCGTATTCTGGATGTTGGCTGGAGTCCGCCTGCATCCGGATTCCTATCCATGCATCGCACCGGGGCAAAATTGCCGCTGTTCGCAGTATGCGGCGTGTTCGGCTATGCACTTCGCCTGCTATTGGTAGGCGAAGCACTTGGGGAGGAACAACCTTTCTATGCATTGCAACCGCCCGACATGGATTGGAGCCGGGTCGGTTGCTCGACTATCGAGGAAATGGCCGCCTACTATGTACCCGAGATACAGCGCATACAGCCGCACGGCCCTTACCAATTGCTGGGGACCAGCTTTGGCGGAGTCATGGTGTTTGAAATCGCGCTGCAATTGCAACGCATGGGGGAAGAAGTCGTGCTGCTGGCGATGGTAGACACAATCACACCCAGTTGCTACGGGCCCGACTGGAGTGATCAGAGAGCTACCCGCCTGCCGATATCCGGGGACGAGACGGAAGGCATCATAGGCATGGGCTATCGGGTCGCAAGGGTGCAACGCGAAGCGAATAACCGATACTCACTGCGCCACAACAACATGTTCAACGGGCAAATCACCTATTTTCACTGCGAACAACCACCTATTCCGGCGGCGACCGACCGTAGGCTTTTGTGGGGACGCTTCGCTACCGAGGGGCAGCGAGTAATTCCAGTGCCGGGATACCATGGGAAATTTCATTGTGAACCGCAATTTTCCGCCGTAGTGAAGGGACTGCGCACCAGCTTGGGAGTTGATCAACAGAGTCTGGGTTTATTTAAACGCGCACCCCCACTCGGTTTGTGAAGGTCAACGCACATGCAGTTTAATCCACTCGAAGTTCAATAAAACCTGATGTTTTTTGTGATCAAGCGCGAACCCGTGACAGCGCGAATCAGTTGCTTGTTTGCGTGCGGGAAATCTACGTCAGGCACGGGAAATTCAAGAAAGCTGCAGAGCTTATCCCAACCATCGCCAGCCTCCAGATTCATTACCAGCAGGTTGGAGCGCCCGACAAAATAGGTTTTGACCGCATCGTTGTACCGCTCGTAAGAGTCGACAAACAGGCGCTTTTCTAGATGATCCACCTTCAAGTGCCGCAAATACCGGAGGTGTTTTGCCTTGTCATACTTGTGTGAAATCGTGAGCCATTTCTCGACCGAATTCCACCAATTTTCTGGGTCTCGTTCAGTCAGTATAAAATAACTGCCCGGAAATTTTTCATCCAGATGCCGGAAGATATCCCATACGTTCCAGGGCCTATCCTGAAACGAGCGAAAGTAGGACGCCGCATGCAGTGCGGGTTGAAAATCACCTCGATCGAAGATCGCGCTGGCAAGCTGACGGAAATCCATGTGAGGAGACCGTGGTTCGGCAACGGGGGTGAGTCCCAGTGCTAAAAAGCTGCGCCCGAGGCTGGTGGTGCCGGTTTTGTTGAATCCGATCCCGAAATACCTCGGGCCGCTCAGTGGTTGTAGAGTTCTCTCGAACACTGGATCAGTCCTCGCCTGGCTGGGCAATATTGCTGATGCACTTGGCTACGTCACCTTTCGCTTCGACCCAGCATACGTCAGCTACGCACCCAGTGGCTTCTTCGCTGAACACCGTTGCGGCTGCTTGGGCGTCCAAGGCAAACTTCGAGGAGAGATCGGCTGAGATCTCTGCCACTTGGCTCGGCTTATACAGGTGCGGCATCTCCGCCACTGGGGTCACGAATATTCCGCTGAGCCGCGCGCCCGTGCGCACCGCCAAGTCTGCAGCAAATTGCACCCTGCGCCGCCCAGCTTGACTTCCGTCCACGTGCATCAGCAAGTCGCGAAGCATATCCAGTCTCCTAACCATTTCTACCATTTGACTTGGGACGGAACCACTGCCGACTCGGCGGTGGACAGCACCCATGATAGCGGACGATGGCGTAATAGTCGCATAAATTGCCGTGAATGAAGTGGGAAATCAAGTTGAAGTTCTGCAAATGGCACTGAGCCGCATATCACGCTTTATAATATCCTTCTCGGAAGCAGTCATCCGAACTTTTCGTTCAGATTAATTATTCAGGGTGCCCGGAAGCAAACGCTCGTGACTGGCGGCAACTAGCCGAAATTGGAAATTGATTCAGGCACTGCCTGTCAGAGCAAATCGCGCGTACTACAAATTAACCTCTGATTAATCTCCGCTATGAATCCTTTCTTACTCATAAAATCGGAAGTCCCCACTTTGCATCGTAGGTAATCCGCCGCAAATATAATCCACAAGGAGAAAACGTAGGCGCCGCCAGTGTACGGTTGCGGCTTGTCAGGACCTCCAGAATCCACCGGGGCGGATACTTGCCCTTGCCAACATAAATCAGACTGCCGACAATATTTCGCACCATATGATGCAAGAACGCATCTGCAGTCAAATTGAAAATTATCGTGTCACCCTGTCTTTCAATGTCAAGCTGGGAGAGTTTCTTGAGCGGTGTTTTTGCCTGGCATTCCGAAGAACGGAAAGCGCTGAAGTCATGCTCACCCAGCAAATACCGGGCCGCCTCGCGCATGCTTTCCAGATTGAGTGGCGCATGGAACCAGCCTGCCTTGCCGCATTGCACGGCACTACGTACCGGGCGGTTGATCAGCAGATAACGGTAACTGCGTGCTTGCGCGGAAAAACGCGCATGAAATTCTTCCGGCACCGGGTGAGCCCACAGCACGGCGACGCTTTGCGGCAGCAATGCGTTCGTACCGCGCACCCAGGCATTCACCGGCCTGTCCGTACCGGTATCGAAATGCACCACCTGTTCCAGCGCATGCACCCCTGTATCAGTGCGTCCGGCAGCGGCAATGGAAACCTGCTCGCTTGCGATACCGCTCAATGCGGCCTGCAAAGTGTCCTGGACATTTGGGACATCAGGTTGACTTTGCCAGCCATTGAAACAGCTGCCATCGTATTCCACGCCCAGCGCAATTCTCACAGCAACACCAGCACAAGCAAGGCACACCCCGCCACAAGCAACAGGCTATCCATTAAAGTGAACCGCACAACCGAAAGTTCGATGTCAGACTGCTCAACCGGAATGGGAGCGAGCATATGTTCGATGCTGCCATGCCAATTTGTGGAGGTATCCCGCATTGCCGTCTCCGCATATTGCAGCGTCAGTGCCAGACGAACTGCGATGCGCTCACGCGACAGGCCCATAAATTGCAAAGGATAAGCCAGCGTGTATAGTCCGCTGACGAGTTTCTGCTGATCCATCCATGAAAGCAGAATGGACAGCGATGCCAGCACACTTATCAGTCTTGCCAACTGCAACAAGCCTTGCTGCAATCCTTCGCTGGTCGGACTAAATGCCGCCAGCTGACCAATCACTGGTGTTCCCGGAGTGGTGCAGGCATAAATCAGTATCAGGGAAAACATGATCCAGCGTGTGCGTCGCATCAGCGCCAGCAGCCTGGCAGCGGAAAATGTCAGCGCTGAGGCGATAAGCACCACCGAGATTAACGACAAGAAAACCGGCCCCGTCATTTGCAATGCAATGACCAGAGTTACCCAGGCTAATATCAGCAAGGCCGGATTAGGCATTTTCCTGCACCCAAAACAAAACGGCAGCCAGACATTGCCGAGCTGCCGCATTCTTGATTGTCAAACAAATCAGGCCGACAGCTTCTCCAGTATAGCCTTTGCAATGGCTCGCTGCTGGTCATCGCCCTCGTCCATTACCTCTTTCCATATCTCGTGAGCACCCGCTACATCGCCCATTTCCTGATAAGCTCTGGCCAAATCAATTTTGGTGCTAATTTCATTCCAATGCGCATCCTTGCGGTCAGTTTCCGCAACAACGGGGGACGGCTCGCTCAAGCTCAAATCAATGCCCTGGAAATTCAAGGCATCAAGTTGCACAGGTGCGCCCGTGTCACTGATATTCGACTTGTCTGCATCAATGCTTTCAAAAGACAGGGTCATGGATCTTGACGTCACGTCGATGAAGTCATCGAGATCAGGTTCTGACTCAGCACCCGCATCCGGATTGTCAACAGCAATATTCCGAAACGGAAAGGACAGGGATTTTGACGATATGTCGACAAAGTCCTCCAGATCAGGCTCTGCTTTGCCAACAGGGCCCGGCTTTTCAACATCAGTACCCTGAATGGGCAAGGATTTTGAGGTTACGTCGATGAAGCCTTGCAAGGAATCAAATTGGGCCGCTTGTTCTTTGCCGGTGGAGGATTTCCCGGCCTCCTCCTTGATATCAGCCTTGGCTTCACCGCCAATTTCTGCAAAGTCCGCGCCAAGATCAAAATCCAGAGCAGAAGAATCTGCATCTGTGGGTTTGTCAAATGCCAGTACCGTGTTGGCACCTGTGCCGGACTGTTCTTTATCAAAGTCCAGATCAAAATCCAGACCAAGTCCACTGGGTACATGAAGAGCCTGTTCTGGCTCAACCTCCTTGGCCGCTTCCCCGGGTCCCGCTTCGCCACTGTAAGCCGGATTATCAGGCTCCAGCTTGCGCCCCATTTCTGCGGCTTGCGCCCATGCATTGGCATCACCTGATTCGCGAACTTGCTGGAAAATGGCGTAAAACGCCTTGGCATCCTTGCGTTCCAGGTAGATGGACAGCAGTTTGAGCAAAATGCGCTGGTTCGTCGGATCCTTCTCCAATGCATACTTCAGTATTTCTTCAGCCTGCGTATCCCGGCCGAAATTCAGGAACAGGTCAGCTTCGCTGACCGGATCAACTTCTTCGCCCATGGGTGCTGCTGCACTTATCGGGCGGTTCGTCTGGTTAGTCTCGCCGACTGCTGCTGAAGGCGCGGCAGGCTCTGCAATGTTATGTTCCACTCTGCCCGAGCCTGCACTCCTCGTCCTGTTGCGACGCATAACCATAAAACCGCCACCCAATAACAGCAAGACAACAACAGCAATGCCTGCCAGATAGAGGGGTTCATCAAGTATCTCATCCATCATGGAGGGCGGGGGCGGCACAACCAGGGGACGAGCCGGTTTTGGTTTTGCCGCAGAGTTTGCCTGTTGCGCCTGGTGGTCTGGGCCGAGAGGAGCCGTAGTCAACCCGGAAGGCATGGCAGTCGCTTTAGGTTTGGCTTCAATAATTGGTGCGGCAGAAGGCGGTGCCGGCCTGGTTTCGGCCTGATTCGAAGAAGCTATGTTCTGGCTTTTCAAATCGAGCAAATGGCGCATCTCCTTGATGTTATTTTCCAGCATTGCAATGCGATTTTTGCTGTCCTTGAGTTGACCGTCTCGGGCAATCAACTCCTCCTGCAATCCGTTCATCTTGTCTTGCAGTGCCGTCAAGCTGCCGCCTGCAACTGCGTTGTCGCCAGGCGCCATACCCTTCGATAACCGCACTACCTCCTTCGCGGCTCCCTTGGCAGATGGCGTCTCGGCCACCTTAGTACCTATCTTTCCAGAAACTTCCTGGCTGGATAGCGGTTCTTTGGCCGTTACGCTGGCAGCTGCAAGTTTCTGGCGGTAAGCATTCCAGTCAGCGGCCTGGGCGTGAATTTCTTCAGTTGCTTCTGCCTGTGTCGTCTTTTCAACATCGGCATCATTCGGCATGCGCAGGATTTTCCCGACTCGCAGGCGGTTCATGTTCCTGCCGCCGAACTCATCGGCGTTGGCGCGATACAGCGCAACCAGCATACGCTCCAGACTGATATCCGATGGCTTGACCTGTCGAGCGATCTTGCTCAACGTATCGCCACGCTTGATAGTGATGTTGCCGGTTGAGGTCCTGCCGGCCGAAACTGCCTTGCTGCCGGATGCTGTACCCGACACCACCGGCGCTTTTGCGATTTCCGGTGCAGGCTCAATCTTTGTCTCTGCGGCACCGACGGTCTGTGCCACTGCGACCGGCGCTATCGGCTTGACCATTGGCTCCGCTGGCTGTTCAGGTTTGAAGCCCGGCGGATCCAGCAGGAAAGTGTACTCGCGCAGCAGCCTCCCGGATGGCCAATCCAGCTCCACCAGCAATGTAACAAATGGATCATTGACCGGGGATTGAGAAGTAATCCTGAGATATGGCTCACCGTCCGGGCGTGACTCAACTGCAAATTTCAGGCTGGGCAAGGTGGAGGGATAGTCCACGCCCGCCCCCTTGAATACATCGGGCGAAGCCATGCGTGCGGTCAGACTGTCAGTCCTGCTGGCCTTGTTGGCCTTGTTGCCGATCCCCGCCAGTTCGATCTCTGCATTCAGAGGTTCTCCCAGAGCCGAGGATACGGTTATACCGCCCATTCCTACAGCGCAGGCAACTCCAGATAAAGCCATGCTGGCAATAAGTACACATGCCCTGAAGAATAATTTCATTACTATCAATTCCCCTGTTTCCAAAGTCCAGCCCCTGGTCAGGCTAACATCGTAGACTTAGTCATGCAAGTTGAATCTAAACATGACATCATGCGTCAAGCTTGCTAATTCCAAACAGATTATCTATTCAATCAATATCCGCAACATGCGCCGCAACGGTTCAGCCGCGCCCCACAATAACTGATCTCCCACAGTAAACGCGGACAAGTACTCACCCCCCATATCCATCTTGCGCAGTCGGCCCACGGGTACGGCCAGCAAGCCGGTCACGGCGGCAGGTGTCAATTCGCGCACGGTCTCCTCGCGCCGGTTGCGTACCACTTTCACCCACGGATTCGCGTCGGCAAGCATGCCTTCGATCTCATCCAACGGCACATCGCGCTTCAACTTGATGGTCAATGCCTGGCTATGGCAGCGCATCGCTCCAATGCGTACGCACAGCCCATCAACCGGGACAGGGTTGGCATTTCGGCCGAGTATTTTGTTGGTCTCGGCCTTGCCTTTCCATTCTTCCTTGCTCTGTCCATTACCCAGATCCTTGTCTATCCATGGTATCAGGCTGCCAGCCAGTGGCACACCAAAATTGGCCGTCGGAAATTTTTCATCCCGCAGTATACCCGCCACCTCGCGGTCTATATCCAGAATTGCCGAAGCGGGATCTTCCAGCAGATTCTTGGCGACGCGGTGAGCCTCGCCCATCTGGCTCAGTAATTCACGCATGTTCTGGGCGCCCGCGCCAGACGCCGCCTGATAGGTCATGGAACTTATCCATTCAATTTTATCCGCCTTGAACAATCCGCTCAATGCCATCAACATCAGGCTTACCGTGCAGTTCCCGCCGATAAAATCCTTCTTACCCTGAATCAGCGCATCCTTGATCACGTCCAGATTGACCGGATCGAGTATGATCACTGCATCCTGCTCCATGCGCAAGGTCGAAGCGGCATCTATCCAGTAACCTTGCCAACCGGCAGCGCGCAAACCGGGAAACACCTCATTGGTATAGTCGCCGCCCTGGCAGGAGATAATGGTGTCCATCGCCTTCAGCTCGGCAATGTCCCTGGCATCCTTCAGCACCGGCACATCGCGGCCTACGTCCGGCGCCTTGCCACCAACCTGCGAAGTGGTGAAAAAAACCGGATCGATCAGGTCGAAATCCCGCTCGGCGCGCATGCGCTGCATGAGCACCGAACCCACCATCCCGCGCCAGCCGACCAGTCCTACCCTCATAACTTTTCCCTCGTAGGGTGGGTTAGCGAAGCGTAACCGACCAAGCGAACGGCGGGTTACGCCGCAAGCGGCTAACCCACCCTACATAAAATTTCATAGCGCTGCTACCACTGCATCGCCCATCGCATCGGTGCCGACCTTCTGCATCCCGGCCTCATAGATATCGGCTGTGCGCAGCCCTTGCTGCAACACCTTGCGCACCGCATGTTCGATGCGCCTGGCAATGTCCTCTTGCGCAAAGGTGTAACGCATCATCATCGCCACAGACAGAATCGTCGCCAGCGGATTCGCGATATCCTTGCCAGCGATATCCGGCGCGGAACCGTGGCATGGCTCATACAGTCCCTTGTTGTTCGCATCCAGCGATGCGGACGGCAGCATGCCGATGGAACCGGTCAGCATTGAGGCTTCATCCGACAGAATGTCGCCAAAGATGTTTCCGGTCAAAATCACATCGAACTGTTTGGGTGCGCGCACCAGTTGCATCGCTGCATTGTCCACATACATATGCGACAGTTCGACTTGAGGATATTCCTTCGCGACATCCGTCACTATCTCACGCCAGAACATGCTGGTATCCAGTACATTCGCCTTATCCACCGAACATACCTTTTTGCTTCGCTTCATGGCAATCCTGAATCCGACATGCGCCACGCGGCGGATTTCCGACTCGCTGTAGTGCATCGTATCAAAGCCCAGGCGCTCACCGTTCTCCAGCGTGGTGATGCCGCGCGGCTGGCCAAAATAAATATCCCCGGTCAGTTCGCGCAATATCATGATATCCAGTCCTGACACCACCTCTGGACGCAGGGAAGAGGCACTCGCCAGTTCCGGGTAAAGCAATGCAGGACGCAGGTTGGCAAACAGATTCAATCCCTTGCGGATACGCAACAACCCTTGTTCCGGACGCATTGGCCGCGGCAGCGTGTCATACTGATAGCCGCCCACGGCACCAAGCAGCACGGCGTCGGATTGCTGCGCCAGCTTCATCGTCGCTTCCGGCAAGGGATCGCCTGCGGCATCGTAGCCCGCACCGCCGATATGCGCATATTCCATTTCCATCTTCAGGCCGTCACTGCACAAAGCCTCCATCACCTTGACGGCCTGCGCGACAATCTCAGCACCGATTCCATCACCGGGCAATACAGCGATTTTCATTTCAAATTCCCGTTTTCCATAAAATTCAAAATCCTCCGCTATGCCCGCCCCCTTTGGCAAAAAGAGCCATGGGGGATTTATGCAAACAACCAGGGCTGCGCCACGCGATGCCTGGCTTCAAATGCCCGGATCTCATCCACATGCTGCAAAGTCAGTCCGATATCGTCCAACCCGTTCAGCAGGCAATGCTTGCGGTGCGCATCCACTTCAAATTTGTAAACCGTGCCATCCGGCGCGCTGATGCTTTGCTGTTCCAGGTCAACTTGCAACCGATAGCCCGGCACGGCTTCCACCACTTTGAATAACGCATCAACGCTGCCCGCATCAAGCTTGATCGGCAGCATGCCGTTCTTGAAACAATTGTTGAAAAAGATTTCGGCAAAGCTCGGTGCGATGATCGCGCGGAAGCCGTAATCCTGCAGCGCCCACGGCGCATGTTCGCGCGAGCTGCCGCAGCCGAAATTCTCGCGCGCAAGCAGGATTTGCGCGCCTTGATAGCGCGGCTGGTTGAGCACAAAATCCGGGTTGAGCTGCCGTTTTGAATTATCCATGCCCGGCTCGCCGTGATCCAGATAGCGCCACTCATCGAATGCGTTCGGCCCGAAACCGGAGCGCTTGATGGATTTCAGGAACTGCTTGGGTATCATCGCATCGGTATCCACATTGGCACGATCCAATGGGACGACCAAACCCTCCAGAACAGTAAATCTTTGCATCAGTTCACCTCAATCAAGACCGTTGCGCGCAGGAAGAATCATATGAAAGTCCGGCTTGCGACAAACCCCGCCGACTGCCTGCGTTCAGCAGGCTGTCATTTTTTCGGCGGCCTTTCCTATCGCCTGGCCACCTGATTGTATATCCCGCCCCAAACTTTTCATGGTATTGCCAGCGGAAGGCGCGCCCGTTATCACCAGCAAAAATGCAATCCTTTTCATCCTAAAAACCTCAGTTGTGTCCCCCTGAAACCCTTCGACTCCGCGCTACGCGCTACGCGCTACGCTCAGGGCGAACGGATTGCTTACCAATTGCGTGACATTCCCCAAACCGTTCGTGCTGAGCGTAGCTGGCGCAGCCAGCGAAGTCGAAGCCTCCAAACTGCAGGATTTAGGTTCATTTCAGTTCGTTTTACCATTTTCCCACGTCAACGAAATGTCCGGCAATCGCTGCCGCCGCCGCCATCTCAGGACTGACCAGATGGGTGCGTCCGCCCTGCCCCTGCCGCCCTTCGAAGTTGCGGTTGGAAGTGGAAGCGCAACGCTCGCCCGGCTCCAGCCGGTCGTCGTTCATTGCCAGGCACATCGAACAGCCCGGCTCGCGCCACTCGAAGCCGGCATCGATAAATATCTGGTCCAGCCCTTCCTGCTCAGCCTGCCGCTTCACCAGCCCGGAACCGGGCACCACCATCGCCAGTTTCACGTTGGCAGCGACATGCTTGCCGCGCGCGACCGCCGCCGCCGCGCGCAAATCCTCGATGCGTGCGTTGGTGCAGGAGCCGATGAACACTTTATCTATGCTGATCTCGCAGATCGGTGTATTGGCTTGCAGCCCCATATACTTCAAGGCACGCGCCCAATCCTGGCGCCTGACCTCGTCTGGCGCCGAATCCGGATCAGGCACACGGCCATCGATATCGGCGACCATCTCCGGAGAAGTTCCCCAGGTTACCTGCGGCTTGATCCGCGACGCGTCCAGTTCCACCACTGCATCGAACTCAGCGCCTTGGTCGGAATGCAAAGTGCGCCAGAAAGCCACGGCCTGGTCCCACAATTCGCCCTGCGGCGCCAACGGACGGCCCTTGATATAGGCAAAGGTCACCTCGTCCGCTGCCACCATGCCCGCGCGCGCGCCGGCCTCGATGGCCATGTTGCACAAGGTCATACGTCCTTCCATAGACAATGAACGGATCGAGTTCCCGGCAAATTCGATGGCGTAACCGGTGCCGCCCGCAGTACCGATCTTGCCGATCACCGCCAGCGCGATATCCTTGGCAGTCACGCCCTTGTGCAAGGCGCCTTCCACCCTGACCAGCATCGCTTTGGATTTTTTCGCCACCAGGCACTGGGTCGCCATCACATGCTCGACCTCGGAAGTGCCAATACCATGCGCCAGCGCAGCGAACGCGCCGTGGGTGCTGGTGTGGGAATCGCCGCATACCACCGTCATGCCGGGCAAGGTCGCGCCCTGTTCCGGCCCGATCACGTGCACGATGCCCTGGCGCATGTCGCCCATCCTGAATTCGGTCACGCCAAACTCGGCGCAATTGGCATCCAGCGTCTCCACCTGCAAACGCGAAACCGGGTCGGCGATGCCGCTGCTGCGGCGCGTGGTCGGCACGTTGTGATCCGGCACGGCGAGCATGGACTGCACGCGCCACGGCTTGCGCTGAGACAGTTTCAACCCTTCGAATGCCTGCGGACTGGTGACTTCATGCACCAGATGACGGTCGATGTAAATCAAGGCGGTGCCATCGGCTTCCTGCCGCACCACATGCCCGTCCCAGAGTTTGTCGTATAAAGTCCTTGCGCCCATTGTATTCATCCCAAATGAGCGCGTGATTATGCCACAGCGAATGCGGGATTACACGAAGCGTGGGCGTTAAGATTGGCGGCCCATCCCTTTCTCTGCGGGAACCTTAAGGCCGGACCTGTATGGCAAGGATGGGACAGCCACCTTGATCGCGTCATGCACCGGGAATAGCCGCGGGGGGAAAAACCCTTTCAGACCGGCGCATGGCCCGCCCCGGCAGCAATCCGCAGCTTCCATAATATCAACAACAGGCCCAGAAACGCTGCCAGCGCGCTCATCGAATACATGACCGATGCTCCCCAGTGTTGCCACAACGGGCCGCTGGCCAGCCCCCCGATCACTCCGCCGGCGCCGTAAGTGATGCTGCCAAACAAGCCCTGCCCCCTGGATTGATGGCGCCCCTGGAAAAATTGATGCACCAGCGCGATCGCCGCCGCATGGAAAGCGCCGAAAGTGAGGGCATGCAGGCTTTGCGCAAACAGCAACAGGGCGAGCGAATCCACACCCCAGCCGATCAGCAAAAACCGCAACACGGCACAGATAAAGCTTGCCAGCAGAATCTGCGTCAAGGCATAGCGCCGCATCAGCCACGGCATCAGAAAAAAGATTCCGATCTCGCAGATCACGCCCAGCGCCCACAGCAGTCCCACGGCGCTTTTGGCGTAACCGTGCTCCACCAGATGGATGGAATAGAAAGTGTAATAAGGGCCGTGTGCCACCGACATCAGAAAACAGGCGCCGAACAACGCCAGCACCCGTGGCCGCATCAGGAGATCCATGATCGGCTGGCTGTCGGTGTGATGCGCCAGCACTTCGGTGGGCGGAATCTGCCGCGAGAAGAACAGGATGCCGAGCAGGATGAACAGCCCGGCCCACAGCAACCAGCTGATGGCGATGTAATCAAACGCATAGCCCAGCCCCAGCACGGACACGATGAATCCGACCGACCCCCAGGAACGGATGCGCCCGTAATGCGCCGTGTTCTTGCCCAGATAGGTCAGCGTGGTCGCTTCCACCAGCGGCATGGAAGCGCTCCAGAAGAAACTCATCAGCGCCAGCACCAGCAACATGCCCCAGAACTGCGTGGTAAAGAACACGCCCAGATAAGCCAGCGCGCTGCACAGCGCAGCCAGTTTGACCACCAGCAACCGCTTCCCCGTGTGATCGGCCAACCAGCCCCAGATGTTGGGCGCGATCATGCGCATCACCGGCTGTACCGACAACAGGATGGAAATCTGCACCGCGTCGAAGCGGATGGACTTGAGATACAGGCTCCAGTAAGGCGCAAACATGCCCACGAAAGCAAAGTAGAAGAAATAAAACCCGGCGATGCGCCAGTGGTAGTTTTTGCGGTCAGGATGCATCAAGACAAGAGCTACGTTCACACACTTTTATTCGCCAAACTGTCCCGCCAAACCATCCAGCGTCATGTTCACCGCTATCGCGTTATGCGGGATCAGCACGTATCGCCACGGCTTGCCGCCATTGGTGGCAGCATAATCAGAAGTATTTTTGCACCACTTGATTGCCGCTTCCTTCTTGGCCAAGACGACGGGGTCGGTCATCTGGTTACTGGCCTTGGGCTCAAACATGTAAATCGCGTCGTTCACTTCGGCAACAAAATCCGGTTGATACTCCATATGATCAGCTCCCTGCTTGTAGAAAATCTGGAATTGCCCTTTGGCTGGTTTGAACCACTTCTCGGCATCACGTTCAAGAATGACTGCCAAAACGCGCTCCGCCTCCGAGTCGAACTTCTGCACCGGATACAGGCAGCGTTTGAAACCGCCAAACACGTACTTCGACATGTTGCTCTTGTCTGCGGGAGACACGAGGTAATCGGCGGATGGCTCATTGATGGAATAGGCACTGGGCGTGAGTTCCACGTACCCTTTGCTCACCACCACTTCGTAATCAACGGCATCTTCCCAACTATGTTCCAGCATTTGTGCGTGTATAAAGCGAGCAATATCGCGCTGATAGCAGCGCAACACCTTGCGGGTCTCATCCTCAGATAGGTAGCTGCAAAAAATGCTTAACGGTTTGTGCAGCCAAGTCATACAACAAATCAGCCTGATCGTCGTAAGAAACATCGTCGAAATCCATCAGGCCACTGACTATATAGTCCTCTATCTGCCTCTCTGTTATGCCGCCGTCACCCATCGTCACCACCTCAAGCTGATTGGTGCGCAAGTGTTGTATCCATAGCTCATCGGACACTGCCGGGTATTTCAGCGTATCCAGCTTCAGGGCAAACGGTTTGAAACCAGCCTTCACCTCGCCCTTGGGCACAACCAAGATGCGTGGAATGTCTATCGTCTGTTGCATCACCAATTCGACCGTCTTCGCTACGACGGCGGCGAAGTCAGGCTGTTCTGTCACACCCTCCAACTCCATCTGTGTGGGGCGATGCTGTTCCTGTACTTCTTTGACGATGGCCGCCTGAACCTCGGGATTTTTCAAGTGCGCCAACGTAGGCACCGTCGTCGGCTGATTCTCCAGTTTGCGTATCACCTCGTAAGCAATCTGCGCCACCTTCTGCTCTTCCGGCTTGGTGAAGGCGGGCTGCACATCCTGCCCTGCTACCTTGGTGCTGCCAGTTACATCGGCTGGTTTCAACCCCAACATGGAAGCAAGCTGCGACTGCGAAACAATCGTTGCCGTCTTCTGACCAAATTCAGCGTCATCCAGTATCACCGCCTTCAGGTGAATGGCGGAATCAGGACGATTTGCCTCGTCGATGATTTCCTGAAACTTGTCATGCGCGACGATGTTCAGCCTGTCCACCGCAGTCACGCCTGTGCGTTTGCCATAAGGCAGGCGCAGCCCGCGCCCGATGGATTGCTCGATCAGGATGCGGGCATTGGCCGCGCGCAACGGCACGATAGTGTAGAGGTTGGTCACGTCCCAACCTTCTTTCAGCATGTTGACATGGATGACGATCTCGGTCGGCTCATCGGTGTGTTCTACCTTCAGCAGCCGCTCGATCATTTCCTCCTCTTCGGCGCCGGTACGGCTCGAATCCACCTGAATGACCTTGTCCTTGTAGCGCCCCTCAAAAAACTCATCTGACTTTATCAAGGCAGACAACTGCCCGGCATGGGTCGTATCGCGCGCAATGACCAGCAGGAAAGGCTTAACAATTGGGTTGCTGGTTTCGCGGGCGTAAGTCTCCAGTTCCACTTTCACGCTCTCGTGCAGGCGCACACCGTCTTCCAGCTTCATGCGCTCGATCTCTTCCGCCGACATTCCCGCTGGATTGAAATTTTTGCGCGTCACCACGGCAGGTTCTTTCACAAAACCATCTTCCATCGCCTTTCCCAGCGGGTAATCGAGAATGACGTTCTTGAACGGCGCTGCTCCCTTAGCGCCTTCCACAAACGGCGTAGCCGTCAGTTCCAGCCCCAGAATCGGCTTCAGCTCATTGATCGCTTTGATCCCTGCACTGGCGCGGTAACGGTGCGATTCATCCATCAGCAGCACCAGATCGGGCAACCCGGCCAAATAATCGAAGTAACTCTCGCCGATGTATTCCGACAACCGCTTGATACGCGGCGCCTTGCCACCGCGCACTTCGGAATTGATTTTGGAGATATTGAAAATGTTGATGCGCACCCCGCCGAACAGCGTGCCGCTGGCCGGGTCGCGCTGGTCGTAGTTGTCGCCGGTGATAATAGAAGGCGCATCAATGGCGAATTCCGAGATGCCCTTGAACACATATTTCGGATGCGTGCGGTCGCTGAAATCCGCAATCAGCTTGTTGTAGATGGTCAGGTTCGGCGCCAGGACGAAAAAATTGTTGATGCCGTGCGCCGAGTGCAGATAGCTGATGAACGCGCCCATCAACCGCGTCTTGCCCACCCCCGTCGCCAGCGCAAAACACAGCGACGGAAACTCGCGTTCGAAGTCGGTCACTGACGGAAACTCGCTGCGGATTGTCTCCAGCGCGGCGGCAACGTCCGTCCCTTTGCTTGGCGGCACGATTTCAGTGATGCGATCCAGAATCTCCAGCGAGCGGCGTTGCGGTGCGCGCAAGCTCAAGCGCCCGGCAATGGCGTTAACGTGGCGGTTCATTCGGCTTTCCCTTTTTTCTTTTTTGAAGCCGGTTTTTTCAAGCTGGGTGCGGCTTTCCGGGCAGCTGTTAAGTTTTTCTTAATAGTTGCCCTGCCTTCAGGCGGCACCAAATATCGAAGCTCTCGCCGAAGCTCGTTTTCCAGTTCCTCGACGGTTGGCAGATGAAGCTGATAACGGCTGGCGAAAATATTGCGCTCCTGCTGCTCGCCCAGCGTGTACTTTACTACCGCATCGTTTTTGTCGGGACACAAGATCAAACCCAGGGTCGGGTTGTCACCCTCGGTACGCCGCTCGCGGTCGTAATAATTCACGTAGAACTGAATCTGCCCAAGATCGGCGTGGGTCAGCTTTCCCACTTTCAAGTCAATCAGCACAAAGCACTTCAGTACCGTGTGGTAGAAAACCAGATCAATGTAGAAGTGATCGCCATCAAGCGTGATGCGCTCCTGCCGCGAAACAAACGCAAATCCTTTACCCAGCTCCAGCAAGAAGGTTTCCAGATTGCCAATCAGTGCCTGTTCCAGCTTTGATTCCACCAAGCGTGGCGAGGCTGGTATGTCAAGAAATTCCAACACCACCGGGTCTTTCAGCACATCAATCGGCTGCACAACTTCCTGCCCATGTACCGCTAGGCGCATCAGCCCTTTCTTGTCTCGGCTTTTCGCCAGTCGGTCGAACAGCAAGCTGCCGATCTGGCGCTCCATTTCGCGTGCAGACCATGCGTTGCAAGCAGCCTCTATCTCATAAAAGGTGCGCGCCTCGGCACGATTGATCCGCAGCAAAGTGCGATAGTGCGTCCACGAAAGATTCGGGTTCAGTTGGCCCGGCTTCCATGATTCCGCACGCGCCGCGTTCGTAATGTGTTCATCCTTGCTACCCACGCCAGAATTCGAACGCACCGCGTTCGAATTCTTCGGTCCGAGAAGCAGCGGATAGGAAAGATAGAAACTGCGGCAGTATTCCAATTGGCGTACCGACCAGCCTTTCCCGAATTCCTGCAATAGCCGCTCGGCAAGATCGGCCAGCAAAGCCTCACCATAACCAGCGCGACGCTTTCCGGCCTGCTCCTCCTCCACAATCTCGCGCCCAATGAGCCAATTTGCAACTACCTGCGTGGTATTGACCGTGCGCGCAATGTTGCTGCGGGCCGACTCGAGAATGTCCCGGATGCGGTCGAACAAATGCGGCGTATCGGGCACGGATTTCTTTGACTTAGTCGTCTTCGGCTTCGTTGTCATGCTCCCCCCTGTTGCTTCACGCGAAGGCGCGAAGCCGCGAAAAATGAATAAGGATTAAGCAATCCAGCCAAGACCCATAGCTGATGTAATCCCTCAGCCATGGCCTCGCCCAATAATATTTCGGTGTTTTGCCTCATCTTCGCGCCTTCGCGTCTTCGCGTGAGTCAAACAAACTTTGCTGCCCCGGCGAAGCAGGCGCCTTCGGCAAATTCTCCACCTGCAACGAATAATCATCATGCCCCCACTCGCAGCGCGACAGCACCTGCTTGGGAATCTTCTTCACGGTGAGATTCGGATAATCGCCCCGTCCACGGAAAGCAGTACACAACACCAGCAGACTGCGCTCCGCCCCAACCTCATCGGAAAGCTGCTGCAACTGCTCGTGGTTCAGGTTCGCTGTGGTAACGTAGATAAAATCCCGCTCGGTGGAATGCCCGTGCATCCAGTAATGCGCATCGCTTGGCGCATAGGTGAAGCCCTCCAGCTTGCACAGGGCTTGCGCCAGCATCTCCGCGTTGTATTCCTTGTTGATAACCCACTGCCCGTAAGCGTCCTGCCGCAACAGGCTGGGCGCGAGTTTGTAATAGCGGAAACCACCGCCCCCTTGCCAGTTCACCGCCTCGGAAATGCCGCCCTTATCTTCGCCATCAATCACCTTTTGCAGGCGCGGGATGATGTGCGTGTGGCAATGCTCACCCAGTTCCACCATGATCCAACGGCGGCCCATCTTGTGGGCGACCGCGCCGGTGGTGCCGGAACCGGCGAAGGAATCGAGGACGAGGTCGCCGGGATTGGTGGCTATATGTATGACCCTGTTAATCAATGCTTCGGGCTTTGGTGTAGAAAAAGGAGTTTCACCTGGAAACAAATTCACCAATTCAGTTTTAGCTTGCCCGTTAGTTCCTACTTCTTGGTAAGACCAAAAAGTTGAAGGCACCAGCCCAGCCTGAACCTCTGATAGAAACTTTTTAACCCGAGGCGCATTCCCTCCATCGGCACCGAACCAGATGCGGTTATCGGAGACCATTTCGTAAAACCGGGATTCGGTATAAAGCCAACAACGCCCGGCTGGAGGATCAACATTTCGGCCAGATGGTGTTATGACAGTAAAGAACTGCGCTTGCCTACGCCCCTTTTCAGCTTTTGCATGGGCAGGCAATGATGCCCAAGCACCTCTTGGGTCATTATCAGGATTAGTAAACCTATCTAGCTGGCTTTCGGACGCAGGCAAAGGGTTTCGCACCTCTTTCCAAATTTCTCGGCACTTTGCAAACACCAAAATATGATCATGAACAGCAGAAAAATCGGTCCTATTTTCCCGCGTTGGAGTTTTCTGCCAGAACACATTTGCCACAAAATTTGGCCGCCCAAATACCTCATCGCACAACACCTTCAGATAATGCGCCTCGTTGTCATCAATCGTAATCCACAACGAACCATCATCCGACAACAACTGCCGGATAATTTCCAGCCGGTCACGCATCAGCGACAGCCAGATCGAATGCTCCACTCCGTCGTCGTAATGGGTGAACGCACTGCCGGTGTTATACGGCGGATCAATAAACACGCACTTCACCTTCCCCGCAAACTCCGCCTCCAGCGCCTTCAACGCCAGCAGGTTATCGCCGAAGATCAGCCGATTGTCGAAAATGTCGTTATCCGTCACCCGATGCTTCGCGTGATAACTCTTCGCCGGGTCTTCCAGAAAAATGCGCGGCTCCAGCTTAGGCCGGTTCTCCTTGCCGATCCAGGTGAGTTCGAGTTTTTGTTTTGCCATGTTCAATCAGTGGTATTTGATACGTCGGTTATTGAATGCGGGCTTCGTACCTTCAAGTACGTTGATAACGTGCGAATTGATAGTGGGATTTTCGATTGCCCCGGACACGTACTCTATCTTCGATGCTCCCTTACGGTTAAACGTAGAGTAAATAACTTGTTCTGCATCACAAACAACAGCGAGATTCGGATTGTGAGTGACCATGATGATTTGTCGTTTCTTCTTCGCTTCACTCAGTACAGGTACAAGCAGGCTCACCACTGTTTCATTATCAAGGTTCTCCTCCGGCTGATCCAAGATAATTGGGTTGCGGCCTTTGTCTACCAACAAGTAAAAGATGAGAAGAAGTGCGCCACGCTGCCCAGGAGATAACTGCTCAATCTGGGTGTCTTGAAATAGCAGTGAGTAACGCGGTTCCATATACGACAAACCATAAAGCAAGTCATACACATTACTTGCCGCTCTATCTTTTTTCAGTATCGAAGTAATTCCGATTGCATCAGCATTGTTTCCCGATGCCGCCGAGTGAATCTTTGTGTCGAGTTCGTCAACGAACTTCAATACGTCTTCCCTTTGGTTAAGATCGAACTGCTCAGAAAGACGTTTTACCACGGCATGACCTTCATCTTCCCCCCTGAATTCGCCAGAGGTCTGCTTGATAAGTGCGAATAATGCAGATGAAAGTGCTCCCGATGACCCTCCTAATGTTGCCTGAAATTGCAACTTGTATTCATCTATGATGAGCTTGTTGGCTTGAATCAAACCCTGAACTGGCTTGAACAAGTCCTCACGCGCTTTTCTTTGTGCATTCAGAATATCGAAAATGTCACCAGTTAAATTTCGACGTTGGCTCTGTTTCGTTTTCAGCAATTCAGGCAGACCATCAAGTTGCGCGATTCTGTTCTCCAGCCCTTTCAGTGTCTCAGGCGCGTCAGGTGCTCCAGTCAGTTCACGTAATTTTTCGTCCCAAAGCTCGATAGCTTTCAGGTTATTTTGATATAAAAGTTGTGGCTCGTTGAGCTTGGTCTTCAGTGCTGATTGCTCGTTATGGAGAGCTTGCTTAGCCTGTTCATTCTGCCCGGATTTCTCCACTATGAACTGTTGTTCTTGCGGAACCTTTGCTGCAATTTCATCGAGTATTTGTTGGCTTACGGAAAGCGTGGCAATCTCATTAAGCTTCATTCCCAACAGATCTAAATCTTTTGCCGTGTCGTCCTGAAATTGTTTGTACTGTTTTTCCAGAGTTCGTAAGCGTTCGCGTACAGCTTGGATTGCTTTTGATTTTGCAGCAAGGCTCTCTTGGGTACTCGCATTAGCTATTGCTTCTTCTTCAAGACTCTTGAGCTTGCCTGTTATTTCTTCAAGAGAACTTGCAGCCTGCTGCTGCTCAGCAGACAACTGTTCTGATGGCTTAGGAATGGATACTGGCTTGTTATTGATACTGCTGTGCTCTTCGATTTGCCTTTTCTTGAGTGCCAATAGCTCTTGCAGCGACCGCTTCACCTGCGGCTGACGTTGTGCCTCAATGTTTTCAATCTCCAGATTGAGCCTTGCAAGGTCTTTTCGATATTCCCCTAACTGGTCTCTATAGCCACTCTCTTGCTGCTCAATCAGTTGGTCGAAATCAAGTGCGCCCAGCCGTAGCGCACCACCGGCGTAGTCAAAGATAACCGCTCTAAGCTCTTTCTCAAATGCACCAGTACGACCTGCAATATGATCGTTGCAGAGGTCTTCAAAGTGTCCTTGAGGAATGTAGCGGACAAGCTGAACTTTGTCGTCTGGCGGATCATCGGAAAGCCTGCGCTCTTCCGAACTCCTATCCAACCACTCTATCTTGCCAATGAATTGTTTAGCAGGATCACCGGAACCAGATTTTCCACGAAATCTGTTTTTTTGGAGAAACGAGAAATGTTCCTTCTGTCGAGAATTTCCCAGAAGAGCGATTACGTCCGCAAGGGCACTTTTGCCGCTACCTTTGTTGCCAATGATCGCCACCAAATCATGATTCAAAAGTACGCGACAACCTGCAAGCCACTCTTCTGGAATTGAGCTACCAGTCGCTTTACTGACTTCGATGCTATCAATGAAAAAGGTCTTGTTTTCTTCGACCTCGCGTAATTTTTCTGGGCGTTCACCAATGTAAGATCGCTTCGCAGGTTCCTTGATTACTTGCAGCAAACCTAGAAAAGTTGGGTCGCCCTTTATCCAAGTAGCCTTGCCTGAAGGGAAATCACCATACCCGCGCCTATTGTTGTCACCCGGAACGCCTGTGAAGACATGAGCATCACTTCCTGATACCGCTAATCTCGGAATTCCGCCAAGTGCGTTTTGGAAGTTATCAATCCATTTTTCGTTTCCGGGGGTTAGTTCACCTACAAATGCCCCTCGCGTATCCAAGTTGCGCGTTTCAAAAATGGGTGAAGACTTGAAAAGCCCCAAGCAATAAGCGTAGTGTTCCTGCCACTTAACCTCGGCTAGTCCATCGCTTGTATCGAAGGGCATGAACCCCACAGCGTAGCCATTGGGAACCCTTTCAATTGCATTTTTGTAGCTATCACAATTGATCTCAGCAATAACTGAACCGGCTCGTAAAGCCTCATCTATGTTGGCATCAACTTCCGCTTTCTTGAAACCATGAAGTTTTAGCTTGTCCCCCCCCACCATCCGAGCAAGGGCGACCAAAGAATCATTTGATAACGGGCGATTTACTAGCTCAACAGTTAAGGCTGCCTTAAAGTCGTGAAGCATTTGATCCGCAATCTCGTCTGAAAAAAGTACATGAGCATTTAGACGCCCTGTCATCGGAGCCATCAAGCGGAGTTCTATTCCTGGAAATACACGCTTGAATAGTTTTGGTGCTCCGTCCTGTGCTAGCCGCCGCTTTAAGGCAAACCAGCCGTCAAAAGTCCAATAATCCATCAATGCAAAAACAGTAGGCTGCGCTGCATTTAGTGCGGCAATCATTTCATCAACTAAAGCAGTATTCGCGACCGAGTTTGGGTCAGGATCAAAACGCTTTCCAAGCCAATGAAATGACGCAGGCGTGTGAACATGCAAGTCCCACTGACGCCACTCCGCTCCGCGTTCAAATTCGCTTTTGGTTGCCATTGTCAGTCCCTAGCCTGAGAGTTGATAACTGAAGAGGCAGAGTCCGTTTCAGAAAGCATAGGGAACTCTAAGCCTTCAATCTCCTGCAACGATTTCCCCGCAATCCCCTGCAAGTCCCCATACATGCCCACTGTCGCCCCCATCACGCGCTCGATCTGTTCCTCGCGTTTCGCCCATTGCTTCATGATGGCTTTTCTTTCCTTGTCGAGGTCTTCCTGCATGGTGGAAAAGGCTTCGACAATAGCCTCCACCCGCTGACGGAAACGCGGGCCGGTGAGGTACTGATAGACCATTTCTGTTTTGGTTTGCTGGCCTTCGGTGGTCTGCCGCGCAAGGGCAAGCTCCAGCAATGACTGGCGCAAAATCATCGCCACCGGCAACGCGGCGCGGGGATGTGTTACCCATACGCCCTCTACCATTTCGAAGGTTTCCACTCCCTTCGGCAATATCTGGCTCACGATCACGGCGATTTCTGCCTTCGCAGTCCGCTGATCATCGCGAAGTTTTGCCAGCCACGCATCGCTCCAGTTTTTTGTGCGCTTGAACTCCCACAATATGGTGCCGCCAGACTGGCCGCCCGCGCCGACAACACGGTGCAGCACATCCCCGCCGAATTCGCCCTTGGGCACCGGCTCGATGGCATCGAAAGGAAATTTGCTGCGCAACAGGTTTTCAATCTCCAGCTCCTGCACTTCGCCCTGCAATTGTTGTGATCCCTGCTCGGCCCTGCGCTTGAGGTCTTCGATCTGTTTCTGCATCGCGGCAATGGTCTGCTCCTTCTCCATTACCTTGAGCTTCTGTTCGTCCTCGGCTTCTTTTTTGGCTAGCGTGCGGACTTCGGTCAAACCGACCTGCACCCGCTTTTCCACCGTGAGTTCCAGCTCGCGCTTGGCATCATCGAGTTCGCGCTGTTTCTTGATGAGTTCGGCTTGCGCCTTTTGCGCTTCAGCCAATTTTTCGTCGCGAGATTTAAGCACCTCTTGTAAGTCGGCCAGTTCGCGCGCCTTGTTTTCCAGTTCGGCGGCACTGGCAAGTTTTGCTTTTTTGGATTCTTCGGCAATTACGCGGGCGCGTTCTGCTTTCAACTGTGCCGCAACTTGATCGGCCACTTGGTCGTCGAGCTTGCGCTTGTCTTCTGCAAGCTGCTTTTCCTTCTCGCGCATGGCCTGTTCGCGCTTGGCGATGTCGCTGTCCTTCTGCGCCAGTTGCTGCTCGAACTGCCTGCGGGTTGATTCAATCAGTGGCGCGGCCAGCGATTCGGTGAGCTTGATCTCGGCCTTGCACGCCGGGCAGGTGATAGTTGGCTCGGTCATGGCTGAATTAACCCGCCACCCGTTCGTTTGCCGTAAACGCCGCCTGAATATCGCGCGTGGTTGCGCCGCTTGCGATGAGCGCACGCACAATCAAATCCAGCGATACTGAAGGATCGCCAGCTTCAATTTTAGCAATGCGCGATTGGCTCGATTTCATACGTTGCGCGAGGTCAATTTGAGAGAGTTTTCGTTTGATACGTGATTTTTTTACCGCGCTGATCAGCGAGAGCTTGAGAGCGACGAGCCGCGCCTCTTCATTACTTAATTGCAGAAAATTCTCTGTGTTGCCGACTTTCCAGCCTCCGGCTTGGAGGCGTTCTAATTTGTTAGTCTTCATAGCATTTGTCCTCCTGCTAAATTGATTTGTAGTGTTTCAGTCTCGCCTTGCAAATGTCAATTATGGCTTGGGACGTTTGGTTGGTGGTTTTGGCAAACACTTCCAGAATCACGATGGCTACCGTATTAACGTAATACACAATGCGCCAAGTACGATTTTCGTCGGGGATTCTTAATTCATGACAACCGCGACCGATACTGGGCATTGGCCTTGAGTGTGGCAGCGATATTTTGATGCCCTCTTGCAGGTGTCGCAATAAAACACCCGCTTCAATTCTTCCCTCGGCAGAAAACGGCGGCGTTTTGACTTCGCCATGCAGCCACGCCAAAGGTTTTCGCTGCTTGCTCATGCGGTGGATTATATGTCAATATTGACATATACGCAAGGTGCATTTGAAGGGTAGATAGCTTATCGTTTCTGTTGCCGATGCCTGTTGCCATCATTCCTCCGAATTCGTATTGTTTGCGACTGGGGCATCCAATACTTGAAGACTCAGCCCCTCAATCTCCTGCAATGGCTACGGATACAAGGCTGGGGCTGCCCACGGAAAGTACAGACGGTGTCTGAAAAATTGTTTGCTGTGGCCAGAGCAAGTAAAAACGGCGCATTTGGGTAAGGTTAACCATCCCAAACCCACGGCCAAAGATGGCTGTAAGGTCTTTCGCCAGCCGTTCAATCAATTGCTCGCCATAATCAGCGCATCGTTTACCCTTTTGTTCTGCCTCGACGATACGCCGCCCAATTTCCCAATAGGTGACGGTCATCAGTGCATTAACAGTACGTGCAGCGGCCTGCCTTGCGGACTGTAGCAGCTTGACGATTTCGTTGCGGATCAACGGGTATCCAGCCAAATCACGCGGCGCGCTTTTCTTGGTTTGTGCAAGCACTTTTGTTTCAGGTCTGGCTGCCATTAGTCAATCTCCCATTGTCCGTTCCCGAAAATCTGGCTGCACCCGCAAGGGAAACCTATCATCGAAGTTGATCCAGCATTTTCATGAAATTACGTTTGGCCTTGAAGGTGACGCGCAGTTCGGCGAGGTAGTCATCTGCATCAGTACCGGCAAACCTGCATTCTACCTGCCGAAATTTTTTTCACTTTGACTCTTGAAACCTGGCATTCCAACCCCATCTGCCCAGAATCGCAGAATCGGAGAGGCAGATGACCAACAACGAAACCA
The DNA here is from genome assembly GCA_049582805.1 of Gallionellaceae bacterium. GTDB lineage: Bacteria > Pseudomonadota > Gammaproteobacteria > Burkholderiales > Gallionellaceae > CAVXFS01. Next base: position 72,926 of record JBAUUR010000040.1, on the reverse strand, counting down.
CCCCGCAGGACCCGCAGCAGGAAGCTGCCGCAGTGCAGTCCGAGGTAATGCCCAGCCTGGAAGAAATGCTGCAGGCCGCCGAGCTGAAGGCGCAGGAACATTATGATGCCTGGATGTACGCCAAGGCCGAGGGCGAGAACATCCGCCGCCGCGCGCAGGAAGACATCAGCAAGGCGCAGAAATTCGCCGTGGAGCGCTTCTCCAACGAACTGCTGGCGGTTATGGACAGCTTGCAGGCCGGCCTGGCAGTGCAGACCGGGAACGTGGAAAGCTTCAAGAGCGGCATGGAGTTGACTCTGAAGCAGCTGTCCGGCGTGTTCGAGAAATTCAACATCCGGGAAATCAGCCCGGTCGGCGAGAAATTCGATGCGCACAAACATCAGGCCATCGGCATGGTGGAAAGCGAGCAGGAACCGAACACCGTGGTTACCGTGATGCAGAAGGGTTATCAGTTGCATGACCGCGTATTGCGGCCGGCGCTGGTTATGGTGGCGAAGGGTAAGGAATGAAGCTAGTAGCTGGTAGCCGGTAGCCAGACCCGGTTTTGCTACAGGCTACCAGCTACCGGCTACTAGCTAAAGACTTGAAATCCCCCGCCCCGCCCTCACCTTAAGCAGCAAGACAGCAACAGATTTTGATTCACGCATGCAACCAAATTTTGATCGAAAGGAATGAAAATGGGAAAAGTGATCGGTATTGACCTCGGCACCACAAACTCGTGCGTCGCCATCATGGAAGGCGGCAAACCCAAGGTGATCGAGAACGCCGAGGGCGCGCGCACCACGCCTTCGATCATCGCCTACATGGAAGACGGCGAAGTCCTGGTCGGCGCGGCAGCCAAACGCCAGGCCGTGACCAACCCGAAGAATACGCTATATGGCATAAAGCGCCTGATCGGCCGCCGTTTCGAAGAGCCGATGGTACAGAAGGACATTGCGATGGTGCCGTACGGCATCGTCAAGGCGAAGAACGGCGATGCCTGGGTCAAGGTGCGCGACAAGGATATCGCGCCGCCGGAGATTTCCGCGCAAGTGCTGGTGAAGATGAAGAAGACCGCCGAGGATTATCTGGGCGAACCGGTCACCGAAGCGGTCATCACCGTGCCCGCCTACTTCAACGATTCGCAGCGCCAGGCTACCAAGGACGCAGGCCGCATCGCCGGCCTGGAAGTGAAGCGCATCATCAACGAGCCGACGGCGGCCGCGCTGGCCTTCGGCCTGGACAAGCAGGAAGGCGACCGCAAGATCGCGGTGTATGACCTGGGCGGCGGCACTTTCGACATTTCCATCATCGACATCGCAGAGATCGAAGGCGAGCACCAGTTCGAAGTGATGTCCACCAACGGCAACACCTTCCTTGGCGGCGAAGACTTCGACATGCGCGTCATCGAACATCTGGTGGATGAGTTCAAGAAGGAAAGCGGCATCGACCTGAAGAAGGACATGCTTGCCCTGCAACGCCTGAAGGATGCGGCGGAAAAGGCCAAGATCGAACTGTCTTCCGCGCAGCAGACCGAAGTGAACCTGCCGTACATCACGGCGGACGCGAGCGGCCCGAAACACCTGGCGGTGAAGATCACCCGCGCCAAGCTGGAAAGCCTGGTGGAGGACCTGATCGCGCGCACCATCGAGCCATGCAAGATCGCCATGAAGGACGCCGGCGTGTCCGCCTCCGACATCGCCGACGTGATCCTGGTCGGCGGCCAGACGCGCATGCCCAAGGTGCAGGAGAAGGTGAAGGAATTCTTCGGCAAGGAACCGCGCAAGGACGTGAACCCGGACGAGGCCGTGGCCGTGGGCGCGGCGATCCAGGGCGGCGTGCTGCAAGGCGAGGTGAAAGACGTGCTGCTGCTGGACGTGACCCCGCTGTCGCTGGGTATCGAGACGCTGGGCGGCGTGATGACCAAGCTGATCAAGAAGAACACCACGATCCCGAGCAAGGCTTCGCAAGTGTTCTCCACCGCCGACGACAACCAGAATGCGGTGACCATCCACGTGTTGCAGGGCGAGCGTGAAATGGCATCCGGCAACAAAAGCCTGGGCCAGTTCAACCTGACCGATATCCCGCCCGCGCCGCGCGGCATGCCGCAGATCGAAGTGACCTTCGACATCGACGCCAACGGCATTCTGCATGTCAGCGCGAAGGACAAGGCCACCGGCAAGGAGAACAAGATCAAGATCCAGGCCAGTTCCGGCCTGTCCGAGTCGGAGATCCAGCGCATGGTGCAGGACGCCGAAACGCACGCCGACGAGGACAAGAAGGCCATTGAGCTGGTCACTGCGCGCAATCAGCTGGATGCGCTGATCCACTCCACGCAGAAGTCGCTGAAAGAATATGGTGACCAGCTCAGCGCGGATGAAAAGGGCGCGATCGAATCCGCTTTGAAAGGCGCCGAAGAAGCCGTGAAGGGCGACGACAAGGCTGCTATTGACAGCAAGGCCGAAGCGCTTGCCAGCGCCGCGCAAAAACTGGGCGAAAAGATGTACGCCGCCGAACAGGCCAAAGCACAGGCTGGCGGGGAACCCAGCGGCGCACACGCTGAACAGAAGAAGGATGAAGGCGACGTGGTGGATGCGGAATTCACCGAAGTAAAAGACAAAAAATAAGCCGGTAGCTGGTAGCTGGTAGCAAGAGCAACTGCTATAGCTACGAGCTACCGGCTACGAGCTACCAGCTCCCTATGCCAAAAAAAGACTACTACGAAGTCCTCGGCGTCAACCGCGACGCTTCGGACGAGGAAATAAAAAAGGCTTACCGCAAGCTGGCGATGAAGCATCACCCCGACCGCAATCCGGATAATCCGAAAGCGGAGGAACACTTCAAGGAAGCCAAGGAAGCCTACGAAACCTTGAGCGACGGGCAGAAGCGCGCCGCTTATGACCAGTACGGCCACGCCGCGTTCGAGGCGGGCGGCATGGGCGGCGGCAGTCCGTTCGGCGCAGGCGGAGCCGCCGGCTTTGATTTCTCCGACATCTTCGGCGACATCTTCGGCGGGGGACGCGGCGGCGGCGGGCGCAGCAATGTTCACCGCGGCGCAGACCTGCGCTACAACCTGGAGATTACCCTGGAGCAGGCCGCGCGCGGTACCGAGACGCAGATCCGCGTGCCGACCATGGCCGAATGCGAAACCTGCCACGGCAGCGGCGCGAAGCCCGGCACCAGCCCGACCACCTGCACCACCTGCGGCGGGCATGGGCAAGTGCGCATGCAGCAGGGCTTCTTCTCGATCCAGCAAACCTGTCCGCGCTGCCACGGCAGCGGCAAGCAGATCACCTCGCCGTGCAAGGATTGCAATGGTGCGGGACGCGTCAAGCAACACAAAACGCTGTCGGTGAAGATCCCTGCCGGGGTCGACATTGACGACCGCATTCGCTTGTCCGGTGAAGGAGAAGCAGGCGTTAACGGCGGCCCGTCGGGCGACTTGTATGTCGTCATTCAAATCGCGCCGCATTCAGTCTTTCAGCGCGACCACAACGACCTGCACTGCGAGATGCCGATCAGCTTTTCCACGGCCGCACTGGGCGGAGAAATCGAAATCCCCACGCTGGACGGCTCCGCGCGCATCAAGATTCCCGCCGAAACGCAAAGCGGGAAAATCTTCCGCCTGCGCGGCAAGGGCATCAAGGGCGTGCGCAGTTCAACCCATGGCGACCTGCATTGCCACGTCGTGGTGGAAACTCCGGTCAACCTCACCGAACGGCAGAAGGAACTGCTGCGCGAACTGGAATCCATCAGTTCCAAGGACACTGAGCGCCACAGCCCGCGCGCCAGGTCGTGGATGAGCAAGGTAAAGGAGTTTTTCGGGCAGTGAACTCATAAGGAGTGATTCAAACTTCGTCCAAGGCAAACTGTCCGTTCGCCACATCTCTTTTTTGCTGCCTCCCTCCAGGCAACTTGAAATTACGTTGCTCAAAAGCGGTCCTTGACAACATGGCGATTTCGACCGATTGCAGAGGGTCAGGGTTGCGAAGAGCGGACGTTCGCCAACCGCGCAAACATCAACAGCAACCAGCCCTGTTTAAGTAACGCCTCAAATTGCTCAATCGGCACTGGCTCGCCAAACAGATACCCTTGGTAGCGAGAGCAGCCGATATTCAGCAGGATTTGTCGTTGCTCTTCCGTCTCCACCCTTTCGGCAATGACGTTATGTCATTCATTCCGGAATGCAAATCTATATGCCTTGCTCCACCCTTTGACAATTCCGGAAACAAGCTTGAGATTGTTGTTTGTCACAATTTGTTGACCTGCCCTTTAGAATTGATAGACTGCAAACGTAGTTCTATCAAGGGGGAGCTGTGCTTAACATTATGTTTGAACATCAGGATGTCTTGGCAGCCTTGAATGGCCAATTGCCATTGTCGAAAAAAATTGAGTACGTCCATGGCTTTTTAAAGCACCGCTTTGATTTTATAGACCGGATTTCGGTGGCAATTTATGATCAAAAAACCGATTTGCTCAAGACATTTTTACATAGCAGTAACGATGAGAATCCTTTGGTTTTATACTCCGCAAAGCTTGCGGATTCCTTCTCGATGATGGAAATCCTGAAGGTAGGTCGTCCTCGCGTCGTAAATGATCTGGATATTTTCAGTAATATCCCGGCAGAGCATGCGCGCCGCATTGCCGCGCTAAAGTACAAATCCAGCTACACAATGCCAATGTTCATGAATGGCGAATTTTTCGGATTTTTGTTCTTCAATTCTCAACGGAAAGATGTTTTTGATGAGCCAACATTGCATTTTCTAGATATGGTTGGCCACTTTATTTCTTTGCTGGTGATTCACGATATGTCAACGACGCGCAGCTTATATGCAATTGTTAAAACGGCCGCGAATATGACCTTGCACCGAGATGCTGAGACAGGGGCGCATCTTGACCGGATGTCCAACTTTGCGCGCTTGATCGCCAAAGAGGTGGCAAAAAAATATCGGCTTGACGACGAACTCGTGGAGCATATATTTTTGTTCTCACCGCTGCATGACTTAGGGAAAATCGGCATTGCCGACAGCATTTTGCTCAAGCCTGGCAAGTTAACTGAAGAGGAATTCGATACCATGAAAACCCACGCCTCAAAGGGTGGTGAGATGGTAGACATGATGCTGACAAATCTTGGCTTGGACGAATTCCCCCATGCAGAAATATTACGCAATATCGCGCGTTATCATCATGAGGCGATTAACGGTAGCGGCTATAACGGCCTGATGGACGAAGAAATTCCCATTGAAGCGAAAATTGTTGCAGTTGCCGATGTCTTCGACGCGCTGACCAGCGTTCGCCCATACAAAGAAGCATGGAGCAACGAAAGGGCATTTGCTTTTTTGGAGTCTATGGCGGGAACCAAGTTCGACAGCGAATGTGTGGCGGCTTTGATCAATTGCCGTGATGAGGTGGAGGAGATACAAAAACAATTCAGGGAAGACCCTTTCGGTTAGCCACCTCAAGGCACAAGGAGCGCCTGACCGCCCGCATCAGGAAAATTTCCCCACTCGTGACCTGCCCATACCAGCCGAAGCAGGAAGTTGATTCAGACATTGCCTGTCAGATCAAGTCGCGGCTACTAACTCTCATAGCTTGTCGCCCAAACTTAACGCTGGGTTACAAGTTATGTACTAATCCGATCTCCTAAACTCCTCCGCATTGAAACCCTGAAAACATCTTGCCGAACATCTGTTCACGGTACACAACCCTGCCCGCGTCAGTACCCGCCGCACCGGCAGCAACCATCAGCGGCATCAGATGTTCGCTGCGCGGGTGGCTGGCGCGGGCGCCGGGCGCCTCCGCCCAATGCGCCAGCAACCGTTCCCGCTCAACAGGTGCCGACCCGATTGCGTTCCCCAGCCAGTTGTCGAATTGTGCAGAAGCCAGGCTCGCCGTTGCGCCGGGTGAAAAGAATTCGCGCAGATTGTGATAGCTGTTCCCGCTTCCCGCGATGAGCACCCCTTCCTGGCGCAGCGGCGCAAGCGCCCGGCCAATGGCCAGGTGCTGCGCGGCATCCAGATCATGCTGCAGGGAGAGTTGCACGATCGGGACATCCGCATCCGGATAAATCAGTTTGAACGGCACGAACACGCCATGATCCAGCCCGCGCTCCCTTTCCTCCTCGCTGGCGATGCCAGCCAGCCCAAGCAGTTCACGCACCCTTGCTGCCACCTCTGGAGAACCGGTTGCGGGATAGGTAAGCTGATAGGTATGCGCCGGAAAACCATAGTAGTCATAGAGCAAGGTATGCCTGGAAGCTGACAGCACCGTTGGCCGCTCGCATTCCCAGTGAGCGGAAATCACCAGCACGGCCTGCGGACGCCGGCCTATCGTTGCCGGGATACCGCGCAGATAACCCGCCAGCCGATCCCACAGCGTCTGCGGAAAGCCTGGCCACGGATCCATGAAAAAGCACGGGCCGGCGCCATGCGGAATGAATAAGGTCGGCAAAATATCAGGCATGGTAATGGTTCCGAATTTTCATGCTCAGCAAAGATCGCGCTTCCATGTCAGGACTTCTTGATGGGGCACGTGCGCAGCGCCTGCTTCTGCCTGCTACCGCGCGGGGATAATTCAAGCCCGCATTAGGCAGCTCCAAAGTTCAGTTTCGGATTACGGCTGACGAAATCAATGAACGCATCGGCAACCAGCGGACGGCTGAAGTAATAGCCCTGCATTTGATCACAACCGCAAATGCGCAGGAAATCCAGTTGTTCCAGCGTTTCCACCCCCTCCGCGATGACGCCGAGTCCCAACCGATGACCCAGGCTGATGATGGAGCGCACGATAGCTGCGTCGCTGTCGTCAGTCTCTATATCGTGCACGAAGGACTGGTCTATCTTCAGCTTGTCTATCGGCAGCCTCTTCAGGTAGCTCAGGCTGGAGAATCCGGTGCCAAAATCGTCTATGGACAAGTGCACGCCCAATTCATGCATCTGCGTCATGAACGTCATGGCTAATTCCGAATTTTCCATCATGATCCCTTCAGTCAGTTCCAGTTCAAGGTCGCCAGGATGCAACTGAAACTGTTCCAGCATCGATGCAATCCGCTTGGCAAGATTGGGCTGGCGCAACTGACGGATGGACAAATTCACCGCCATTGGAAACCTGGCCATGCCCTGTTTGCGCCATGCCGCCAGTTGTGTGCAAGCGGCATGCAGCACCCATTCGCCGATCAGCATGATCTGCCCGGTTTCTTCTGCTACCGCGATAAAGTCGGCGGGAGACATGCAGCCCATTTCAGGATGCTGCCAGCTCAGCAGCACTTCCATGCCGCATATCCCCCCGTTTCTCAAATCAACTTGCGGCTGGTAACGCAATGAGAACTCGTTGCGCTCCAGCGCCAGACGTATATCTTTTTCCATCGCAAACATGTGCGTGGTGCGCAAATTCATTTCCTCGGTATAGAACTGGCAGTTGTTGCGTCCTTCGCTTTTCGCGTAATACATGGCCATTTCGGCATTCTTGATCAACGTATCAATATCTCCCGCGTGAGTCGGATAGACGCTTATCCCGATACTGGCATAGGTGGAAATCTGTGTTCCTTCGATTTCATATGCATCCGCCAGCGATTTGAGGATTTTTTCCGCGACGTGAACCGCGCCGCTCTGATCGGTTTCACGCAACAAGACAACAAACTCATCACCGCCGATGCGCGACACGGTATCACCTTCGCGCACACACTTCATCAGCCTGCGCGCCACGAACTGGAGCAACCTGTCACCCATTGCGTGTCCCAGCGAATCGTTTATGTACTTGAACCGGTCGATATCGAGGAACAGCAATGAGAACTTCTGCCTATCGCGGTGCGCTGCAGCCATCACCTGGTAGAGGCGGTCATGCAGCAAAGCGCGGTTGGCCAGCCCGGTCAGCACATCGTAGTAAGCGAGAAAATGAATGTTTTTCTCGATACTCTTGCGTTCGGTAATATCAATGGCTGCAGAAATGTAGTTGGTCGGGTTCCCGTGTTCGTCCTTGACCAGGTTAATGGTCGTCCACTTGGGATAGATCCGGCCATTCTTGCCGCGGTCCCATATCTCGCCCTGCCACTTCCCGGTCGCGTGGATTGCATTCCACATTTCCCGGAAAAACTCCTTGTCATGCAAGCCGGATGCCATCACCCGCGGGTTCTTTCCCAGCAATTCCGCTTCGCTATATTCGGTCATGGAGGTAAACGCGGGATTAACCGCAACGATCCGGGCTTTTTCATCGGTAATCATGATGGCTTCACCGCTGCTCGCAAAAACCCTGGCCGCAAGGTTCAGGCGCGCTTCGGTTTCGCTGATTGCCGTGATATCTCTGACAGTGCCGCTGGCGGAAACAGCATGGCCATTCCTGTCAAACTCCACCTCGGCCCGTTCCTGCACCTTTTTGATCTTGCCATCTACCAGGATACGATGTTCGATTTCGCTTGTCCCGTCACGCAGCGCGGCTTGCCACGCAGTCAAAACAAGCGCGCGATCATCCGGATGCACACGATCGAAAAAGGATTTAATGTTCTGGGCGCTTCCCGGCTGAAACCCGAAAATCCGGCTGGTTTCGTCCGACCAGCGCAAATCGTTCCTGGTTATATCAAGCTGCCAGCTGCCGATTTTGGCTATTGCCTGAACCCGCTTCAGTTCCGCTTCACTTGACTTCAGGGATTGGTTGATGCGTTTGCGCTGGTGATTGGAAACCGCCAGTACCAGCCCGGATACCAGCAGGACAGCGAGCGCAATACCGGATGCCGGCCAGAACAAGGTGTCCGAATTCATAAGGCCAAGCAGCAGACCCAGCTTGAGACTCAGAAGATACAGAATCACCACAGCCAAGGCAGTGAGCAGAATCTTTTTCGAATAACCAGCCATAATCTCCTAACCTGCCCCAGCCCTGACTGTCCGATCCAGGCAAATTGTGTCTGCCGGTATCGCCGTAAATTAGTGGCCGATAACTGATTGCCATATCTGGTTGCGCACCGGTTCAAGTTATGCGCACGGCCAGCAAACAGGAAGTGTCGATTAAATCATAGCTTCGATTACCCTGCCAATCTCGCGCAGGATTTATCAAAACGCCAAACGGCCCGAATCAGGACTATCAGTGTTGCAACGCCTTGATAATATCCTCGACCACTTTTTTTGCATCACCAAACACCATCATGGTCTTGTCCATATAGAACAGGTCGTTATCCAGTCCGGCATAACCGGTCGCCATTGAGCGTTTTACCACCAGTACGGTGCGCGCCTTGTGCGCTTCGAGTATCGGCATGCCGAAAATCGGGCTGTTCGGATTGTTCTTGGCCGCCGGATTGACCACGTCGTTCGCGCCGATAACCAGCACCACATCGGTGTCGGCAAATTCGTTGTTGATCTCGTCCATCTCCACCACCTGGTCGTAAGGCACTTCGGCCTCGGCCAGCAGCACATTCATGTGGCCGGGCATGCGTCCAGCCACGGGATGAATGGCATAGCGCACCTTGATGCCTTTTTCCGTCAGCATCTTGGACATTTCATTGATGGCATGTTGTGCACGCGCCACCGCTAGCCCGTAGCCCGGCACGATGATGACGCTGTCGGCATTGCCCAGCATGAACGCGGCGTCCTCCGCGCTGCCGCTGCGGTAGTTCTTCTGCTCCGCCCCGCCTGCGGCGGCAAGCGCGCCTTCTTCGCCGCCGAAGCCGCCCAGGATCACATTCAGGAAAGCGCGGTTCATCGCCTTGCACATGATGTAGGACAGGATTGCACCGGAACTGCCGACCAGCGAGCCGGCAATGATCAGCATGTTGTTGTTCAGCGTGAAGCCGATGCCTGCCGCCGCCCAGCCGGAATAGGAATTGAGCATGGACACCACCACCGGCATGTCCGCGCCGCCGATAGGCATGATCAGAAGGAAGCCCAGCAGCAGCGCGATGCCGGTCATGATCAGGAACGGCGTCCAGCTTTGCGCGGCCACGAACACGATGCCGAAGACCAGCATGGCGATGCCGAGCGCCAGATTCACCCAATGCTGCCCGGAAAAGCGCAATGGCTTGCTGCCCAGCTTGCCGGAAAGTTTCCCGAACGCAACGATGGAGCCGGTGAACGTGATCGCACCGACGAACGTGCCGATAAACAACTCGATCAGGTTGGATGAATGCAACGCCTGGCCGGGCAGCGCGATACCATAGGCCACCGGATTATTGAACGCCGACATGGCGATCAGCACGGCAGCCAGGCCGACCAGCGAGTGCATCGCAGCCACCAGTTCCGGCATTGCAGTCATCTGTATGCGTTTGGCAACGACCGCGCCAACCGCGCCGCCGACGGCGATAGCCAGCAATATGTATAACACGTTATGCGTTATGGACAGCGTGGTCAGCACGGCGATCGCCATGCCGGTCATGCCGAATATATTGCCGCGCCGCGCCGAAACCGGAGAACTGAGTCCCTTCAACGTCAGGATGAACAGCACAGAGGCAATGAGATAAGCTACTGCTACAAAATTGGCCGACATGCTCACTTGCCTTTCTTCTTGAACATTTCCAGCATGCGCTGCGTTACCAGGAAGCCGCCAAATACGTTGACCGCCGCCAGAGTCACCGCCACCAGTCCCAATGCCGTACCTGCATCCAGTTGCTGCGGCCCGGCCGCCAGCATCGCACCGACGATGATGATTCCGGACACGGCATTGGTCACCGCCATCAACGGCGTATGCAATGCGGGTGTTACGTTCCAAACCACGTGATATCCGACAAAGATGGCCAGCACGAACACCGTCAGGTTGAGAATAAAAGGATCCACGCCACTCATAAAATCACTCCTCGCAAATTTCACGCATCAGGCGCAAACATCGCAGACGGCCTTGGCTTGCCCAGCCATTTGCGCATTGCGTCCTGGTTATTTCCTGCCCGATATTTCGCCGTTCATGCACAACAGGGTGCCCGCAATAATGTCGTCATCGCGATTGATATTCAATGTGCCGCCCGCCTTCGGGTCGCACAACAGATTGAGGAAGTTGAGCAGATTCCGGGCATACATCGCCGAGGCATCGGCCGCCATCCCTCTTTCCAGATTGGGGATGCCCACAATTGTCACATCGTGTATCACCACGATCTTGTCCAATTCGGACAAAGGGCAGTTGCCACCCGCCTCGACCGCCAGATCCACGATGACCGAGCCGGGTTTCATTGATTTCACCATCTCTTCCGTCACCAGCACCGGAGCGGGACGTCCCGGAATCAATGCGGTCGCAATCACAATGTCAGCTTGAGCCACGCGCGTGGCCACTACCGCCTTCTGACGCTCCAGCCAGCCGGCCGGCATCGGACGCGCATAGCCACCGACACCTTGCGCGCAATCGCGCTCTTCATCGGTTTCAAACGGCACATCAATGAATTTTGCACCCAGCGATTCCACCTGCTCTTTCACCGCCGGACGTACATCGGAGGCCTCGATCACAGCACCCAGCCGTTTCGCCGTGGCAATCGCCTGCAGGCCGGCGACGCCGACGCCGAGTATCACCACACGCGCAGCCTTGACTGTCCCGGCGGCCGTCATCAGCATGGGCATGAAACGCTTGAATTGATTCGCGGCAACGATCACTGCCCGATAGCCTGCGATGTTGGCCTGCGAGGACAAGACATCCATTGCCTGCGCGCGCGAAATGCGCGGCAGTTTTTCCATGGCAAAAGCGGTGATACCCTGCCTCGCATAGTCCGCTACCAGTTCCGCATCATGCGGCTTGAGCAAGCCTATCAGAATGGTACCCGGTTTCATCTGCATCAGTTGCTCATGGGTTGGCGCCCTGACCTTAAGTACGATTTCGGAACCGGCCAGCACCTTGGCGGCATCTTTTTCCAATACTGCGCCGGCAGCCTGATATTCGGCATCCAGAAAGGTAGCGGCCACACCGGCCTCGCTTTGCACTGTCACAACATGCCCTGCCGCCACCATTTTCTTCACCGTTTCCGGCGTGGCAGCCACTCGTGGCTCCGGCGTTTCCGCAGGGATACCAATATGCATGAAATTTCTCCTCAAAAAACCGGCGCGTAACATCCCGCATCCCGCCAATCCAGCAATTGCAATACAATTGGCACCGCCAAGGGAAATGGTTTTGCAATTTACCCAAGCCCGGGTATCGCTCCAAGACCATTCATCTGCGCGCCCCATCTGAAAGAACGGCAAGGCGTCAGCTTGGATATTGATTTAGGGATGGCTGATACTTATGCTGTTGCCGAAATAACGGGCAGCCAAAACATCATCTTGAGAGCAATGCGATTCAGGTGCGATTATTGCTCCCGAATAATCCCAGTGAAACGGGCCATGATTATACTGATTTTTTCTCGCCATGCGCCTCTGCCTGCACGAACAAAGTTAAACGGATCGAGCAATGCCTGAGCCTATCGGCTCCCCCTGTAATCATCCGGAAAACCATGAGCCGCCTGGGTGACAGGGTTTTTGCCTGTTCCATCAATACAAAAGGGGAAATAATATTGCCATTACCCATGGAGCGACACATAACCCTTTCTGCCAACTGGTGGTTTGAAATAAACCAATGGTTTTGTATTTGCTAAAAATGTACCATTCACATACTCGATGATTCCCGGGAATCGACAGGCTTTGAATTTAAACCTCTGATTATGTCCGCATGAACCGCGTTGCCAGCAAAATCATGATAGCCACACTGCGCCGCGGCGCCGCGCAGCGGTTGCCGGACCGTCCTCCTGGAATCACCACCATCGTGTGCGGTCAATCCCAATGTCAAACCGGGTGTGCAATCGCTGAAATCAATCAGGGATTCTGAAAAATGTCCGAGCCTTCAAGGGCCAATATTATTCCAGAGCGTGCTGACCGGTATCCGTTAAGCATTTACCACTGACCACGACTGGATGAGCGGGACAGTCAATTTGGGAGGAAGCATGCAGTTCGAACAAATCATTGACAGCACTGAGGACGCCTCACCTCCGGTCGTCGTCATCATTGACGACGAGTTCACCAGCCGCGCTATCCTCGAAAAGGTGGTGAAAGGCATCCAGAGCAACATCATCGTAAACTCGTTTGAAGATCCTGTAGTAGCCATGCACTGGATCAGGGAGAACCAGCCGGACCTGATCATGGTCGACTACATGATGAGCGGCATGACCGGGCTGCAAGCGGTACAGCAAATTCGCCAGATCCCCACACATGAAGGCGTGCCGATCGTGGTGGTCACGTCGATAGAGGAGCGGAACATCCGGTATCAGGCGCTGGAATCCGGAGCGACGGACTTCATCACCAAGCCCATCGACCCGTATGAATGCAGGGCGCGCTGCCGCAACATGCTTTCGCTTCGTCTCCAACAGAAAATCATTCTGAACCGTTCAAAGTATCTGGAGAAAGGGATAGCGGAAGCGACCAAGATGATTCGATTGAGAGAGCTGGAAACAATATTCCGGCTGGCGCGGGCGGGCGAATACCGCGATCAGGACACTGGCAGCCATCTCGTGCGCATGGCCAAATATTCACGCCTGATTGCAGAATCCATGGGACTTCCGGAGGAAAGGTGCGACCTGATAGAAGTTGCGGCGCCGATGCACGATATCGGGAAGATCGGCATCCCGGACTATATCCTGCTGAAGCAAGGCAAACTGACCCCGGAAGAATTCGATTCGATGAAAGCACATCCGATAGTCGGTTACCAGATTCTTCAAAACAGTCCATCAAAGTACCTGAGCCTGGGAGCGGAAATTGCCCTCGGCCATCATGAAAAGTTTGACGGCAGCGGGTATCCGTATGGAATCAGTGGAAATAATATCGCGCTGGAGGCACGCATCGTTGCCGTCGCCGACGTCTATGACGCCTTGACTTCACAGCGCCCATACAAGAAAGCATGGTCAGATGAAGATGCGCTGAATTACATTGTCTCCAACAAGGGCCGGCATTTCGACCCGGAATGTGTAGAAGCATTCGTTTCGCGGCTGGATCATGTATTGCTGATCAAGCAGCAGGTTTTTGATATTGCTGATCCCAAAGCGAGACTCGCGAACCTATGATGCAACGGGTGGCAAATCTTTTTCAGCAATTGCGCAACGTCGGGGGCGAACTTGAACAGGCCCTGTTAAGAGTTGTTTTCGCAGTAATAATTTGCGCCCATTTGTTGAGTCTGGATGCGAGCAAAAGCACTGAAATCCACAAGGGCGTCCTGGCTTTCTCCGGCGGATTTGTCGTTTTTTCCATTTTATTCCTGATCATTGTATTGCGCAGCCATCGGCCATCGGAAAGACGTCAGTTGCTGGCCATGTTTTCCGACCTCGGCGCCGTCACCTTCGGCATGCTGATGACCGGGGAAACCGGCACCCTGTTTTACGGGATTTACCTCTGGGTTATCGTCGGCAATGGTCTGCGCTATGGAACCAAGTCCCTGATTCAATCCTATGTGATCAGTGTCGCCGGTTTTGTTGCGGTGATACTGCTCAACCAGTTCTGGTTGAGCCACAGCACATTATCCATGGCCCTGCTGTTAACCTTGTTGCTTATCCCCATGTACATCTACACGCTGGTGGACCGTCTGAACCAGGCAGTAGCCCATGCCGAAGAAGCCAACAAGGCAAAAAGCCATTTCCTGGCGAACATGAGCCATGAAATGCGCACACCGCTCAACGGTGTCATCGGAATCAGCGACCTGATCCTGGAGACACCGTTGAACGCAGAACAGCGCGACCTGGTGCAAACCCTGAGAAATTCCGGACACATCCTGCTCAAATTGATAGAAGACGTGCTTGATCTTTCACGGATCGAAAGCGGCAAGCTGACGGCCAGCCCGACTGACTTTGATCTGCACGGCCTGATCAACGGCACCATGGAAATGTTTTCACCGCAGGCGAAAAAGAAAGGCTTGCAGTTGCGCGCACATTTCTCTCCCGAAACCTGGTTTCTATTGCATGGCGATGCCCAGCACCTGCGCCAGGTGATCATCAACCTGGTAGGCAACGCGCTCAAATTCACGCATGAAGGTACAGTGGAACTGAAAGTGAGCACCCTGAAGCAGGACAATGAATCAGCCTCGCTCAGGTTTGAGATCTCCGACACCGGCATCGGCATCCCGCAGAAGTCGCAGCAGGCCATTTTCGAAAGTTTCACCCAGGCCAACGCCTTCATCGCCAATAAATATGGCGGCACTGGTCTGGGCACCACCATTTCCAGGCAACTCGTCCAGTTCATGGGCGGCGCAATCGGTTTGCAGAGCGAAGAAGGCAAAGGCAGCACATTCTGGTTCGAACTCCCATTCAAGAAGCAGCCGGAACACCGCACCCTGGATGCGCTGCCGGCCATGAGTCACGCGTTACGGGTGATCTCCGCCGGCATTGCAGAACCTGAGCATGCCGTCCTTGCCAAATGCCTTGCCGCATGGGGAGTGCGCTTCGACCATGCCGCATCGACAACTCAGCTTTCTCAGCTTCTTGACCATATTCAGCCAGAAGGACAACGGCACCTTGCCATTCTGTGCACGCCACAAGCACTCGGATTTGCTGCCGGCAACTTCGTTTCACAGATCGTGGCAGCCCATGCTTCTGCGCACATATCCTTCATTCTGGTCAATCCACCACCGACCGGAGAAAGCGCGGAAGCCTTGCTCAATATGGGCTACGCGTGTTTGCTGAAGACACCTCTTGACCGTTCATCGCTGTTCAATGCGCTGCACGGAGTTATCTATAGTCAAAAGCCAAATGATGATTTTTCTTCCTTCATCGATCGCTACAGGAACAGCAACCTAGGCAAACAAACCTGCAACATCCTGGTCGCAGAGGATAACAGTACGAACCGCAAAATCATTTCCAAGATACTGGAGCACGCCGGACATGTGGTTTCGCTGGTGGACAATGGTGAACAGGCGCTGGATGCGCTGGAACACCAGCGTTATGATCTGGCGATACTGGATATGCACATGCCGATGATGGATGGCCTGGAAGCGATGAAGATCCACCGTATCACGGCCCGGCATGAGCCCTACATGCCCGTTATCATCCTGACCGCCAACGCGACTATCGAAGCCAGGCGTGAATGCGAGGACGCGGGTGCAGACGCTTTCCTCACCAAGCCGATCGATGCCATCAAACTGCTGAGCACCATTGCCCAACTTACCGAAAAGCATAATGTGCCGGAACCGGGTATCCCCAAGGCAGGGCCTGAAACTTATATCGCCCCTCCGAAAAATGCATCACCCGTTCTGAATGAAAACACGCTGCACCAGCTGAGATTGCTGGATGACGGAAACGATGATTTCGTTAACTCTGTCATTCAGGGTTTCCTGGCCGAAGGAGAAGTCATGCTGCAAGAGATGAGAATCTCGCTGCGCAACAATGAGCTCATCGCTTTCAAGGCATTGGCCCACACCATGAAGGGAAGTGCCGGCAATATCGGCGCGGAGGCATTGTTCCAGGTATGCCGCGATATTTCACAGAGCAGTGTAGAGGAACTGCAGGCCAGGGCCGAACAACTGATGAGTGATGCACAAGGCAGATTCGACGCGACATGGCAAGCGTTACAGGCTTTTTTGCAGAAACCGCTTCCGCATCGCGCCACCGGCCGATAACCACGTTTCAATGAAACACCTGGCGATCACCGCAGATTCAGGATCGTCAGGACGCTTCCCCTGCTGCACTCAAGTCGGAAGCAGGCAATTTTCATTCGGATTGGAGTAAGCCAGCACCATCCTGGGTTCCTGAGGCATCACAATGGACGGTTGCGCTGGTTCACCATTCTCAAAAAGTTTCTGCTGGGAACGCACAAAGCGATCCATTACCTTGAGATCCTTTTCACCCAATTGCAGGGCAGCATCCACCCAAATAGCCGCGATATCCATCAATTCCTGGTAGGTAACCGGATTGAAGCGATGTTTGGCCTTCTGCACCGCAATAAAGCCATTGGAGTAGCGTTCCTGTCTCCTGGCATAGCTAGTAACCGCCTCCTCACCTTCACCGTCTTCCACCAGCACGTCAACCAGTCCCATCTCGTGCAATTCCTCTGCGCTGTATAGCTTGCCGCTCAAGATCAGCTTCTCGGCTTGCACATGCCCAATCTTGCGCGCAATAAAGCTGTATGCGCCCATGCCCGGGAACAGGTTGAACAGAATCTCCGGGAAACCCATCTTGCTGCTGCGCTCGGCGATGATCACATCGCTTGTCAGTGCTGCCTCGAAGCCGCCGCCAAGGGCATCGCCCTGCACCAGCGAAATCGTGATCACCGGCAAGTTGTAGTGCCTGATCCTGGCTTCCATCGCATCGATGCACATCTTTGCATAATGCTCAAGCGCCTGGCGGTCACGCTTTCTGATCAATTCCCTGAACAAGGCAAGCTGTCCGCCCAGATTAAACACGCCCGGAACCTGCGAGGCATACACCATATAGCGTACCGCATGGAATTCGTCATTCTTCCAGATCATGCCCCCGCAATACTCGATGGACTGATTGTATTGCTTCAGTTCGCGCAACAGCACCTGATTGAAACAGGGAACTGATTTCGAATTCATCAATACCCACGATATCCCGTAGTCGATATCAAATCGGGTGGCAATCTGCTCGTATTCAATTTCCAGCGGACTTATCATGTCTGGTATTACCTCCACTTTCCCCATCGCAATCTCCTTGACTGTTCTCTACCCCTGAATGTCACCGCATATGTGAATATGTGTAACCACTTGACAACACGGTAGCTAAATTACCAGCTCCAAAAAATAGTTAAGCAAGGAATAGCGAGGGAAAACCTGCCCATTTACCGGTTTAGAAATTACTCTTGATCGATAGCAAGAGGCCGTACCGCCTTATTGAATGTCTGTTTACTCAGGAGAAATTCAGGACGACAGAAGCAAATCCGCCATGGAAACAGGGATACCGCTGGCAACCTTGGTGGTTTCAGTGTTTTGGAACAGGCCTTGTGAATCAATCGCCCGCCATGCGAACCCCGTTCCGGGCCTTGCGCGCGATCAAGCGCGACCTGCCGGAACCGCACCCGGCAGTGGCTGCGCTGGAGAATCCCGCAATCTCCAGACAGGACTCGAAGAAAAGCTCCGATCAACACCCGCCACGCTGTCTTCCGATGTGTAGTTGGGGTTGGGGGTCAAGTGATGGCGCGGGGGCAGAACACACACGGTTGGCGCTGAAGGCGCTGCGGGCATTCCTGCAACTTTAGGCCGAATTGATCTTCGTGAGGTTTGGGCAGAAGTGCAGAAGAGTGGCGAAGTTAGACAAGATACGATCAATGCATTGCGTAACCGATGTGTAGTCCCCATTCTTGAAAAGTTAGGCACGGTGGATGGAACGGCTTGGTTTAAACACTTGGTGCGAAACTGGTCTCGCCCCCGATCTATGCCACTTGCTTCAATACTGTGCCCACAAAGAAAAGCCCGGCATGCCGGGCTTTCTCTTTAGCGCTTAACCTTTCTCGAACTTCATCACCCCGCCCTTGCAGTCCACCTTGATCGTATCTTTCGCGGCGAAGCGGCCTTCGAGTATGGCCTTGGCCAACGGATTCTCCAGTTGCGCCTGGATCGCTCGTTTCAGCGGTCTTGCGCCGTACACCGGGTCGAAGCCTGCGTTGGCGATCTCGGCCAGTGCGGCATCGCTGATGTCCAGTTTCATTTCCATCGCGGCGAGGCGTTTTTCCAGGTGCTGCAGCTGGATGCGCGCGA
Source organism: Gallionellaceae bacterium (assembly GCA_049582805.1). Taxonomy (GTDB): domain Bacteria; phylum Pseudomonadota; class Gammaproteobacteria; order Burkholderiales; family Gallionellaceae; genus CAVXFS01. Next base: position 54,329 of record JBAUUR010000040.1, on the reverse strand, counting down.
TGGACTTGATGTTCTTTTCGTCCAGCGCGTGGAACACCACCACTTCGTCGATGCGGTTGATGAACTCGGGACGGAAGTAGCTCTTCACTTCGCCCATCACCGCGAGCTTGATCACCTGATAGTCGTCGCCGGACATCTGCTGGATCATCTGGCTGCCGAGGTTGGAGGTCATCACGATCACGGTGTTCTTGAAGTCCACGGTGCGCCCCTGGCCGTCGGTCATGCGCCCGTCGTCCAGCGCCTGCAGCAGCACGTTGAACACGTCGGGGTGCGCCTTCTCCACTTCGTCGAGCAGGATCACGGAATAGGGTTTGCGCCGCACCGCCTCGGTGAGCCCGCCGCCTTCTTCATAACCTACGTAGCCGGGCGGCGCGCCGATCAGGCGCGCCACGGAATGCTTCTCCATGTACTCGCTCATGTCGATGCGGATCAGATGATCTTCGGAGTCGAACATGAAACCGGCCAATGCCTTGCACAGCTCGGTCTTGCCCACGCCGGTCGGTCCAAGAAATAAAAACGAGCCATACGGGCGGTTCGGGTCGGACAGGCCGGAACGCGAACGGCGGATCGCGTCGCTCACCAGACGCACTGCTTCGTCCTGACCGACGACGCGCTCGTGCAGCTTGTCTTCCATGTGCAGCAGCTTGTCGCGCTCGCCCTGCATCATCTTGGACACCGGAATGCCGGTCGCGCGGCTCACCACTTCGGCGATCTCCTCCGCACCGACCTGGGTGCGCAGCAAACGGTTCTTGGGCTTGTTTTCCTCGACATGCACCGCTTCCTTCAGCCTGGCTTCGAGCTGCGGCAGCTTGCCGTATTGCAGTTCTGCTACCTGTTCCAGTTTGCCTTCGCGTTGCAGCCTGACGATCTCGGCGCGCACCTTGTCCATCTCTTCCTTGAGATGCGCCGTGCCTTGCGCCGCGCCCTTCTCGGCCTTCCATATCTCTTCCAGATCGGCGTACTCGCGCTGCAGTTTTTTAATTTCGTCCTCGATCAGCGCGAAACGTTTCTGCGAGGCTTCGTCCTTTTCCTTCTTCACCGCTTCGCGTTCGATCTTGAGCTGGATCAATCGGCGATCCAGCTTGTCCATCACCTCGGGCTTGGAATCTATTTCCATCCTGACGCGCGCGGCGGCCTCGTCGATCAGGTCGATCGCCTTGTCCGGCAGGAAGCGGTCGGTGATGTAGCGGTGCGACAGTTCCGCCGCGGCGATGATGGCCGGGTCGGTGATGTCCACGCCGTGATGCAGTTCGTACCTTTCCTGCAAGCCGCGCAGAATGGCGATGGTCGCCTCCACGCTCGGCTCATCCACCAGCACTTTCTGGAAGCGGCGTTCCAGCGCGGCATCCTTCTCGATGTATTTGCGGTATTCATCCAGCGTGGTCGCGCCGACGCAATGCAATTCGCCGCGCGCCAGTGCGGGCTTGAGCATATTGCCCGCATCCATCGCGCCCTCGGCCTTGCCCGCGCCGACCATGGTGTGCAATTCGTCGATGAACACGATGATGCGCCCTTGTTCCTGGGCGATTTCCTTGAGCACGTTTTTCAGCCGCTCTTCAAACTCGCCGCGATATTTCGCACCCGCCAGCAATGCCGCCATGTCCAGGCTCAGCACCTTCTTGCCCTTCAGCGATTCCGGCACTTCGCCGTTGACGATGCGCTGCGCCAGACCTTCCACGATGGCGGTCTTGCCCACGCCGGGCTCGCCGATCAGCACCGGATTGTTTTTGGTGCGGCGTTGCAATACCTGGATCGCGCGGCGAATCTCATCGTCGCGCCCGATCACCGGGTCAAGCTTGCCCTGGCGGGCGCGCTCGGTCAGATCAATCGTGTATTTTTTCAGCGATTCGCGCTGTCCTTCGGACTCGGCGCTGCCGACCGTCTCGCCACCGCGCACGGTGGTGATGGCCTGCTCCAGCGGCGCACGCGCCACGCCATGCTGTTTGAGCAGGCGTCCGGTTTCGCCCTTGTCATCGCAAGCCGCGAGCAAGAACATTTCCGAGGCGATGAACTCATCGCCGCGCTTCTGCGCGGCCTTGTCGGTTAAATTCAACAAATTGGACAGGTCGCGCCCGACCTGCACTTCGCCGCCGTGGCCTTCCACCCTCGGCAGGCGTGACACAGCGTCATTCAGCGATGTTTTCAGCGCATTGACATTGCCGCCGGCGCGGGCCAGCAGCGAGACTGCCCCGCTGTCGGCATCGTTGAGCAGAGCCAGCAACAGGTGCTGCGGCTCAATGAACTGGTTGTCGCTGCCGACGGCCAGGCTTTGCGCATCGGACAGCGCCTGCTGGAACTTGGTGGTCAGTTTGTCGAAACGCATGACATATCCTTTGTCGTAATGATTGGATTGCTAGTTAAATTGGGCACGTTACCGGAATTTCAAGCCTTGCAAAATGGCGGGCAACCCATATATACCTGTGGCTACCATCGTGAAAGGGCTCGGCCATGATATTCCGCCAGTTGTTTGACCCGGATTCCTCCACCCTCACCTACCTGCTCGCCGATGAACAGGGCACTGCGGTAATCATCGACCCGGTGCTGGAACAGGTCGAGATTTACCTGTCACTGCTCGGATCGCTCAAGCTGACATTGCGCTGGGTGCTGGACACGCACGTCCATGCCGACCACATTACCGGCTCGCAAACGCTAAAGCAGCGCACCGGCGCGACTACGGTGATCGCCCAGAACTGTGGCGCCCCCGGTTATGACCGGCTGTTGGCGGATGGCGATATCCTGGCCTTTGGCAGCGAGTCCATCCGCGTCATCGCCACGCCGGGGCACACGCCGGGCAGCCTGTGCTACCTGTGGCGCGACCGGCTGTTCACCGGTGACACGCTGATGATCAATGCCTGCGGCCGCACCGACTTCCAGAACGGCAGCGCGGTCGAGCTGTACCATAGCATCACGCAAAAACTGTTCGTGCTGCCGGATGAAACGCTGATCTATCCGGGCCACGACTACAAGGGGCGGCGCGTGAGCAGCATCGGCGAAGAGAAAGTGCTCAATACCCGCATCGCTGGCAAAACGCTGGAGGAATTCGTCCGCATCATGGACAACCTTAACCTCGCCACCCCCAGGCGTATCCACGAAGCGGTGCCGGCCAACCTGCTCGGCGGCGTCAAAGACACGGGTTAACGCCCAGGGACAGTGGTCTTCATGGAACAGTTGCCTTGCCGTCGCAACTGGACTAGACTAAACTAATACCAGCGGAGTACACCATGAACACGTTCAACATCCACGAAGCCAAAACACACCTCTCCAGACTGGTGGAGGAAGTCAGCAAGGGGCAGGAAATCATCATTGCAAAATCAGGCAAGCCCATGGCGAAATTGACGGGGATCAAACCTGCCAGGCCCCTACGCCAGCCCGGCTTCCTGAAGGGGAAAATCAAGATTGCTGACGACTTCGATGCGCCACTGCCGGAAGACCTGCTGGACGCCTTTGAAGGAAAAGCCTGATGCGCCTGTTGCTCGATACCCATATCTTCCTGTGGTACCTAGCCGCATCGCGCAAACTGCCGAAGCCCGTTTTCAATCGGATAGAAATTGCTGATGTCGTGTTCGTCAGTGCCGCATCGATCTGGGAAGCGGGCATCAAAATCAGGCAAGGCAGATTACAAGCCAGCACTAACGACCTGATCGCCGGGATCGCCTCCAGCGGATTCATCGAATTGCCGATTACCGCAAGGCACAGTGCGCAGGCCGCCAGCCTGCCGGAATACCATCGCGACCCGTTCGACCGCATGCTCATTGCGCAAGCCATGTCCGAACCTTTGAAATTGCTGACAGCAGATGGATTACTGCGCCAGTACTCCGAGTTGGTTGAAGTGATTTAATAAAATGTCTCCGACCCCATACACCCTTGAGTTCCCGTTCATTAGAGGGCGTTGGCACACCCTCAAAGATTTGACAGTTTTTGAAAATGACCTTTTGTTAGCCCGTCGCCAAAATAAACAACTCGATCACGACCTGCGACTCGCGCAACAGCCTTGGATGAAACTGCGCAATGAGGAACTCTACCCGCTTCTCCACTTCGCTAGGCAAATCCATCTTGCTGACAACACGCAATTTAGAATCTGCGATAAAGGTGCGGACGCGGATATCGAGCTGAAGAAGGGAAAGGGTGAACGCAGGTTGCAAATAACATTGGCGGGGCCGATCTGGACGCCCAAATACCCCAATTGGGGCTACGATCACAAACTTCACATGAAGAAGCTCAACTCGGATGGACAATCCTCAGGCTGGGGGCCATTCCGCAAGGAGCCTGATGGATCGATTTCCAATCGGGAGGATATGCTTTCCACTGATGAACGGAATCAAATTTACTTGGGTGGTCTCGTTAAGGCACTGGAAGGCAAGCGAGATCACAGAATACCCGACTGCGACCTGATTATTCATGCCGTCACCTATTGTGAGGCGATCGATCAGCAGACCTTCCTAAGCCTCGCAAATTCAGCCTTAAGTAAGACATCTCTCAATAATTTCCACAACATCTATATCCTAGACTACGGCGAAGGGTATCTCGTTGAGTACACGCGACATGCGCCATATACGTAACATTATTTTAAAATCATGCGCGCAGCACACGCTGCATTACTGAAAGACTCAATATGCTGGCAGCCCTGAATCTCGCCCCCCACATCCGCACCAACGTCGCCGCCGCGCTGGAAGAAGACGTGGGCAGCGGCGACCTTACCGCGCAACTGATCCCGGAACACGCGCAGGCGCAGGCCACGGTCATCACGCGCCAGCCCATGGTGCTGTGCGGCACGCTGTGGTTCGAGGGCTGCTTCCGCGCGCTGGACGCGAATTGCGAGATCCACTGGACGTTGCGCGAGGGCGAAGTGGCCGAGGCCAATCAGATGCTGTGCGAGATACACGGCGAGGCGCGGGCACTGCTCACAGCGGAGCGTACTGCGCTGAATTTTCTGCAGGTCCTTTCCGCCACGGCCACCGCAACGCGCCGTTACGTGGATGCGATAGCAGGCACCCGGGCGAAGATCATGGACACGCGCAAGACGCTGCCCGGCCTGCGCATGGCGCAGAAGTATGCGGTGGCGGTCGGCAGCGGGCATAACCAGCGCATCGGCCTGTTCGATGGCATCCTGATCAAGGAGAATCACATCCTCGCGGCGGGCGGCATCCGTCCCGCGCTGCAACAGGCTTCCCGCATCGCTGCGCCGGATGTGACAATTCAGATCGAGGTGGAGAACCTGGGTGAGCTGCGCGAGGCGCTGGATGCGGGCGCGAAGCTGATCCTGCTCGATAACTTCGGGCTGGACGCTATGCGTGCCGCCGTCGCGCTGAACGCCGGGCGTGCCGAGCTCGAGGCTTCGGGCGGCGTCAACCTGGACACGGTGCGATCCATCGCCGAGACCGGCGTGGATCGCATCTCGATCGGCAGCCTGACCAAGAATGTGCAGGCGGTGGATTTGTCGATGCGTTTCAAGTAAGAACATCCAGCCACAGAGTACTCAGAGATCACAGAGAAAAGCCGTCCGCTCTGTGTACTCTGTGCTCTCGGTGGCCTGAATCGAATTTCAGACTACGCAAAGCGGAGAACAGCATGTGCCAACTGCTCGGCATGAACTGCAATACCCCCACCGACATCTGTTTTTCCTTCACCGGCTTCCAGAAGCGCGGCGGCGAAACCGATGTGCATGCCGACGGCTGGGGCATTGCCTTCTTCGAGGGACGCGGCGTGCGCCTGTTCCTCGATCCGCAGCCTTCGGCGCAGTCGCCCATCGCCGAACTGGTGCGCAATTACCCGATCCGTTCGCTGAATGTCATCGCACACATCCGCAAGGCGACGCAGGGCACCGTGTCGCTGGAAAACACGCATCCCTTCCAGCGCGAGTTGTGGGGGCGCTATTGGGTATATGCGCACAACGGCAACCTGCCGCAGTTCCGGCCCGAACTGGACGGCAGCTTTATGCCTGTCGGCAACACCGACAGCGAACACATCTTCTGCTGGCTGCTGCAAAGCCTGCGGCAGCGTTTCGGCGATGAGCCGCCCGCACGCGATGCGCTGTTCGCCGCGCTGCATGAACTGATCCATCCGCTCTCCGGCATGGGCATCTTCAATTTCCTGCTGTCCAACGGCGAATGGCTGATGGCGCACTGTTCCACCGAGTTGAGCTATGTCGTCCGGCGCGCGCCGTTCAACATGGCGCACCTGAAGGACGAAGATGTGACGGTGGATTTCAGCCAGGTGACCACACCCAATGACCGCGTGGCGGTGATCGCCACCTTGCCGCTCACCGACAACGAGAACTGGATCTCCATGCCGCCCGGTTCCTTCCGGCTGTTCCATGAAGGCGATGTCGCAGGCCATCTCGAGACGCAGCCCAGCCCGATAAAATCGCTAAGCGGGATTTGATTTTTCCGCCGCCATCCCCATCTTGTTGGAAACCGACCGGAAAGGAAGCAGCATGACCGACTCTCTGCATATCGTCTGCCCGCATTGCAATGCTGTGAACCGCGTACCCTCGACAAAAATGAACGAGCATCCCGCCTGCGGCAAATGCAGGGAGCCGCTGTTCAACGCGCATCCGCTGGAACTTGACAGCGGCAACTTCAACCAGCACATCACACGCAACGACATACCGGTGCTGGTGGATTTCTGGGCGCCTTGGTGCGGCCCGTGCCGCACGATGGCGCCCGCCTTCGTGCAGGCGGCTGCCCGTCTGGAACCGGGCATGCGCCTGGCCAAAGTGAACACCGAGGAAGCGCAGCAACTGGGGGCACGCTTCAATATCCGCAGCATCCCCACACTGGCTCTATTCAAGGGGGGACGCGAGATTGCGCGCCAGGCCGGGGCGATGGACACTGCGAGCATCGTGCAGTGGGCGCGCGCTCACCTCTGATTAGATCATGCGGCCGAGTATCGCCACGGCAATGGTCAGCAAACCGATGCCCAGGTTCAGCGCAACCAGCTTGCGTATCTTCGCCAGCATCTCGCCCGCCCCCTGCCATTCCTGCGCCGCCACCATGCGGCTGAGGATTTTGTAACAGGAAAAAAACACATAGGCAAAGATCAGCGCCATCACGATCCCCAGCAGCAACATCGCATGGATGTAACGAGGCACCACTGCCATGCCGCCGAATATCATGATCATGAAAAGGCCGCTTGCCAGCACCAGCACCACGGCCAGCCATACCCATTTGAAAAATCGGCTGAAGACGCTGTCCCATAGCTTCAGGCGTTCCGGAGGTTGCAGAATTTCTGCGGCGCTGGGGCGCAGCACCATGTAGGCAAAAAACATTCCGCCGACCCAGATGACGATGGAAAGAATGTGCAGCAGTTTGAAGATTGCCATGTTTGCCTCAACTAATAAAATTGACCGGCGGATAGTGCCGGGGAACAGGATATTGATTTCTCCCGGGCTCTGTCCATGATTCCAAAGGCGTATGATAACGGCGACTGCAGCCACATTGCCCGCCCTTTCGCAACATGAACTGATTCATGATTGTTGCGCCACCAGATCGATCAGCGCCGACATGCCGTGATGACCCGTCCCTTCGCGGATGACGTCGTCGTGCTCGGCAAAATGCAGCAACCTCATTTCGGCGAACGCCGCGCGCAGCATCGGTTCGGTATACATGTTTTCCGCCACCGGCGGGCCGCCGGTGCAAAATTCGAGCTGGCGCGGAGTGTAACCTTGCAATAGCAGCAGTCCGCCCGGCTTGAGGCAACGCCTGATGCCCTCGAATATCTGCTGGCGCAACGCCGGCGGCGCGAACTGGATAAAGATCGCCGCCACCGCGTCGAATTGATTCTCGGGCCATTCCCAGTGCGCAAGATCGGCCTGCTCGAAATCGATTGCCACGCCGCGTTGCTGCGCCAGTTTCTTTGCCTTCTCCAGCGCCACCGCCGATGCCTCCACCGACAATACGTGCAATCCCTGCTGCGCCAGCCACACGCCGTTGCGCCCTTCGCCGTCCGCCACCGCGAGGCAGCTCATGCCCGGCTTGAGCAAGTCGTGCTTCGACACCAGAAAGGCATTCGGCTCGATGCCGAACAGGTAATCCTCGCTTGCGTAACGCTCGTCCCATGCATTCATGGCCAATAGACTCCCTGCAAAATTGATTTGATTATGGTCGTTCATACCGCTGGAATTTTATACTCGACTATTTTACTATACTTACTCGTACGCCAGTCGTTGGAGTCCCCTTGTCGTTTAACCGAAAAGAAAATGTTGCACTGATCAGTGCACTGCGCAGCTTGTTGCCAGCGGAGTCCGTCCTGGCTGACGCCGAGGATTTGCGCCCGTTTGAATGCGATGGATTGTCGGTCTATCGGCAGGTGCCGCTGGTCGTGGCGCTGCCGGAGACCATAGAGCAGGTGCAAAGCATCTTGCGCCTGTGCCATGCACGGCAAGTCCCGGTGGTGGCGCGCGGCGCGGGTACCGGGCTTTCCGGCGGGGCATTGCCGCTGGCGGACGGCGTGCTGCTGAGCCTGGCCAAATTCAGGCACATCCTGAGCATCGATCCGCATAACGCGATGGCGACCGTGCAGCCGGGCGTGCGCAACCTGGCCATATCCGAGGCGGCAGCAGCGTATGGACTGTATTACGCACCCGACCCCTCGTCGCAAATCGCCTGCACCATCGGCGGCAATGTCGCGGAAAATTCCGGAGGGGTGCACTGTCTGAAATATGGCCTTACGGTGCACAACATCCTGATGCTGAAGGTGGTCACGGCAGAAGGCGAGTTGCTGACCATCGGCGCCGAGACCCTCGACTCGCCCGGCTATGATCTGCTGGCGCTGATGACCGGCTCCGAAGGCATGCTCGGCATCATCGTCGAAGTGACCGTCAAGCTCCTGCCCAGGCCCGAACGCGCGCAGGTGGTGCTGGCCGCTTTTGCCGATGTGGCCAAAGCCGGTGAAGCGGTCGGCGCGATTATCGCCGCGGGCATCATTCCCGCCGGACTGGAAATGATGGACCGGCTCGCCATCCAGGCGGCGGAGGATTTCGTGCACGCGGGTTATCCGCGTGATGCCGAGGCGATCCTGTTGTGCGAACTGGACGGCACCAATGCCGAAGTGTCCGAATACATCATGCTGGTGCGCAGGATATTGACCTCCAGCGGCGCCACCGAAGTCCGCACCGCGGTCGATGAAGCCGAGCGGCAACTGTTCTGGAAAGGGCGCAAATCGGCCTTCCCCGCCGTGGGACGCATCTCCCCGGACTATTACTGCATGGACGGCACCATTCCGCGCCGCCAGTTGCCGCATGTCCTGCGCCGTATCAGCGAGATGTCGGCGCAATACCGATTGCCGGTCGCCAACGTATTCCACGCCGGGGACGGCAATCTGCATCCGCTGATCCTGTTCGATGCCAACAAGGAAGGCGAGCTGCAACGCGCCGAGGAATTCGGCCGTCGCATCCTGCTGCTCTGCGTGGAAGTCGGCGGCAGCATCACCGGCGAACACGGTGTCGGCATGGAGAAGATCAACCAGATGTGCATCCAGTTTCAAAGCGCCGAGCTGAACCAGTTCCATGCCATCAAAGCCGCATTCGATCCGGCCGGCCTGCTCAATCCCGGCAAGGCCGTTCCCACACTGCAACGCTGTGCGGAATTTGGCGCCATGCATGTGCACCACGGGCAGCTTCCCCACGCTGAACTGGAGCGCTACTGATGCACGACCGGAATATCAGCGCAGCGCTGCAGCAACAGGTGCTGGATGCATTGCAGGATGCGACTCCGCTTGACATCACCGGCGGCGACAGCAAATCCTTTCTGGGGCACACCAGCCATGCCGCGCAGATCGACGTCGGCACGCATCTCGGCATCGTGGAGTATGACCCGCGCGAACTGGTGCTGACGGCGCGCGGCGGCACCACACTTGAAGAAATCGAAGCCGCGCTGGCCGCAGCCGGACAGATGCTGGCGTTCGAGCCGCCGCATTTCGGCGCCAGCGCCACCCTGGGCGGCACCATCGCCTGCGGGCTGTCCGGGCCGCGCCGACCCTACAGTGGCTCGGCGCGCGACTTCGTGCTGGGCTGCAAGCTGCTGAACGGACGCGGAGAGATACTGCGCTTCGGCGGACAGGTGATGAAGAACGTCGCGGGCTACGATGTCTCGCGCCTGATGGCCGGAGCCTATGGCACGCTGGGCATTTTGCTTGAGATCAGCCTGAAAGTGCTGCCGCGCCCGGCGGCCAGCATCACCCTGGCACACGAATGCAGTCCGGCCGAGGCCATCGAAAGCATGAGCGGCCTGTTGAGCAAACCGTATCCGGTAGATGCAGCCTGCTATCACGGTGACCTCTGCTACCTGCGTATTTCCGGCAGCGAGCAGGCGGTCAGGGAAGCGCGCACAAAAATTCCGGGTGAGATGGTGCCTGAAGCGGAAACATTCTGGCATGCGCTGCGCGAACATGAGCTGCCCTTCTTCCGTCACAGCAGCACGCTGTATCGAGTCATGGTCAAACCCGCCACGCCGCCATTGTCCATCGAAGGATCATGGCTGCTGGACTGGGGCGGCGCACAACGCTGGCTATCTAGCGATGAAGATATAACGGCAATTCGCCACCGCGTCGAACTGGCCGGCGGGCATGTCACGGCGTTTCGCGGCGGCAATGGCGAAGACGAAATATTCCAGCCGCTGCCCGCGCCGCTGCTGACCATACATCAGCGCCTCAAGGCCAGCTTCGACCCAACAGATATTTTCAATCGCGGCCGGCTGTACGCCAATTTATAGCGTGCAAACTTCCATCTCTCCCCATCTGCTGAATTCTCCGGTTATCGCGGAAGCCGATGCCATCCTGCGCGCCTGCGTGCATTGCGGATTCTGCAACGCGACCTGTCCGACTTATCAGTTGCTGGGCTCCGAACTGGATGGCCCGCGCGGGCGGATCTATCTGATCAAGGAGATGCTGGAGACCGGACAGGCCAGCGGCAAAACCCGCCTGCATCTGGACCGCTGCCTGACCTGCCGCTCCTGCGAAACCACCTGTCCGTCCGGCGTGCGCTACGGCCGCCTGGCAGACATAGGGCGCGAGATGGTTGAAGAACTGGCGCCGCGCCCGCTTTCAGAAAGACTGCTGCGCCGGGCCATGCTTGAAGTACTGCCCTACACCGCGCGCATTTCCATTGCGTTGGCCATGGCACGCATGTTTCGTTCGCTGCTGCCAACACACCTGCAGAAGAAGATTCCGGCCAAACAAATCGCTCCCGCACAACCGGTATCACGCCACACACGGCGCATGCTGGTGCTGGAAGGCTGTATCCAGCCGCTGAGTGCGCCGAACACCAATGCGGCGGCGGCGCGCGTGCTGGACCGCCTCGGCATCTCGCTGGTCAGCGCGCCGGGCGCAGGTTGCTGCGGTGCGCTGAACCAGCATCTGGCCGACCCAAAAGGCGCGCGCGCAATGATGCGCCGCAACATCGATGCATGGTGGCCGCATGTCGAGAGCGGTGCGGAGGCCATCATCATCACCGCGGGTGGCTGCGGGCTGATGGTCAAGGAGTACGGCGCCGCACTGAAAGATGATAAACAATATGCAGCCAGGTCTGCGCGCATCAGCGCACTGACCCGCGACTTGAGCGAGATACTGAATCGTGAAAACTTGAATGCATTTGAGCATATCGGCAAAGGCATGCGTGTAGCCTACCAGTCGTCCTGCACCCTGCAACACGGCCAGAAACTCGGCGGCACGGTGGAAGCAATTTTGCAATGTTGCGGCTATGAGCTTGTTCATGTCGCGGATAGCCATCTGTGCTGCGGCGCCGCGGGCACTTATACTCTGCTGCAAGCCGCGCTGTCACAACAACTTCTGCAAAATAAACTGGCTGCGCTAAATCACGGCAAGCCGGAAATCATTGCCACCGCCAATGTCGGCTGTCAGATGCATCTGGCCAGCGCGAGCGATCTGCCGGTCAGGCACTGGATAGAGTTGCTGGAAACTGGCTAGAATCAAACCACCGTAACCTTAATACATGGAAAGGAAACAGCATGACTATAAAATCATTCCACCCGCCGCAGCGCGTTCTGATGGGGCCCGGTCCGTCCGATGTCAGCCCGCGCGTTCTGGAAGCCATGTCGCGCCCGACGCTCGGCCATCTCGACCCGGTGTTCGTGGCCATGATGGACGAGATGAAAGCGCTGTTGAAATATGCCTTCCAGACTAAAAATGAATTGACCATGCCGGTCTCCGCGCCGGGTTCCGCCGGCATGGAAACCTGCTTCGTCAATCTGGTCGAGCCGGGTGACAAGGTCATCGTGTGCCAGAACGGCGTGTTCGGCGGACGCATGAAAGAGAACGTAGAACGCTGCGGCGGCGTCGCGGTGATGGTGCAGGATGACTGGGGACGCGTGGTCGATCCGCAGAAACTGGAAGACGCGCTGAAGGCCAATCCTGATGCAAAGGTCGTCGCCTTCGTTCACGCGGAAACCTCCACCGGCGCGCAGTCCGATGCCAAGACGCTGGTCGGGATTGCGCACCAGCACAACTGCCTGGCCATCGTCGACGCGGTCACTTCGCTCGGCGGCACACCGCTCAAGGTGGACGAGTGGAACATCGACGCGATCTATTCCGGCACGCAGAAATGCCTGTCATGCACGCCCGGCCTCTCGCCGGTCAGCTTCAGCGCGAAGGCGCTGGAAAAGATCAAAAACCGCAGGAGCAAGGTGCAGAGCTGGTTCATGGACCTCAATCTGGTGATGGGCTACTGGGGCGGCGCGACCAAACGCGCCTACCACCACACCGCGCCGATCAACGCGCTGTATGGCCTGCACGAGGCGCTGGTGATATTGCAGGAGGAAGGTCTGCAAAATTCCTGGGCGCGCCACCAGAACAATCATCTCGCGCTGCGCGCGGGACTGGAAGCGATGGGCCTGAATTTCGTGGTGCCGGAAGCGGAACGCCTGCCGCAACTGAACGCGATCTCCGTGCCGGAAGGAGTCGATGAAGCCGCGGTGCGTTCCATGCTGTTGTCCGACTACCAACTGGAGATCGGCGCGGGCCTTGGCGCGATGGCCGGCAAGGTGTGGCGCATCGGCCTGATGGGACACGCCAGCAACCCGCGCAACGTGCGGCTCTGCCTCAGCGCACTCGACGACGTGCTTGGTCGCGTCAAGGCGCCGATCAAGCGCGGGGTCGCGGTGGATGCGGCAAACAGGAAACTGGCTGGCTGATTTATCGGGTGGCGCGAAAACAGAACCCTGCCCATGATGGGCGGGTTTTATTTTAAGTCGGAATGGGCTGTGAAATTGAGACAGATAAGTGTAACCGTCCGCAACGTGGTACAAGCGGACAGTCGCAGATTTTCTCAATAGCTGTCATTCAACCCCATTATCGAGTAATGACCGGCTTCCCGATATGGCCCATAACAATAGAACAGCATGTCTAAAATGCCTGTTTATTATTAGCGAAGAGCGGCCGATAATAAGCTGTGTCTATAATTGGTTCTATATGTCCATAACTCGGAATGTAAGCTGATCGCGGAAGGGTCATATTCAATGATCATTGAGGTATTAATTAGTTTAGTCGTCCTCTATCACTATGGCAGAATATAAACAGACCGAGGTGGCGTCGATGATTAGTGAAAAAGGTTTTCATACGCTATTCGATCTGGCCGCCGATGCCATGTTTATTCTTGATACGGATGGCTTCATCAAGGAGATCAATCATATCGCCCATAAGCGGCTAGGCTATACGAAGGCCGAGATGGTGGGGAAGCATATCGGCAGTTTGATTTTGCCTGAGTTTGCCGCCATGCTGGGCAACAGATTTGCCAAGGTTCAGCAACAAGAATTTTTGATATACGAATCAGCTCAAGTATGTAAGGATGGTTCCGTTTTGCCTGTTGAGATTTGCAGCAGGACAGTAGAACTGGATGGGCAAATACGCGTTTTCAGCATTGTCCGCGATATCACTGAGCGCAAACGAGCCGAGGAGCTGTTGCGATTCCACAGCAATATCTTGACCAGCTTGGCAGAAGGCATTTTTCTGGTCCGCCCCAGCGACGGGGTGATTGTTTACACCAACCCGCAGTTTGAACGTATGTTTGGCTATCAATCTGGCGAACTCATCGGCAAGCATGTGAGCGTAATAAATGCCCCTGCCGAAACCAGTCCTGAAGCGGTGGCAAATAGGATAAATAACCAGCTTGAGAGAGCGGGAGTGTGGAACGGTGAGGTGCACAACATCAGAAAGGATGGAACGCCTTTCTGGTGCCATGTCAGTATTTCAACTTTTGATCATCCACATTTTGGGCGGATCTGGGTAGCGGCTCACGATGACATCACCGAACGCAAGGCAAGCGAAGCAAAGATCCAGCGCCTGATCAATATCTATGCCGCGCTGAATCAATGTAACCAGTCCATCGTGCGCTGCACCACCGAAGACGAGTTGTTCCAGCAAGTCTGCTGCGATGCGGTGCAGTTCGGCGGTATGAAGATGGCATGGATAGGCTTGGTGGATGAGGTGACCCGCAAGGTCGAACCGGTGGCCTGCTATGGCACGGGCACGGAATATCTGGACGGCATTCAGATTCTGGTGGATGCCAACGCGCCTTCCGGGCACGGGCCGACCGGAACGGCTATCCGCGAAGACCGGCCAGTGTGGATTCAGGATTTTCAGAATGAGCAGAGTCTCGCACAGTGGCACAAGCGCGGCGCAAGTTATGGATGGGGCGGTGTTGCATCCCTGCCACTGCACCGCAATGGCAGGGTCATCGGCGCTCTCATGCTGTATACGGTCGTGGTCGATGCCTTCGACGAGCCCACGCGTAACCTGCTGGAGGGCATGACTACAGATATATCCTATGCGCTGACCAGATTTGCACTACTGGTTGAACAAAGGAAAACCGATGATGCAATGCGCATCGCTGCGGTCACGTTCGACACCCAGGAAGCGATCCTGATCACCGATGCCGAGGCGAAGATACTGCGCGTCAATCAGGCCTTCCAGGACCTTACCGGCTACAACACAGCAGAGGTGGTTGGCCAGAACCCGCGTATGTTGCAGTCCGGGCGGCACGATGCAGCTTTCTACCAGGCCATGTGGTCAGCGTTGCTCAATACCGGCAAATGGTCTGGCGAGGTCTGGGACAGACGTAAAAATGGCGAAATCTATCCGAAATTAATGACCATCACGGCGGTCTATGACGACAACCATCGGGTGACACACTACGTTGCGGTGTCTCGCGACATCAGCAACCGCAAGAAGTCGGAACTGGAAATCCATCAACTGGCCTTCTTCGATTCGCTGACCGATCTGCCTAATCGCCGTCTGTTGGTGGATCGTTTACAGCAGGCACTGGCGGTCAGCGCGCGCAACGGCCGGCATGGCGCATTGCTGTTTCTGGATCTGGATCACTTCAAGACCGTCAATGATACGCAGGGCCATGCAATGGGCGATCAGCTGTTGATCGAGGTGGCACGCCGTTTGACTGCCTGTGTGCGCGAGGGTGATAGCGTGGCAAGGTTGGGCGGCGATGAATTTGTGGTGGTGCTGGAAGATTTGAGCAGCGCGGCGAATGAGGCGGCCACCCAAACCGAATTGGTCGCGGAAAAAATCCGCAGCGAACTGGGTCAGCCTTACCTGTTGAATGATTATGAGTGCCTATCCACGGTCAGTGTCGGAATCAGTCTATTCAGCGGCCATCGGGAAAGCACGGAAGACTTGCTCATGCATGCCGATGTCGCCATGTATCAGGCCAAAACGGAAGGGCGCAATGCTGTTCGCTTTTTTGATCCGCGCATGCAAACGGCATTGGCAGTGCGTGCGGCATTGGAAAAGGATCTGCGTCATGCCATCGAAAAGCAACAATTCCGGCTGCATTATCAAATCCAGGTGGACAAGCTGCGCCGTCCAATAGGGGCGGAAGTGTTGCTGCGCTGGGAACATCCCGAGCGTGGCCTCGTTTCTCCGCTGGAGTTTATTCCGCTGGCCGAAGAAACTGGGCTGATTTTGCCAATAGGTTTATGGGTGTTGGAAAGCGCCTGCGCACAACTTAAACAATGGCAAAATGACGCGCTGACACGCCACCTGACCCTGGCGGTGAACGTCAGCGGTAAACAGTTCCGCCAGGCTGACTTCGTCGTCCAGGTGCGGCGGGTATTGCTGGAAAGCGGTGTGCTGCCCTCGCGCCTCCAACTGGAAGGCAAGGAGATAGAGACCTCGCACCTTAAGCTGGAATTGACCGAAAGTACGGTGTTGGAAAATGTCGAGGATACGATCAGTAAGATGCTTGAAATTAAAGCATTGGGAGTCAGCTTCTCAATGGATGACTTCGGTACCGGTTACTCCTCACTGCAGTACCTCAAGCGACTGCCGTTGAGTCAACTCAAAATCGATCGATCCTTTGTGCGCGATATTTCCACTGACCCTAACGATGCCGCCATCGTGCAGACCATCATCGCCATGACCGAGACGTTAGGTCTGGACGTGATCGCCGAAGGGGTTGAAACCGAGGCGCAACTGGAGTTTCTCAATTTGCGTGGCTGCCCTGCCTTTCAGGGGTATTTGTTCAGCATGCCAGTACCATTGGGTGAGTTTGAGGCACTCCTGAAACAGGGCTGATTACTGTTGTGATGTGGCAAATAGTGAACGACTCCTGTGGAGGAAATTGTCCGTCTCGTTTGGGTCGAGGCTGTGTGAAAACTCAATTACAATCAGTTTTCAGGGGTGTCAAAACCATGTCTTAAACGAATCGATTACAACGCGTTCTGCCGGGTCGATTCTTCGGCGCTCCCTTTTGATCTGAGTTGTCACACAGCCTCGGTCGGCCATTCGCTCAAGGCAAGACCACATACTCTCTTACACGCCCTGCATCAACCACCACCAGCCAGTCAGCGTAGCGAATGAGATCACCAGCCCCAGCGCAACCATCAGCGTCGCCAGCGGCGGATCGAGGTCGTGCTCGGTCGCGAGAATCGCGGCGGTGATCATCGGCGGCATGGCCGCTTCGAACAAGGTGATCTGGATGGCCTGGCCATGCGCGCCAAGCAGCGGCACATATAACAAGAACAATACCAGCGGCGCCAGCACCAACTTGAATGCCAAGCCTATCGACAGGTTCCTGCCATTGCCCGCAAGATGGCCAAGACGCAATTGAAAGCCGACCGCGAGCAGCGCCAGCGGTGCCAATGTATCGCCCATGCGCTTGAGCACAATGGTGAGCCATGCCGGATACCCCAGAGGGATCAACAACAGCGCGATCACCAATGCGATGAACGGCGGGAACTTCAGGATGCGCTTGGCCATTTCACCGACGGTGGGACGGCCCGTCGAATAGATGCCGGCCACGGTGATCCCCAAAGTGGATAGCACCAGGAAGGAGCCGAGCTGGTCGACGATGATGCCGCTGGCAAGTCCCCGGTGTCCGTAATAGGCCTCAATCATCGGCAAGCCGACGTAGGACGTATTGCCCAATCCGCCGGTCAGTATCAGCGCGCCCACCGTGCGCCGCGGCAACTCCAGCCAGCGCCCGATCAGCCAGAAGAACCCCGCAGCCAGCGCAAAATAGATCCACGCCATCGCCGCCATCAAGCCAACATCGCCGCTGAGCTTCAGGTCGTGCACATACAACAGCGTCAGCGCGGGAAGCGAAACGTGGATGATGAAACTGTTGAGCACGGCAGGCGTGTTGACCGGCATGCGCTTGTAGCGGTGCAGCAGCATGCCGATGGTGAAGCAGAGGATGAGCAGGATGAGGTTGGTCATCCCTCTCCCCTACCCCTCTCCCGCAAGCGGGCGAAGGGAATCGTTGAGGCCGTGCCAGACTGAGCCCCTCTCCCCTCGGGGAGAGGGCAAGGGGAGAGGGTGCGCCGCATGAGGCTTTCTCCGTTGCAACAAGTTATTCCGAAACGTGTGCCGCGATGAACGCCTTCAGCTTCGTTACATCCGCATCCATCACTTCGCAGCGTTGCGGCAGCTTCTCGATGCCGACCAGCGCGGCGGGACGTTCCGGTTCGCGCCCCAATGCTTCCTGAATAGTCTCGGCAAACTTGGCGGGCAACGCGGTTTCCAGGCAGATCAGCGGCAGGCTCGGGCGGCGCTGCTCCAATCCCACTTTCAATCCATCCGCAGTGTGGGTGTCTATCATCACGCCGTATTCTTCCCACAGTTCGCGGATGGTTTTCAGGCGATCCTGGTGCGTGCTCTTGCCGGAGGCGAAGTGGAATTGCGGCAACGCATCCCAATAGGCCGTGCCCTTGATATCGAACGCGCCGCCCGCATCCACCTTGCTCCAGAATTCGCGCACCTTCGCGCCGTCGCGCCCGACCAGGTCGAACACGAAACGCTCGAAGTTGCTGGCCTTGGAAATGTCCATTGACGGGCTGCTGGTCTCGTAGGTGTGTTGAGTGTCGCGCGGGCGATACACGCCGGTGCGGAAGAACTCGTCCAGCACGTCGTTCTCATTGGTGGCGAGGATCAACTGGCCGATGGGCAGGCCCATCATGCGCGCGATATGCCCGGCGCAGATGTTGCCGAAGTTGCCTGACGGCACCGAAAACGCGACCTGCTCGTCATTGGATTGGGTCGCAGCGAAGTAGCCCTTGAAGTAATACACGATCTGCGCCGACACGCGCGCCCAGTTGATCGAGTTGACCGTGCCAATCCTATATTTGGCCTTGAACGCATGGTCGTTGGACACCGCCTTCACTATGTCCTGCGCGTCGTCGAACATGCCGTTGATGGCGATGTTGAAGATGTTCGGGTCTTGCAGCGAATACATCTGCGCGCGCTGGAAGATGCTCATCTTGCCGTGCGGCGACAGCATGAACACGCGGACGCCGCGCTTGCCGCGCATCGCATATTCGGCGGCGGAACCGGTATCGCCGGAAGTCGCGCCGAGGATGTTCAGCTCTTCGTGCTGCTTGTCCAGCGCATACTCGAACAGGTTGCCGAGCAACTGCATCGCCATGTCCTTGAACGCGAGCGTCGGGCCGTTGGACAGTTCAAGGATATGCACGCCCGGCTCCAGCGTGCGCAACGGCGTGATCTGCGTGAAATCGGAATCGGCGCGACCGTTGCTGTACATGGCGGCGGTGTAGGTCCTGGCGACGATGTCGCGCAAATTGTCCGCCGGAATGTCGGTGATGAATTTCGCCAGTACCGCGAACGCAAGGTCGGCGTAAGGAAGATTGCGCCACGTATCCAGCTCAACGCGCGTCACCTGCGGATAGTGTTCCGGCAGGTATAGTCCGCCATCCGGCGCCAGTCCGCCCAGCAGGATCTCGGTGAATGTTTTCGCGGGCGCTTTGCCGCGGGTGGAGATGTAGTTCATTGTGTATCCTCAAACTCATGTCCCTTCCCCCTCACAGGGGGAAGGCCAGGATGGGGGTGAGGCTATTGAGAATCAATGCGTGAACGTTTCCACCCTCTCCCCCAGCCCCTCTCCCGCAAGCGGGCGAGGGGAGCATATTATTTTCCCAGCTCTTCCAGCCGCAACCTGGTCACCTTGCCTGCCACCACCGGCAGCCTTTCTATCTTCGTAATCGCCGCGTTGACGCGCTTCTCGCGTGTCATATGGGTGAGCATGATCAGGTCGGTCTGGTCTTCGCCTTCGCCGGGTTCCTTCTGGATCACGGCGTCAATGGAGATCTGTTCGTCGGCGAGGATGCGCGTGATGTCGGCCAGCACGCCGGGCTTGTCCGCCACGCGCAGGCGCAGGTAGTAGCTGGTCTGCACCTCGTCCATCGGCAGCACTTTCAGGTCCACCATCTGGTTCGGCTGGAAGGCGAGATGCGGCACTCGGTTTTCCGGGTCGGCGGTGTGCATGCGCGTCACGTCCACCAGGTCGGCGATCACCGCGCTGGCGGTCGGCTCGGCCCCCGCGCCCTTGCCGTAGTACAGCGTCGCGCCTACCGCATCGCCCTGCACCAGCACGGCGTTCATCGCCCCTTCAACATTGGCGATCAGGCGTTTGGCCGGGATCAGCGTCGGATGCACGCGCAGCTCCACGCCTTCCGGCGTGCGCTTGGTGATGCCCAGCAACTTGATGCGGTAGCCGAGCTGTTCGGCGTATTTGATGTCGATCGCATCCAGTTTGGAGATGCCCTCGATGTAGGCCTTGTCGAATTGCATCGGGATGCCGAAGGCCAGTGCGGACAGGATGGTGATCTTGTGCGCGGCGTCCACGCCTTCGATGTCGAAGGTCGGATCGGCCTCCGCGTAGCCCAGGTCCTGCGCCTGTTTCAGCGCCACGTCGAACGGCAGCCCCTTGTCGCGCATCTCGGACAGGATGAAATTGGTGGTGCCGTTGATGATGCCAGCGATCCATTCGATACGGTTGGCAGCCAGCCCCTCGCGCACCGCCTTGATGATCGGGATGCCGCCCGCCACCGCCGCCTCGAACGCGACCATCACGCGCATCTTTTGCGCCTCCAGGAATATCTCGTTGCCATGCATGGCCAGCAGCGCCTTGTTCGCGGTGACCACGTGTTTGCCGTTGTGGATGGCTTTCAGCACCAGTTCTTTCGCCACACCGCAGCCGCCGATCAGCTCGACGACAATGTCGATATCGGGATCGTTGACGACCGAAAACGCATCGCCGGTAACGCGGCATTTGCCCTTGGTGATTTCCTTCGCGCGCTGGATGTCCTTGTCCGCCACCACGGTGATGCGGATATCGCGCCCGGCGCGGCGCGTGATCTCTTCGGCATTGCGCGACAACACGGTGTACACACCGCCGCCGACAGTGCCGATGCCGAGAAGACCCACGTTGATTGGTTTCAATTTAAATTTCCTTGGTAGGGGCGTATGGCATACGCCCTGAATATATGCCCTATCCGCCTATTTCTATCATCAAGGGGCGTATGCCATACGCCCCTACCAGTTATTTTCCATGCCGCTTGCGGTACATCTCCAGAAAACGCGCGATGCGCCCGATCGCCTCGGTCAGATCGTCCGCGTTGGGCAGGAACACCACGCGGAAATGATCCGTGTGCGGCCAGTTGAAGCCGCTGCCTTGCACCACCAGCACCTTTTCCATTTCCAGCAATTCCAGGATGAATTTCTGGTCGTCCGCAATCGGGTACATCTCCGGATCAAGGCGCGGGAACAGGTACAGAGCGGCCTTGGGCTTGACGCAGGTCACGCCAGGAATGCCAGTGAGCAATTTGTATGCAAGATCGCGCTGCCTGGTCAGGCGGCCACTCGGCGCGACCAGGTCGTTGATGCTCTGGTAGCCGCCCAGCGCGGTCTGGATCGCATACTGCCCCGGCACATTGGAACACAGCCGCATCGACGCCAGGATGTTGAGTCCGTCAAGATAATCCTGCGCATCCTTCTTGGCGCCGGAGGCGATCATCCATCCCGCGCGGTAGCCGCATGCGCGATAGTTCTTGGACAGGCCGTTCAGGGTCACGAACAGCACGTCGTCGGCCAGCGCGGCGATCGAGGTATGTGTCGCGCCGTCATACAGCATCTTGTCGTAGATCTCGTCGGCAAAGATGATGAGCTGGTTGCGCCGCGCGATCTCGATAATCTCCAGCAATACCTGGTCCGGGTACAGTGCGCCGGTCGGGTTGTTCGGGTTGATGATGACGATGGCGCGTGTGTTCGGTGTGATCTTGCCGCGGATATCGGCCAGGTCGGGCAGCCAGCCGCTCTGCTCGTCGCACAAATAATGCTTTGCAGCGCCGCCGGCCAGCGTCACCGCCGCCGTCCACAGCGGATAGTCCGGCGCCGGCACCAGCACTTCATCGCCGGTATTCAGCAGGCCCTGCATCGCCATCACGATCAGCTCGGAAGCGCCGTTGCCGATGATGATGTCCTCCAGTCCCACGCCGGCGATGTTCTTCTGCTGGGCGTAATGCATGATGGCCTTGCGCGCGGCGAACAGCCCCTTGGAGTCGGAGTAGCCGGATGAATTCGGCAGGTTGTGGATCACGTCCTGCTGGATCTCTTCCGGCGCCTCGAAGCCGAACGGCGCCAGGTTGCCGATGTTCAGCTTGATGATGCGGTGCCCTTCCTCCTCCATCTGGCGCGCGCGCGCCATCACCGGGCCGCGTATGTCGTAGCAGACATTGGCCAGCTTGGCGGATTTGAGTACAGGGCGCATGATGTCCATAGTGGCGCTGTCGGATCGGTTCAATTCATTCTCTCAATCTGTTGTTTCAAGCTGATGTGAATCCGGTAAAATCAGCTCGTAATCACGTGCTGCAAGGGGCGCAATTCTATCCGAGCGCGTCCCGCTCAGCAAATCAGGCCGCGACAATGGAGCACCCTTGAAACTGCATCTCAACACCAGCGCTACGCAAAAGATTTTCACCGCCCACGGTGCAGGCTACGTCATGGTGAGCGGCGAACGCTACAATCATGCCATCGTGGTCACGCCGGAACAGGTGCTGACCGACTGGCGCCCGCAGGATTTCGCCGCGCTGGATGAAGCGCATTTCGAGTATTTTCTGCGCCTCCAGCCGGAAGTGCTGCTGCTCGGCACCGGCAATCAACAGCATTTCCCGCACCCGCGCCTGTACCGGCAACTGATCGCGGCGGGCATCGGCGTGGAATGCATGGACACCCCGGCCGCCTGCCGCACTTACAACATCCTGATGACGGAAGACCGCAAGGTGGTTGCGGCGATTTTGCTGTAGGTGCGAATTCACCTCGCAGCGGTTGCTGTACCCTGTGGGTATTCGCACACAACCATGCAGGATGGGTGACGAAGGAACCGCATCCTGCGCAAGCCACTCCTTCCATTGTCATTCCTTCGCCTCAGTCTCCTCCTGCCTGCTCTTGCCGCAGCAGCCACGCATCCCCGTGCGGAATTTCTCGCGTTCTTCCGGCGTCATCTGTTCCCAGCGATGGCGATGCCAGCGTCCATGACCGCCGTGACCACGGAAGCCGCCGAACAATATCTTGCTCAACAGGAGCACGCCCATCGCTTGCAGGTAGTCGATCTCTTTGCCGCCGACGAACAATGTCGGTATCAGCCAATTCCACAGCGCCATCACCACCCCGCCCAATGCCGCAATGCCGACCACTACCAGCAGCCCGATCTTCCAGCATTTCGATTTACAACAGTTCATGCCCATCTCCATTCTCCTTTACAGATTGAATTCGTCATAGATCGTTTGCAGGCGCGCGCGCAGATGCAGCACCGCATAGCGTTTGCGCGCCAGCAAGGTATTCACACCCACACCGCTTTCCGCCGCCAGTTCCTTGAAGCTGCGCCCATCCAGTTCATGGGCGATGAATACGGCACGCTGATCCTCCGACAGTTCGGCCAGCGCGGCATACAACTCCTCCAGCAACACCGCCCGCGCATAAGCCGCTTCCGGCCCGGCATCCGCCGACGGCAGAGCCTCATCCAGCCAGGC
Source organism: Gallionellaceae bacterium (assembly GCA_049582805.1). Classification (GTDB taxonomy): domain Bacteria; phylum Pseudomonadota; class Gammaproteobacteria; order Burkholderiales; family Gallionellaceae; genus CAVXFS01. The sequence continues at coordinate 31,044 of JBAUUR010000040.1, read as the reverse complement.
TCCTTCATCAGCGTCGCCCGCTACTTCGGGAAGCGGCTCCTCTTTCTTCTTGCGGAAGCGGTCAATGATGCGATTGCGCGCCACGCGATATAGCCACGCGCCGACCTGCTCGAGGGGTTCCGGCAGCCGGTACGCAGCCACGAACTCATAGAACACATCCTGCAGAATGTCCTCGGCCTCGCTCGCATCAGGCACGCGCCGCCGGATGAAATTCCCGAGCCGCCCGCGCTCGCGCGAAACGGTTTCAGCGATGCGTTGGTCTTGTTCAGCCATCAGCGCGTTGGTGGTTAGCATCGTATCCATACCCGTGAAGACGATTCACGGATGGAAATATTGTATGGGTCGCCAGGAAAATCGAAAAATCATGCGGGCAAGTGTCAATGCTGTTCGCTCGAACTGCAGCAGTTTGAATCTGGCCTGACAGGTGATCCTTTCAATGCAGCCAAAATCTGAGACGCGCGAGCCTTATCCAATTTCCAAAAAGTTACCCGGCCGTGCAGGGTGGGCACAAAAACGTGCCCACCCTGCTTGACAATACGAGTTTCCGGCTAAACGTATCGTCACACGGGGAACTATTGTGCAAGCCGCACAGGTAGCTTATCGTGCGCAACCCGATCACAGATTACGCGAGTATCACCCATGAGCAACTCACTGCACAACGTCATCGCCCAGGCCGAGCAGGTCATCCTCGGCAAGCCGCACCAGATCCGTCTCGCGCTGGCCTGTCTGCTGGCACGCGGGCATTTGCTGATCGAGGATCTGCCGGGCGTGGGCAAGACCACGTTGGCGCATGCGCTGGCGCGCTCGCTCGGATTGCAGTTCCAGCGCATCCAGTTCACCAGCGACATGCTGCCCGCCGACATCCTCGGCGTCTCGATCTTCCAGCGCGACAGCAATGAATTCAAGTTCCATCCCGGCCCGATCTTCGCGCAGATGATCCTGGCCGACGAGGTGAACCGCGCGATGCCCAAGACGCAGAGCGCGCTGCTGGAGGCGATGGAAGAGCAGCAAGTCACCATCGAGGGTGTCACGCGCCCGCTGCCCGTACCGTTCTTCGTCATCGCCACACAGAATCCCACTTACCAGATCGGCACTTTCCCGCTGCCGGAATCGCAACTCGACCGCTTCCTGATGCGCATCCAGTTGGGCTATCCCGACGCGCAGGCGGAGCGCGGCCTGCTCGCCGGAGTGGAACGGCGCGAGATTGTGTCCAGGCTCACGCCGCAGATGGAGGCCGCAGAACTGCTCGCCCTGCAGCAGAAGGTGCGGCAGGTATTCGTTTCCCCCGCCCTGCTCGACTACGTGCAGGCCATCGTGCGCCACACGCGCGAATCGGCACGTTACGTGCACGGCCTGTCACCCCGCGCCGGGCTGTCGCTGCTTGCCGCGGCACGCGCCTGGGCGCTACTGGACGGACGCGACGCGGTCATCCCGGAAGACGTGCAGGCCGTGCTGCCAGGCGTGGCCAGCCACCGCCTGCAAAGCGTGCAGGGTGTAAAAACTCTTGATGGAGACAAGTTGTCCCGCGAATTAATTGAGTCCGTGCCGATCCCTTAAAGCTGGAATTTTCCAAGCAGGAATTCCCAGGGGCTAAACACAGGAGAGCGATGAGATTTTCTGGGGGTGGTTGACTTGAACTAGGTGAAAAGCACGCACCTGATTGAATTGGTCGGGGCGAGAGGATTCGAACCTCCGACCACTTGCACCCCATGCAAGTACGCTACCAGGCTGCGCTACGCCCCGAAGCCGCACATTATACACGGCTATAAATGCATGTAAATTAAGTAAACCATCGCTATCCATGAAACCATTACAATGGCGTAATGGCAACATTGCTATCAATTCATTGCAGCAATGGACAGGTAAGAACTATACTTCGACCTGACGATTTTGATCAGATTGCCAACAACGCTGACAGTCGGGGTTCAATAACGCAAAAACCGCAGGATAGTCAAATGACCCAGGAGAAACCCACTTTAAAGCCGATATCTGAAAACGATCAGGCGCAAATAATTGAGCGTCCCGACGGGTTCTATTGGCAGGACAGTGCCACGGGAAAATTGTATGGCCCATTCAGCACATTGGCTGAGGCGCAGGAAGACATCCAGTACCGGGACGACAGCAATTATGAGGAAGGCGAGACATTGCAGGAAGCCGAGGACGAGATCGGCATTTCCGATTGGATAGATCCTGACAATGCCGGCCCGGCAGAGAGTTTGTCACCCCGTTTCAGCGATGACGAATAAGACGGCTTGCCGGTCAACGCAGTTGGCGCAACATCGGTTCCAACAATCCCTTTAAGGAAAATACTGCCCTGCACGGTCAAGGAAGAAATATGTCGAATGATATTGAATCAGTATTGAATGAAACCCGCGTGTTCTCTCCTTCCGCTGCGTTTGCCAAACAGGCGAACGTATCGGGCATGGCGGCCTTCCGGGCTCTGGCTGATGCCGCAGAACAGGACTACGCCGGATATTGGGCAAAACTGGCGCGCGAACACATAACGTGGCGCAAACCCTTCACCAGCGTGCTAAATGAAAGCAACGCGCCGTTCTATAAATGGTTCGAGGACGGCGAACTGAACGTTTCATGGAATTGCCTTGACAAGCATCTTGATAGCCAGCCGGACAAGACCGCGATCATCTTCGAGGCAGATGACGGGAAAGTCACCCATGTCAGCTACCGCGAATTGCATGGCCGCGTCTGCCAGTTCGCCAATGCATTGAAGTCCCGCAACATCAAAAAAGGCGACCGCGTCATCATCTATCTGCCGATGAGCGTCGAAGCGGTGGTGGCAATGCAGGCCTGCGCACGCATCGGCGCGATCCATTCGGTGGTATTCGGCGGTTTCTCGTCAAAAAGCCTGTACGAGCGCATCGTGGATGCGCAGGCGAGCGCCGTGATCACCGCCGATGCGCAATATCGCGGCGGCAAGCTGATGCCGCTGAAATCCATCGTGGATGAGGCGTTCCGGCACGGCGATTGCAGTTGCATACACAGCGTCATCGTGTACCGGCGCGCCGGCAGCGAGGTGCAATGGACCGATGACCTCGATTTCTGGTGGCATGAGCTGTTCAACCGCCAGCCGACGCGTTGCGAACCGGAGTGGGTGGATGCCGAACACCCGCTGTTCATCCTCTACACTTCAGGCTCCACGGGCAAACCCAAGGGCGTGCAGCATGCCAGCGGCGGCTATCTGCTGGGCACCATACTCACCATGGATTGGGTATTCGACTACAAGCCATCCGACATTTTCTGGTGCACCGCCGACGTAGGCTGGGTCACCGGCCACAGCTATGTCACTTATGGCCCGCTGGCCGTGGGCGCCACGCAGGTCATGTTCGAAGGCATTCCAACCTGGCCCGACGCCGGGCGTTTCTGGAAGATGGTGCAGGATCACAAGGTCACCACGTTCTACACGGCGCCCACCGCGATCCGCTCGCTGATCAAGCTGGGCGGCGAACTGCCGAAGCAATATGACCTGTCCAGCCTGCGCCTGTTGGGCACAGTGGGCGAGCCGATCAACCCGGAAGCATGGATGTGGTATCACACCATGGTCGGTCAGGAACGCTGCCCCATCGTTGACACCTGGTGGCAGACCGAAACCGGCTGCCACATGATCGCCCCCCTGCCCGGCGCGGTGCCGACCAAACCCGGTTCGTGCACCCTGCCCGTGCCCGGCATCCAGGCTGCCATCGTCAACGAGGCTGGCGACGAGGTGCACGACCAGCATGGCGGGTTTCTGGTGATCAAGCGCCCCTTCCCGTCGCAGATCCGCACCATCTGGGGCAATCCGGAGCGCTACAAAAAAGCCTACTTTCCGGATGAGATGCGCGGCTACTACCTGGCGGGCGACTCCGCGCACCGCGATGCAGACGGCTACTTCTGGATCATGGGGCGCATAGACGACGTGCTGAAAGTCTCCGGCCACCGTCTCGGCACAATGGAGATCGAATCAGCTTTGGTCTCCAACCCGCTGGTGGCGGAAGCCGCTGTGGTAGGCAGGCCACACGAAATCAAGGGCGAGGCCATCGTCGCTTTCGTGGTGTTGAAGGGCGCACGTCCGCACGACGCCGCGGCGATCAAGCAAATCGTCGACGACCTGCGTAATTGGGTCGGCAAGGAACTTGGCCCCATCGCCAAACCGGACGACATCCGCTTCGGCGACAATCTTCCCAAGACACGCTCCGGCAAGATCATGCGCCGCCTGCTGCGCGCCATCGCCAAGGGCGAAGAAATCACCCAGGATGTCTCGACGCTGGAAAATCCCGCCATTCTCGAACAACTTAAAGAAGTTGTTCGATGAAGAATGGCGGGATTTTGGCTTCGACATAACCTGATGGTTAGTCTTCGCCGCAACAAGCCTCTTCGAGGCGTGTTGTGGCGCAGGCTAGCTTGCGCAGCAGGTTAAACCTGCGCAGCGGTGGCCGTAGCCAAAACCTCCTTGCCCAACTTAATGAAGTTGTTCAAGGAGGAATGGCGGGGTTTGGTTACGAGATGACTTGGAGTTGCAGAATATCGCCAAACAACTCCGCTCGTCTTTGATGCCTGGTTGGCTATTACCGCTCATCTGAACAACACAACACCTTCATCCCTTTTGGGTTGACGCCCTCCACTCCCTCCGTTACCATCGGCAAAATTCAATTTTCAGGGATGCCGGCAGTGCCATTCAACAAATTGATCTTTCTGGTCTTCTGCTTAGTCGCGGCGCTCGCCCCAGCGCCAGCATGGAGCGCTGAAGATAGGTTGGTAACGAGCACTGAAAAAGTCGCTATCGTCCTTCCTTCCGATGAGTCCCGCAGTACTGAAAGTCCTCAATCCCTCAACAATACACAACAACTGCCTGATCAACCTGATCCTGTTACAGTACCGGAGCCGAGTCCCCAAGCCCCTCAAGCAGCTATCTCTATCTCCACCTCCACGCCCGTGCCCGCCGTCAACCAGGCGAACAACTCTCCCGCAACGGATGTCCAACAACAAACAGATATCAAACCGGCACTTACTCCCGATACAGCCATTACCCAAAACGACCTATGGCAACGCATCCGTGACGGTTTTGCCATGCCGGCACTGGACAGCTCGCTGGTAGCGCGCCATGAACAATGGTATGCCAGTCGTCCGGACTATGTGGCGCACATGATGGAACGGGCGCAACGCTACCTGCATTACATCGTGGAGGAAGTGGAGAAACGCGGCATGCCCGCTGAAATCGCGCTGCTGCCGATGATTGAAAGCGCCTTTAATCCCGAAGCATATTCGGTGAGCCATGCCTCCGGTATCTGGCAGTTCATCCCGTCCACCGGAAAAAAATATGGCATGAAGCAAAACTGGTGGTACGACGGTCGTCGTGACATCATCAGCGCAACGGAGGGAGCGCTGGATTACCTGCAAAGCCTGCATGACCAATTCGGCGACTGGGAGCTGGCGCTGGCGGCTTACAACTGTGGCGAGGGCGCCGTGGCTCGGGCAATAGAACGTAATCGCAAACACGGAAAACCGACCGATTTCGCCAGCCTTAAACTACCCGCTCAAACCCGAAATTACGTCCCACAATTGCTTGCAGTAAAGAATATCGTCAGCAATCCGGAGAAATTCGGACTGCAGTTACAACCTATCCCGAACCAGCCGTATTTCTCTGCCGTTACGACAGCACGCCATATCGATGCCAAGCTGGCCGCGCAGCTTGCCGGAATTTCATTGGATGAATTCAATGCACTTAATCCCGGTCACAATCGTCCGGTGATCCTGCAGGAAAATGCCGACATATTGCTCTTGCCTGTAGACAAGACTGAAACGTTCCGCGCCAATCTGGACAACTACAATGAGCCATTGGTATCCTGGCAGGCATATGAAAGCAGGAAAGGCGAACGCCTCGACAGACTCGCGCCGCGGTTTGGCCTTTCCGTGGCAAGACTCAAATCCGTCAACGGGCTTTCTCCACGCTCAAAAGTGAGCAACGGACAAACATTACTGGTGCCATTGAATGGCGCGGAAGCTGACAACGACTTTGAGGCTTTCAACACCCATCTTCTCCCGGAAGATCAGCGCATCATTACGCACATCGTGCGCAGGGGCGAAACGATACGCAGCATTGCCCGCCATCATCACGTCAGTGTCGCCAGCCTGAAATCACAGAACGGTAACTCGCTTGTCATCCGGCCGGGAAAAAAGCTTGCCATTGCAGGTGCCCGGTCGCCGCATGCCAGGACGCATCTGGCACGAGTCGGCAGCAAGCATACTCACAGATATTCCAGACAAGCCAGCAACTCCAAAAAATCGCTGTCAGGCCGCGTGGCCCTGGGTTCGACCTCATCCTCGAGCACCAAGGACGACTGAGTCTTTCATCCCAACTCAATATAAATGGCAATGCAGCCGATGCGTCGGACTGCTGCCGGTCTCTGGCGGATAACTTTCACGGCATACCGGCATGGCATGCGGACAGCGCGGATGGAAATGGCAACCCCTGGGCGGATTGGCCGGGGAAGGCAGGTCGCCCGCCACACTCACCACTTCCGCCCCGCGTCCGTCGATATGAGGCACGGCAGCAAGCAACGCCTGCGTGTAGGGATGCTGCGCATGATGCAAAACTTCCTCCACCGTGCCGCGTTCCACGATACGCCCGAGATACATCACGCAAACTTCATGTGCGAGATATTCCACCACGGCAAGGTTATGCGTGATGAACAGATAGCTCAGGCGCAATTCCGTCTGCAATGATTTCAGCAGGTTCAATATCTGCGCCTGCACCGACACATCGAGCGCGCTGGTCGGCTCGTCGCAGATCAGCAGTTTCGGACTCACCGCCAGCGCGCGGGCGATGGCGATGCGCTGCCGTTGCCCGCCGGAGAACTCGTGCGGATAGCGCCACTTGATTGCTTGCGGCAACCCCACCTGTTCCAGCAACTCATCGATGCTCCGTTGCCGCTCCTCGCTATTATTGGCTATGCCCAGCGCATCCATGCCTTCTTCGAGTATCTCCGCCACGCGCATCTTCGGGTTGAGCGAGGCATACGGGTCCTGGAACACCATCTGCATCCCCGCGCGCTGCTGGCGCAAAGACTGTGCATCCAGGCCGATCAACTCGTTGCCCGCGAAGCGCACACTGCCGGCCGTGGGTCGAATGAGTTGCAGCAACGCCTTGCCCGCCGTGGTCTTGCCGCAGCCGGATTCGCCCACCAGCGCCAGTGTGCGCCCCGCCGCGATGGACAGCGACACGCCATCCACCGCCTTGACGTATCCTGCGGTCCGTTGCAAAACACCTTTGTGAATAGCGAAGTGGACTCGCAGGTTTTCAACCTGCAGGAGCTGGTAGCTCGTAGCGGGTAGCTCGTAGCCAACCTCTTGTCTAGCCGCTGGCTCTTCGCTTTTAGCTACAAGCCACAAGCTACCAGCTACAGGCTCAGAATATAGATGGCACCTCACCCCCCGCCCTGTTTCCAGCGTCGTCCAGTCCGGCGCCTGTTCGTGGCACAATGCCCAGGCCTTGTCGCAGCGCGGCGCGAAACGACAGCCATGGGGAATATCATGCAGCGGCGGCACACTGCCGGGTATCGCGGCCAATGGCTGTCCTTGCCGCTGCGCATCCGGCAGCGCGGCAAACAGTTTCTGCGTATAAGGGTGTGCGGGCGATGCAAACAACTGCGCGCGAGATGCCAGCTCGACGATGTGTCCGGCATACATCACCGCGACCTGATGCGCCATCTGTGACACCACGCCGAGGTCGTGCGTGATCAGCAGCAACGCCATGCCGTTGTGTCGTTGTGTGTCGCGCAGCAGTTGCAGCACCTGTGCCTGGATGGTCACGTCGAGCGCGGTGGTCGGTTCGTCCGCGACCAGCAGCTTCGGCTGTCCGGCCAGCGCCATCGCGATCATCACGCGCTGCTTCATGCCGCCGGAAAGCTGGAAAGGATATTCGTGCAAGCGGCGCGGCGCATCCGGGATGCTGACCTGTTGCAGCAGTTCGACGCAGCGCGCTTGCGCCGCCGCAGCGCGCAAGTCCTGATGCAGTTCCAGCGCCTCGGCAATCTGTTCGCCCACTGTCATCACCGGGTTCAGGCTCAACCCCGGCTCCTGGAAGATCATCGCCATCCTGCCGCCGCGCACCGCGCGCATAGCGCGCTCTGGCAGCGCCAGAATGTCTTCGCCATCAAGCGACACCTCGCCGCTTTCGACATGCACGCTGTCCGGCAGCAGGCGCATCAGCGACAGCGCGGTAATGGATTTGCCGCAGCCGGATTCGCCCAGCAGCGCAAAGGTCTCGCCCTGATTGATGCTGAATGAAATATCGTCCACGATGCGCGCGCCTTCGCGCAGGCGCGTGACCAGACTTTTCACTTCGAGCAAGGCATTCATACCGTTGCTCCCATCCAGTCCAGCCGTAGGGTGGATAAAGTGCAAAGCACGTATCCACCGGTTTGAATGGTGGATACGGCACAATGTGCCTTAATCCACCCTACATATTCCCCTCTGCCGCAGGCAGGAGAAGGGCTAGGGGTGAGGGTCTTCATCACGACACTCCCTCCGTTCTATTCAGCCTCGGATCGAAGGCATCGCGCACCGCATCGGCGAACAAGTTCGCCGCCAGCACCAGCACCAGCATGAAGCCGAAGGCGGAGGCCAGCGACCACCACACCATGGGGTCGCGCCCCATCTCCAGGCGCGCGGCATTGATCATGTTGCCGAAGCTGTTGGTGGTCGGATCAACGCCCACACCGACATAGGACAGCACCGCCTCGGCCAGCACCAGCGCACTGAAGTCCATCACCACCGAGATCAGCACGATGTGCATCACATTGGGCAAAATGTGGCGCGTGAGAATCCGGAACGACGACACGCCGAACGCCTGCGCCGCCTGGATGTATTCCATTTCGCGCAGCTTCAGCGTCTCGCCGCGCAGCAACCGGCACAATCCGGTCCAGCTGGTCACGCCGAGGATCAGGCACAAGGCTAGCAGCCGCACGTCGGCGCGCGCGGCGGAGGTCTCGAACCAGTCGGCATGCATCTCGATCACCACCTGCATCATCAGCACCGCCGCCGCAATCAGCAGCACGCTGGGAATGGAACTCAGCACGGTATAGATATACTGGATCACGTCATCCACCCAGCCGCGCAAATAACCGGCGGCTACGCCCAGCAGCAATGCGAACGGCAGCATCACCAGCGTGGTGACCGTGCCGATCACCAAGCCGGTGCGTATGCTCTTCAGTGAGAGATAAAGCACGTCCTGCCCCACCTTGTCGGTGCCGAGAACGTGATACACAGAAGCGAGGTTGGCGATGGCACCGATCAGCATGGCGATGACAAGCGTGGCAATCAGCAAGGCGCGCCGTGTGCAGGGTGGGCACGACACGTGCCCACCGATAGGCACAGGTTCACCCCGCGTGGGCAGGCTGCGCCTTGCCCACCCTGCGGCCAAAATGATCAATCCCCCAACCACCAATCCACCCACCGCCCCAAGCATCGCCCGCTGTACCACATTACCAATCAACTCGCGCTCAGGATCGGTTAGATGCGCGCCGCCGTATTTCAAGCGCGGATAGTCGCGCATCACCTTGCCGTCCGGCGTCTCGATGCTTTCCTTTGCATACAGGTAGGCCGCCAGCGGCGCGGAATAAGTCTTCTCGGTGCGCGTGCGCAGTCCTTCCACCAGATGGTCGAATGCGCTCAGCACCTCCGGCGAATACACCGTCCGGCCGTTGCTTTTCTCCGGCAGTGCCACGCGGTAATGCAGCGAATCCAATACGCCGATCAGGACAAACAGCGAGAGTACCAGCAGCGACACCATGCCCACACGGCTTTGCGCCACGCGCTGCCACGGCAGCATCAGATGCGGACGCCGCCGTATCCACCACGCGGATGCGATGGCCACCGCGATGAGGAGGAAGATCAGGGCGTCAGTCCACAGAATGACGGGCAGGAAACTCATGACAGCCTCACCCGCGGATCCACCATGGTGTAGGAAACATCGGTCAGGATCAGCCCGACGATATACAGCACCGAACCCAGGAACACCATCGCGCGCACCACGCTGAAATCCTGCGCATTGATCGCGTCAATCGTGTAACTGCCGAGGCCGGGAATGCCGAAGAAGGACTCGGTCAGCAGGCTGCCCATGAACAACAGGGGAATGACCACCACCACGCCGGTAAGAATCGGAATCATTGCGTTCTTCAGAACGTGACGGAACAGCACGCGCAATTCCGACACCCCTTTGGCACGCGCAGTGCGCACATAATCCTTGCCGATCTCTTCCAGGAAGATCGTGCGGTACCAGCGGCTGCTGGCGCCGACGCTGCCGGCTATGCCGATGACAATGGGCAGCAGCACGAACCTGAAACTGTCCAGACCGTCGCCATAACCGGAGACCGGCACCCAGTGCCACAGCTTGCTCACGAGGAACTGCCCGCCGATGATGTAAAACAGGCCGGAGATGGACATCAGCAGAACGCACAACGCCACTCCAACAATATCCAGTGCGGTGGCGCGGAACAGCGTCATCAGCAAGGCAAAGGTGACATACACCCCCAGCCCAACCAGAAAGGTCGGCAACGCGATTGACAGACTTGGCCCCATGCGCGTGACGATCTCGCGGCTGATGCTGCGCCCGTCGTCGGAATAGCCGAAATCAAACACGAACATGCTGGCGGATTTGTCAAAGAAGATGGTGTCGGTCAGCTTGTCCATCGCTGAGGCCTTGGCGTTATACAGCAGCGGCTTGTCGTAGCCGTGCTGCAACTTCCATTTCGCAATGGCTTCCGGCGTGACGCGCTTGATGCCCAACTGCATGCGCGCCATATCGTCCGGCGTGTTCACCACGAAGAACAGCGCGAAGGTGAGCAGGTTCACCCCGATCAGGATCGGTATGGCATACAGGATGCGGCGAATGAGATAAGCGATCATAACTGGCCGCTATTGTACGGCCAAACAAAGGCCGCCGGGCGAGCGCCGGGGTAGAATAAGACGGCATGTCAATCGCAAGGTATTGCTGAAAAATATTGGGGAGAAATGATGCAAATCGAAATCTGGTCGGACGTGATCTGCCCGTGGTGCTACATCGGCAAACGGCGTTTCGAGCAAGCCCTCGCGCAACTCGGGCAACGCGAAAACCTGAACGTGATCTGGCGCAGCTTTGAACTCGACCCCAGCGCCCCACAGCAGTATCCGGGCACGCTGGAAGAGATGCTGGCGCGCAAGTACGGTGTCAGCCCGCAACAGGCGTCCGAGATGAACGCGCGCGTCACCGGGACCGCCAAGGAATCAGGCCTCGATTACCGCTTGGCCGCAGCCCGCCCCGGCAACACCTTCGACGCCCACCGCCTGCTGCACTTCGCCGCTTCAAGGCAACTCGGCGACCGCGCCACCGAGCGCATCATGCATGCCTATTTTTGCGAAGCGCTGCCGGTGGGCGACCGAGCCGCGCTGGCTCGCCTCGCGCCGGAATTCGGCATCGCCGAAAGCGATGCGCTGGCAAAGCTGGCGAGCGATGACTATGCCGACGCGGTGCGCGCCGATGAAGCACGTGCGGCGAAATTCGGCATCAGCGGCGTGCCGTTCTTCGTGTTCGATGGAAAATCCGGCGTCTCCGGCGCACAGCCGGTCGAGGTGTTTACCGCGGCGTTGCAACAGGCGTGGGCGGCTAGTAGCTAGTAGCTAGTAGCTAGTGGGAAGTGGGATGGGGAGACGCATTCCGGCAGGCGCCTCCTGCCATTCCAGCCCCGGTCTCGAATCCAGTATAATGTCCGCCTTATGGACGAACCTACAGCAAGCAAGACCCTGTTCTCTACTCTCGCGCTTGACCCTTTGATCCTGCGTGCCATCGAGGAAACGGGATACACCGAGCCGACTCCGATACAGGCGCAGGCCATTCCGCATGTCATCGCGGGGCGCGACCTGATGGCAATGGCGCAAACCGGCACCGGCAAGACTGCCGCTTTTACCCTGCCGATGCTGCAACGCTTGTTGCCGCATGCCAGCACCAGCGCCTCGCCCGCCCGCCATCCGATCCGGGCATTGATTCTTACGCCGACACGGGAGTTGGCGATACAGGTCGGAGAGAGCGTGGCCACCTATTCCAAACATGTGCCGCTGCGCGCCACAGTGGTTTATGGTGGCACCGACATCAAGGCGCAAAAACCCACGTTGATGAAAGGCGTGGAAATCCTGGTCGCCACGCCAGGGCGGTTGCTCGATCATGTGGAGAGTCGCGACCTGCAACTCAACCAGGTGCAGATACTCATCCTGGATGAGGCCGACCGCATGCTGGACATGGGTTTCATGCCGGACCTCAAGCGCATCCTCGCGCTGCTGCCCAAACAACGGCAGACGCTGCTGTTCTCGGCCACGTTTTCCGATGACATTAAAAAACTTGCACAGGAATTCCTGATCAATCCGGTCACGATCGAGACCGCGCGTCGCAACGCAGCGGGCGAGAACATCAAGCAATCGGTCTGCCTGGTCAATCATCATGACAAGTTCCATGCCCTGCTCGAGCTGATACGCACGCGCAACGTCAAGCAGGTATTGATTTTCACCCGCACCAAACTGAGCGCGGCGCATGTCGCCAAACAGCTCGAACGCAGTGGCGTTGCAGCCGACGCCATCCACGGCGACAAGACGCAGCAGGAACGCATCAAGGCATTGGACGCGTTCAAGGCAGGAAAGGTAATAGCCCTGGTGGCGACCGATGTGGCTGCGCGCGGCCTCGACATAGATCAGCTGCCGCTGGTGATCAATTACGAACTGCCGATGCACGCTGAAGATTATGTCCATCGCATTGGCCGCACCGGCCGCGCGGGCGCTTCCGGAGAAGCCGTTTCCCTGGTAGACAGCGAAGAAGAACGCAAACTGGCAAATATCGAAAAGCTGCTTAACCGGAAATTCCCGCGCGAACCGGCTGTCACTGCCCCCGTCCCGCCGCAGGGTGGCTACCGCAAGCCATTCAAACCCGCCCCGCCGCGCAGCCATAAGCCGGCACCGGCGGATGACTGGTTCTCAAAGCCTTATGAACCTTCATCCAGCGCGAAACCCGTCGAGGAACCGCCTGCCACCACCAATCCGAACAGGCCGAAACCACAGCAGGCGGCATTGCTGAAAATCAGGGATAAATAGGAGACGAAGGAGACCCTTCAGCGAGGCGCATCAAGGCGCAACAAATGTCTGGAGATGTGAGGCTCAGGCTTTGGATAGCAACTTAAGTGCCTGGCGGATGCCGTCCGAGACGTTGACATCTTTGGGCAGCTGCCTGGCGGCCCAGTCCGACTCCTTATCGTTGTAACCCAATGCCTGCAAGGCATTCACGATGTCGTTGCCGGATGTCGTAACCGTGGCGCCTGGTGCTGTGCCAGTGCCGCCGGTCACCGTGAACTTGCCCTGCAGTTCCAGCAGCAGCCGCTCGGCGGTCTTCTTGCCCACGCCGGGAATCCGGGTCAGCCGCCCGGCCTCCCTGTTCGCCACGGCAGCGGCGAGATCGGCCAGGCTCAAACCGGATAGCACGGAAAGCGCAAGCTTCGGCCCGACACCGCTGATTTTCAGCAACTGGCGAAACGCCACGCGCTCGCCCAGTGAGCCGAAACCGAACAGCAGGTGGGCATCCTCGCGCACGATGAGCTGGGTATGCAGCACCACCTTTTCATGCAGCGCGGGCAGGTTGTAGAACGTGCTCATCGGCACATCCAGTTCATAGGCCACGCCCTGCACGTCAAGCAAAATCTGCGGCGGATTTTTTTCCAGCAGGATGCCGGTTAGCCGTCCAATCATGATTGTTCCTAAACCAACCTGCCGTTGCGCACACGAAAACCTTTCGTGGCGAGTTGCCCCAACCCCATGCCGCCGTGCGCATGGCAGATGGCGCAGGCCAGTGCATCCGCCGCGTCCGGGCTGGGGCTGCCGGACAGTTTCAACAGGCGCTGCACCATGTCCTGCACCTGCTCTTTCTGCGCGTGGCCGTTGCCCACTACGGCCTGTTTCACCTGCAATGCAGTGTATTCCGCCACCGGCAGTTCCGCCAGCACCGCGGCACAGATGGCCGCACCGCGCGCCTGTCCAAGCAGCAACGTGGATTGGGGATTGACGTTGACGAAGACTTTTTCCACCGCCACCTGCTGCGGCTGGTGCAGTGCAATCACCTCGCGCAGGGAATCGAGTATGGCTTTCAAGCGTTCCGGCAAATCGCCCTCCGCCGTCTTGATGCAGCCGCTGGCGACATAGCGCAACTGCTGGCCTTCCTTGTCGAGCACACCAAAACCCGTCACACGCAAACCTGGGTCAATTCCTAATATGCGCACCGTCATATTGCGCACCTCATTCCTTGTGACGGGTTTTACTGCAGGCTAACCTGCTCCCGCAGGTTACGCCGGAGCTAAACCCGGTGATGCGCAGGCCGGGATCGATGCCGAGGATGCGCATTACTGCTCTATTACTGCCGTGGTATACACTTCCTGCACATCGTCAAGATCTTCCAGCGCGTCGAGCAATTTCTGCATGCGCACCGCGTCGTCGCCGGTGAATACCACTTCGTTGTCCGCCTTCATGGTGACCTCCGCCATTTCCGGCTTGAATCCGGCGGCTTCGAGCCGCTGTTTCACCTCGACGAAATCATGCGGCGCGGTAATGACTTCCAGGCTGCCGTCCTCGTTGTTGATGATGTCTTCCGCGCCGGCGTCCAGCGCCACTTCCATCAGTGAGTTTTCATCGGTGCCGGGAGCGAAGATCATCTGCCCGCAATGCCTGAACAGGTAGGACACCGAGCCGTCGGTGCCGAGGTTGCCACCGTACTTGGTAAAGGCATGGCGCACATCGGCCACGGTGCGCGTCTTGTTGTCGGTCATGCAATCCACCATTACCGCCGCGCCGTTGATGCCGTAACCTTCATAGCGCAACTCGATGTAATCCACCCCTTCCAGCTCACCCGCCCCGCGCTTGATGGCGCGCTCGACGTTGTCCTTCGGCATGTTGTTGTCGTAGGCCTTGTCCATCGCCAGGCGCAGACGCGGATTGCTGTCCGGATCGCTGCCCCCCAGCTTGGCGGCTACGGTAATTTCCTTGATCAGGCGCGTGAAGATCTTCCCGCGCTTCGCATCCTGGCGCCCCTTGCGGTGCTGGATGTTTGCCCATTTGCTGTGTCCTGCCATATTACTTTCCTTTGAAAATCCTGGCGCAATGGTATCATTTCCCGCTGATCAACCCAAACCGCAAACACAAGCAGGACACCTTGATCGAACCGTTGCTGATTGCCAGGAACGACAACCAGCACCGGCACTACAACCAGCAGATAGGAGGCACCATGTACTACGTCGCTGAATCAAACAAGACCTTCGAAGATGCTGCAGCCGACCTTGAAGCCGCCGTCAAGCATAACGGCTTTGGCGTGCTGCATGTGCATAACCTCGGCAGCACACTGCGCAGCAAGGGCATGGACTTCGATCAGCAGTGCAAGGTGTTCGAGGTGTGCAAACCGGAGCAGGCTGCCAGGGTGCTGGCCACCGACATGCGCATGAACATGGCGTTGCCCTGCCGTATCTCGGTCTACACCCAGAACGGCAAAACGATGATCGGCATGATCAAACCCACACAGATTTTTTCGGCACTGTCGCAGGACCCGGCGCTGGCGCAGGTGGCACGTGAAGTCGAAGAAAAGACCATGCTGATGATCGACGAAGCGAAGTAATCCGGCCTTCAATTACCCTTAACTCTTGTCCTTGAACAGATCCTTGAGGTTGGCAAACGGCTGGAAAGTCGCCGCAGGCGCGCTGCCCTGCACATCGGTACGTCCCGCCGAGTCCAGATAGCGCGAGTGCTCGTTGTCGTGGCAATAGATGCATAGCAGCTCCCAGTTGCTGCCGTCGGGCGCATTGTTGTCGTGGTTGTGGTCCTTGTGGTGCACCGTCAACTGTTGCAGATTGTCGCGGGTGAAGGTGCGCGCACATCGCGTGCACACCCAGGGAAAAAGCTTCAGCGCCTGTTCGCGATATCCCTGCTCGCGCAGCTCCGCATTGCGCCGCGCCTCGGCCACCACCTTGTCCAGCCGGCTGTGATCCGGCGTCTTGTTCCCTGCCATGCATCGCTCCGTATTTGTATAGCAACTATCCAAACCATCCAATCGCGCCTAATATAACTCACCTTGGGCTTGAATGTATTTCGTGGGGAATCCGATGCGCGTGACTGTACTCGGCTGCAACGGCAGCATCACCGGTAACCTGCGCACCACCTGCTATCAGGTGGATGACGACGTATTGATCGACGCCGGCACCGGCGCGGGCGATCTCAGCCTGCAACAAGCCATCGCCCTCGACACCCTGTTCCTTACCCATTCGCACCTCGACCACTGCTGCATGCTGCCGCTGCTGGCCGACGCCGCGGGCAGCTTCCGCGATGCGCCGCTCACCGTGTATGCGCTGCCCGAGACCATCACCGCCATCCGGCGCAACATCCTCGGCGGGGCAATATGGCCAGACTACGCTGCGCTGCCCACGCCCGAACATCCCTACCTCCGCTTTCAGCCGCTTGCGCTGGGCGAGACGGTGAAACTGCACGGCAGAAGCTTTACCGCACTCCCCGCGAAACACGCCATACCCTGCGTCGGCTACCGCGTAGACAATGGTACGGCAAGCTGGGTTTACAGCGGCGACACCACGCTATGCGACGCGTTCTGGCAGGCGCTGAATGGCATCCACAATCTGCGCCACCTGCTGATTGAGACCACCTTCCTCAATGCCAACTCCGCAGGCGCTGCGCGCTCCGGCCACATGACAGCCGAATTGCTGGCGCAGGGGCTACGCCTGCTCCACCGTCAGGTGGCGTTGTTCATCGTGCATACGGAAGCGGGGCGCGAAAGCGAAACCTGGCGGGAAATACTGGATGCCATACCGGAGTTCAAGCCGGAACTGCTGCAGCAGGGCCGCGTGTTTGAACTCTAGCCAGAGTCGAGCAAGGATATCGGGCCATCGGGTGCACTCTGGTCAAGGGCACCTCAAGAAGATACTTTTCTGACAATCAATACACGAGTTGAGGTGATAAACTGTCCGCCGCAGAATTCAACAATCAACCCGAAATAATCTGAAGCATGATACACAGCGACAACCTGACTTCCGATCGCCTCATTTCTGCCGTGCCGGTTTCCACTCAGGAAGAAGCGCTGGAGCGCGCGCTGCGCCCCAGGCTGCTGGACGAATATGTCGGCCAGGAAAAGATACGCGGGCAGCTTTCCATCTTCATCGAGGCCGCGCGCAAAAGAAAGGAAGCGCTGGATCACGTGCTGCTGTTCGGGCCGCCCGGCCTGGGCAAGACCACTCTGGCGCACATCATCGCGCGCGAGATGGGAGTCAACCTGCGCCACACTTCGGGCCCGGTGCTGGAGCGCGCGGGCGACCTGGCCGCGCTGCTGACCAACCTCGAACCGAACGACGTGCTGTTCATCGACGAGATACATCGCCTCTCGCCCGTGGTGGAAGAAATCCTCTATCCCGCGCTGGAGGATTACCAGATCGACATCATGATCGGCGAAGGACCGGCGGCGCGTTCGGTAAAGCTCGACCTGCCGCCGTTCACGCTGGTGGGCGCGACCACGCGCGCCGGCATGCTGACCAATCCGCTGCGCGACCGCTTCGGCATCGTGGCGCGGCTGGAGTTTTATACGGCACAGGAATTGCAGCGCATCGTGACGCGTTCCTCCGGCTTGCTGGAGTTGCCGATCGAGCCAGAAGGCGCGCTGGAAATCGCCAGGCGTTCGCGCGGTACGCCGCGCATCGCCAACCGTTTGCTGCGCCGCGTGCGCGACTACGCCGAGGTGCGGGCGCAGGGCGAGGCGACGCGCAAAGTGGCCGATGAAGCGCTGACCATGCTGGACGTGGATGCACAGGGGCTGGACGTGATGGACCGCAAACTGCTGCTGACCGTGATCGAAAAATTTACCGGCGGCCCGGTTGGCGTGGACAACCTCGCGGCAGCCATAGGCGAGGAACGCGACACCATCGAGGACGTGCTGGAGCCGTATTTGATTCAGCAGGGCTACCTGCAGCGCACCCCGCGCGGGCGCATCGCCACCGCGAATGCCTACCTGCATTTCGGGTTGGCGCAGCCGCGCAATGCGACCATCAAGGAATTGTGGGATGAGAGCCCATAGGGAGAAGCCAATAGGCTCAGAAAAACAATAAATGCCGCGCGTCATTGATAACATAGACCAGCAACTGCTGCCCATCCTGCGCGATTCGCTCGCCATTTCCGAGCGTGCAGATTTCTGTGTGGGTTATTTCAATTTACGTGGCTGGCGCATGATTGATGACTTGATCGCTGGATGGCAACCCGATGCCGGGCCGCCGGGCCGCGCATTGATTGGAATGCAACGCCCGCCGCATGAAGATGTGAAGGCGTTATATCAAGTAGCGGGTGAAGAAGTCCTGGTGGACAACGCCCGCGCCAGTGAAGTCAAGCATAAGCTTGCGGCGCATTTGCGTGTGCACATTACCTTTGGCGTCCCGACTGCCGCTGACGAAAATGGTTTGCAACGTCTTGCCAAGCAACAGCGCGAAAGTAAGGTGCAGGTCAAATTGCTTCTGCCCTATCCGCTTACCGAATTGCTCCCAGGGAAGCCGGCATGCTATCTGCAAAATTGAAAGACCAGGGGGTGCTGGAACTGTATGGCACTCGTCGTGGCTCGCACTACATCCTGAAATGAACGAGTCAAGACCAGTAATGACACGGTCAAATAATTTAACGTAATGATTTTTAACTTAGCCATTCAATTTATAACCAAAGTTATGACAAGCCGTCATAACTCGTGACATACCTGCCGCCGCCCCGTGTCCAGCCTCAACCTCGAACAATTCAGCACCCCCCTCCCGCAACTGAATTTCAACTCGCTGGTCACCGACGTGCTGGGCTGGAATCACACGCCTGTCAGCGAACGTGCTGGGCAGGCGGATGAAGCCAAAGTCAAGGATTTTCGAATTTTGAACACAGTGCGTACTGATTCCGCGAATGACCGCAGAGGTTTAATGGCTGCTGATAAAATGAAAGCTTTGTAACGCGAGGAATGGGATGACTAAACATCCTCATGTGTATAGCCTGCCGATCCGCGTGTATTTCCAGGACACCGACGCAGGCGGCGTGGTTTATCACGCAAGTTATGTGAACTTTCTGGAGCGGGCGCGGACTGAGTGGTTGCGCGAGCGCTGCGGTTACAGCAATGCCGGGTTGATGAAGGAGTTCGGCATGGTGTTTGTGGTGCGCTCGCTCAAGCTGGATTATCTCAGGCCGGCGCTGCTGGATGACCTGCTTGCAGTCAGCGCTGAGGTCAAGGACATCGGGCGCACCCGGGTAACGCTGGATCAGTTGGTGATGCGCGGTGACGAAGTGCTGGTGGAGGCGGAAGTCCATCTGGTGTGCGTGACGGTGGACGGCTTCAAACCGGTTGCGGTGCCTGATGTCCTCAGGGGAAAATGGAAAAACTAAAGGGGTGACAAATATGGAAGTCGTACAGGATCTGTCCTTCACCCATCTGATTGCGCACGCCAGCGTGCTGGTGCAGTTGGTGTTGGGATTGCTGCTGGTGGTTTCGCTGATGTCGTGGTGGTACATTTTCCTCAAGTGGTTTGCCATCCGGCTGGCGATAAAGCAGACCAAGGAATTCGAGGAAACATTCTGGAGTCAAGCCAACCTTAATCAGTTGCATCAGGATACCGAGGCGTCGAATGGCGGGGCCGGCAGCATGGCGCGGATTTTTTCAGCCGGATTCGCCGAGTTCATCAAGCTGAAGAAGAAACACGGCATGGACAACAGCGCCGTGATGGAAGGTGTGCGCCGCGCCATGCGCGCGACTTAC
This sequence comes from Gallionellaceae bacterium, assembly GCA_049582805.1. GTDB lineage: Bacteria > Pseudomonadota > Gammaproteobacteria > Burkholderiales > Gallionellaceae > CAVXFS01. The sequence continues at coordinate 11,228 of JBAUUR010000040.1, read as the reverse complement.
CAGCGCGAGATGGATAACCTTGAGTCGCACCTGTCCTTTCTTGCCACGGTCGGTTCGGTCAGCCCTTACGTGGGATTGTTCGGTACCGTGTGGGGTATCATGATTGCCTTTCGCGGCCTGTCCAATGTCGGCCAGGCGACGCTGCAAAACGTCGCGCCCGGCATCGCCGAAGCGCTGGTTGCGACCGCGATGGGCTTGTTTGCGGCGATTCCGGCGGTGGTCGCGTATAACCACTATGCGCATGACATCTCGCGGTTGTCTTCGCGCTTCGAGAGTTTCATGGAAGAGTTCTCCAACGTTTTGCAGAGGCAGCCATGACACGGTGCGCCAGCCCTCTATCCAACTTTCCCCCAAAGGGGGAAAGAGCGATCGCCTCCTCTCCCGCATGCGGGAGAGGATTGAGGAGAGGGGTTGCGGTGGGTGCGGGAATGGCTGCTTTGCACCTCCTCCCGCAAACGGCTGGCTTCGCCATAACCAGCGACTTGGCGAGCGTTGTTTGCGCGCCTAGTCGAATGGCTAGTTGTTACATCAGTAACGTACCCGCAAGGGGTAGGCCGATGAGTTCCCCGCTGCTGCGCGGCGACCCATTCGCTCTGTCGGAGGTGCAGCCATGAGCCATAACCGCCGCGCCTCCCTTCGTCCGATGAGCCAGATCAACGTCGTGCCCTACATCGACGTGATGCTGGTGCTGCTGGTGATCTTCATGATCACCGCGCCGCTGATGAATCCGGGGCAGATCGATCTGCCCAGCGTCGGCAAGTCACTCAAGCCTCCGTCTGCGCCGCTGGTGGTGGTCATCAGGAGGGATGGTTCGCTCGCTTTGCGCGATCGCGGCAAGGATGACCAGGAGCATGGCATTTCGCGTCAAGCGTTGATCACATATCTGAAACAAAAGCAGTTGCAGAACGCGGACCAGCCCGTGGTGATTTCTGCGGACAAGAATGTGCGCTACGAAGAAGTGATCAACGTGATGGATGTGCTGCAGCAGCAGCAGATCAGGAAAGTCGGGCTGCTGGCGCAAAGCAAGGCCAGATGAGTACCGCTACCTACATCTACCAGGACCCGTATCGATTCCGGGCGGGTGTGGGCGCGCTGCTGGTGCATGGCGTCTTCTTTGCGCTGTTGTATTTCGGGATCAGCTGGCATACCGAGCAGCCGCAGGGCATGGTAGTGGATATCTGGACCAGTTTGCCGGAAGAGAAGGTTGCTCCGGTGAAGCGGGTCGAGCCTGTCAAGCCGCTTGAACCCGTCAAGCCGCCCGAGCCTGAGCGTCCCGTAATGCAACCCAAAGCTGATATCAATCTGGCCAAAAAGAAGGTCCCCGAAATCAAGCCGGTAGAAATCAAAAAGCCGGTCGAGATCAGGAAGCCGGTGGAAATCAAAAAGCCTGTAGAGGGACCGCAGGGAGAAGAAGCAAGGCCGGCTCAACCGAGCGCAGAGGAAATCGACCGCGCGAGGCAGATGGCGCAAGCACAGGCAGCCATCACCAGCGAGATCGGGAAATACAAAGGTTTGATTAGCAGCAAGATAAAACATAACATTGTGGCGCCGCCGGATGTGCCGTTTGGCGTGAAAGCAGAATTTGATGTGGTGCTGATACCGGGCGGTACTGTTTTGAGTGTGCATCTGTCCAGGTCAAGCGGGAAACCTGCATATGACAGCGCGGTGGAACGCGCCATCTGGAAAGCTCAACCGTTGCCTTTGCCGCCGGACGTGGGTATGTTCAATTATTTTCGCGAGCTCCATCTCTCATTTTCTTGCACCCTGGATGAACCATGCACCCAGTAAAATTTTTCCTGCATCTTGTTTCGGTACTGTTGCTTTGTGCCGCCGCGCCGGCTTTTGCCGCGCTTGATATCGAGATTACCGGCGCCGGCGAGCATCAGATCCCGATCGCCATGGTGCCGCTGGCAGGTGAGGAAAAGCTGCCGCAGAGCATCAGCAGCATTGTGTCGGCAGACCTGGTGCGCAGCGGATTATTCCGTCTGGTCGTCCCTTCCGGCAAGACACCGCATGAAATGCAGGATGTGGCATTTGCCGATTGGCAAGGGGCGGATGCAATCGTCATTGGCAGCGTGGAGGCACAGATCAACGACCGCCTGACGGTAAAGTTCAGGTTGCTCGATGTGGTAAAACAGGCCGAACTGGTCGGGCAGGCAGTGTCGGGCAACAGAAGCCAGTTGCGTGCGATTGCGCATCGCGTCTCTGACATGATTTTCGAGAAGTTGACGGGAGACCCCGGAGTTTTCAGCACCCGTATCGCCTACATCAACAGGCGCGGGAAAAATTACCGGCTGGTGGTGGCCGATAGCGATGGCTATGGAGAGCAAACCGTATTGTCTGTCAATCAACCGCTCATATCGCCCGCCTGGTCACCGGATGGGAGCCACCTGGCCTATGTCAGTTTCGAACAGGGGCATGCCGTGGTTTTTGTCCAGTCGTTGCTTACCAACCAGCGCAAGCTGGTGGCTAACTTCCGCGGCACCAATAGCGCTCCTGCCTGGTCGCCCGACGGGCAACAGATGGCCGTTGTATTGACACGCGATGGCAGTTCGCAGATTTACCTGGTGCGTCCGGATGGTTCCGATTTGCACCGCATTACGTTCAGCGGTGCGATTGATACCGAGCCGAATTTCTCGCCGGATGGGCAGTATTTGATGTTCACTTCAGACCGTGGCGGTACGCCGCAAATATATCGCATGCCGGTGAACGGCGGCAGCGCAGAACGCCTGACATTTGGGGACGGAAACAATTTTTCTGCGCGCTATAGTCCTGACGGAAAAAGTTTTGTATTTTCCCACTTTGAAAATGGGCTTTTTTATATAGCCATCCAGGACTTCGGAACCAGCCAGATGCAGTTGCTGACTAACGGCGGTTGGGATCAAAATCCAAGTTTTGCCCCCAATGGCAAGTTGATCCTGTTCGCCACTGAGGCCCAAGGGCGTGGTATATTGGCGACCTTATCCAGTGATGGCAGGGTCAAGCAAAGAATGTTCCCGCAACAAGGCGATATTCGCGAACCGACGTGGGGACCTTTTTTAAAACGGTAGTATTAATAATATAGCGAGGGACACAACAATGAAAAAACTTGTTATCAGTATCATGTTGGCTAATTTTCTGGTTGCCTGTGCCAGCGAGAAAACCAAGGCGCCAACCGTTGAAAGCAAGCCTGGCACGGCAATCGAAGCTCCCGTTTCCAAGGTCAATGAAGCGCCCGCTGCTCCGTCGACTTCCTCCGTCACGACTCCCGTAACGCAGGTTGATCCCCTGAATGATCCGAACAGCATTCTGGCCAAACGCAGCGTGTATTATCCATTTGATGTGTATGTCGTGCAGGATGCCGATAAGCCCATTGTGCAGGCACATGCCCAATACCTGAAAGAACACGAAAACCGCAAGGTGCGCCTGGAAGGAAATTGCGATGAACGCGGCAGCACGGAATATAACCTGGCGCTCGGGCAACGCCGTGCCGATGGCGTGAAGAAGATGCTGGAGGTGGGCGGCGTCAGGGATGATCAGATCGAAACCATAAGCTACGGCAAAGAGAAACCGCGGGCGATCGGTCATGATGAAAGCGCATGGGCGCAAAATCGCCGCACGGACTTGAACTATAATTTCTAATGAGGCAGCAGCAGCGCGCCCTGTTGTTGGCGGTACTCTGTTTTGCCGGAGGGCAGGCATACGCGGGCCTGTTCTCCGACGACGAGGCAAGGCAGCAGGTGCAGCAGGTCGGGGCGCGCGTTTCCAGCCTTGAAGAGGCCGGAAAGCAGCAGGCCGAAATCAACAAGCAACAAGCAGATACCAACAAGCAGCAAATCGACACCGCCAATCAGCAAACCCGTTCCCTGCTCGATCTGCAGTCGCAAATAGATGCGCAAAATACCCAGTTGCGCACCCTGCTTGGCCAGAACGAGGAACTGACGCACGAATTGCAGGATGCGGAAAAGCGGCAAAAGGATTTCTATATCGATCTGGATTCAAGGCTGCGCCATGTCGAAGAAGTTCAGGCCAGCACACCGCCTCCGCCGGTTGCCCCGCCAGCAAAGGCAAACGCCACTGCTGATGCGGATGACCTGGCGGTCGAGAATCGTGCATATGAGGCGGCATACCAGCTTTTCAAGGCAGCAAAGTATGAAGACGCCATCAGCGCGTTTCAGGCATTCCTGAAACAATTTCCCGAGTCAGTACAGGTTCCGAATGTGCATTACGAGATGGGCAGCATTTTCTTTGCGCAGAAGGATTACAAGAATGCGCTGGACAGCTATCAACTGCTGGTGAGCAAATATTCTTATAGTCCGAAAACGGCGGGTGCCATGTTGGGTATCGCTGATTGCCAGGAAGCACTTGGAGAAAAGGTGGCGGCCAGGAAAACCCTCAGGCTGATAGCCAGCAAATATGCCGGAAGCGAAACTGCCGGTGAAGCCAAGAAGCGTTTGACCAAACTCAAGTAAGGCGGTGTCATGCACGCTTATTCCGCCGGCAAACAATTGCCACCCCAAGACGGTCGCGTGGAACCCGCTGGTGCACTCGCAAGGAGTACGCCGGTGGGCCCCCCGTCGCGTTGCGATGCTCCTTCCGCAGCGGCAGAGGCGGCATCGCAGTTGCTCCCGCAAACGACTGGCTTCGCCATAACCAGCGACTTGGCGAGTGTAGTGAACTCGCCTAGTCGAATGGCTAGTAGTTCCACCAGTAACGCACTAAAAGTAGGCAATCTGCTACCCGCTGAAGCGGGTGCAGAATTGACACTGTCGCAACTGCGCATAACTGAAATATTCCATTCCCTGCAAGGTGAAACCAGCCGCAGCGGTCTGCCGACGGTTTTCATACGCCTGACAGGCTGTCCCTTGCGTTGCACTTACTGCGATACGGCATATGCCTTCAGCGGCGGCCAGAATATGACGCTGGCGGCCATCCTGGAAGAAGTATCCCGCCATGGAACGCGCTATGTCACCGTTACCGGTGGCGAGCCGCTGGCGCAGAAGAATTGTCTGTCGTTGCTGCATGCCCTGTGCGATGCCGGATACGAAGTGTCACTGGAAACCAGCGGCGCGCTGGACGTAAGCAAAGTCGATGCGCGTGTGGTGAAGGTGCTTGACATCAAGACACCCGCGTCCGGAGAAGCCGAAAGGAACCTGTGGAGCAATCTGGATGCGCTCAATGCGCATGACGAAATCAAGTTCGTGCTGTGCGATGAACAGGACTATGAATGGGCGAAAAGGGTATTGCGGGAACACGGGCTGGACAAGAAATGCGCGGTACTGTTTTCCCCCGTGCAAGACCGTTTGTCTCCCACACAACTGGCTGAGTGGATATTGAGAGACCATCAGCCGGTGCGGATGCAGGTGCAGTTGCACAAGTTGTTATGGGGCAGCCAGCCGGGCCATTGAGAACATGAAGAGGGCCGTTGTGTTGCTGTCAGGCGGACTGGATTCCGCCACCATATTGGCCATGGCGCGGAGCGCCGACTTTGCCTGCCATGCCCTGAGCGTGGATTATGGCCAGCGTCATCATGCGGAACTCGCGGCGGCACAACGCGTCGCGCAAGCGCTGGGAGCGGCCGAACACCGCGTGATCCATATCGATCTCACCGCCTTTGGCGGATCAGCGCTGACAGATTCATCCATTGCCGTCCCGCTAAAACCGACCTCCGGCATTCCCCTCACCTATGTGCCGGCGCGCAATACCATCATGCTGTCGCTGGCGTTAGCATGGGCGGAAGTGTTGCGGGCGCAGGACATTTTCATCGGAGTGAATGCGGTGGATTATTCCGGTTACCCGGATTGCCGTCCCGAATACATCGCAGCCTTTGAGCGCATGGCCAATCTTGCCACCAAGGCGGCAGTCGAGGGCAATCACCTGACCTTGCATGCGCCCCTTTTGCACTTGTCCAAGGCCGACATCATCAAGCAGGGTGTGCAACTGGGCGTGGATTATGGCCTTACCGTGTCCTGTTACCAGGCCGACGAGGATGGCCGCGCATGCGGTGAGTGCGAGTCCTGCCGCTTGCGTCGTGCCGGCTTTGAGTCGGCTGGAATCCCAGATTCTACGCGCTATGCGCGCAGCAAGCTCGTCTCGTTGCGTTGACAGTGCGGGCCAAATCCGTATAATGCGCCCTTCCTTTTTGGGATGTGGGTCGTTAGCTCAGCCGGTAGAGCAGCGGACTTTTAATCCGTTGGTCGCCAGTTCGAATCTGGCACGACCTACCAACATCCAAGAGCCACTTTTTCCCTGAAGATTTTTCCCAAGGGGGTCGATATAGGGTTCCCGTGGGTCGGCATAAAGGCTCCTGGCATCACCAGATCGTCTTTGGATGCGCGTTGGATTGCCTGACCTAGATCAGACCGCGTCAGATCAATTATTTTTTCTTCTTAGGTTTTCTAGGCGCTGGGGGATCAGGCACGCCGGACAGATCCTATTCAGAGGGCTTTTCACTGATATGGAATCGGCTCTGGGTGGCGATCGCACCAAACAACAATGGCCGCATCTAAACGCTGAAATATTTCTTCCATATCATTAATAGAATCGAGAAAGGTCTGCTCAAGGTTACCCTCATACATGCACCGCTGCCCGCATAAATCCATAGCCCTAATGTCCGAAAGGAGCACGCTCACCGTATAGGGGCTGAATGTATTATCGTCCACCAGATGAGTTGCAAGAAACTGTGATAAGTCGTATTGCTGATGCCAATTCCCCCAGCCATTCTTGTAATAATCCCCCTGGATTCGGCCTATAGCACGCACCATCTCACCTTGTATTGTTTCAGCTTTTCCTAATTTTGGGACCAGTTTATTCCACAGACTTCCTGTTTCAGCGCTTTTTTGTGAGAGCCAGCGGCAGTTGCACAACTCTTCGTAACTGCCTGGCGGGGAGCCAACGTATCCTAGATCGGTTAAAAATTCATGAATGTTTACCGGGAGTGCCAATAACACATTACCCTCTTGCTGGTAACCATATGCCATCATTCTACTTAGCAGGTCCACTGAGGTGATTGGATTTTTCCAAACAGCCAACTGTTCGTAGTACCCGCCACGTTCACTTGCCCATTTCAACAATACGTTTGGACATTTCTGGTTACTGAGCATTTGAAAAAAAAGCGGCTGTCTGATGCCTAGAATGGTTTCTGAATGCTCAATAATAAGGTCGTTAAGCGTCCTGACCGGAAGGCTGATGATTTCCTCAGGAAATTCATCCACCATCAATACAGCCGTAAGAGAAGTATTGGGATTTTTGAAGACATTTCTGCGGGTAATTTTGTCCTTACTTTTTGACAGCATGTCGAGGACGTCAACGCTGGTATTGGGGTGCTTTGCAACCAGCCTATCCACTTTATCCGAGTGACCGACGAGAGCTTTCAACGCATCAGCAGAAGTCTCTTTGTTCCTGGCGAGACTTATCGCTGCTTTTTCATCGTAAGTGCTTTCGATCATTTTTCTTGTTAGTCACATAGGAACCATATGTATGAACGTATGCCTATCCCATAAAAAATACAATTGATTCATTTAAGAGAATAGATTTTGATGATGCATCATATTTGGCATTTTCAATGTCGTGATATATTTCCAGTTTTGTGCACACTTTACTTGCTAGCAGAGCAATCATCTTTATAACAGTTGCATATTTTGCTAGTTCGTTTTTCATCAGTTTATATTCGTCAGGGATACCGACCCTTGCATTAATTAGTTTGCGCAATTCCGCTGCTTCTTTAGTGTATGCAATAAGTTTAATGGCTATTGATTCTTTAATATATCGGCCATTTAGTGGCTCTATAAGCATGGCAATTACTCTTTCATGTATATCAATCAGCCTGTGCCATTTCTCATTAAACTGATCAATAACCAATTGTTGATGTACTGTAGGATGCACAGATTGCCGATGTTGACGACCTCTAGTCCTTTCATCTTGCCGATATCGATTTACCCAATATAGTGGGTTATTCACCTTTCTTGGTTTTGAGCCAAACTTACCAAATCCCATATCGAGACCCTTTTTCTCTACGTAAGAAGTTACGATGGTCTATATGTGTAACTCGCCGCTTGTAACCCACACTGTTACATGACGACCCTTGCTTGCAAGATTCGCTGCAACTTTTTGTTTATGCAATTCAGCATTAAGGATATCTACAGTACTTTTATTTTTCTTTGTAATTGCTAATTCAATCGCTGTACAGGAATCGTATTTACCGACTATCGACGCGCCCGCACGGATAAGCATCAGTAAGATATCATCATAACCATTTATTGCAGCGACATGTAATGGAGCAATCTTAATACTATTTGGGGTATGACTAGCTCCTCTGGCTAGAAGTAGTCTCACAAGCTTGCCTCGATTATTCAAAACAGCTTCCCACAATGGCGTTTCTCCTTTTCCATTTAGGCTTTCAATGGAGGCGCCTAAGTCAAGTAAAGCTGTTGCCGCATCAAGGTTCCCAACTATACATGCGATATGGAGCGGGGTATTTCCATCATTCCGTGGTAAATCAAGAGGCACCTCAATATGAAAAAATAGCCTAACTGTTTCCTGATTGCCCTTAGCTGCTGCGGCATGCATCATGGTTGAGCCATCCTCTAAGTTTGCATTAACAGGCGCACCATTTTTGAGAAGGCATTTAACAGCTTCATTATTCCCATTAAATGATGCAACGTAGAGAGGCGTGGCACCAGCACCGTCATTGCCGCATGTTGGCCCCAGAGTGGGATTGGCACCTGATTTTAGAAGTAGCTCTATGATTGGTAACGCCTCTTTGGCATTGGATGCGGCAGCGACGTACAACGCCGTATAACCTTTGTCGTTCTTTGCGTTTACATCCACATTACTTGCCAGAAGCAGTTTAACAATCTCGAAGTGAGAACCGTTTGCTGCACATATTAAAGATGTGTCCTGATCTTGGTCGCTCGCATTAGCATCTGCTCCTTCCGCTAATAACCTGTGAACGATGTTCAAGTCGCCCGCAAGAGATGCTTCGATGAGTTTCATATTTATTTCTTTCATATCCATCACCAAGCATCCATACTCATATTGACCTGCGGTCAGGTTAGTACCACTCGTTGAGAGAATTTTTGCATATGCGTCAGTACATCATACGTCAGTGCATCATCGGGTGTAAATTTTGGGTGATGCTTCAGGAACTGACATCATTCCCCCGTTGTATTCATAACTAGCAACGGTTGCTAAAGCACTGCAGCAATTTCCCTGAAGCTATTCAATCCCGCCTCAAGGTTATCAATAATTTCTAACGCCAATTCATCCGGTTCGGGCAGGTTGTCCAGATCGGCAAGGCTCTTGTCCTTCAGCCAGAAAATATCCAGACTGGTTTTGTCACGTGCGATGATCTGCTCGTAGCTGTATTTCCGCCACCGGCCATCAGGGTTTGTGGCTTCGTTCCAATTTTCTTTGCGTTTGTGGCGATTAAGCGGGTTGTAACAGGCGATGAATTCCTGCAAATCCTCAAACCGCAGAGGTTTCTTTTTTAGCGTGTGGTGAATGTTGGTACGGTAGTCATAGAACCAGATTTCTTTAGTCCACGGCTCTTTGCTTGCGGCGTGGTTATCGAAAAACAGTACATTCGCCTTCACTCCGTTGGCGTAAAAGATACCCGTAGGCAGGCGCAGGATAGTGTGCAGTTCCGTTGTCTCCAGCAGCTTTTTGCGCACCGTCTCGCCCGCGCCCCCCTCGAACAATACATTGTCAGGCACAACAACTGCTGCATGCCCTGTAGTCTTCAGCATAGTGCGAATATGCTGCACAAAATTAAGTTGCTTGTTTGATGTGGTTGCCCAGAAATCCTGCCGGTTATAGGTCAGGTCGTCCTTTTCCTGCTCCCCCTCGTCATTAGTGAAACTCATTGAACTCTTCTTGCCGAATGGGGGATTGGCCAGCACATAGTCGTAGCGCTTTCCGCTGTCAGCTACCAGCGCGTCATTGGGTGACACCATGCTCTCCCCGTCGATTTCGCCGATGTTGTGCAAGAACATATTCATCAAGGCTAGGCGTCGAGTACCTGCCACGATCTCATTGCCGTTAAACGTTTCATGCTTGAGAAAGGCTTTTTGGGACTTGTTCATCTGGTGTTCCTTAACCAGAAAATCATAAGCCGCCAGAAAGAAGCCCCCGGTGCCACAGGCTGGATCAGCGATTGTTTTACCGGGTTCGGGACGTACACATTCAACCATTGCTTTAATCAAGGCTCGCGGGGTGAAGTATTGCCCTGCGCCAGATTTAGTGTCTTCGGCATTTTTTTCGAGCAAGCCCTCGTAGATGTCGCCCTTCACATCTGCACCCATCGTCACCCACTGCGTTTCGTTCACCATGTCAATCAAGCGATACAGCTTAGCGGGGTCTTGAATCTTGTTTTGTGCTTTGGTGAAAATCGTCCCCAGCATCCCCGGTTTGTTGCCCAGTTCGCGCAACAGCGTCACGTAATGCACCTCAAGTTCTGCACCGCGCTTAGACTTCAGGCTTTGCCAGTTGTATTTGTTACATGCAGAGAAAAGAGTGAATTCCCGTGGTCACTTTACCCCTCCGGGTGATCTGAAAATCGACTGTAGGGCTTTCTGAGAGGTCAAAAATTTTCCACATTTGCAAACATCGAGAATTTCAACAAACTGCTAAAGAGCTACGAAAAATCAGTCGAGCTTATATTATGAGATGAAATTCAATCCTGATGGTGGATATGGTCATCAATTATGATGCAATCACTAGCAAGGAAGGAAAAATAAAATTCCTAGAAGAGCGTGGTCAGGTAGGCGCGCAGGTTTTCGCCAATATGATCCTGGTCGCCCATGAGCTTCTTCAAGTCGAGCGGCGAGGTGTTGTAGAAGAGCTGCTTGGATGTCTTCAGCAGGAAAGGCTCAGGATTCAGTCCTGCCTTCTCGCGGAGTACCTTTTCGGCCAGCACGGCGGGCTTGGTGGCTTCCAGCACGCAGTCGAGGCGGCGCAGGACGGTGAACGGGAGAATGACCTTGCCGTATTCGGATTGCTTGTAATCGCCGCGCAGCAGATCGGCAACGGATCAGATGAAGGAAGAGAGGTTCGGGTTGGGCATTAAATGAAGATACTTTCCGAGTGATTAACGATGCAAGGGATCGATATTTAACTGCTCGCCGCTAGCAGCCTGTCGGACTTAGCCCGCGAAATCTGCGAAAATCACAGTTATCAAATTTCACGGATACAGCCATGGCATTTCACCCGATAGATCGAAACACGGAGTACCTTCTGCCCGCCTCTGTGCA
>JBAUUR010000039.1:0-32981 GCA_049582805.1 Gallionellaceae bacterium | reverse complement strand
GAAAAGAGTGAGTTTCCGTGGTCACTTTACCCCTCCCGGTGATCTGAAAATCGACTGTAGGGCTTTCTGAGAGGTCAAAAATTTTCCACATTTGCAAACATCGAGAATTTCAACAAACTGCTAATCACTATTCAAGGAGAAAAAATCATGATGACCAATCCGGGCAATCGAGTCACGCAAGGGCAATTCTCTTTTCTGCCTGACCTGACCGATCAGCAAATCGCCGCGCAAATAAAATATGCGCTGAAGAACGGCTGGGCAGTCAGCGTCGAATATACCGATGATCCGCACCCGCGCAACACCTATTGGGAAATGTTTGGCATGCCCATGTTCGATCTCAAGGATCCAGCCGGGATCATGATGGAGATCAACAACTGTCGCAAAACCTTCCCCAATCATTACATCCGCGTAACGGCTTTCAACTCCACACGCGGCGTGGAAAGTCCGACCATGTCCTATATCGTGAATCGCCCCAAGGAAGAACCGGGATTCGGTTTGGCGCGACAGGAAGCTGACGGACGCAGTATTCGTTACACCATCCACTCCTACGCCACCGACAAACCGGAGGGAGAGCGGTACTAGAGTCGTGTCATGTATAGAATGGCGCATAGTTATCGGGCAGCGGTAGGGTGGATAAAGCGCCGAAGGCGTGTATCCGCCATTATTCTGGTGGATTCGCGCTACGCGCTTAATCCACCCTACGAAAAACGGCACAGTCAATGCGACATATCATGCATGACGCGGCACTAGCGCAAGTCCGCAACATCAATGGCGGGTCACGTTGCGGCCCGCCATTTCCAACCCGAACATCGGAGCTGTTCATGAGCGAAGCAAAGCAAACCGAAACAACCCTGCCGGATGACACGCCGGTAGACCTCGAAGCGGAGTTAAAGTCCTCGAATGTACAAGAGGTGCTGGACCAGCTCGACCGCGAGCTGATCGGTCTCAAGCCGGTCAAGACGCGCATCCGCGAAATCGCGGCACTGCTATTGGTCGATCGTCTGCGCAAGCAATTTGCGCTGAGCTCGGCAACACCCACCTTGCACATGAATTTCACCGGCAATCCCGGAACAGGAAAAACCACCGTTGCTTTGCGCATGGCGGAAATACTGCATCGCCTGGGCTATGCGCGCGAAGGCCATCTGGTTTCCGTCACGCGCGACGACCTGGTGGGACAATACATCGGGCACACCGCGCCCAAAACCAGGGAAGTCATCAAGAAAGCGATGGGCGGCGTGCTGTTTATCGACGAAGCCTATTATCTATACAAACCGGAAAACGAGCGCGACTATGGCGCTGAATCGATCGAGATATTGCTGCAGGTGATGGAAAACAACCGTGACGATCTGGTCGTCATCCTGGCGGGATACAAGGATCGCATGGACAAATTCTTTAACAGCAATCCCGGCATGCGCTCGCGCATTGCCTACCACGTGGATTTCCCCGACTATAGCCCGGATGAATTGCTCGCCATCGCCAAGCTGATGCTGGCGCAGCAAAACTATCGTTTCAGCCCGGAAGGCGAGAAGGCCTTTGCAGAATACATCCCGCTGCGCATGAAGCTGGATCATTTTGCCAATGCCCGCTCGATACGCAACGCGCTGGATCGCTCGCGTCTGCGCCAGGCCAACCGGTTGTTTAACACCAGAGGCAGAAAACTGACCCGAAATGACCTGATAACGCTGGAGGCCGAAGACATCATGGTGAGCCGGGTGTTCGACCAGCCGGATAGAAAATGACCGTGCCTGTGCAAACGCATCCGGGCAAAGTCATGGAACGTACAACAACACCAGGAGAGCATCCATGAATCGCGTACGCGACCTGCCACCCATCCGCAGCATGCCCTATACACTGGATGCCGTCCTCTATAACCGCGTCAGGCTTGCGTTACTGCGCATCCGCAATCCGCTGGAGTTGGAGCTGGAAAAGCTGGGCATCGACCTGGTGCTGGAGAAAACCTGCTGGGTAGGCTACCACTGTCTCCAGATATCGCTGCCCCTGATTGCATGGAATGGTTTCGATCCCGCTCGCAGTGCGCTGGATTCGCCTGTCGGATGTACCTTGCACCTGTACCACCACCATTCATGGCTGCAATTGCCGCGAGTATTGCTGGCTCTGGATAAGGAATTGCAGCTGCAGTTGTTATCGAAGCGAGCCAGAAATTAGAGGGGCCTCGAATTGTTATATCAATCCTGGCAAATGAATTCATGCTGGGAGTTGATCGGATAACTCGGGCAACTCCTCCGCCAGGAAACCGCCGGATTGATGTTGCCACAGCGCAGCATAGAGTCCGTTGCGGAGCAACAATTCGCTGTGTGTGCCTTGTTCAACGATATGGCCGTGGTCGATCACGATCAGCCGGTCCAGGCGCGCGATGGTGGACAGGCGGTGGGCAATGGCGATCACCGTCTTGCCGGCCATCAAGCCGATCAGTTGCTCCTGGATGCTGGCCTCGATCTCGCTGTCTAGCGCCGAAGTCGCTTCATCGAGCAGCAGGATAGGCGCATCCTTGAGGATCACGCGCGCGATCGCCACGCGCTGGCGCTGCCCGCCGGAAAGTTTCACGCCGCGCTCGCCCACCTGGGCCTGGTAGCCCTCGCGGCCGTTCCAGTCGCGCAGGCCGAGGATGAATTCGTGGGCCTGCGCCTTGCGCGCCGCCGCTTCGATCTCAGCCTGGGTCGCCTGCGGACGGCCATAGCGTATGTTGTCGGCAATCGAGCGGTGCAGCAGCGATGTGTCCTGCGTGACCAGCCCGATCTGGGTGCGCAGGCTTTCCTGCGTGACGTGCCGGATATCCTGTCCGTCGATGGTGATGCGCCCCTGCTGGATGTCGAAAAAACGCAGCAGCAGGTTGACCAGCGTCGATTTGCCGGCGCCGGAGCGGCCCACCAGACCGATGCGTTCGCCGGGATGCACGATCAGGTCGATGTCGTCGAGCACCGGCTTGCCTGCGCCGTAACTGAAACTCACCTGGTCGAAGCGTATCTCTCCGCGCGTCACCGCGAGCGGCCTGGCGTCCGGCTCGTCCACCAGCGTATGGGGCACAGAGATGGTTACCATGCCGTCCTGCACCACGCCGATATTTTCGAAGATCCCGGCGATTTCAAAGGAAACCCAGCCGGCCATGTTGGTGATCTGCCACACCAGCGGCAATGCGGTCGCCACCTGGCTGGCACGGATCAGCCCATGTGCCCACAGGATCAGGCCGATCCCTGTCGTGCTCACCAGCAACAGCGCATTCAGGGTCTGCAGGGTGAACAGGAAGCGGCTGGTCATGCGCATGTGCCGCGAGATGGCCTCCTGGTGTTCGTCCAGGACTTCGCGCACGTAGGCATCCTCGTCGGCCAATCGGGAAAACAGTTTGACGGTGAGGATGTTGGTATAGCTGTCGACCACGCGCGCCATCACCATCGAGCGCACATCCGAACTCTGCTTCGACAGGTCGCGCAGGCGCGGCACAAAGAATCTCAGGAAAATCGCATACGCCAGCAGCCAGATCAAGACAGGCACGGTCAGGCGCCAATCGAAACCGGAGATCAATACCAGCGTCAGAATGCCATAGGTGGAGAGATATAACACCGCGCGGATGCCGGACATCACGCTATCGCGCAGCGCCTGTGCGGTCTGCATGACACGGTTGGCGATGCGTCCGGCAAAATCCTTCTGGAAGAAGGGCCAGCTCTGGCGCAGGACATGCCAGTGGCTTTGCCAGCGCACCAGGCTGGTGGCGCCGGGCATCAGGGCGTTCTGGCGTATCGCGATGTCGGCAAACTGGAGCAGCGGACGCAGGATCAGCACGACCAGCATCATCGCCGACAGCGTCGCAGCCTGTGTTGCCAACGCCGCGGCACGGTCCGGCGCCGCCATCAGCGCTACCAGCTTGCCGATGAAAACGGGTATGCACATATCCGCCATGGCGACACACAGGCTGGTGACCACCATGGCCGCGTAAGGCCACGGTGTCTGGCTGATGAAATGCCAATAGAAAGACAGCAGCCCGCTCGGCGGCGTTGCCGCTGCGTGGGCCCGGGTGCCGCGGATGAGAGATTCGAGGAACCTGAACATGGTGATAAGGGACCTGGAGCGAATTGCACAATCAAGCACCAACATTATGATACAAAAGCGCTCCCGGAAAATGGTACTCACTAGGCAGCCCCTGTAAACTTGGGACACAATGAGTTGACCCCTTTGATTCGATTACATTACGAAGGAGAAATTACATGACCAATCACTATCCGCGTATCGCGATCATTACCGGCGCCACGGCCGGTATTGGCGAAGCGACAGCAAGAAGATTCATTGGCAGCGGCTACGGTGTAGTCGGCAATGGCCGCAACGCAGAGAAACTTCGGGCACTTGAACAAGCGTTGGGCGCGGCGTTTTGCGGCGTGGCAGGGGATGCCTGCGATAGGGCGGTGCTGGAGCGGCTGTTTGCCACTGCAATCGAGCGCTTCGGCAAGCCGGCCGACATCGTCGTCGCGAATGCCGGGCGCGGCCTGGGTGGCTCCGTCAAGGATGCAGACCTGTCCAGGTTCGAAGAGATTCTGAAGCTTAACGTGACGGGAACCCTGGCTCTGCTGCAAAAAGCTGCCCAGAAAATGGTTGATCAGCAAACCGGCTACCCCAAACAGGCTGCGGATATCGTGATCATCGGATCGGTAGTGGGGCGGCACATCTCTCCATTCAGTGCGGTTTACGGCGCCACCAAGTTCGCCGTCCACTCACTGGCCGAGGGCCTGCGGCGCGAGGTGGGGCCCAAAGGCATCCGCGTGTCGCTGGTGGAACCGGGCATCGTGATCAGCGGGTTCCAGGATGGCGCGGGCTACAGCGACGAGATGGTGCACACCTTCGAAGATAGATTCGGCCCGCTGTTGCACGGCGAAGATGTGGCAAACGCGATCCACTACATCGTGTCCCAACCGCCCCATGTGCATATCAGCGACATCATGGTTCGCCCCACGCGCCAGGATTATCCCTGATAATTCCGTTAGGTAAATCCTAGACTATGGGGGGACTCTGCCAGGTTCGACCGTTCCGGCGGTCATGAAAGAGCAAAGTCAAAACGCTTAGCAACATTTTTCCCTCCCCCTTGCAGGGGGAGGGGTAGGGTGGGGGTAGAAACTAAGCCTGAGTACAGTCAAAATTTCTACCCCTATCCCAACCTTCCCCCTGCAAGGGGGGAAAGGGTTGAAACTCGTCGCCTTCAGGCGGCTCAGGGGTTTTACGGCCCCTTTGAGGGGTCAGCCAATAAGCCACCGGCTTTGCGGGTGGCAATTTAACTCCGAATGTGTTAGCGCAAACCGTGCATGAGGTGCTTGCCGAAAGACCATTAAAAGACTATATTCGGTCTTGATCATTTCAAGGAACCAATCATGCGCTCAGCGAATATCAAACCCATCAGTTATCTCAAGGCCAATGCCGCCGAGGTGCTCCAGAACCTGACCGATAACCGCGAACCCTTTCTGATCACCCAGAACGGGGAAGCCAAAGCAGTCATGCAGGACATCGCTACCTATGAGAGCACACAGGAAACGTTGGCGCTCCTGAAGATACTGGCACTGGGGAACCAGGAGATCGCAGAAGGCAGGATCAAGCCAATCGCAAATGTCGCGCGCCGCCTCCGCTCCACAAAGACCGCGCAAAAATGAGCTGCAAAGTATTGCTCACACATGGCGCAGAGCGCGATCTTGAAACAATCTACGACTACATCGCCGAAAACGACACGCAAGCGAACGCAAATTATGTGCTGGACAAGCTGATGGAAGTGGCAGAGACATTGGCGGCCTTTCCCGAGCGCGGTGCCTATCCCAAAGAACTGCTCGCCCTCGGCATCCGCGAACATCGCCAGGCGCATTTCAAACCTTACCGGCTCATCTATCGGGTCAGCGGGAAACAAGTGATCATCTACATCATTGCAGATGGCCGGCGCGACATGCAGACACTGCTGACGCGCAGAATGCTGGGCGTGTAGCGCCCGTGTTGCGCGCGACACCATTAACCCTCATAAAATATTTCGATCCTGGCACCTTGTTTTCTGACCGAGTCATTGATTTTAAGTAGACCGGTCTATATACTGGTCTGAACTAAAATTCGTGCCACAGGAGCAAAGTCATGAAAATTGAAATAGGTTCATACGAAGCGAAAACCAAGCTTCCTGAGTTGTTGCGGCAAGTCAAAACGGGGAAAAGTTTTACCATTACCAATCACGGCAAGGCCATTGCAGACTTGGTGCCGAGCGCGGGCGCAAAGAGGAAAGACAAAGTCGCGGCAGCAGAAAAGCTCAAGGCATTCATGTTGACCGATCCGGTGCTCGGGGTAAACATCAAGGAACTCATCGAAGAAGGGCGCGCGTGAGCTTTGTCCTGGATAATTCGGTGACCATGCGCTGGTTCTTTGGCGATGGCAAGCCGCAGGAACTCGCCTCTGCCGGCAAAATACTCGATGCGATGACGAAGACCAGCGCCCATGTACCCGCGACCTGGGGGCTGGAGGTAGCGAACGTCATTGCCAAAGCGGAAGCAAAAGGATTGGTGACCGAGGCGCGCAGCGAAGCATTTCTGGAAATGCTGGAAGGCGTGGATATTGAAGCCGATGCAGGCACTTTCGCACACGCACTATCGGGCACCCTGCAACTGGCGCGGCGATACAAACTATCCGCCTATGATGCCTCTTACCTTGAATTGGCCTTAAGGCTGGGCATGCCGCTAGCCACGCTGGACGAAGATTTGCAAAAGGCCGCGAAGAAGGCTGGCGTAAAAAAGTTCGCTTAACATTCACAGGCTTGGCCCTATCACAACAGCTCATCCCCTCCCCTTGCAGGGGGAGGGCTAGGCTAGGGGTAGAAGCTCTATTAACCCACTGCCCTATCCCGATCCTGATTGCCCCCTTGCTTCGCTCTCGCCCTGCTCACCGCATTCAAATAAACCGCAACCAGCCCCGCCACCAACCAAATACTCGCGATCGCGGCGATCCAGAATCCCGGCGCGCCGCGCGCGGGGCCAAGCGTGTTGGTCAGCCCGAGCAGGACGCCGCCGCCGAGGCCCAATCCCCACAGCAGCGTGCCATAGATCAACATCGGTATCACCGATTTCTTGTATCCGCGCAGCGCATTCACCGCCACGGCCTGCAGCGCATCGCCCAGGTGATACAAGGCGACCAGCATGATCAACGGCGTCGCCACCTTCTGTACCTGCAGGTCGGTGGTATACAGCGCGGCGATGTGCGGCGCGCCGAACCAGAAGATCGTGCTGAGCACGACCGCGATCGCCATGCCGAGGCGGATGCCTTCCCAGCAGGTGTGGCGGGCGCGCTCGTGCTGCCCGGCGCCGATGGCCTGACCCACCAGTATCGAGGTGGCATTGCCGAGTGACAGCGGAACCATGAACGCCACTGCCGCCAGGTTGGCCGCGATCTGGTGGGCGCCCGAAACCACCGGGCCCAGGCGCGCGATGAACAGCGCCATCAAGGTGAAGGCGGTCACATCCGCGACAAACGTCAGGCCGATCGGAATGCCCAGCCGCAGGAAATCCCAGATGGCTTTGAAGTCCGGAGCGGCAAAACGCCTGCGCATCTGGAACTGCATGTAGTCCGGATGGCGCAGACACCAGCCCCAGGCGAGCGCGGCCATCAGCCAGGCATCCACCGACGTGGCGACCGCGCAGCCCGGCCCGCCCATCTCGGGCGCACCCAGCAGGCCATACATGAACACCGCATTCAGCGGGATCTTGAGCGCCAGCGAGACCAGGTTGAAGAACATCACCGGGCGCGGGCGGGCGATGCCGGTGGCAAGGCCGAAGAAGATACGCAACGCGAAAGTGGCAGGCACCCCCCAGGCGGATGCGGCGAGATAGGCGCGCACCTTGGTTTCGACGCTGGGCTGCAAGTGCGAGATCGAAATGATCGGGCCGGGAAAGCACAGCAGCAGGATCGCCACCAGCGCCAGCACCAGCGAAATCCACACGCTCTGGTGAATCTCGCGCCCGACCTCGGCGCGCCGGCCTGCGCCGTAAAGCTGCGCGATGATCGGCGGCAACGCGAGCAATACGCTGATCAGCGACATCAGCACCGTCGCCATGATCGAAGCGGCGATGCCGACCGAGGCAAGGTCGATGGCAGACAGCCGCCCGGCCATCGCGGTGTCGATCACGGCATTCGCCATCATAGCAAGCTGTGCGACCAGCACCGGCCAGGCCAGATGGATGAGCTGCGAGGTGGAGGAAGGGGGGCGGTCCATATCAGTATTCTAATGGGATACTGATTCTATCTTGTTCGCGGTCTCAAGCTGCCTCAACGACGCTCACGAAGTAGTGCGGGAAATTGCAGAAGAAGCGATGGAAGAATTGAAGAAGTTAAATGCGAACAGGTAACTCGATGCCGAGATTTTTAACTGAAATCGTGATCTGATCCCTGATCATTCGATTATTTCGCCCCCATCCTTGTCAAACCACGCATAGATGGGAAGCCGGGTTAGGTGGGGGAGTGAGCACGCGGTGCAGCATGGAGTTGCACGCCCAGCGCATTGATGACCTTGAGAATGGTGGCAAAGCTCGGATTGCCCTCGCCGGATAGCGCCTTGTAGAGGCTCTCGCGTCCCAGGCCGGTATCGAGTGCAAGCTGGCTCATACCCTTTGCTCGGGCAATGTCACCCAGCACCTTCGCAATAAACGTGGAGTCGTCCCCGGCTTCTTCCAGACAAGCCTCCAGATAAAGCGCAATCTCCTCGTCTGTTTTTAGATGTTCCACCACGTCCCATTTACGCAATTTGAGCTTACCCATATTGACCTCCTAAAGTTCTTGCGCCAGCTTCAGCACGGTTTTGATGTCCTTGGATTGAGTAAACTTCTCGCCCCCCGCCAGCAGAATCACCACTTCATTGCCGCGCTGCGCAAAGTACACGCCAGCCCTCTATCCAACTTTCCCACAACGGGGGAAAGAGCAATCGTCTCCTCTCCCCTTGGGAGAGGATTGAGGAGAGGGTTTCTGCCTGGCCCGTAGTGAATCCGCATTTCCGAAACCCCTGCACCCACCGGCTCGCAATCGCCGAAGTTACCCTCTTCGGCACGGCGAATCCGCATCTTGATCCGCGCCGCGGCTTGCCGATTCCTCAACCCGGCGAGCCAGTCGTCGAAAACCTCGGTGGTAAGAATGGCCTTCATAAATCAGATTGTATATTATGGGATACAGTGCTGCAATGTCAAAATGTATTCGCCGGATTGCTGTTCGCGACTCGCACGATGCGACTGGTGGGGGGCATACTGATTTTTATTTTGGTCGTAGGCTCAAGCTATCTCAACAAGGCAAATGAAGAAGTGCACGAAATAGAGAAAGAGGCGATGGAAGAACTGGCGAAGTTAAATGCGAAAACGTAATGCGAAACTGTACCGTCGAATTTTTGCAGAAACCGTGGTCTGTCCCTGTTTGTTTATGGATGTGAAGGGAACGCGAGCTTGATTCCTTTAACGTGAAACTCGCGCAGCGATTCGTTTGCCCTTTCTGGGTGAAACAACTAGCCATTCGACTAGGCTGCAAACAACCGCAGCCAAGTCGCTGGTTATCCCGCTTGCGTAGGGGGAGAGCGTAGCGAGGGGGATTTGGATAGGGGGAAACGGGCATGGCGAGTTTCATTGTCAGGGGTGGCAAACTGGCCATGCCCGTTAGCTTCATAGCCGTCAAGAAAGTCGTCGGGGGAAACGAAAAAATTGGCATTGACCGGAGTGCGGCGGCCATGGATACTTAAAATTATGCGGTTGAATCTCCTTTCCTTGTGACGAACTTCTGGACATGGGCCTCCATCGTCGGGCTGTCGGCGACCCCCAACCTGGTGCTGGGGCCATCGGTGGCGGTCGGCTTGGGCATCGCGGCGCACTACAGCCCGTGGGTCCTCGTGCCGGTGATCGCGGCGGCTAGCTACTTCGAGGGGCTCGTCGTCGCCTGGCTCGCCGGCGAGAGCACGCAGATCGGTTTCATCAGCCGGTGGGTCGTGCGGATGCGCACACCGAGGGGCGTGGCGATTGCCAACAAGTGGGGAGTCTGGGGCGGCCTCTCCGTCGGCTGCGCCTTGGTCGGCCAGGAGCCGATCCTGGTGGCGCTCCGCTGGGTGGGCGTCGAAATGCGCCGGCTCTGGTTGCCGCTGGCGATCAGCAACGCGGTCTTTGCGGTCATCTACTACGCGATCGTGTGGTTCGGCCTCGACCAAGTCGCGCACCTCTGAGCCCATCCTGCACTACGCGGCACGCAGACCTGCGCCGTAAAGCTGCGCGATGATCGGCGGCAGCGCGAGCAACATACTGATCAGCGTCATCTTATGTTCGCGGTTTCAAGATGCCGAGAGGGCGCTGTTCTTGTGGAATGGCGCTTCTCGTCAGGCGCGGTGCCGGCTCTCGCCAGTGGTCACGCCCCCGGCGATCATGTGCGCCACGCGCAGGGGTTCCGGCAGATGGCTGTTTTGTTGCAGGCTGGCGAGCAGCCTTGCCGCATTCTCCGGTGTGATGCCGCAGCGCTGCACGTAGAGCGCGGCCATCGGCTCCATCGGACCGGCTGCCTCGATCAGGCGCCATTTGCGGGCACCACCCGGCACTTGCTCCAGCAGGGCCTTGCGTATCGCCTGCAAGTCGGGCTGGTAACGCGCGACCACCAGCACCGGCAGTCCCGTGGCTTCGTGCAGCCGCTGCAGATCGACCACATTGAACCCGGCAAATGCGATGCCCTGCAGCAGGATGGCCTGCAGCTGATCGAAATATTTGCTGCCGGTAAGGCAGTCGATCAGCCGTTGCGCCGCATTGGCCCCGTCGCGCCTGACCTTGGTCGAGATGACACCGTCCAGCCGATTGCCGGCAAACACCGCGCCCACCACCAGCACATCGCCCCGATGGCTGCGCTCGAACGGCGCATCGTCAAAGCCCACTACATGTGAGATACGCCGCCCGCGGCGGCCGGTCTCCGCCTGGGCGCGGGATCGCTGATTGGAAGGGATTGCCATGGCTTGCAATCATAGCGTCAAAACCCCGGTCTGCATCGCAACAGTTCTAGAGCGGTGGCGCAGTTGGAAGCAAAGCCGATGCTGACCCTTTTAATTCCCAAAAAATGTGAAGCTGAACCTTAATTCAGTAGATCAATGGAGTCTGACCCTGAGGTCTCCCCTCAAAGTTGCAGTGCGGGATGATCATAACGCAGTCTTTCCAAAGCCTCACGAAATTCTCTCGGCGGGAATTCCGACATGCCATGTCGTACAAGTTGTAATGCCAGGAAAATTACAGATAGCACCGGGCGCGAACGTCGCGTGTTGCTCTGAAACTTAAACTCCATCTGCTTTGTTTTACCCACCTCGCCAATCAAACGCAGTACGAACGAGGCGAGACAGGCGAGCAGCAGCAGCACGCCCAAGCGGTTTTTTTGTGTGGATCGATTCGCGGAGAATCCCAATCCAAAACGTTCACTCTTCAAGTCACGGAATGACTGTTCAATCTGCATGCGCTGGGCGTACACGGAGACGACAGCTTGGGCACTCAGGTGATTGAGTTTGGGGCTTGCTGCCAGTAACCATGGCTCACGCTGCGCACGGGCATTTTTCAGGCTGCGGCTCGAATGCACTTGCTTGCCAAGGCGGCTCTTGCGGTGGCGCTTTTGATGGGTGCGTTTGATCAATACCAAACGGCAGGGTACCGGATGTTTGCGTACATAGCTGTATTGACCGAGTGACTTCGCTTTGTCCGTGGCGAGTGAGTACAGCGTTTTGCAACCAACCCAGAGGTCGTCGTTCTCCAGGCTGACCATGTCACGGTTACGAATGCGACCGATCCATGACCAGCCCATGCGATTGACCAAGTTGAACCACACGCTACGGAAACCGGCATCAGTAATTAATATTGGTACACAGCCTGTCGGCAGCATGGTGGCGAGTTTGGAGAGGAATGCCTTATGCACGCGCGGCGATGTCGCCCGTGATTGCGGATGTACTTGCTCATACAGGGTCATGCTACGGCCTTCTATGGCAACCGAAGCGCGCAACAATTGCCAGTGCCGGTCAGGCGTTAAATCCGACCAATCAATGACGATCAGTGGAGCGTTCATTCCCTCCAAACACTGTCGGACGAGTACCTCGTACAAACTGGGCATTTCAGAGTGCAGCGAATCGTTGCCAAGCAGGCGGTCGATGCGCTTGATGTTGTGCTTGACGGCGACATGGCCGGACAGCCCACGCCCCATATCGCTTAACGTCAGCCGACTGCCCGATACCACAGCCTCAACAGCAGCCAGTAGGCTGGTCAAACGCTTTGCGTGAATTTCCGGGAGGCTGGCAGAAAGAATGCGGTGTAAGATTGTGATCGCATGCATGGTGGGGTCTCCTTCGCAGTTTGGTCGCTACGAAAGAGACAATAAACCTGCCATGCATGTGCTGTTTTGGTGCGGACACTACGCCCTAGTTTATTGAAATGCAACAGGGTTTTGTGGGGAGACCTCAGAGTCTGACCCTATTGATTTCCTGATTTGGACTACGTTCATTCCGGCACGCCCTGCCACAACATGTCGTAGCCAAATTCCTTGCTATCCGTGCACAGCTTGCCCAGTGCCGTGAATTTTTCCTTGAAGACCTTGTCGGCATGCGATTTTTCATGCTCCTCGAAAGACTTCCAGTAAGTGACGATAGCTACATGGCTCTCCGCTGCCTTGGGTCCACTCAAGGAGCCTTCATCAGAAACGAAGCCGGAGAAATTGAATACCTGACCCGCGACAAAACCGCCTTTATCTCCGCCGTAAGTATCTTTCACGACGTTGCACATCTCGCCCAAGGCTAACTCGACATCTTCCATCTCAACGCCGGGCCTGAGTTTGACCGTATTGAAAAGCATTTTCACGCCGAATGGTATGGTGATTGGTGTAAACATAATAATTCTCCCGAGGGGTTAATCAACAACATGGGGACGGAGCCTCACTCTTTTCACAAAACGATTATGCTCCGTCCCCATATCGTTTCGCAAAAAATAATGCGATGCTGACCCCTTTAATTTCTTTAATTTCAGGCAACCGAGCCATGCAGCCGGTAATCGAACACCCTTGGCAGTTGACGCCTGCCGAGGCCGCGGTGTTGCAGAATGAATTGCGCCAGCGAGTGGAACGCAACGACCGCTTGCCGGCTATCCGGCACGTGGCAGGTGTGGACGTGGGCTACGAAGCAGGAGGGCGCGTGATGCGCGCGGCGGTGGCCGTGCTCGCATACCCAGGCCTGCAACGGGTGGAGACATCCGTGGCCCGTTGCCCGACGGCATACCCCTATGTTCCCGGACTGCTTGCATTCCGCGAGCTGCCTGCTGTGCTGGCGGCCCTGGCCACGCTGAAGATCGCTCCCGATCTGATCCTCTGCGACGGCCAAGGCATCGCGCACCCGCGCCGCTTCGGCCTCGCCAGCCATCTCGGGGTGTTGCTGGATGTCCCCACCATCGGGGCCGCCAAGACCCGGCTCACCGGCCATCATGACGAACCGCCAAACGTGAAAGGGGCATGGACGCCGCTGATCGATGGCGCAGAGACCATCGGCGCGGTAGTGCGCACGCGCGCCGGGGTAAAGCCGGTCTACGTCTCCATCGGCCATCGCGTATGTCTCAAGACAGCCATCGAACTCACGCTGGCCTGCGTCACCCGCTACCGCCTGCCGGAAACCACGCGCCACGCCCATCATCTGGCCTCGGCGAAAAAGGACGACGCATGACGACAGCCGTGCTCATGATCGAAGCTGCAATGCCGACCGAGGCAAGGTCGATGGCAGACAGCCGCCCGGCCATCGCGGTATCGATCAGGGCATGAGGATCATCGCGAGCTGCGCGACCAGCAGGTAGGGTGGATAAGCGCAGCGCATCCACCACTTGGCTGCGCGACCAGCACCGGCCAGGCCAGGTGGATGACCAGATGGATGGATTGAGAGGTGGAGGAAGCGGAGCGTTCCATATCAGTATCCTAATGGGTTACTGATATGTATTTTGTTCTTGGCCTCAATCTGCAGCAACGAGGTTCACGAGTAAAATGGGTACGGTGCCATTGGGGTCAGCATCGCAATACTTTCTGGGATCCCGGAATAGTCAGTGGCGCACGGTTTATTTTCAAGCCGCCAACAACTCGACATTCAACTTTTTCCCCAGCACCGCTGCTGCACTCGCTAATGTAGTCAGCGTGAGGCTGGTGTCGTTCTCATCCAGCAGGCGGTTCAGCGCGGCGCGGCTGGTGTGCATCTTTTTCGCCATCGTGGTCTTGTTCAGGTTTTGCGCCTTCATCTCCTGTTCGATTTGCCATGCGATGACACGCTTGACGGCGATTGCGGTCGCTTCGTCGAGCGTGGCGTTTTCGGACAGAAATTCGTCGAAGCTGCTGCCTATATTTTTCTTGCTCATGTTCGTCTCCTGAGTTGTTTCAGCCGTTCTTTTGCCAGATCAAGTTCCGGCTTCGGTGTCTTTTGTTGTTTTTTGATGAAGCCGTGCAACAGAACCATGATGTTGCCTTCCAGCGCGAAGAGTATCCGCGCGATACGCGTATCCAGCCTGATGCGCACTTCCCACACATCGCCATCCAGATGTGCCACCAGCGGCATTCCGAGCGGCCAACCGAACTGCACGGTCTTTACATCTTCGCCTATGGTTTTCTTGTCTGTCGCCGAGAGTCCGCGCAACCATTCGCGTACCGGTTCATTGCCAGTTCCTGTCTTGAAGAAGCGGACTTCCAAGGTTGGCTGTTTCATGTCACCAGCGTACCAATTTTGGTGCGTCATGGCAAACCTTTTCTCTCCAGCGGATGCCATCGGGGTCGGTGAAGTAGGTTGCCCAATAGTCCGGGGCGTATACGGGTTAGAGTTTTGCATCGTTGCCGCTATGCCAGCCCCGCTAAGCTGAGCGGCTATCACTTCGGTCATGGCGCTGTGTGTACCAGGCTGATGCAGAATGGGCGAGCTTCAATAAGGCGAGCCGTCTTTGTGCGCGAACTGCCATTTGCCTTCGACGAGAGCGGCCTGCAAGTCATCGTCGGGATACACAGCGGTATTGATTAAACGGGCCAGGTTCGAATAATTTTCAGTGGCTATGCAGTTTCTCATTCAGCCACACCTTGATCAGCGATTGATACGGCACATCGCGCGCATTGGCAGCGGCCTTGATGGAATCCAGCATGTGCTGTGGCAGACGCAGCGAAATGGTCTTGGTGGTCGGTTTCAGGTTCGGCAGAGCGGCTCGTTTGGCTTTCGTCCAGTCCACATAATCGGCGGAATCGTTCTTTTCCCAGAATGCGCGCTCTTCAGCTTCGCTGGCGAACTTGGGGATTTGTTTAAGTGGTTTGTTCATAAATCTTGCGCTCCTTCTTGTGCATGTCTCTGGCCGAAATCACGCGTATCTTTTCTCCGGATTTTCGCAAGGTGAAGGTGATGTGCAATAGCCGTCCTTCGTCTGTTTTGCCGAGAGCATGATTGCGTTTTTCGCGTTGGCTGTGTTTTAAATCTTCCAGCAATAGCAGCGGATCATTGAAGAATACTTGCTCGGCCTCGGCCATCGATACTTCGTGCTTTTCCTCGCTTTTGCGGGCATTGTCATCATCCCAGTCAAAGCCCGTAATCTTGGTCAGGTCGGTCATGGTGTGTATATTATGAACACATACGCAAAAATGCAAGCCACGTGCCGATTGGCTAAACAATTATGGGCAGGCCACTGATTTAATCAGCCAGGCTCAACACAAGGGGTAGGGTTCCCCGAATTACCAATTGTCATGACGCTTGCGGCGCTCTTGCCTGTAGGGCACTTCTAAAAATCCAAATTTGCGAGCATCCGCTTTGCGGATTGCCTGCTTACCCCACTTCGTCGCAATACTGCGTTGCTCACAAAAAATTGCTCCTTACATATCAACTATATGCTGCGTCGCAATTTTCTGCTCGCCCCTTGTCTTGCTTAGAACTTTGAATTTTTAGAAATGCCCTGTAATTGGTGACTTCAAGGCGGATGCCATCGGGGTCGGTGAAGTAGGTTGCCCAATAGTCCGGGGCGTAGATGGGATAGAGTTTTGCATCGCTTGCTGCTATGCCAGCCCCGCGAAGCTGAGCGGCTACGGCTGCGACGTCTGCCGGTGTATCGACACGAAGGCAGAATTATATAGGGACGTAGCCCAATATCCTTGCCGCTTAGTTCGCCGTCAGCTTGCCTTGATGAATTCAATTGCTTCGGCGGGGCTGAGGATGCGTATGCCTTTGTATTGCCCGCCAAGACTATGCAAATGTTTGTCGCCCGAGACAATTAAATCCACCTGTGCTGCTATGGCACAGGCTATGACATGATCATCGTCTGGATCATTTTCGATTACGCGCGGCACATTGTCCGGCGCGACCATGTGCGCCATGCGGCGCAATTCACTGACGATGTTTAGCGGTGTCAAATCGGCTTGGGTCAGGCGTGCGGAAAATTTTTCGCGAGAGAGCACATCGAGCAGTTCCGCCAGCAGCACGGCGCTGCTGCACAAATCAAAAGCCTGTGTTCTTGCTGCGTCCAGCAGTCGGCGCGGCGGGCCGTCTGCTGAAATTACGGCGGATACCAGCGTTGGTGTCGAGCACAACCCGCACGATCAGTTATGTTGCGTTTTGCGTTCTTGGCGTGCGGCTTGTATCTCGGCGTTGATTTCATCATCGGAGAGCGGGGGCAGGTTCAATGCGTCGAGTTTGCTCAGCGATTCGCCCAGCCGTGCTCCGGCAGCGCTACGCATTTCGCGTACCGCCAGAAACTCAACGAAATCTTCCACCTCGGCCAGCCGCTGCGGCGGCAGCTCTTGCAGTTTCTGAATCAGCGTCGGGGCTATTGCGTTCATCTTGATCTCCTCGATCTGTTAGGCACGTTGATCATAGCAATATCGGCGGCAAAGTAACACTCCGCGATTACATGGGGACATAGCCTCATCCTTTTCGCAAAATCAATTGGACCCCGACCCTGAGGTCTCCCGAAACGAGATGATGTCGCGCTCGGCAAGTGCCAGCAGTCTGCGCGCCCGTTCAATGGGCTGTGTCATACAAGACCTTGCCTTCGCGCAATGCCCAATAGACGGCAGTTGAGCAGGCATCTTGTTGCTGGTTGATTTCCGCCTGCGAATAGACCAACACGTCCGCCGCCACTCTTAAAGGCCTCAGCACTTGCCGCAAGCGCACCATCTCGTTGAATTTGTCGTGCAGCTCCGGCTCGATCACCAGAAAATCCAGATCGGAATTTTCCTGTGCATCGCCGCGTGCATACGAGCCAAACAGAATGACTCTGGCTGGCTTGGCGGCTTCACCTAAAAGCTGTGTGGCTTGCAGTATGGTTTGCTCGGAAATCATGCGATTGTCCTGAAATTGCGATGCATTTTTTGTCATTCTAACACCCCGCTCGCTTGATAAATCAATCGGAACAATTGTCATGACGTTCGCGACGCTCTTGCCTGTAGTTGGTAACTGCTAGGCGGATGCCATCGGAGTCGGTGAAGTTAACGAGCCGGGGTGACGGCAGCGCGCATCCGGTTATCGGTTTCCTTTCAGCAGCAAAACGGGCTGACCGTGGAGAAACGTGGTGCGTTGTAGCGCTAATGTGCTACAGTACGCGTGTACCTTTAACTTTTGGAGACAACTATGTCCACAACTACCATACGCTTGCCGGAAGACCTGAAAGCTCGGGTTGCAGCGGCGGCGAAACGTGCAGGCACGAGTACGCACGCTTTCATTCTTGAGGCCATTGCGGAAAAAACGGTGCAGGAGGGGCGGCGTGCCGATTTTGATGCGGTTGCCGAGGAGCGCTATGCCCGTATCGCTTCCTCCGGGAAGACGGTTCCGTGGCAGGAAATGCGCGGTTATCTGGAAGAGCGACTCGCCGGTAAAAAGGTAAAGCGCCCGGCAGCTCGCAAACTGGCGCGCTGAAAATGTCGCGCATCGAATTGGCACCGGAGGTGGGGGATGATTTTGATCGCATCCTCGATCACCTTGACCAATATCAGGTTGAAAATCCGGTGTTGCGCATCAGGGAGATCATCGAGGCGCTCAACGTGTTGCAGCACAATCCCATGATTGGTCGCCCCGCGAATAACGGCAAGCGAGAACTGGTGATCGGGCGTAGTTCGCACGGCTATGTGGCTTTGTACCGTTACATTATTGAAATCGACACCGTTTTTGTCCTTGCCGTGCGCAGCCAGCAGGAAGCGGGCTATGCGGGGCTTTGAATGGACCTGAAAACCTGCCGCCAGCAAAAACTGGCAAGCGATAACCAGCCAAAGAGCCAAAGGGATCGCATGAGAACAATTAGTGGCAGTCCACCAATTTAATCAGCCAGGCTCAACACAAGGGGTATCTTATCAATAATCACCAAGGGTCAGTGTATTTAAGGGATGTGGCTCGAATAATTGTTCTGTTTTTCTATACCTTGTACTGTTTGCTACTGGCCAAACATCGTCTTTAAGCAGGTTTCACCATATCGTAGGCAAGTTTCAAGATCAGGATGACCAGCAAGAATAGAAACAAGCCGCGGATGAAAACTGTGCCACGTTTCATTGCAATCCGGGTTCCGGTATAGGCGCCCAGCATGTTAAAGATCGCCATCGGGATTGCGATTCCATATAGCACTTTGCCGGCTGGAACAAAATACATCAGCGCCGCAATGTTGGTGGCAAGGTTCACGAATTTTGCCGATGCCGAGGCCTGCAGAAAGTCGAAGGCAAGGTAGTGAATGAAGAGAAAGATAAGAAAGCTTCCAGTGCCGGGTCCGAACAGGCCATCGTAAAAACCGATACTTCCCCCTATCAGCACTGACAATACGCGTTCGCGTGTTCCGATCTCGAGGGGCCGTTGTATCGCACCGAAATCCTTTTTCCTGAAGATGTAGATGGCCATGACCACAACCAGCCATAGCACCATGGGACGCAGCAACCCTTGCGGGATGAATGACACGGTTGCGGCGCCCAGGAAGGCCATGGCAAAGGCGCTGATGGCGGCAGGCAGCACGAGTTTCCGGCGGATGTGTACTTTCCCGACATAGGCACGGGCCGCTACCGATGTGCCCCATACCGAAGAGAATTTGTTGGTGCCGAACACGGTTGCATTCTGCGCGCCGGGCAGCACGTTGATCAGCGCCGGAATCTGGATCAGGCCGCCGCCACCGACTACGGCATCGACCATGCCGGCACAGAATGCAAAAGCACACAGTAGCGTGAGGTGCAACATGGTCAGCGCATCATTCCTGAACTATCGGGGACGGACTGCCGATAATCAAAGGGGTGGAGGGAATAATCGAGCCGGGCCCCCTATTGATTGCTAACGCTGAATGGACAATTCCATAACCCCGGATTTTTGCTCAACCGTCAGCGCTTGCAGTATATCCATCCCAATTAACATATCGTCGTCCATATTTGGCAATATGGTCAGCGTCTGGTTTTGCAATTTGAATGAGCCGAATTGAATATCTGCATGCGTTACGCATGATGATGTCAATCCATTCGCTGTATGGTTTAGTCCGGAGAATTGGCAGTCCTTGATTCCTGCGGATATAGCTACGCGCTTGGAGATGGCAGTCTTCGAGGCGCCCGTATCGACAACATAAGAAACCGGGATATCTTTAACCAAGCCAATTCCAGAGTACCTTCCGGTTTTATTCCGAGTAAGTATCAATTTATAGTCAGAATCCTGATCCGGAGGCATGTTGGATACCATCTTTGCATCAACGCCGCAAGGGCTTGAGCTATATATGACACGGCCTTGAACAACACATCTGAAAACAGTGGCCGACGAAACAACAGGAAATAAAGCGAGGATCAATAAAAAGCGGCGCATATATACTTGTCTGGCATCTTTTTCATAAATTATCGATTGATCTAGACCGCATCACAGTATTTTGACCCTGACCCCTTATTCTCCGAACTACTCTTTGGCTGGTTTGACAATGCTGACCACTTTCGCATTCTGAGGCTCGCCGTCTACGTAATAGGGCTTGGCTTGATCGAATTTGAGTTCTTTGCCCAACTCATTTTCGCGCTCCGAAATCAAAGCAAAACAATCCTTGATGTCCTGGATGGTGTTGTCCGACAGCGGGTTGGGACGTCCGCCGCGTGGTGTTACGTCTTTGACGATGTTGCCCAGGGTCTTGCGCATCAGGCGCAAGATGCGTTGTTCTTTACTCAACTCTTCTGTGCCCATGGCTATATCCCGGTGTGAATTGCAGGAAGCCACTTTACCGTAAAACGCGATCAGGGTCAGTTCTCACAGCACTACAAATTATTGGAATGTGAGAACTGACCCTGCGAGCGCTTGTTGGTAAGATCAAAGGTACCTGAGTCAAATTGTTTTATGCTTCGACAGCAAGCGCAGCCCGGATGAAAGGGGAAATAGACTCCGGGAATAACGACAAGTATTGCGCTTGCCCTCCAAAACGAATGGCGGGGCGCGATGCTTTCTGAAGTGCGTGCATTTATTCCTGAACTCGTAACTTTCAAGGTTGCCTGCAGAGAGTTTATAGTTCGCATGACGGCAATGTCTCCGTTTTTTCTACAGCACGGACCTAAACCATGAAGCTAAATCCGCTCGCCAAATTCCTGCTCGCCGCCGCACTCGCTCTGTGCCAGCTCAACACGCAGGCCTCCTCGCAAGCGCCGGTGGCCGCCGAGAACGGCATGGTGGTGACGGCCCAGCATCTGGCGACGCATGTCGGCGTGGATGTGCTGAAGGCGGGCGGCAATGCGGTGGATGCAGCCGTTGCGGTGGGCTATGCACTGGCTGTGGTCTACCCGGCGGCGGGCAATCTCGGCGGGGGCGGCTTCATGACGATGCAGCTGGCCGATGGCCGCAAGACTTTTCTCGACTTCCGCGAGAAGGCGCCGCTGGCCGCGACCGCGGACATGTATCTCGATAAGGCCGGCAACGTCGTGAAGGGCGCGAGCACGGACGGCATGCTCGCGGTCGGTGTGCCGGGCACGGTGTCGGGCATGGAGATGGCGCGCGCGAAGTACGGCACGATGCAGCGTGCCGCGCTGCTCGCCCCGGCGATCAAGTACGCGCAGGAGGGCTTCGTGCTCGATCAGGGCGACATCGACATGCTGATGACTGCGACTGAAGCTTTCAAAAGGGATCCGGCCTCGGCAGTGATCTTTTTGAATCACGGTGAGCCATTCAAGGCGGGGCAGAAGCTGGTGCAGAAAGACCTTGCGAATACGCTGAAGCTGATCAGCGAGAATGGCGCCGACGGTTTCTACAAGGGGACTGTGGGCAGCGCGATCGTGGCGAGCAGCCGGGCAGGGAAGGGCATCATCACGCGGGCCGACCTGGGCCAGTACCAGGCGCGCGAGCTCAAGCCCATCGAATGCACGTACCGCGGCTACGGCATCGTCTCGGCGCCGCCGCCGAGTTCGGGCGGCGTAGCGCTGTGCGAGATGCTGAACATCCTTGAAGGCTATCCGCTGCAGGCGCTGGGCTATCGCTCGGCGCAGGCGATGCAGTTCCAGATCGAGGCGATGCGCCACGCGTATGTCGACCGCAACAGTTACCTCGGCGACCCGGACTTCGTGAACAACCCGGTCGAGCATCTGCTCGATAAAAATTACGCCGCGAAGATACGCGCGGTGATCGCCCCGGACAAGGCCGGCGTCTCGAGGGAGATCAAGCCGGGCGTTCTTCCGCACGAAGGAATCAACACCACGCACTACTCGATCGTCGACAAGTGGGGCAACGCGGTGTCGGTCACCTACACGTTGAACGACTGGTTCGGCGCCAAGGTCACCGCGGCGAAGACCGGCGTGCTGCTGAATGACGAGATGGACGACTTCACCGCGAAGGTCGGCGTGGCTAACCAATTCGGCCTGGTGCAGGGCGAGGCGAACGCGATCGCACCCGGCAAGCGCCCGCTGAGCTCGATGAGCCCGACCATCGTAACCAGGGACGGCAAGCCGCTGATGGTGCTCGGCACGCCGGGCGGCAGCCGCATCATCACCACGGTGCTGCTCACGATACTCAACGTGATCGACTACGGCATGGACCTGCAGCAGGCGGTGGATGCGCCGCGCTTCCACCAGCAATGGCTGCCGGATATGACGAACCTCGAGCACGACGCGATCAGCCCTGAAGTGCGCAAAACGTTAGAGGGCTGGGGCCAGAAGTTCGGCCCGCCGCAGGAGGCCAACCACGTTACGGCGATATTGGTCGGCGCGCCGTCGCTGAATGGTAAGCCGGTGGGGAAGAATCGCTACTACGGCGCGAACGATACGCGGCGCGGGACGGGGCTGGCGCTGGGGTATTGAGGGTGGCTGGGCAACGCTATGCCAGCGATTTATCATGCGGCCGCGTGGTCAATTCGATACCATAGCTGACGATCTTTAAGAGGGCACAAATCATGCGGCGCCAGCCTTTTATCATTTCAGAAAAATTTCCTGTCTCAGCGGAAAAAATGTTCGCGCTTTGGACGAATCCCGACCATTTGAGTCATTGGTTCGGTCCTGCCGGCGTAAAGATTGTCCGTCATTCGATGGATCTGCGGGCTGGCGGTATTTATCATTTTTGCCTGCAGACCCCTGACGGTCAGTTGATGTGGGGCAAGTGGATATTCCGGGAGATCGACGCGCCCAAACGCCTGGTCTGGATTCATTCCTTTTCAGACGAGCGCGCCGGGCTGACCAGACATCCGCTGAGCGACACCTGGCCGCTGGAGTTGGTCAGCACGGTCAACTTGCAGGAAGTCGATGGCGTGACAACAGTGACCTTTCAATGGGACACACACAATGCAACGGAAATAGAACAGCAGACCTTTGATAATGCGCATGAGAGCATGCGTCAGGGATGGGGCGGGTCACTGGCTCAACTAAGTGCGTACGTTACGAGTCTCGCTTAGGGACTGGTGGTGAAATCCTGCAGTAAACATTCCTTATTTACCGGCTCGGGCGTTGCGGCGAGCCAGGCTCAAGCAGTAGTTTGTAGTTGCAGGGGGCGGCGGGTGAACGGCTGGTTCGGCGCCAGGGTGGACCGGTGTCGGGTTACTGAGACTGCTTCACCAAAACGAGACATTGAAAGGGGCAGCATTGTTGTATGCGTGGTGTGTAGCGGATAATTCGACCGGTAATGTGCTGGTAGAAGACTACCCCCTGCGATGCAGTGAATAACGAAATAATCATGAGCGCCAATCCGATCAAGGATTCATCCCTGTCCCCCTGGGCACCACTGCACCACAGGGTGTTCCGCATGCTGTGGATCGCCTCTATCGTCTCGAATATCGGTTCCTGGATGCACGAGGTCGGCGCGGGCTGGCTGATGACCACGCTCGCACCCAGCCCCTTGATGGTGGCGCTGGTGCAGGCCGCCACGTCTGCACCGGTATTTCTGCTGGCGTTGCCTGCGGGGGCACTTGCCGATATTGTCGATCGGCGACGCTACCTGATCGCATCGCAGGTCTGGATGATGATCACTGCCGCAACGCTGGGCGTGCTGACGCTTTCAGGAATGACGACAGCCATTATCCTGTTGATCTTTACCTTCGCTCTCGGCATAGGCACGGCAATGATGATGCCGGCATGGGGCGCGATTACGCCGGAATTGGTGCAGCGCTCCGAACTGCAGTCCGCCATCGGCTTGAACACCATCGGGATGAACGTATCCCGATCCGTCGGGCCGGCGCTTGCCGGGCTTATCGTTGCCGCCGCCGGGTCCGGAGTGGTGTTTATCCTGAATGCCATTTCATTTCTTGCCGTCATTGCAGCGCTGAAGAGCTGGCAGAGTACGCCAAGAGAAAGTGAATTGCCCGGCGAACGCGTCTACGGGGCAATACGCGCCGGGTTGCGCTACGCGCGTCATTCTCCGGAGTTGCGCGCGGTGCTTACCAGGGGCGCTGCCTTTTTTGTATTCGCAAGCGCCTCCTGGGCGTTGCTGCCGCTGGTCGTCCGGCAAGAATTGAAGAGTGGTCCCGGCACTTATGGGCTGTTCCTGGCGTGCCTGGGTGTGGGCGCGATTGCCGGTGCGTTGCTGCTGCCCCGGATTCGCACGCGTGTATCGCGGGACGGAATTGTGGCCGGCGCAACCGTGCTTTACTCGATCGCCATGCTGGCGCTTGCCCATAGCGGAAGTGTGTATGCGGCCGGTGCGGCAATGCTGCTTACCGGAGTGGCCTGGATCAGCGTGGTAGCGTCACTGATGACGGCCACCCAGACGGCCCTGCCGGGTTGGGTGCGGGCACGCGGACTGGCACTGTTCTGGGTCGTCTTCATGGGCGGCATGGCGGCAGGCAGCGCGCTTTGGGGGCAGGTCGCCTCATGGATCGGCATTCCCTACGCCCTTACCGCAGCAGCCGTCGGGGCAGTGCTCGGCATTGCCGCAACATGGAAATACCGGATCGGCCGGCATGACGCGGCTGATCTTTCACCGTCGATCTACTGGCCGACGCCGATGCCGCCCGAGGACCTTGAAACCGACCGGGGGCCGGTAATGGTGACGGTGGAATACCGCATCGATCCGGCAAGAGCCGCGGAATTCGCCAAACTCATGCATCAACAAATGCGCAGGATTCGGCGGCGCGATGGAGCGTTCATGTGGGAACTGTTCAACGATATCGATGATCCGGATCGCATGGTGGAATGTTTCATGGTCGAATCATGGTTTGAGCATTTGCGCCAGCATGAACGGGTGACTGTTGCAGATCGTGATGTCATCGGACAGACGCGGGCGTTCCATCTCGGCAGTGAGCCGCCCAGGGTGACTCACCTGGTTGCCGGCAGGAACCATACATAGCGACAGGAATGGTAGCGAGCGTGCCGGCCAGGGCGTGGCAATCCTGGTCGGTGCGCCGTCGCCGGGGTGGCAACAGCGGTCTCTCGGCCAACGCAAAAGCAACCTATAATTGAGTTGCATCGTAAGACATGGGGAGTATGCAATGGCTGTCTGGAATAGCGGGAAAGTGGTTGAACACAAGCAGTGGAACAATGCGTTGCATTCGCTTTATGTTGAGTCTGATATCGAGCCATTCAAGGCCGGCCAGTTCGTCAAGATAGCGCTGGCGATCGACGGCGAAGTGACAGGACGGCCCTATTCCCTGGTGAATCCGCCCGATAGTCGGCCATTGGAGTTCTACTATATCGAAGTGCCGAACGGGCCGTTGACTTCCCGGCTGGCCAGGCTCGGATCCGGCGATGAAATTCTGGTCGCACCGCGTGCCCACGGCTTCATGATTGTCGATGAAGTGCCTCAGGCCAGGCATCTGTGGATGATGGCTACCGGGACAGGGGTCGGCCCCTTTCTCTCGATTCTGGCAACTGACCAGCCCTGGCTGCGCTTCGAGCGAGTGGTGCTGGTATATGCCGTGCGGACTTTGTCCGAACTCAGCTACCAGGAGCGCATCTCGCGAATTGTGGCGAAGCATTCCGGACAGTTTGCCTTTATTCCGTTTCTCAGCCGTGAAGCGTCGGATTTTGCCCTGGCTGGGCGCATACCGCAGGCGATTCTTGACGGCCGACTGGAAGCGCATGCCGGTATGGCAATCAGCGCAGAAACCAGCCACATCATGCTTTGCGGCAATCCGCATATGGTGAAAGACACAACCGATACGCTAATGGCACGCGGCTTGAAAAAGCACCGCCGTCTTGAACCCGGTCAAATCACGGTTGAAAATTATTGGTAGGGGCAGAATAAGGAATCGGCTGGTCATTATTTCATGCAGACACAGATTAAATGCAATCACCGGAATTGACTCTAACCCAGGATTATCGCCATGCGCAACATACCTAGACCATTAGCGTTTATATTGATATCGACAAATCACGGAGCGATGATTATCAACAGAAATGATTATCATATGGTCAATCAGAATTCTGGATATGGCGTAGGGTTTCAGCTGTTGACAACTTCGAGCTTTGATCAAAAGGAAATAGATCTGGCTCTTGCCTTGTTGGACAAAAGAAGAATCAATTTTGGAAACGGTGTCATAGCCATTGATTGTGGAGCTAACATCGGCGTTCACACCATCGAATGGGCGCGACTGATGTATCAATGGGGCGAGGTCATTTCATTCGAGGCACAGGAAAAGATTTACTATGCTTTAGCTGGTAATGTGGCTATTAATAATTGCTTGAATGTCACTGCCAGGCATGCTGCTGTTGGCGCTGAATGTTCGGTTATTGATATCGCGGAGCCCAATTATCTTATTCCTTCCTCCTATGGAAGTTTTGAACTGAGACAAAGCCAGCAAAATGAATTTATTGGTCAGGTAATAGATTATAAGAAAACAAAACCTGTGCCGCTGGTATCGATTGATTCGCTGGACTTTAAAAGATTGGATTTTATAAAAATTGATGTTGAAGGAATGGAAGAAGATGTATTGGCTGGCGCCGAGAACTCGATCAGGAAATATCAGCCAATCATGATGATTGAGATTATCAAGTCAGATCAGGCGCAAATTGAAAATGTCCTGCAGAAGAATGGTTATGAGTTTTATCCAATGGGAATAAATTTGCTTGCCATTCATGGCAATGATCCAACGCTTGAAAGCATAAAGTTTGAGAACGATAACTGGTGGTTGAGCTAATAAAGCACATCAGATTGAACTTGACTGCCTTCTCGTTGCGATTCTTTGCTGCGCCCTATGGCAGTCGTTCGCCAGGTGCGGCATAGGGCGGATGTTATGGCGCGTTTTTGCTGTTATACATAACGACATAAATCTACTGCGCAAACCGGCGTCGGCGTCGCGCGGTGCTCGGCATGCGGGGCCGCGTAGCGGCAGACTTCCGGGTAGATTCCGGGGCCTGCGCTCCGGGCTCCCCCAATGTCGGCCCGCTCGCTACGATTTCTGCCGCTATGTATAGTTGATCATCTTATGACAATGGAATTCTGTTGAATCAAATGGACCAGCCTATAAATGCGGATGCCTACTATAAGCAGGGCAATTTGCAGCAGCACCTTCAGCGATACCAGGCTTCTCTGGAGAGCTATAACATGGCCATTGCATTAAGACCTGACTATGCAGAGGCCTATAACAACCGTGGAAGCGTGTTGCAAAACCTCGGTCAGCACTCGGCTGCGCTTGAGGATTTTGACAAGGCGATTGCCCTAAAATCTGATTATGCCTATGCCTATTACAATCGTGGCATTTCATTGCATGGACTGAAACGGCTGGAGCAGGCGCTGGCAAGTTATGACCGGGCGATTGCGCTGAATCCGGGCTATGCAGAAGCATACAGTAATCGTGGAAATGTGCTTCAGGAGCTTAAGCGGTTGGAAGAGGCATTGCTAAGCTATGACCGGGCAATTGCGCTTAATCCGGCCTATGCAGAAGCATATAACAATCGCGGGAATGCCCTGAAGGATTTGATGCGTTTGGACGAAGCCGGGGCATGTTTTGATCGCGCGATTGCATTGAACTATGCTCCTGCCTACTGGAATAAGTCGCTTCTTGATATTCTCACGGGAAATTTTGACGAAGGCTGGCAACTTTACGAATGGCGCTGGAACGACAGCCAGAAGGATTTTGCCAGAAATTTCTCGAAGCCTTTATGGCTGGGTCAAGAGGCGGTCGCCGGGAAGACCTTGTTGATTCATGCTGAACAAGGATTGGGCGACTTCATTCAATTCTGTCGGTATGCCCTCATGTTGGAAGCGCTGGGTGCCAAAGTAATACTTGAGGTGCCTTCGGTACTTGTCGCATTGATCTCAACCTTGGAAGGCAATTTTACTGTCGTTGAACACGGCAGGTTATTACCTGCTTTTGATCTGCATTGTCCGGTCATGAGTTTGCCGCTGGCATTCAAGACGCGAGTAGAAAATATTCCTGCGCCGATTCCCTATCTCCATGCGGATTTTGATAAACACAGGAGATGGCATCAGAAAATTGGCAATACAACGAAACCCAGGGTCGGCTTGGTATGGTCCGGGAATACCGCACACAAGAATGACCGCAACCGCAGTATCCCGCTTCTGCTGTTTGAATCCTTGTTGCAATTGCCGATTGAGTTTCATGTGCTGCAAAAGGAAATTCAACCTGATGATGCTGCTGTTTTAACCAGTCTCCGTGGGCTGCATTTACATCACGATGAGCTGAATGATTTTGCCGATACGGCGGCATTGGTGCAGGAAATGAATCTGGTTATCTCCGTTGACACTTCGGTGGCGCATCTTGCCGGAGCAATGGGCAAGCCAGTCTGGATATTGCTTCCATTCATGCCGGACTACCGCTGGATGCTTGGTAGCGCTGATTGCCCGTGGTATCCGACTGCTACTTTGTTCAGGCAACCTGAAAGCGGCGATTGGTCTTCGGTGATTACTGAAGTTGGAATGCAATTGAGACTAGGCAGGCTCTAACCATCAGTTTGCGCGTCATGGCCGTTGCCTGTTGCTTCACCCCCGCCAAAGACATCATGCGCTATAACTCCGCTGTTGCGCCTGTCAGCGCGGCTTGTCCGTGGAACTGGCCGGCCGGGGTGACGAGAGTCCAGATGGTGGTGCCGCGTATCCGGAAGTGCCGTCCCGATCTGGCGATGCGCATGCCGGAACAGCCCTCGACGCAGCCGCGCTGGCTGACTTCGTCGAGTACCTTGCCGCAGTTGAATACAGGATCGGCATCAGGTTGGCGAGCCGTCCCTGGATGGATAACGCCGGGGACCGGCTACCAGAACGGATGGTTGGTATTTTGCCGAATCCGCGCTTGAAGAGTAGTATGTTTTGTGCAGCCTTGGCCGGTGGCGAAACCGGATCTTGAACATTACTGCGGGCTGTATAACCACAACAAGGAGAGATCATGGCAAACGCGAACACTGATCAGTATCTGGAAAACAACAAGCAGTATGCGAGCGGGAAGGCGATACACAAACCCTCCTACCCAGGGAAGCAACCGATTAACCCGGCCAGGCACGTGGCGGTCGTGGCGTGTATGGACGCCCGGATCGACGTCGAGGATCTGCTCGGCCTGCAGACCGGGGATGCGCATATCATCCGCAACGCCGGGGGCGTGGTGAACGACGACGCGATCCGCTGCCTCATCATCTCGCATCATCTGCTCAATACCAATGAGATCATCCTGATCCACCATACCCGCTGCGGCATGCTCGCTTTCACGGATGACTTGCTCAAGGCTGGCCTGGAGGGCGACCCGGCGGCCGAGAAACTGCTCGGCCAGGCCACGGGGCGCGCATTCACGAGCTGCAAGAAGTCCGCGTCGATGCCGTCATCGTTTCATGCCTTCCGTGGCCCACTCGAACCGCTCGACGGCGCGCGCAACGCAAAGCAGACCGAACGCCTCGAGTGGGACGTGCGGCGAGGGATGTCTTCGATCCTGAACCATCCCTGGATCCCGACCAGCGGGCCGGACGCGGTCACTGTGCGCGGATTCATCTACGATGTGGACACCGGCAAGCTTGAGGAAGTCAGTTACCCGGGGCCCATGGGATCGTTTGGTTGACATGCCACAAGCGGCGGCTAATGCCGAGCACCCCGCTGCGGCGCGGGCGCTCGGCATTTATAATGCAGCAGTCACTTTCCCTGCATGCCGCCGGGTAATCGTGTGAACCGCCGGTCAGCAATGCGGCAGGCGGTGGATGACCCCTTGGCACGCAGCGGAAACATACACTGGCAAACTGCCTGCCCGGAAGCGGTCACTGAAGGGCACTTCTAAAAATTCAGAGTTCGCCCAAATGCAAGGCGCGAAAAAAATTTCGCCGCGCCGCATATGTGTGATATGTAAGCAAGAAATTATTTTCGCAACGCAGCAGTTGGGATGAAATGTGGATTTTTAGAGGTGCCATGAAAAAATTCCACTCTGCCTGTTGCTTCACCACCGGCCCAAGACATCATGCGCTATAACTCCACTGTTTTGCCTATCAGCGCGGCTTGTCCGTGGAACTGGCCGTCCGGGGTGACGAGATTCCAGATGGTGGTGTCGCGTATCCAGAAGTGCCGTCCTGATTTGGCGATGCGTATGCCGGAATAGCCCTCGACGCAGCCGCGCTGGCTGACTTCGTCGAGTACCTTGCCGCGCTTTCCCTGATTAACCGATGCGGCGGAGAGGCGTGAAGGAAGTCTGGTAAAACTGTCACTATCCATCTCGAACAATTCCAGCGCGCGACGATTGCCGTAATTGAATATCGGATCGGCCTCGGTGCCGTGCGAAACCAGTGCAAAGGGAGCGGAGTGCAAAGCCTCGACTGCCGCGTCGGCATCCAGGTTTTTATCGATCAGGTGCTTTCCTGTCCAGCGCAAATAACTGGCGCGGAGCAAAGCGACATGTTGCAGCAAAAACTTGTGTCGATCGGATTGGGTCATGGCAGGGCTTGCAGGTCAACGGGACTGACTTCAATGTGGCTCGAATTGCCCGTCGGTGGATAGCGCATATGGGACATGCTGCGGCACCATCAGCACCCCCTGCGCATTGGGGATGGCCTCTATGTGCATCACCGGGGCTGACCCGCGCACGCCGCCGAATATGGTGGCAAAAGCCGAGTCGGCCGCGTCGCGCCCGGTGGCAATGCGCACAAAGCCCATTGGAATGGCAACGCCTGAGGGGTCAAAGATATACCAGCGGTCGCCCAGATAAACCTCGACATAGGCATGAAAATCGGTCGGTCCCAGAATCGGATCGGCGCCGTAGTCAATGCCGGTTACAAAGCGGGCCGGAATGTTGACCGCACGGCACAGGGTAATCATCAAGTGGGCAAAGTCGCGGCATACGCCTACCTCTTCCACCAGCGTGTCGACCGCGGTAGTGGTGCCGACGGAGGAATTGGCGCGGAAGGTGACACGATTCATCACCCAGTCACGGATCGCCTGCACCCGACTGTAACCCTGCCACAAATAGCCAAATTCCTTGATCGCCAGCCGGTACAGACGGTCCGACTGGCAATAGCGGCTGGGATAAATGTAGGGCAGCACCGGCCCCGGCAGGCTGGCCACGGGCACCTCGTTGATCTGCTGCGGCGGTGCGGAGTAGTGATCGAGGTCCACCGTCGCATCATAGCGCAGCAGCAGCGGGCCGGCAGAGGCTTTGAGCCGCAGGAATCGGGTGTGCGTCACGGGATCGGTGTACAGATTGGATGGCAGGTTCTGGCTGATACCCAGCGACTCGCTCACCACGGTTTGATGCCGGGTTTGCGCGGCATGAACGCTGAAAATGAAATCGCAGCCCGGTTGGTCGATTTGGTAATTCAGCTCAATCGAGAATTTTAGTCTGACCATGGAGCGCTTTCGATGAATGGGGATCAGCATCGCGAGCTACGCCTCAATCATCTTTTCGACTTCGCGCTCGATCCTGGCCTTCAGTTCTGCTTCGGCTATTTTCAAATCATAGCTCAGTTGCTGGTTCAGCCATGATTATACATATGTGCAGAAGTATAGAGCCAGCCGCAATGCGGTATTGGGTCTGATCAAGCGTCGTTCTTTCTCGATTTCGTGCAGCCGCACGGCGGGTGCGTATTCCAATGAAATCCGCCACTCATATCGAACCCAAATCCGCCACCGATTACGATGCAAAGTCTGCCACAGATTCCAATCGCAAACATGACACAAAAAATGGCGTAAAAGAGCTACCGGTTGTCATGAGGATTTGCGAATGGCGGCTTTAGAGCGTATAGCAGCCATTGATCAAGATGCTACTTGACAGACGGAAACCGACACTAAGCAGAACTTGGTTATCTAGCTATTACTCTTGCGGCAATAACAATAAACGAACTGCTGGACTGCACCAGATGGTGTGTGGTGAGCTTCCTTCTCATGCTCGACCAGCAGAAATGAATCTCCAAATTCATGGTGTAGGTCTTCAGGGTTGTATCGCATCACGGGCAGGCCACTACATTTTTCCGGCCCATCTTCGCCGAAGGTTGCAACGATCACGTGCCCACCTGGTCGAACCGCTTTCATGACTCGCTCTACATAAGCATGGCGATCCTCTGGATCAGTCAGAAAATGGAATACTGCACGATCATGCCAAATGTCGAATCTGTGAATGGGAAACTTCGCACGAGTAATGTCGCCTTCCATCCAATGTATCGCATCTGCATGTTTCCCTAAACGCTGCTTTGCAACAGCAATTGCTGTCGATGACAGATCAAGCACGGTCAGGTCGGTATAGCCTTCGGATACGAGGTCATCAACAAGTGTGGAAGCACCACCTCCGACATCAATAATAGCTGCATCTTTACCTAGTCCAGTATTGTGGATCAGCCGAAGAGATAAGTCAGCATGCTCCTGAAACCAGCTGACCGAGTCAGATGGCTTTGAGGTATACACCTGCTCCCAGTGTTGTTTGCGATCCATAGCTCTTAATCTCCTAAAATCTTAATAAGATCGCGTCAAATCGCGAATTTATGTCCAAATCCAGAAAGCTCCCGGTCACCATGCTTGGCTTTTGGCACCGAGTTGCTTTTCGCTCAGACCGGTTGCTTGCCAGAAAGCGGTCGCGGAATTCTTCCGACACACCAATTTATCGGTACATTCCATAAGCTGGATGTGACTTAAATTGTCACAACGATTGCCAAATCGCGGCTTGAACCCATAATGATAATCGGCTAATTGCATTGAATTATACGGTGGTAAGAGGGCATTGGGCTGGATGGCATGCTTTCTGCCTTAGCCCTTAAGCATATCCTGTATATATCGATTTTGGGTACTACAAATCTTTTTAGGAAGACGGCCATGAAACAAGCCCAAAAAGGTCTTACCCTGATCAAATTGATGATCGCGGTTGCAATCATCGGCATTTTGGTTGCTGCAGCGATTCCCGTTTATCAAAACTACACCAAGCAAGGCCAAGTTCACTGAAGTGGTACAGGCAGCAGCGCCGTACAAGCTGGCGGTTGGAATCCCCCTTGACCGGGATGAGCGTGGTCTTG
This sequence comes from Gallionellaceae bacterium, assembly GCA_049582805.1. GTDB lineage: Bacteria > Pseudomonadota > Gammaproteobacteria > Burkholderiales > Gallionellaceae > CAVXFS01. Next base: position 176 of record JBAUUR010000039.1, on the reverse strand, counting down.
GATCGGTTGTCGATCAACATGTCGTCGATGATGTAATACTCGCCCTGGGTTAGCAGTTTGTTGAAATTCTCATCCATGCTGGGAAAAAAGTGTATTTCTGGGGTCATGTTACCCCTCCCGGTGATCTGAAAATCGATTGTAGAGCTTTCTGAGAGGTCAAAACTTTTCTACATTTG
>JBAUUR010000038.1:0-1818 GCA_049582805.1 Gallionellaceae bacterium | reverse complement strand
GCAATATCCTGGTGTACGGCCCGCTCAAAAACGTGCTCGGCTTTTCGCGCGTGCGCGTGGCTTATACGGCCGGCGAGGCGATCGGGCCGGATTTGTTCAACTTCTACCGCTCGATCGGCCTCAATCTGAAGCAGCTTTACGGGCAGACCGAAGCCTTCCTCTACGTGACGGCGCAGCCGGACGGCGAAATTTATTCCGACACCGTCGGCCCCGCCTGCCCGAACGTGGATATCCGCATCGCCGACAACGGCGAGGTGATGTTCAAGTCGCCCGGCATGTTCTCCGGCTACTTCAAGGATGATGCCAAGACCGCCGAAGTCATGACGGCGGACGGCTATGTGAAGACCGGCGACGCCGGCTACTTCGACGAGAAGACCGGCCACCTGAAGATCATCGACCGCGCCAATGACGTCGGCAAGCTCAATGACGGCACGCTGTTCCCGCCGAAATACATCGAGAACAAGCTCAAATTCTACCCGAACATCCGCGAAGTGGTTGCCTATGGCGACAAGCGCGATTTCGTCGCGGTGATGATCAATATAGACCTCGCCGCGGTGGGAAGCTGGGCCGAGCGCAACAACGTGTTCTATGGCTCCTACCAGGAACTCGCCGGCCATCCGCTGGTCTACGACATGATCGAGAAACACGTCGCCGAGGTGAACCGCGCGCTCGCCGCGGACAAGGTGACCGCGGGCGCGCAGATCAGGCGCTTCCTGATCCTGCACAAGGAACTCGATGCCGACGATGGCGAGCTCACGCGCACCCAGAAAGTCCGCCGCAGTTTCATCGCCGACCGCTATGCGCCGCTGGTCAAGGCGCTCTACGACGGTTCCAAGGAAGCCGACATCTCGACCGAGGTCACCTTCGAGGATGGTCGCAAGGGGACGATCAGCGCGCGCGTGAAGATCCGCGACATGCAGATCGAGCCGGCCGCCGCGCCGATGGGGAAAGCGGCATGAGAGCCCCCAGCGGCCCCGATGTTGCGGTCGGCGACGTGCTCCTGTCGGTGGAGAACGTCTCGCTGTCGTTCGGCGGGGTGAAGGCGGTGAGCGACGTCTCCTTCGACATCCGCAAAGGCGAAATCCGCGCCATCATCGGGCCGAACGGCGCCGGCAAGACCTCGATGCTCAACATCATCAACGGCTTCTACCAGCCGCAGGACGGCCGCATCACCTTCAAGGGGCAGACGCGCTCGAAGATGCGGCCCTACGACGCCGCCCATGGCGGCATCGCGCGCACCTTCCAGAACGTCGCGCTGTTCCGCGGCATGACCGCGCTCGACAACATCATGGCCGGCCGCACGCTCAAGATGCACAAAAACCTGTTCTGGCAGTTGCTGCGCCACGGGCCGGCCTTGAGCGAGGAGGTCGAACACCGCCACCGGGTCGAGGAAATCATCGATTTCCTCAAGATCCAAGAGATCCGCCGCACGCCGGTCGGCCGGCTACCCTACGGCTTGCAGAAGCGCGTGGAGCTCGGCCGCGCGCTCGCCATGGAGCCGGACCTGCTGCTACTCGACGAGCCGATGGCCGGCATGAACATCGAAGAGAAGGAGGACATGTCGCGCTACGTGCTCGACGTGAACGATCACTTCGGCACCACCGTCGCACTGATCGAGCACGACATGGGCGTGGTGATGGACCTGTCCGACCGCGTGGTGGTGCTCGATCACGGCATCAAGATCGCCGACGGCACGCCCGACGAGGTGAAGTCCAACCAGGGCGTGGTCGACGCCTATCTCGGCGTGGCGCACTAGGGGGACGCATGCACCTGCTCTACCAGGTCTTCATCGACCCCTTCGTGCAAATGGGCTCAGCG
>JBAUUR010000037.1:0-29045 GCA_049582805.1 Gallionellaceae bacterium | reverse complement strand
TGACGCGCCTCGGGCGCAGCGCAATCGCTGTTGCTTGCAGACTCTCCGAACAACTCGTCATCCCGGCCCTCGCCGCATGACAATATCTGCTCAGAATTTGTAAAGAGTGAAGTCATAAGAGACTAATTATTTTGGTTCAAAGGATCGTACGATCAGCGGCACGGGGTGATTCTGAATTCGACGCGGCGGTCAATGGCATCTCGCATGTCGTCACTGCCGATGCCGACGATGTTTTCCTTCCAGCCGCGTCCAATCGCCTTTGAGCGCTCCATGATGTTTGGGGAGTCCTTCTGCATCAGTTTCTGTATATATTGTGCACGTTGCAGCGACAGCAATTCGTTGAAGGTTTCATCGCCCGACCGACTGCTGTGGCCGACGATATCAAAGCAACTGTCCGCATTGGCGAAAAGCTTGGCAATCTGGCGGAGCCAGATGGTGTTAAAGACTATCCCATCTGGTCGCCCATTTGCGTGAACAGGCCATGCCGCCACGCATGAATCCGCGCAAACTTCTAGCCTTCAAAACAGGAGTCTGGCGGAGGGGTCAGTGTGAGCCGGCACGGTCATACTTGGCAGCATCTGGCAAACCGATCTGATCCAGCAATGCCGCCCGCTGGGAACGAAGTTCTTGATCACCGGGTTTGCGCTCGATGAGACGCGAGAGCGCTTCAATCGCGTCATACCAGAGGCCAGCCTCGGCATAGATCTTGGGCACATCACGCTCGCTGGCGGACGCTAGTTGCGCCATGACCGCAGGATCGGCAGCCACTCGCCGGATAGTTCCGCCACTGGTGACGTCCTTTGAGCGCTGCTCCGGATCCGGTACCACCGAGACGAACCACTCATAGTCGGTATCAGGCTTCAAGGTAATGCCATACTTGGACAAGTCGATGGACAACATACCAGCGGGTGTAACGGCGAAATCCTTTGACAGCAAGGGCTTTTCAGCGACATCCGCGATAACGGTCACTTCCACCGACGTAGCGGATGGGCCCGAGGCATACCAGTAAAGGATCGGCTGGGCCTGAGTGGTGAGGCCGGTCTGGTCGGGCGCGAGCACATTCAGCACAAAGTCTGCCTTGCCGCTGCCGCGCGTGGCTCCGCCTACCCGCCTGGAGGGTGCGCCGCGCAACGGCGGGTTGTAGACGAAAGTGTCTTTCGATGAGTTTGGTGACGAATCGGCGGCCTCGGCGAAGAGGGGAACGGCCAGGAGGAAAGCAACGGATAGCACTAATGCAAAGTGAAGGGCGTAGCGCATGGAAGTCTCCTCTTGATTGATCGGATTGGACGCAGTTTAAGCCATTTTGGCTAAAACAACCATTTTAATAGCCTATCTTATTTTTGAATACTTTTGAATATCATAGCGGGCGCATGGCGGCCCACCAAGTTATTCAAGAATCAGCTAGGCCCGGCTCGGTTCAGCGCCATGCTTGAGTCAGGGCTCTCCAGTCGCTCGAGCTCCACACGATAAACCTTGACCATCGTTTCCTTGCCCTTCAGTTTAAGACTGCCCACCAACTGGGTGACGAATGCTTCGCCGATGCGGCGCGCGGTTTCCTCGGATATGAGTACCCGGCAGATGCTGTCTTCGGTGGTCACGTTTGGGTCGTCCTTTCCGTAAGTCTCGAGCCGGGCGGCGGTGTTGACGATATCGCCAAGGGTTGTGAACTTCATCCGCTGCGTGCTACCCAGGCAACCCGCGACTACCATGCCCGTGGCGATGCCGACCCGCATGCTGATTCGGGGCAAGCCCGCCACCGCCCAGTCCCGGTTCATTACTGTCAGAGCAGCGCCCATAGCCAGGGCGCAGCGAACCGCGTGGCGTGCATCCTCATCAATGGCGGCCTCATCGGTGCGGGCTATGGGCACGCCAAAATTGGCCTTGATCGCGTCCCCGAAGTAGTCGTCAACCACCCCGCCGTGTTGCATGACCAGCCCCGCCATGCGGTCCATGTACAGGTTCAGCCATTCCATGAGTTCCGGCGGTGATAGTCGTTCAGCCACGGGGGTGAAGTTGTGCAGATCGGTGAACAGGATGCTGGCGGTCATCAGGCGCGGTTCCAATCGCCCGCCCTGGAGAAACTGGTCGCGCGAACGCCACATCTCCTCTGCCACATCGGGTGAAACCTGCTTCGAGAAAATATCCATCAGATAGCGGCGCTCGTTACGCTCCAGGCTAGACAGATAGGCGACGCAGAGGCCCGCAGCACCGATACCCACAAGGGCGGCAGGAACCACCGGCACCCACCAGCCGGCCAGGAAAGCGGCATAGGTGCCCCCCAGCAGAAGCAGCACCTCCAGGCTGGCCAGCAAGGAGAACTGCAACAACTCCCGCACCCGCAGCGCGGTTGCCACCGCAATCAGGCCCCACAGCAGCATCGTCAGGTAGATCATCCTCTCAGACAGAAATCGCATGGGCCGCTCGCCGTCCAGGCCCGCGCGCAGAAGCTGGCTGATCGCCTGGGCATGGATGAGTACACCAGGCGTGCCGGCCAGGTCCTTTTCGCGACGGTTGTAAGGGGTCAGGAAGAAATCCTTGACACTATCGGCCGACACCCCGACCAGCACAATTCGATCCCGCAACGCACCAGCCGGAATGCGCTTGTCCAGCACGTCGGACAAGGAGTAAGTACTGAACGGCCTAGCACCGCCCTTGTAATCCAGCAGGAACTGATACCCCCCCGCGTCGGCCTTGACGTACGGCCCGTCGTTGGCCTCCAAGGGATGGAAGGTGACCCGACCGAGACGCAGATCGTTGGGGTAGGGTTCTCCAGCGGCGGGGGTCACCCCATGTTTGGCCAGGTAAGGCAACGCCAGCCGCAACGCGAAGGAGTAGCCGACCGTCTGCCCGTCATCCAGAAACAGCAACCCGCGGCGCACACAACCCCCGGCGTCGATCAGCAGATCGGCGAAGCCCACCCGCTCGCTCCCGGCCAGGGCCGGTGGCGGCGAGACCCGCGCCGTATCGTGGCCACCAAACTTCATGACGAAATAGACCTGCTTGTTGTCCGCCAGCACGCGCTCGAAGGTCGCCGTACCCGGCGCCACCGGGAGATCGCGATAGAGATCGAAGCCGACATCGAGCGGACCGGCCTGCACCAGATTCTCGACCACCTGAGCCAGGGTCTGGTCGGTAAGAGGCCACTGCCCCAACCGGCGGATATCCTCATCGTTGACCAGCACCACGGCTACGCGATCCTCGCGCCAGCCAGCGTCCGGCCTCAACTGCAGATACAGGTCGTAGACGGCCAGTTCCACCGCCTGCAGCCCCCCCAGCAGGCGCAGCCCCGAAACCGCGAGAAAGACAGCCAAGCCGATGCCGACGCCAATGCTGGCGGGCTGGCGCAACCAGTTGATGATTGAACGGAGAGATATACGGGCCGCTGACACGTCAGTCCATCAGTCGAGTGCATGCCAAGAACAACCGCCTTGGCTGAAGATGTATGTTAGCGGATGATAGCATATGGATGATTGATTACTGATTGCGTGTCGGAATTCTTTACACATACCAACCAGTACGGTTTGTATAAAATTATAAGCGATTGTTTTATATTATTTATTTATATCTGGCACAACAATTGCTCAGTAAATCCATGCGAATTACACGGGAGTGATCAACATGTTCATCAGAAACATTTATGCGGCCTGCGCCGCCCTGCTGCTCAGTGCCACGCTTGCCCAGAACGCGGCTGCTTTGCCAACTGCCCCCAAAACCACTACCACGACGGTCACCGGAGTCTACAAACCGCTGACGCTCGATCTGAACACGGTGTTCAATGGTATTCCTGGACTCGAACTGGGTGGATCAGGCTATGATTTTCAGGTTACATTAACCGGTACCTTTACGTCGACGGGGAGTTACAGCGCTTCTGGTACGGCAGGTGACTGGTTGCTCTATTTATACCCGACCTCCAACGTAAGCGGCAATACAATCACCTTTGATGCGACGTCTGCAAATCAAACATTCGGCTCATTGCAGTATGAGGGTGGGCTTGACGTAAGTGGCCTTTCCGCAGCCGACACGCCGACAATAGGTGACATCTTTTTCTTCGATGCTACCGCCGTTGGCCCTGCATGGAGTGCGACCTGCAATGACGGTATCGCGACGTGCAGCGATTACTCAGTGTCGCTTGACCAGACCGCGCTTGTGGGTGGTCCTTATGTATATAATAGTGACCAGATATTAACTCTGGATACTACGCGTGAAAACATTGACTGCACTAATGGACCCCCCTGCGGCTCAATCACGTCGTTTGCGGCCTCCAGTACCTCCAGTAGTGTCCCTGAGCCCGCCAGCCTGGCGTTAGTGGGTATCGGCCTCCTGGGCCTCGGTCTGGGGCGCCGGCGCCGGGTCTGAGTAGCCAGCCGACCGGAGTCGAGCTACGCCCCCCGAGTCACGGCTCCGGGGGCTTTATCATTTTCCCTGCGCGCCGGACATTTTTTTGCTAATCTAGCCACCTCGGGGACGGATCAAAGGGGGCAGAGATGGCTACGTTGTCGTTGTCGCTAATACGCGCAAGCAGAGTCTGCCGTCTCTGGCTCCTGCCCGCCCTGCTGGCCGCAGCGGGCGGCGCCCACGGCGCGGTGGTGTTCGATGGCTCCGTCGGCACAACTCCGCCCGGCACAACCCTGTCGGGGAACATGACGATCGACGCCAGCCAGGGCGTGGTGAACAGCGGCAATCTGTTCCAGAGCTTCAGCGTGTTCAACGTCGGGAATACCGAAAGCGTGAACTTCACTGCCAACGGCCTGAGTGGTATCCAAAATGTCATCTCCCGGGTAACGGGCACGGGCAACAGCACCATCGACGGGCCAGTAACTGTGAGCATCCCGGGCGCTGACTTCTACTTCATCAATCCCAATGGGGTGATCTTCGGGGCGAACGGCTCTATCAGCGCCACCGGTTCCGTCTATATCAGCACCGCCGATGCGGTACGCTTCGCAAATGGCGGCGTGTTCTACGCCGATCCGACGAAGACCAGCACCTTGACCACGGTGGCCCCTTCGGCCTTCGGCTTCCTTTCCGCCAACCCGGCATCAATCGAGGTGAACGGTAGCAATATTGGTCCCACCACCGGAGGGAATGCGCCGGTGCCGCCGGGCAAGACCTTCGCTTTGGTGGGCGGAGATATCACAATAGATGGCAATGGCTTCGGAGGCATCTCCGCCCCCGGCGCCACGGTCGAACTGATCAGTGTCGCTTCCGCTGGCGATGTGCCGCTTGGCACGCCAGGGCCAGACCTGAGCTCATTCCAGGCACTTGGGAATATCCAACTCACCAATGTGGGCTTGATAGACGTAACCGACTACGATGGCACAACGGGTTCCGGTTCCATCTACATCCGCGGCGGTCAACTGACCCTGACCTCCGGTTACCTGCTTGCCCAGACCCTTGACCCCAACACCCATGGATTGATTGACATCGCGGTGCGTGGCAACCTCGCCGTTGATTGGGATCCCAACACGGGGTACAACTCGGAGATTGGTACCGACTTTGGGGGACTTACCGATGGCACGGGTCCTGCGATTGGCCTGAGTGTAGGCGGCACCTTCACGGTAAACAACGGATCAACAGTCGCTAGTGCAAACTGGGGTACTGTTGGCCAGCCCGTGACTATCACGGCCGGCAGCGTGAGTGCGCTGAACAGTGGTTATGTCGGTACCCAGAACTTTGGGTCGGGCACCGGCGGCAATTTGACCATCACCACCGGTAGCGTGAGTGCGCAGAACGGTGGCCAAATCCTGACAACTAACTCCGGGACGGGCACCGATGGCGATCTGACCATCAATGCCGACAGTATCCACGCCAGCGGCACGGGCGGAGTCACCCTCAGCCTGGGCACCGAAACCTCGGGCGGCAACGCCGGTAACCTGACCATCAACACCGGCACCCTGGAACTGAGCGACGGCGCGCGGATCAGCAGCTCCACGGGCGGGCCCGGCAATGCCGGCGACACGAACATTACTGCCAGCGGATCGGTCAGCATCACCGGCGCACTCAGCGGCATTTTCAGCGCGTCGGAGGCGGGTCCCGACGGCAATGCCGGCAAGCTGAACATCACCACGCCCTTGTTGCAGATGGACGGCGGCGTGATCGACTCCACCACCGTGGGCGATGGCAACGCCGGCAGCATCAATGTGACGGTTGGCAACATGCAGCTCACCGATGGCGCGCAGATTAGAAGTTTCAGCGGTGGTTACGATATAAACAACAACAACGCGCTGGTGGTGGGCAGCGGCAATGCGGGGAGCGTGACCGTCGACGCCAGCGGCACTGTGGCCCTGTCCGGCGGCAACGGTGGGCTACCCAGCGGCCTGCTTGCCGAGACGCGCGGGGCCGGCTCTGGAGGTGACGTGAGCGTACAAGCCAGGAATCTCATACTCAACGATGGGGCCACAATATCGTCAAGCAGCCTGGGTACCGGACTTGCCGGCAATATCCAGATTGCTCTCGCCGACAGCCTGAACATGCAAGGTGGCAGCATCGCGACTCAAGCCATAACCTCGGACGGCGGCAATATCAACATCTCCACGCCGCGATTGATCCATCTAGTCAACAGCCAGATCACGACCTCGGTGCAAAGCGGCGTGGGCGGCGGCGGCAACATTGCCATCGACCCGCAGTTCGTGGTGCTCCAGAACAGCCAGATCATCGCCAACGCCTATGGCGGGCCGGGCGGCAATATCAATATCGTCGCCGGCCAGCTGATCGCCGATCCGGCGGCGTCGATCACGGCCTCGTCCGCGCTGGGCATCGCCGGCACGGTGAACATCGTCGCGCCCGAATCCGATGTGAGCGCGGGCCTTGCCGTCCTCCCCGCCTCCTTTCTCGATGCCGCGAGCCTGATGAAGGCGGGCTGCGGCGCCGCGCGCGCGGGACTTTCCAGCCTGGTCGAGGTCGGACGCGGTGGGCTGCCGCCGGATCCGGACGACTACCTGCCTAGCCTGGATCTGGAGCCGACCGTTGCGCATGGGGTGCATCAGAGCAGGGTTGGATACCACGCGACCGAGATGGCCGCTTTCGTGAGGACTTCGGAATGTGACCATGAACCGCTTGCCTTCACCACAGCAATCGCGCGCTAGGATTGGACAGGGCGGAAAGGCTCCCTGTTTACCAAAGTGGTCGAATCTGTATCTGGCGATGACCCTGCTGTCGGCCTCGGCCTGGCTCCACGCCCAGGATTTCGGCCCCCCGGTCCCTCCAGGCGGCGAGTCACGTCCGCCCGCTTTCCTCAAACCTGACCAGGCCTCTCCCCTCCTGACTGCTCCGGCACCCGAGCAAGCGCCAGAGGGCAAAACTGCTACTGCGGGGAAAACGACCCGTATCCTGGTGCGTGAGATCCGGGTGACTGGCAATACCGTGTTCAGCGACCAGGAGCTTGCCCAGGTCACCGCGCCCTATGTGGGACGCGAGGTCACCGCCGAGGATCTGGCCGCGTTGCGCCAGGCCCTCACGCTCAAGTACGTCAAGGCGGGTTACATCAATTCGGGCGCGCTGCTTCCGGACCAGAAGGTCGCCGATGGCGTCATCGAGTACCGCATCGTCGAGGGGAGGCTGACGGATATAACGGTAACGGGGGCCAAGCGATTGCATCCTGATTATGTCAGTGACCGGCTGGCCCTGGGCGGCGGACCGCCCCTCAATGTCAATGCGTTGCAGGACCGCCTGCAGATCCTGTTGCAGGGTCCGTTCATCGAACGGATCAATGCCGAACTTTCGCCCGGCGACCGGCCAGGAGAGGCACGGCTCAATGCAAAGGTCGAGGAAGGCCCGCGCGGCAATCTTTCCTTCACCCTGGACAATGACCTCTCGCCCAGCCTGGGCGCAGTGCGCTCGGTCCTGCAGGGGCAGTGGTACAGCCCCTCCGGACGGGGCGACATCCTGAGCGGCGACCTCGAGTACGCGCAGGGCTACTCGAAGTTTTCCGCAGACTATGGCATTCCGCTCAGCGCCAGCGATACCACGTTGGATATCCTCGCCGAGACGTCTGACGCCAAGGTGGTCGAAGACCCCCTCAACGCGCTCGATATCCAGTCACACGAGAGCACGCTCGGCCTGCGCTTGAATCATCCCGTGCTGCACACGGCCAATGAACAGTTGAGCCTGGCGGAGGGATTCGATCTGCGCCAGAGCAAGTCGCAACTCCTGGGCACGGGCTTCGCCTTCACTCCGGGCGTGGAGCCGGATGGCAAGAGCCAGGTGAGCGTGTTCCGCTTCATCCAGGATTATGTCGCCCGTGATCGCAGCCAGGTCATCGCCGCGCGTTCCACCATCAGCTGGGGGGTAGATGCCTTTGGCGCCACCAACCAGGGCGACGATGTGCCCAATGGAAAGTTCCTGGCCTGGCTGGCCCAGTTCCAGTATGCGCACCGTCTGGGCAAAAGCGACAGCCAGCTGGTGTTTCGCTTCGATGGCCAATTGACTTCCAAGCCGCTGCTGCCGCTCGAACAATTCTCGGTCGGCGGGATGCGGACCGTGCGTGGCTACCGGACCAACGAGCTGGTGCGCGACCAGGGCTATGCCAGTTCCCTGGAACTGCGGGTGCCGGTGGTGCGCAGCGAGGATGGGGCGCCGCTATTGCAGCTGGCGCCTTTCGTCGACGTCGGTGGCGCCTGGTACAAGGACCGCGCGACCGAGGAGCCGCACACCCTCAGCAGCGCCGGCCTTGGACTGCGTTACGACCCGCGCCCTGGGGTGCACGCCGAACTCTACTGGGCCGACGCATTCCAGGATGTCACCAATCCGAGCAACTCCTTGCAGGATCGCGGCTGGAATCTGATGTTCCGCGCCGACCTGTGACGCGCGCGCAAGGCGCTCACAGCCAATTGCCGATGAGCAGGAACGGGCTCCAGTAGTAGGGGTGCCTGTACCGGCGATCGGACATGATCGACATCTGCGCATTGCGCAGTGCTTCGGCCTTGTTCTGGCCCGCCTTCTCCAGTTGGCGGTAAAAATCTCCGATCAATTGAGTGGTGGCAGTGTCGCTAACCGACCAAAGGGTTGCCAGTGCACTTCGTGCGCCGGCCTTGACCGCCACACCCGCCAGACCCAGTGCGGCACGGTCGTCGCCGGCGGCCGTCTGGCAAGCGCTCAACGCCAGTAATTGCACCGGTTGATCCCGATAGTTCGTGCCGCCCAGCATGGACTCAAGTTCGTTAAGGTTGATCTTCCCGTCGTCGGTCAGCACGAAGGTTTGCTGGGCATTTGGACCGAACTCGCCATGAGATGCTATATGCACAATGGTGTAAGGGCGGCTTGCCAAATCAGTTCGAAATCGCGCTGACTGAAATGTCTTGTCCAGCAACTCGGTGCCGGGGAAGATAGACGCGATCTCTTCGATTTCCTTCTTGACGCCCGGCAGTGGCGCAAAGCCCTGTACAGACTCGGTCAGACCCGCCATCAGCACTCTGGGGGCGACATCGGCGAGGGGGCGTGGGTCGGTAAGGGTCAGGCCGGGGGACGTGGCGACCGCGTAATGCTCGATCAGAAAGGCCTTGCCGTCGTTGAGGGCGGAAAGAGGGATGGTGCGCAGCACGCCATCCGGGACGAAAACCAGAGTCTTGACTCCGGCGCGATCCAGATCAGCCAGTTCCGGGCGCACCACCCAATCGTACAGTTGGCGCGAATACTGCAGATATTCACGTGTTGTGCGCTTCTCCAGAGTGCGGCGCAAGGCACGGGTCTCAGCCTCGAGTTCCTTCGCGGCGACCGGGCTCGAATACACCCGCAGGCCATCCGGGAAGCTCACCAGAATAGCCAGCCGGTCGGGCAGGACGATGGGATAAAGGGCGGCAGTATGGGGCGCGAGGACGTCGATACCGCTGGTCTTGGACTTGAGCGAAGCTACACAATCGTCCTGGAAGAAATCCTCCAGTTCCGCGCCCTTGAGCGCTTCCATGGTTTGCCGCGCTTCGCGCAGATCGGCCTGGGCGTCATTGGTTTGGGTGGCGCGTTCCGCGCGGCGCAGCAGCAGGTCAGTCAACCCCAGGTAGACGGGGCTGGCCTGGGTACGGAAGCTGGAGCGGCCGCCAGCTGCGATATCCAGGCGAATGTGTTCCAGGGTGTTTGCGGCGACGCGGTAAGCCGTGAGGGCAGAATCCTCATCGCCCAACCGGCGCAGCAGACGCCCCGCCTGCCATTGCCAGAGGTACAGACTCTCGGGCGCATCCGCAAGCAGCGCCGCGCTGGCCGCCTGACGCGTCAGGGCCAGAGCCGGTTCCAACTGGTTCGATGCCTCATCCAGGGCGCCCCGATAGCCGAGGGCGTAGCTTAATATTCTTTGGTCGCCAATTTGACGCGCGGTTGCGGCAGCTTCATCCAGGACTTCTGCGGCATCGTTGGGGGAAATCCCGGGTGCATTGGCTGAATCGGGGTCTTCGCTGATTAAACGCCCGACGCTGACCAAAGACAGCGCGCGGATATAGGAAGAAGGCAGCGCCCGAGCCAGTCGTTCGGCATTTGCGAGCGCGTCCAAATGTTCTTTGCGCGGTAGTGGAAGTCGGGCCAAATTGACGGCGGCTGTCGCCTCAAGCCCATGATTGCCAATGTCGAGCGCGGTCGACATGACTTGCCGGTAAAGCTCGGCGGCACGGCTGTTGTTGCCAGCCTCGGCTTCTAGGCGAGCCAGGTCGTTCGTACTGCTGGCGACGAGATCCGGATCCTTACCCTCGCGCCCCAGTGCAATCGCTTGCTCCAAGGCCTGACGGGCCTTGGCCGGTTCGCCAGCCTGAAGACGGGCACTACCCAGGGCGGCGGAGATTGGTCCGAGCAGCATCTGATCCCCATGGCGTCGAGCGAGTTCATAGGCGTATTCCAGGCGTTGAATTGCCAAGGGCGCCCGCCCCAGCGCGAGATAGGTTCGTGCCGCGCCGAGCTGGGCACGCACTTCGGCGTCGGCATCGCCCGCCGCGAGTGCAGCTTGCCGAGCCCGTTCCCAGTGGGCCAGGGCGGATTCGAAGTGTCCAGCTTGATAGTCGCTGCTTGCAGCGCTCAGTTCGCTAGCTGTTTCGGGGTACGCGCTGGCTGGCATGATAAGAAACAGGGACAACGCAGCCAACACCGCAATAATCCGCAATCGAGTTCCCGCACTTATGCAGCCGTGGAAATGTAAAGTCATGTAAACCTCCCCCGAGAGACAGTTAGCCGCAAGATAAACGCTCTTGATCCGCTCGACAATACCTTAATATTATGTTAACAACATGCTCTTAAAAGCAAGGAGTTTACCGATCCCCGAGGGGGGACTCTATGGACAATGTGTGCGCAAAATTCCTCTAGGCATTATGCATTAGCCACCAGCACGGCACAACATACAAGCATGATGTCTCCAATCCGGCGAATTGTTAGCGTTTCCGCGATATCCATTAAGGCTGCGGCTTGATTCGATTGTCGTCTCATCATTGAGTTGCATCGCTCACCTTTGCCCCCTACAATGCTGCAACATTGCATGGCCTGCGGAGGTATATATGACCAGCTTGATTGCGCCATCGCTGACCGCTCCAAAACCGCATGATCCGACAGCAAATTTCAGCAGCCGGTTTGAAATAATGAAAGAACTTGGCAGGGGTGCGGCCGGTGAGGTGCATCTTGCGCACGACACCTATCTGCAACGCGACGTAGCCCTTAAATTCGCCCGCCCCAGCGCTTTTAACAACCCGGAAGAGGGTCTGCGCTACCGGAAGATGTGGCTTAACGAAACCCGTTTGGCAGGGCGGCTCCAACACCCGTTCATCATCGAGATTTACGAGGCGGGCTACACCAACGAGTTCGATTATCTGGTGATGGAATACGCACCCGGCGGTACCCTTAAGCAATTTACCTCGTTTGATAACCTGCTTCCACTGGATCGGCTGATAGACATCCTGTACAAGATATGCAACGCGCTGGATTATGCCAACCGGATGGGTGTGTTGCATCGGGATATCAAGCCGGCCAATGTGTTGCTGGGGGAATACGGCTCCGTAAAGGTCTCGGATTTTGGTGCTGCCTTCTGTTCCGATTCCGATGTGACACAAGTATTTAATGTGGGAACGCTGGCCTACATGCCGCCCGAACACTTCCAGCAAAGCCCCCCCACTCTCCAGACCGACATCTACGCCGTAGGAGTGATGGCTTATCTGCTCTTGACCGGATCGCTGCCCTTTACTGCCGATTCACACGAAAGCCTGATTTTCCAAAAACTCTGCGGGGATGATGTGGTTCCATTGGAACAACGTCGGCAGAATCTTCCTTCAGCGCTTTGCGACGCCGTGAACCGTGCCATGCACAGGGATGTCGCGGCCCGCTATGATTCGTGGCGGAAATTTTGCGATGACTTGGCGACAGCGCTACCCGATGTACGCAGAATCGCCGATACCCAATATGACAGCTCCCGGTTCGACATTTTGCGCAACCTGTCTTTTTTTGACGACTTTCTGGACACCGAGGTATGGGAAACTGTGGGGATCAGCCAGTGGCGGGAGTGTGCGGCAGGAGATGCATTGTTTCTGGAAGGGGACAGGGGCAGCAGTTTTTTTATTGTCACCAATGGCAAAGCGTCCGTTATCAAGAACGGCATCGAAATCAACTGTGCTCAAACAGGAGACTGTTTGGGTGAACTGGTATACATCGATGTGGAACGAAACACCCGTTCGGCGTCCGTCATGGCCAGCACTCCGCTCAGCGTCATTGAAATTGAAGGAGAGTCCCTGCGCCACGCCAGCGCCTCCCTTCAGGCGCGTTTCGCCCGGACATTTATGGTGATCATGGTGGCTCGGCTGAGGAATTCTGACCGGCGATTGCTTTCCACAATGGGTGCAAGCTGAACATTTCATGGTCTACACAGAATGCGAGCCACTTCAGCATGAAAGGATTTTTGAACAAAATGGTGAACAGCCTGCGAGGCCGCGCAGCCTTGCACGACAACTCGCTGCCTGGCGCGACCAGCACACCGGCAAAAATGATAGGGGGTTATGTCATAGAAAGAAAACTGGGGTCGGGCGCCATGGGCGCCGTATATCTCGGGAAGGATGCAGCAACCGGCCGTGAAGCAGCAATTAAAACCATGGCAATGGGGAAAGAATTCGAGGCAGAGATGCTGGAGGATGTCAAATCAAGATTCCTTCGTGAAGCAAAAATCGCAGGACGGCTGAATCATCCCAACATCGTGGCCGTATATGGCTCCGGCGAGGAAGATGGCCTTGCTTATATTGCAATGGAGTTCCTGAAAGGCGGGGATATGCTTGCCTGCACCAAACCAAAAAATCTACTGCCCGCGCCCAAAGTGCTGGACATGATTGCCCGTGTAGCAGAGGCGCTGGGGTATGCACACGAGCACAACGTGGTGCATCGCGACATCAAACCGGGGAATATCATGTATGACCCGGTGGGCAATACCATCAAGGTCATGGATTTTGGCATTTCAAGAGTTATCGATGATTCGAAAACCAGGACTGGCATGGTGCTAGGAACCCCATACTACATGTCTCCCGAACAATTAAGGGGTAAAAAAATAGAGGGGCCGTCCGATCTATTCTCACTCGGAGTCAGCCTGTACGAACTGTTGGCGGGGAGGCTGCCGTTTCCGGGCGATTCTATCGGCGATGTCATGTTCCGCATAGCAAAGGAGCCGCACGACAACATCCTGTCCATCAATTCTGGCCTGCCTCCTTGCGTCGGCGACATCATAGACCGCGCCTTGGCCAAAGAAATCGAGCAGCGATATCAAACTGGGCAAGAAATGGCTGCGGCCATCCAGGAATGCTTGGCATCAATGCACTGATACTGTTCAAGCGAAATCTGGGCGATTTCTGCGACTGGTGGCTTCCGTTGCCGGATATTTGCTTACGATACACCGCCATCGAAAAGCGCGCCCCCTATATGCTGGCTGCGGAACGGTCACTCTGTCGCCGTTGGGCGCCACCTGCTAGTGCAGCACACTGACGCAATGCGTAGGCCATTTCAGCGCCACTGGAATAGCGATCCTCAACTTGCTTGGCCAATGATCGGTTAATGATCGCCACCAAACATGGCGGCAAATCCGCCCTGAGGCTCAAAATATCAGTATGCGGTTCATGGATGATGTGGAACATTAATTGCGTTATCGAATCCCCTCTGAACGGAAGCTTACCGCAAGCCATTTGGTACAAACTCACGCCCAAAGAAAACAGGTCGGACGCACCGACAATCTTCTTCCCGGCCAATTGTTCTGGCGACATAAAAGATGGGGTACCCAACACCATACCGGTTTTGGTTTTGCTGGAGTCGGTGATGCGCGCAATGCCAAAATCGGTCACCTTAGGCGTATCCGTCTCGGGGTCATACATGATGTTGGCCGGTTTGATGTCGCGATGCACCACGTTTTGTTTATGTGCATAATCCAGCGCATCGCAAACCCGTGCAAAAATACTCATCAATTTGGGTAAAGGCAGCAAATTATCCGCCTTGGTGTAGGGTACCAAATCCCTGCCTTTGAGGAGTTCCATCGCGATGTAGGCAAGGTCATGCTCTTCTCCCGCATCGTACACAGCGACGATATTCGGATGATTCAGACGACCCGCTGTTTCGGCCTCACGAAAGAAGCGGGCTTTCGCGGCTTCCAGCTCATCGGCCTCGAACTCCTGGGCCAGTGCCATGGTCTTGATCGCCACGATGCGACCGATTTTCGGGTCTTTGCCGAGATACACCACCCCCATCGCTCCCTTGCCAAGTTCCTTCTCGATTTCATAACGTCCCAGCATCGGCTTGGACACACCTGCCTTGTCCAGTACCATCGTGCCTGCATTGCTGTTCCCTGATGAACCGCCTAGCATCCCTGTTTCCGACATCGCCTTGATCTGTGCCAAGCGCGCGTCCAGGTCGCGGAATTTGGCGTTGTACGCAGCCATATATCTGAACACCGATTCCGCCTTGTTAAATTGCCGCTTGCGCTCGAAATCAAGCCCCAAGTTGTACAACACCTCCATCAAGCTATCATCCACCGGTACTTTGCGGAACTTGTCGAAGGCGATATCCAACTGCCCTTGCCCCTGGAAAGCCAAGCCGAGCATACGATTGCTTTCCGCGGATTCGGCATCGGATTTCTGTTTACCCTTTTCGGCCATCAGGAAGCGCTTAGTCGTCAGCAATAAATGGCCAACCAGCAACAGCGCGGCGGGCAACATCAGTTGCAGCCATATCGCCTGCGTTGTCATCAAAATGAAATGCGCAAGCAACAGCACTGCGAACAACGTGCCGGTGATCAGCGCTCCGATGGCGGCATTCAGGCGGGGCAACAGCAGGATCAGGTATAGCGCAATTAGCAGGAAGATGCCGATTTGCGCCCACCTGGCCCAGCTTGGCGTGACAAAAAAATCGCCCTTGAGGATGCTCGATACCGAATTCGCCAAAGTCATCACTGGCGCCATACTGGAAGAAATGGGCGTCACCTGGAGTGAGCCGACGCCGGCTGCCGATGCCCCGATCAGCACGATCTTATCCCGGTATTTTTCCGCCGGAATCTTGCCAGATAAAACATCGTAGAAGGAATCCATCGGAAAGGCCGACCGTCCGTCCTTATCCTTGTAAAAATAGGTGTGCATGCGCAAGGCGGGGTCTGTGACGATTTTATGATTGCCGAGCTGCACCCCTTCGCCCAGATTGACGTGTATATCTGCGGGCTCGAGATTGAGGCTCCTGGCTGCCAGCATCAGCGACAGCGATGGATAGAATTGATTGTAATAGCCGATCACCAGCGGTTCGGTACGTATCGTTCCGTCCATATCCGGATAGCTGTTCATATGTCCAATGGCCAATGCCTTGCTGCCCAACACCTCAATCGGTGACAACACACTCAGCGATGGCAACGGCATCTCTCCCGAACCGCTGGCATCCTTCACATTCGTGAGAATATTGCGCAACACATAGTCAGGCAATTCCTGATCGGGCTTGCCTTGCGGTTCGCCCAACTCGAATAACATCGCCAGCAGCACATTGTTCGCCTTGGCGATGCTTTCGCTGAGTTTTTGATCGTTATTGAGGTTTTGCACCGCATCCTGCAGCAACGCATTAAGCTGCGCCAACTCGGCTTGTTGTGTGGGGTCGGTGGTATCTTTAATCTTTGAATTGCCAAGCCATTGGGCAATCGTGTAAATATAGCCCAGCCCGGCATCTATCTGCGGCTCGAAGAAAAAGGCGGTATAACCAATCACCTTGGGATGACCCGTTGCCAGGATATCTATCATCTTGGCATGTATCGCACGTGGCCACGGCCAACGTCCCAGATTGGCGATGCTTTGCTCATCAATCGCTATCACCGCAATCTTGTCGCTCGGAGTCCGCGAGGAAGCCAAAACACCCAAGTCATAAGCCTTGCGCTCCAGACTCTGCATCAGGTCGTTATTGGCACCAAGAATAAATACCAATGCAACCAGCAAACCGACGAACCAGTCCTTGTGCCAAAACGACCACTTATTCATGCTACCCCCTGAGGCCTGTTGCCGACCCTGATGCATGACGCCGAACAAGTTATGGCGCAGATATTAGTTAGTATATCTGACCACAATCTGCCTTTAGAATTATTTAAAGTCTAAATTGGCCTCCCCCGAAACCGGAAGGGGTCGATTCCTTATTCGACCAGCAACACTTGGCAGGTTGCCAAATGCAACCCTTGTTTACCACTGAACCCAGCAACAATGATTGCAATCCACGATGCCTCTGCCTGGTCATCACGACTTGATCCACGATTTTTTTGGCTCCGGCAAATATTTGCCCACCTGTGCTGGTTGGGGCTTGACCAGATAAATTTATTGATGACGTTTGACTAAATTGGCGTGGAAGTGCTCAATCGCTGGTCAACTGGATTCCAGCACATCGCTGTGTATTGGCGAAGTCTTGTTCCACTTCTACTTGAGCATTAATAAATGATCCACTCCTGCGCAACGATAGGCTTGATCGTTGCGTGATCGTCTTCGTAAGTTTTTAGGGCAAATTGGAGTAACCCTCTAATGCATTTAGACTAACGAAAGAGAAAAGAAATCAGGGGGTAGAGAACGCCAGGGCTTGGTCAGCGTCTTTGCGCAATGCACTGTCCGGATATTTTTTGATAAATTCGGCGAAGGCAATTTGGGCCTGCTGTTTGTCGCCGGCATCAATGAATGCAATCGCCTTTTTGAATGCCTCCAGTTCATCGGGGTCTATGGTTTGTGCCGAAGCTTCCCCTTTCCAGTACACATCTTCGGATGCCATTGGAGCACCGCGAACGCCGGCCGTCGCAGTAGTGGTTGAGGTCACTTTCTCGCGGGGAGTAAATGATTCAAGCTTTTCTTTGAGTTTCTCCCAGAAACTCGATGTAGCGCCCTGCTCATCCGCATGGAGTAACTGTGAACCGAGCGCCAGTCCCATCAAAATCAGCATCAGCAATCTTTTCATGATCTTTTCCTTTGTGTCTGTTTACATGAGTTCATTCTACGGTGAAACATTCAGCTCCGGGTCAGTGCGCTACAGCGCGTTTAATAGCTCCAGCGCCATCGTCTTATACTTCTCTTTAACCGCTGGATCAAGACGTTGAGCCGTAACAAAAGCCTCCTTTGCCTTCTTCGTATTTTTCGTCGCCTGGTACGACTTGGCCAGGTTGACCCAAACGTAGGGGTCTTCCGGACTTGATTTTGCCGCGGCAGAATATGCCTTTTGCGCCTCGGGATATTTCTCGTCGAACATGAAAAGATTGCCGCGATTATTCAACGCTGACGCATTATTGGGTTCGGACTCGAGAACCTTGTCGAAATATTTCATCGCTTCCTCATGGTCACCCACTTTGGCCAGAATAATTCCGACCTGGAGATGCGCTTCCATATCGGCAGGATTTTTTTCTATCGCCTGGAGATAATGTCTGGTCTTGGTTTGCGAACTGATCTTGAGTATTGACAAGAAGTTTCCAGGAAATTTTTTCTCGATGTCCGCAGCGCTCACGTTGGCGGGCTTTTCTGGGGAGTCGGGCAAAGTTGCGGGTTTATAGGTGTTCCACGCGGGGTGCACATCAAGTATTGTCAGTCCCTGACCTTTCCATTTGTAGTAATTGGCTGCGCCAGTTTCCCACGCCTCGGTAAATGGCCTGCCAACGACGGTGGCTTCAACCGGGATCCACAGCTTGCCGTCATGTATCACATACATGTTATCCATCGTGTATCCGTCCGCATCGGCGGCAATGCCGGTGGAGAACATCATCAGCAAGTGGTCCGGCACCTCGAGCATCAACGTGTTTATTCCTATGCTCTCCAGAGCGCTTGCATAGAACGACACCAAGTCAACACAGTCCCCCGATTTGCGCTCCAGCGTTTCACGCGGATACTGGACATAGTCGACCGTATCGGTCTTTTTGGTTGTCGCCGTCTTTGCAATGGATATTTGATAAGGGTCGGTTGGATTTTGAAGGTAGGTAAATCCCATTGTCCCCATGGCATCGAACAATACGGCAGCCAGTTGTACTTCGTCTTTGGTATCGTGGAACTGGGTGGCTACCGAACGCGTGAAGTTCATTATCGGTGGATCTTTCGGCGTTATAAATGAAGCCAAGCGCTCATCTTCATCCCATGTCATGCGGTGCTTATCGTAGACAGTGATCGTGGGGTTCTTGCTGTAAACCTCACGTGTGCCGTCCTGAAAATAGCTTGCCTCGATTGCCGTTTGTATGGAGCTGTCTTCGGAGATAGTCAGGATGTTGTTGTTGAACACGGCCTTGAGAGTAATTTCTTCGCTCTGCCCCGGCAATAGCCTGTCGATTTGCATTTCCGTCGGGAAATCCATGAAATTGTTCAGCATGAAGCTCACCTTGATTTTTTCTATCGGCTTGCCGGTGTTACTGGTTAATTTGATGCGGCCAATCCCATTCTGCTCGTAAAGCTTATAAGAGTTGGAAAAAATGTCGTCCAGTTTGACTACATCGATTTCCAGCGGGGGGCCGGCATAGGGCAGCGTGGACGCAGTGACCTTGAGCTTTTCCGATTCGGCACCATCGGTGCTGCGAGTCGAAATGTAGTAGGTATATTCGGTGTCGGGAGCCAATCCATTCACGATGAACTGCGGTGTAGTCGTTTCGCCAATCTTGGTAAATACGTCTACATTATTCTGATAAACCAGATATGCGCTGAAATATCGCCGGTCAACGGGTTTCCAGCTCATTTTGAGCTGCAATTGCGATGGCTCTACCTGAACGTTTTCCAACGCCGGCGGCACGTACTTACTGGCGACCCCTTTCACCACCTCGCTCATCGGTCCCACGTATCCGTACTGCGTTTCCCCTTCCGCCAGGTAAAAGTATTCCTTGTCCAGTTCCACGCTCTGGTCTACATACTGGGCGACGCCAGTGGTGGCTATCTGGACAAACGCTGAATATTGGCCCGGAGCCCTAAAAATCCGGTATTGCTTGAAATCAGGCAGGGCAGAAGCGCTCCAATGCAATTCAATCGCATGTACACTGCTTTGCGCTGTCAAATTTTCAGGGGCAGATGGTTTGTATAACGTGGTAAATGATTGCAGCCGCTTGTTGCCGCGCTCCGAAATGCTGAAAGTTGAATTGCCAGTTGCAGTGATCGCCACTGGTTCATCAAGCTCCCCCGGACCGCTTCCGTGGGTGCCGAATGAACGTATATATTGTCCTTTATGCGAAAAGACCTTGACCTGATCCGAATCAAGAACGAACACCTCATCCTGGGTTACCATCAGCCCCACCGGCTTTTCAAGAATCGACTTCCCATCCTGAATAGCCTGGTTGCCAAACACGCCCAGCGGCACTCCCTTGGATGTATAGGTGGAGACAACCGCACGCCCCTTATCCAGAACATAGATTGCACCCTGTGAATCAAGGGCAATCGCCACGGGGTTCTCCAGCTTGCCGGAAGCGTCGCTGCGGATTTCTTTCAAAAATACTCCGTCGCTGCTGAATGCCTGCACCCTGTGATTCCCGCTGTCGGCGACAAATATGACACCCGCGCTGGAAATGGTGAAATCCTCGGGTTCATCAAATTCCCCTTTCTGGCTCCCCGATGAGCCGATACTGACAAGTAACTTTCCGGATTCGTCCAGCTTTGCAAGCATGCCCTTCTTCTTATCCAGCGCCCAAAGAGCGCCGCTCCTGTCAACGGCAACCGACACTGGGGAAAAATCCTTCGTCTTGATTTCACCGGCTACCGCGCCATCAACAATCCGGACTATTTTATTGCCATCCTTGTAGTCTTTATCGCCTGCGACGACCCCGTACAACGCTCCCTTGCCATCCCAAGCCATCTTGCCCACCGGCAACGGAATGGACTGCTCCCATTTCAAGGATGTTCTTGAGGGTTCCTTGACTATTGGTTCAAAAGGCGCGCCGGATTCGACCATGAACACATTTGTGATCGCCTTCTCTTTATCGCCGACCAGCACCTGCCGATCCTGGTCGGTGGACAAGCCGGCGATGCTTGCAAACTGTGCGCGCCCTTTCCCCGCCGAGCCGAAGGAGTAAAGCAGCTTATCCTTAAAATCGTACTTGTTAATGACAAACGAATCCCGTTCCGCCACATAGATACCGTCACGTGCGATACTGAAAGCGATCGGCTTTCCGGCTTCCGGGAGATGCTTCAGATATATGCCGTTACGGCTGTACACCTTGATCAGACCATCATCAGTATCCAGCACATATATGCGACCCAGGGCATCAATCGCAATGTCAGTCGGCTTGTGCAACCTGTAGGGCAGCCCCTTCTCCTTTGCGTCGATGTTTTCGGGAGCGCGGTCAATCTCGAGGGTGGCCAGAAAAACACCATTGATGCCGAACAGTTGCACCCTTCCATTGCCGCTGTCGGCAACATAGACAATGCCGTCGTGGATGGCAATACCGTGTGGCGAACTCAACGCATTACTATTTCCGCCGGAAAAACTAAAAAATCCACCACCGCTTTTGCTGGCGCCAAAGCTCCCCTGAAGTTTGTCCTGTGGGGTAAACATTGCAACGAGGTTTGTTTCACTATCAACCACATAAATTATGTTATCGGAAACAGCAACGGCCTCGGGCTGTTTGAGTATGGCTCCTCCTTTGCTGTCCTTGGCCTGCAGGGCAACAAGCTCTTTTCCATCTTTGTCCACAACGCTAACGGAGCCATCCGTTTTTGCGAGGTACGCATTGCCATCGCTCGAGCCGAGCAACTTCCGCATCCCGCCGATCGGGAGTTCCTGTACAAGCTTAATTGTGGAAAAGCCTGCCGAAGAAGTAGTATTCGCTATATCCGCACGGGCAGAGGCAAACAAGATCAAATACAGAACGGCAATAGTCAGAATACGCATATCAATCAACTCCCTGAATTTATTGATATCGGAAAAATTCCAGGCACACAGGGTCCCTGCACAAGATCCCAAGGCGCTATTTATCTGATCTGTAAATCACACCATCCCACTCCTCTGGAGGGGGGAATTTTCTATAATGGTCGCAACGCTGAAAATAAATTCTGCTCGGCCTGTCTTCCGGCTTTTCGTCCAATATTGACGCAAAACACTTTTCCGCTTCTTCCCACCGGCGCGCCCGATACAATTTCAGCGCTTCTTCAAACTTGGTAACCAACTTATCTTCAGATTCGGACAAGGCACCAATCAACTCGTAAATTGCCACTGGTGTCTCTTTTCCAATTGCCCGGGTCTTATCCAGTTCCCTGTATCTAAAGGTATCGCGGGTCAATAGATAAGTACTCTCGCCAATCAGGAAATCCACGCCGTAATACTTTGCCGCCCCCTTAAGCCGCGCGGCCTGATTGACCGTATCTCCGATCAAAGTATATTCCATTTTTTTGCCAAACAAGCCCACATTTCCAGCTACCACATCACCAGATTGCCCAGCGACTCGAATCGAAAAAGGTTCCACGCCTTCCGATTTCCACTTGGCACTGAGGCGCGCCATCTCTTTCTTCATTTCCAGGATGCATGAAATGGCGAGCTCTGCGTGATTGGGCTGCGCAAGAGGCGCCCCCCAATAAAACATGATATTGTCACCGATGAACTTGTCAACCGTGCCCTCAAAGCGATCAATCACTTGAACCATCGCACCAAAATATTCGTTCAATCTGGTGACCACCTCCAGAGGAGGGCGGCTCGCGCTGAAGGTAGCAAATCCCTTGATATCAATGAACAACACCGTCACTTCTTTAGTGTCGCCGCCGATCCGCGCCAGTTCGGGTTCTTTCTCCAGTCGCGCAACCAGTTTGGGTGACATGTAACTGGAAAACATCAAGCGCATTTGCCTTGCACGGTGATCCAGCACCAGATAGCGAAAGCTGCCACCCACCGCTAGCGCAACCATAACCGCCAGTGGTGGGTAAATCATGCTTACCCAATGCCCCTGAAGAAAAATCCAATAAGACAACCACACATAACCTGCGGAAAGCAGAAATACCGCAGGAATCGCGACATACAGTCGCAGGCGCAGGGTCAGGAAAAACGCAACCGATCCCAATACGACGATCATCGCCATGTCGAACAGCGACTCCAGCACGGTACGGCGGATAAAGCGACCGCTGATGATGTCGTCCGCAACCGTTGCATGCAGTTCAACGCCAGGCACGTTGTTATCGAACGGAGTAATACGCATATCATAAATGCCGAGAGCTGTAGCCCCCAAAAAGAGCACCTTGTCTCTCAGCATCTCCGGGGCGACTCTGCCGTCAACGATGTCCGCAAAAGAAAATCGAGGGTAGTTGCCTTGCCCCCCTGTGTAATTGATCCACATCGAATAATTTGCATCTACCGGAATATGTCTGTTTCCCAAGCGGATGTTATCGGGACCTGGAACGAATTTGTTTTCACCCAGCGCCGCCATGGCTCCCAACAAGCCCAGTGATGGGATATGCTCCCCATCGACATCAAGCACAAGCAAGTTGCGCCGATTCACGCCATCGTCTTCGGCCAATAAATTAATGTGGCCTATTCCCGCCGCCGCACGTTCGATTTCAGGAATGGAGTGCGTACTGCCCTTCACCCGCAGATCATTATCAAGCTCGAAGACCACTGCTAGCCCAACATTACCAGCCTTCTTGATCGCAGCCGCAAAGGAACTGTCTATCTCTTCCGTTTCTCGCTCAGAAAACAATGCGTCGACGAGCAAAGCCTTTGCGCCCGCGGCCGAAAGTTTTTCGATAAGACGCACATATTGGGTTCTGTTCCAAGGAAAGCGCCCCAACTCGGCAATGCTCTTGTCGTCGATTGCCACAATGGCGATATCTGCACTGGGCGGAATAGCTCCGCGAAAATCGCTAAACCTCAGATCGTAGGTCTTGGCTTCGAAAGCCTCAAGGAACGGATTCCGGGTGACGTAAAGCGCGATGACGATGAAGGCTGAAATAAAGGCCAACAAAAATGGTGCCGCCCTGGAATTCATACCCATGAAATTTTTCTTTCAGCAATTTTGCTTTCGGCGATGACAGGAGCATACGGTTGCCGTTTTCATCGCTGGTTCATCACTGGACTTTTGCTTACTGCTTACGTCACGCAGCGCACCATTTCATCGTAAGGACCAGGGGCAAGCTCAGTTGATGCAGAGATGCCAGATCAAACTCAAAAATCTCAAGCACCCGGCCAAGAAGGAATATCTCTTTGCCGTGCCCTGCGCCAATCACGTCGCCTACGGTTTGGTAGTTGCTCATATCCAGAGCGAAACTCACGACATGCCCGTTTATCTTCCGTGGAATTAGGGCTGCTCACTGGCAAGCTTGAAATGGCACCCGCGCAGGATCAATCTCACCTAGTGAAACCGATCGTTCGCAATCCGAGAACAGCGAAGCAGAAAGTGACCTCGACATAAGACCGTTCCCGCGACTCCTTGGCCTTCTCGATATTAGAGACAATGGTGTATCGCAGCACACCGTGATAATAGACACATGGCTTATGAATGGCAATCGGTAGCGTTGTCCAATGGGATTTGAGGCTAATCGGGGGTTCGAATTCAACTGGGTTTAGCCTGAACGGGTGGTGCGTTTGAACGGCAGTTTTACGAAAAGAGATTGGCTGCATGAATCCGTTGGTGTCCATTATTGACAACCGGCTCCACTACTGCCCAAACCTGTCGAGTATTTCGACTAGAATCTTCTTATTTACTAGTGCTGTAGCCTGCACATGACTATTTCACACGAATCTCAACCCGCCGATTCCTGGCTTCATACGCTCCCTTCTTGGTCTTTACAAGTGGATCACGGCTACCGCGACCTACTGTGGAAACACGATTAATATCAACTCCTTCAGCTTTAAGAATATTAAGTACACTGATAGCACGCTGACGCGAAAGCTCATCGTTAACATCATCGCTACCGCTCTCATCGGTATGCCCAATTACAACCAGCTCAGGAGCGGGCAATTCCTTGATGTCGCGCAGAATAACCTGCATGTATTTTTCTGATTCGGGTGTTAATTGTGTATTGCCAAAATCAAAGTACAACAGATAGGACTTAGATCTTGCAGGAAGTGCATCAAGCACATCCTTATAGCGTAGCTTGACGGTTGCCTCATCAGCCTGCTGCGTCCCAATTTGCTTTTCGGTCGCTGTTGCCACCATATAGGGGTGATCAAGCAAGATGGAGCCGCCTGCCTTTAACTGGACAACAACCGCAGTCGGCGTGCCATCTGGCTGGGGCAACAAGGTCACGCGCTCAGAGGGGGTCGCGCAACCAGCGAATTGGATCACCGCCAGGAATAAGAAAGAATATAGGAACATAACGCCTATTTGACATCGAGCACCTCGACGATGAAGTCGGTGCCACGAACCCCCATGGTAGCTGTTGGCGTATTTAACTTAATGGCTTCGGGATGCAGACGACCAATGAGGCCAGTAACAAAGCGAAGTGTACCTTTTAGCAGAGAAGTTTCGACATGGCCTTCTCTCGTCACAGGATTATAAGTGTATCTGTCGATGACCATCGAAGAGTTTGGGCCAATGCTCAGCAGTGTTTCATCGTTCATGCTTATGCCAACACTGCCTCCCGCTTGCACGACGACACGGTCTTTTTCTTGAACAGGATCACCTACCTTCGCGTCTAACTTGCTAGCCCCACGCTCAATCCAAACTTGGCCACGCGCTGTTTTGATTATTCCTGATTCGGAAGCGAATACAGGATTTACAAATCCCAAAATGGCAGCGCTGGAAATTATCAAGATGATCTGTTTCTTCATGATTTTTCAACCTTAACTTGTATTCTCCGCGCACTTGAAGTGGAACAACGCAATTTTGACTTTAAGCGCAGCTCGCTGGTTTTGTTTTTCTGCGCCGTAATACCCCGCAGTCTTGCTGCGGGAATAGGTGCAGGGTGAGCGAAGCAGATTTGTTTTGAAAATGTGAGCCGAAAACCCCATATCAGCACCTATGACGGAATAAGGTCTGCTTCACATCGTGCATGCGGTGCGATGCGCGTGTGGCGGCTTTGTATGTAAGGCAAACTCTATACTATCAGTCGGGAATGTCAATGAGAAAGCGAGGGGAGAAGCCCTCTCCCTCGCCGTGTTCCTCGTCCAGTTCTTTCGTCTGGCGGCTGACGGCATCAGACTCGGTGGCGAAGTAATGGGCGATGATGAGCTAGCTGGACGGTGTGTCACGAAATTGTCACGCCAATTTTGATGTAATTGAATCGTGAGGTTCCCTCTGTTTTTCGTCTTTCAGGAGGGCGGTGTTCATGCTACCAGTTTTACCTGTTGCTGAGCGGTGAGCCAGTCACTCAAGAACCGCATCGGTGGCTTGTAGCCCAGTGTCGAGGGTAACCGCTTCCGGTTGTAAAACACCTCGATATATTCAAACGTCATCACTATGACTTCTTCCCGTGTCTCTAAGCGTTCACCATACACCCGTTCATTTTTGAAGCCGCCGAACCAGCTTTCGGTCGGGGCGTTATAGTTACGGCATAACCTAAAGGTTAGCCTACACTGAAACCCGTTTTCCCAGCAGTTTCCCATGTGGCTCATCGCGCTGATCATGCCGTATTCCTTCAGCTTGCGTTGAAAGGAATGGCTGGCATACTGGCTTCCCCGATCTGAGTGGTGCATCAGTCCCGGCTCTGGCCGCCTCCTGAACCATGCCATGCGCAGTGCATCTGCCACCAAGCTGGTCTGCCTGTGCGCTTGCATGTTCCACCCGACTACCTGACGGCTGATCAGATCAGGAACCACTGCCAGATACAACCAGCCTTCATCAGTCTGGATATACGTGATGTCGCTAGCCCATGTGCTGGTGGGGGCATCAGGCTGAAAGTTGCGATCCAGCAAGTTCGGTGCTATCGGCGGGTCGTGCTTGCTGTCGGTGGGGATGACAAATTTACGTTTTCCAAGGGCTTTGATGCCGTACAGCGTCATGAGCTTCCGAACCCGTTCTTTGCCTACACGCACGCCATCGGCACGCAGTTCTTGCCAGATTCGCGGCCAGCGGTATTCGCCTTTGCTCGCAGCATGCGCGGCCTTGATATATACAAGCAGCGCCGCATCACTAACGCGTTTGTCAGGCCGCGCATTGGCTGACCGGCTGCTCGGCGACGTTGATGCTCAAAGTACCCGCTGGAACTGACATTCAGCATTTCGCATTGCAGCACAATCGGCCACCCCTTTTTATGGCGCTCAATCCATGCTACTTCACACTGACTCCCGCGCAAAGTACGTCGTCGCTTTTTTTAAGATGTCACGCTGCATCTTGACCCGTGCAAGCTCGGCTCTCAAACGGGCCAGTTCCATTTGCTCTGCGCTCACCGGCTTGGCTCCCGCACCTGTCAGCTTGCCTTTCGCCGCCACTCTTACCCAGTTCTCCAGAGTCTGCTTGGGAATGCCCAGCACTTTGGCTGTCAGCGCACAGGCTTGACCACCCTGAACCAGTCGTGCAGCTTCCAACTTGTACTCCAGCGTCTAGCCGCTCTCTTGCCTTTTTCTTTCATCATCGCTCCGTCTCCTTAACTTGAAATTAAACCACAGTTAAAAAATACGTTTTTCGCGGGCAGGGCCACTCTTTACACAAGAATCCAGTTACTCTATGTTGAATAATTTCCAAGCCAATGAAATTCTAAGATCATTATAATGTCTCTCTGGTTCTAGAGCGTAATGAGCTAGTTTTCCTGGAAAAAGTAAAGCTCTATTTGGTTTATATCCGATTATTCCTATAATTTCTGCACTCTTGTATATAGTAGTTCCATCGCTTTCAAGAAAAACAAGCCCACCCCCATTTAATGCTTCCCAATTCATATTTGGATAATACAAAAATGTAAAATCTCCATCATCAAAATGAGGAAACCCTGATTGTCCGGCAGTTTGTCCGTTCGCATATATTCGACCTACTTTAAATTTTTTTTGAAGCTTTTCGCATATAATATTGAATAGATCAGTATTAAAAAATACTTCGTTTTCAAGTCCATCCATGTGCCAAAATCTTAAACGATTATTTCCCCCACTGAATGACCATTTTGGTCTATTTAATAAATCAACTATTTGCAATTGTTTTTCATGGGGGAAAAAATTATCAAATACCAACAGTTCTTTCAAAAGATGTGTATTCATAAAATTAAATAAAAGGGTGAGTTGATTTATTGACATTCCTTCGGTTTTTCGTCTTCCAAGAGCGCGGTGTTCATGCTACCAGTTTTACCTGTTGCTGAGCAATGAACCAGTCTTCCGGGAATTGCATTGGTGACTTGTAGCCCAGTGTCGAGTGTTGCCGCTTTCGGTTGTAGAGCACCTCGATATATTCGAAGCTCATCGGAGTCATTTCAGCTCGTGTCTCAAAGCGCAACCTATGTACCCGCTCGTTCTTGAAGCTGTTGAACCAGCTTTCGGTCGGGGCATTGTAGTTACGGCATAACCTAAAGGTTAGCCTACACTGACACCCGTTTTCCCAGCAGTTACCTTTACGACTCATCGAGCAAATCATGCCGTACGCCAGCCTGAATCTTTGATTCTGATTGATGCCATTTCACACCTCACTGTGCCGAAAGTGTGGTCATCAAGAATTTGATCTCCTCCAAAGAGCACTGCCTTCAAAGGGAGGGAGGCTAACTATCTGTTTACAGATAATTCGGTTAGGTAAACCCGGGCTATGCGGGGGGACTCTGCCAGGTTTGACCGTTCCGGCGGTCGTAAAAGGGCAACGTTAAAACTTAGTAGCATCATTCCCTCCCCCTTGCAGGGGGAGGGTTAGGGTGAGGGTAGAAACTAAGCGTGAGCACAATCAACATTTCTACCCCCATCCCAATTGCCCCCTCGCTTCGCTCTCCCCCTCTGCAAGGCAGAAGGAGTGTAAGCTCGCCGCCTTCAGGCGGCTCACGGGTTTATCGGCCCCTTTGAGTGGCTCAACCAATAAGCCACCGGCTTTGCCAAAATGACAAATATCAGTTTCTTGGAACTTCACAAGCAACAAGCTCACTTTGCGAATTTCTTGAACGCAAGATCGCCCCAATTTCTTTTCCGATATTTATAAAAGTGAGATTATTGAGTGGGAATTCCAGCAGAACATGTGTGATACTCAAAAAATACAAGGCCTTCAATCCGATTGTATAATCAAACGAATATATTATGAGCATCACAGCCCACAGGATTGCCACAGCCACTAATCTGCAACGAGATACAGTGTGCCACCTGATCACAGACGTTTTGGAAAACCAATTCAGATAATGGTATAGATATGCAAAAGCAATGAATGACATTACTGAAAGCGCAAGTGGTCTATGATAGATAAAGTCATTTACACCACTGACGAACCTGGAAACATTGGCGGCCGGATTGCCGAAATCGTGCAAGTCAAATGCAGTCATGACGCGGTAATTTAGAGCGACTAAACCATTAGCAGTTTGTTGAAATTATCATACATGCAGAGAAAAGAGTGAGTTTCCGTGGTCAATTTACCCCTCCCGGTGATCTTAAAATCGACTGTAGGGCTTTCTGAGAGGTCAAAAATTTTCCACATTTGCAAATATCGAGAATTTCAACAAACTGTTAGTCCAGCTTCCATCATGTTTTAAGTATCCGTAACTGTTTTTCACGTAGTCACTAACATGATAGGTTGCGGACGACGGCCTGTAATAAAAAATGCCAAGGGAAATAATTACAAAGACGATGAG
>JBAUUR010000036.1:0-9811 GCA_049582805.1 Gallionellaceae bacterium | reverse complement strand
GTTGAGATGCGGGCTGAGGGCCGGGTGATTGCTCAAGTAATATCGTGTCTTTTATTTGGAGTTTTGGCGATCTGTTTACTCAGGCGAGATAGATTGCTGAGCTTCTTTGTGTGGAGACCGCTTTACGTGAAGGAGGCGCTAAAATTTGGAGTCCCGCTGGTGCCTCATATGAGTAGTGCCTTCCTAATTGGGTCTATCGATAGGATTGTAATTAACAAGCAGCTTGGCATCGCTGAAGCTGGCATTTACATGGTGGCAATACAATTGGCGGGTGTAGCTGATCTCATCTTCGATGCAATAAATAAGGCGTATGTTCCCTGGCTGTATGAGCGACTGAAAAGGGATGAGATAAACGACAAGATTCTCATTGTTCGCGGAACATACTTGTGGTTTGCATTTCTCGCGATATGTGGTCTTATAGTTGCCGCTGTTGGCCCCTTTATTGTCTTCATGATGGCTGGAGCAAAATACCAGGTTGCCGGTAGAGTCTTACGTTGGCTTATTGTAGGGCAGATCTTTAATGGAATGTATTACATGGTGACGAACTATATCTTCTATTCAAAACGAACCAGCGTTTTGTCCATCGTGACCTTCTCGTCAGGGCTAATCAATTTCGGGTTGCTACTCTGGTTAGTGAAGACGTACGGAACAGTTGGTGCCGGTATGGCGTACTGTATGTCCGCGACGATTCAGTTTGTGTTTACTTGGGTTGCGGCAAATCGAATGCATCCAATGCCATGGACTTCGTGGCGATTAATTTGGACAGGGGAGGTCGTGTAATCGTGATGAAGTAAGAACAGAGGAGTACCGCAAGGCAGAGTCAAGGAAACTTGTTCCATGCTCGTGGCATAGCACCAGGTCGCGCTC
Organism: Gallionellaceae bacterium; assembly: GCA_049582805.1. Classification (GTDB taxonomy): domain Bacteria; phylum Pseudomonadota; class Gammaproteobacteria; order Burkholderiales; family Gallionellaceae; genus CAVXFS01. Next base: position 8,944 of record JBAUUR010000036.1, on the reverse strand, counting down.
TAGCTTTCAGCACTGGAATTGCCACTGTCGCTGAGGCCAACCGCTCACTGCGCGAAGATTACATGTTCCGCATTATGTTCTCGTAACCCCTTAAGACCGCCTTGTGAAACCGACGCGCTGTGGGTAAATGATAGTATTGGGCAGATCAATCTGGATAAGTGCAGGTAAGAGTGCATGGAGCATAGTTTGTGTCATCACGGCATGGATCCTGCGTGTGTTTGGGTGACACGGGATAGGACGCGGCCATCCTCGACGAACCAAGGACGCGGCGGTGATTCGAATAGTAGAGCCAACTATGGTGCCCGAGCGCTGGCTGCTTTTCCGCAGCGTGCGCAACTGACTCTGCTGCCGGCTTTTGGGGATCGTGGCGGGCTGCGCTTGGGAGCTGACAGTTCGAATTGGCAGGCCCATCCAGAATTTGCAGGCGGCGTTCGGCGAGTCGCCGCGTGACGAGAAATGCGAGTAGTAGAAAAGGAGCGGGCGGATTGAGAATTGGCATTGTAGGCTTTGGCAGCATTGCTCGGCGTCACTTGCAGAATATTCGTTTGTTGAAGCCGAAGGCTCGTATCGTCGTTTGCCACTTATACTCGCGCGGCCGTGAAACGCCCGCAGAAGCAGATGAAACTGTCTACGGGCTCGAGTCTCTCGCGGCGAAGAAGCCGGAAGTGGCGTTTTTGACTGGCCCGGCGACGACACACTTGCTTAGCGGTTTGGCGATGCTGGCCTGCGGTGCCGATATCTTCGTCGAAAAGCCAATCGCGCACACGCTGGAAGGGCTAGACCAACTAGAAGCGGCATGCCAGCAGGCGGATCGGCTACTGATGCTGGGTTATAACTTGCGCTTCCATCGGCCCTTGCAGGTGCTCAAAGACATTGTGGAGAGCGGCAAGATCGGACGCGTGCAGTCAGCGCGCCTCGAAGTGGGGCAATATCTCCCGGATTGGCGCCCGCATCTAGACTACCGCCAGAGCGTAACGGCGCGCCGGGAGCTGGGCGGTGGGGTGCTGCTGGAGATCAGCCACGAAATTGACTATCTGCGGTGGATTTTGGGGGATTTCAGCGCAGTTTGGGGGCGCGTCGAGCGGCTCGGGGATCTTGAGATTGACGTCGAAGATACCGCAGAAATGATTCTGACCGGCCAGAACCGTGCAGCGATTAGTTTGCACCTGGATATGTTGCAGCGAAGCAGTCGGCGCGTGTTTCAAATTCACGGGTCTGAAGGCAGCTTAATCTGGAAATACGGCGAGCCGGGGATCAAGCTTTATTTGGCCCAAGAAGGGGCCTGGCAGGAGATAGCGGTTCAGTCTGGCATTGAGCGCAACGATATGTATGTAGCCGAGTTGCAGCACTTTTTTGAATGCGTCGAGAGCCGCCGGCAGCCGTGCATTGGCTACAAAGACGGGCACAGGGTGCTGGAGGTGATTGCCGCTGTGCGGAGATCTTCGCAGGACGGATGCGAGGTCGCGCTATGAGTCTTCCTATAGTGGCATTCATTTTTGCGCGCGGCGGTTCAAAGGGGGTTCCACACAAGAATATCCGTAGTTTTCTGGGGCGTCCGCTGATAGCCCGGGCGATCGACGTGGCGCGGGAGAGCGTCTTAATCGACCGGGTGGTGGTCTCGACAGAAGATGAGGAGATCGCCGAGATTGCCCGCGCCTGCGGCGCAGAGGTTCCATTTATGCGTCCGGCAGAGCTGGCGTCGGATTCGGCGCCGGAATTCCTAGTCTGGAAACACGCGCTTTCGGCGCTGGCAGCTGTCGGCGAGCCAGTCGGAACGTTTCTTTCGATTCCGGCGACCTCGCCGCTGCGCAGCGTCGAGGATGTGGATGCCTGCATCCACCTGCTTCAGACCGAAGATACGGATCTAGTATTAACTGTGACTCCGGCGCGGCGGCATCCGATGTTCAATATGGTCACGGTGGGCGTGGATGGATTAGTACGCCTGGCAATGACTCAGGACCAGCCGATCCAGCGCCGCCAGGATGCGCCTCCTGTCTATGACGTGTGTACCGTGGGTTACGCAGCACAGCCTGAGTTTGTGTTAAGGTCCAAGGCGCTGCTGGGCGGGCGAACTCGCGCCGTGGTGGTTCCGGAAGAGCGGTCGCTGGATATCGATACAGAAATGGATTTTCTGTTCGCAGAGTTCCTGGCCAGCCGCCGAAAGGAGAAAGGGTGATGCGATCGTTGCGGGAACTGATGGACCTGGGCGGACGGGTGGTGGCCATCACTGGTGGCGCAGGACACATCGGCGGGGCCTTGGCCGACGCGCTGGCCGAACTAGGTGCCTCGATCGTGCTCATTGACCGATATGGCGATTCCTGCGCCGCGGCAGCGCGTAGGGTGGGTGAGGCTTACGATGTGGAGACACTGGCGTTGGATGCCGATCTATCGCAGGATGAAGAGGTGGTGCGTATCCCGACCCAAATCGAAGAGAGATTCCAGCGGTTGGACGTGCTAATCAACTGCGCAGCTTTTGTCGGCACTGACAGACTGACCGGTTGGAACGTCAAGTTTTCCGAACAGTCGATCGAGACTTGGCGGGCCTGCGTGGATGTGAATCTCAACTCATGTTTCTTGCTCACCCAGAAATGTGCTCCACTGCTGGTAGAATCGGGTCGTGGCGCGGTGATCAACGTGCTTTCGATTTACGGGTTAGTTGGGCCCGATTGGCGGCTCTACGAGGGGAGCACCATGGGCAATTCCGGCGCTTACGCAGCTAGCAAAGGTGGCCTTGCCCAGTTGACACGCTGGCTTTCGACCACGCTGGCACCCAGAATCCGAGTCAACTCGATTACGCCGGGCGGTGTATGGCGCGGCCAGGACCAGATCTTCCACGAAAAATATGTTTCCCGGGTTCCATTGGGCCGGATGGCGATGGAAGAAGACTTCAAAGGCGCCGCGGCCTATCTGGCAAGCGATCTATCTGGATATGTTACCGGACAAAATATCGTGGTGGACGGTGGCTGGACGACTTGGTAGGCGCTAAGGGCAAGACGATCGAAACCACTCTTACGAGTGGCCGTACGACGAAGGATGACCGTGCGATATGATTTCCGAGTTGGCGTCAATGACAACTGCAGTCTTGGTACTGCGTACCGGGCCGATTGCCGTGGATAAACTCAGCCCAGCGTCTTCTCCCGATGACGACCATGTAGCGTTATCGCCGATGCGATTATCGGCTGGGGTAGAATGAGCCGAAATGGAATGCTGCAGCAAGCTTCGCGCTTGGGCTGGTGAGATTGAAATGGGTGCAGATGTTTTAATTGAATGCTGGTCGGTCTAGCAGTTATGAGAAGTGGTTTTCTAAATGTCGGCCGACTACAAGGGAGAATCGTGGCCGAATCCGCTTAGGAGATTCAGTTTCATTCGCGACTACCATGAACACGTTAGACAATCCGTTCTTCAACATGCCGGAACCCACAGAGGCTTATATTATGGAAAACCAGTATGTCAATAGCCTCGAAAGAAGGATCATCAACACCCGGTCCAGACTGGGCACGAACCACGCGCTCATCACTGCGGCTTGGTACATAGGACGAAAAGTTAAGAGCATTCTTACATATGCTTCTGAGGTGGTCACGTATAGAGAGTGGCTGACTAACTTACTTAAGCTCAGGAACAATAAGGTGGGAACTAAAGCTCTAGTAATCGGCAACGGACCCTCACAGGGGTATATGAAGGTAGAGTTCCTGAATGCTTTCAAGCATACCGGAGGCGAGGTCTTCGTTGTGAACTTTTGGAATCAGAACCAAAACTTATCTGCATTTAAGCCTGACTACTTGGTAATTTCGGATCCTGCGACCTTACGCTTTGAGGACGACGCAAAGGCTATACGTGACAATAACCTATCTCTGCTGAACTATCTGGAGTGCAATGCAACGATAAAGGTGATCTGCCCATTCCCGAGGTGCAGAGAAATATCGAAGATGCTTGGAGCGGAGAGAGTCATCGGATTCACCGATACCGAACTGCAGGGCATCACAGGCAACATCAGTCCGATCTACCCGCGCGGATACATTTCGATGACTCTATATAAAGCGCTAGCAGTGGCTTTGTTTTTTGGATACAAAGATATCTATGTCATAGGAATGGACAATACCTATCCAAGGAACATTTATTGTGACGAACAGAATAGGATTTTAAATCTTGAGAAGCATTCTGGTACCGTTGACACGGTCGTAGATCAGAGTAGCTTGTACCCGTGCGTAAGTGCTCTATTGAAGGAACTCGCGACCCTGTTTCTCGATGCAAGAAAGTTCGCTCGGTCCGGCATAGTCAAAAACCTGGACAGGTATTCGTTGACAGACGCCTTTCCGAAGGTGCGATTTGACGATGTAATAGGTGAGGGAAATCGAGATATTCATCTCATGATTCACGAGAGGCTTACTCGCGACCTTGTGTGATCGGCATTTTAGAACATTTTCTGTTTTACTGTGGACCGTTGATAGCGAGTCTGAACCACACCTGCGCGTTGGCGGGAGTGAAGCATGGCAGAGCTTCGGCAATGGCTTGATTTAGTGTTTTTTTAGGTTCGTGCTTTGGCCGCGCGAAGCATTTGTTTGAGTTTTGCCCAAACCTTCTCGATAGGGTTCATATCGGGAGAATAGGGCGCCTGGTAGAGCACGTCTGCGCCTGCTTTTTCGATCCATTCGCGCACTGCCGGCACCTTATGCGCGCTCAGGTTGTCCATCACCACAACGTCGCCGGGCTTCAGTACCGGACACAGCAGATGTTCGACGTAGGCCAGGAAAATATCGCTGTCGGTGGGCTCTTCGATGGTCATCGTTGCGATCATGCCGCTCAGGCTCATGGCGCCCAGAATGGTCATGATTTTTCAGTGGCCGCTGGGTGTCGCCTCGCGGATGCGTCTGCCTCCCGCGCCTCGCGCGTAGAGCCGCGTCATCGAGGTAGTGACACCACTCTCGTCCAGGAAAATCAGACAATCCGGTGCGATCGACTGGAGCCGCGTCGCGAATTCTTCACGTCGCTTGCTGCTGGCTTCAGTGTCCCGCTTGACCGCGTGGAGTCACTTTTTTTAGCCGCAGACCCAACTTCTTCACTTCTTCAACAGATGCCAGATTCCGCCCCAGGCTGAGCGAAATTGCCAGACTCGCTGTGCAACTTGGCCTGCAGTTGAGCCAGCGTCAGATCGGGCTTCGATACCACCCAATCCATTACCTGACGCTGCGTCTCCGCACCGTCCCGCCACTTACGATCCGGTTGATGCGGTACTCGCTCGGCATGCCCGGTGCTCTTCCGTTGTGCGGAAATCTTCTTCGTCCTCCCAACGCTCACCAGGAAGCGATCCGCAAGCTCTTCCAGCGTCTCCTCGCCCTGATCGTAGGCCAACAGAAATTTACGGTGCAGGTCATCCCCATATGGCTTCGCCATCGATTTACTCGCCGCAGAGTCTCGCCGTTCGTAAGTCTACACTACTACAGAAAATGCTCTAGGTTGTTGGGCTTGGCGAACTTGCGCACGGATAGGCGGGCGCCCGTGTCAATCGCGCACAGGGGGATTGTGGACTGAGAGTCTGGGCAAGATCGTTTGCTTCGCCTGTCAGAGGATCCAGTGTGATGAGATAGAATTTAGATTGCCGAAGCGGCCTCTCCGCCGAGCCTTGGTCGGTCAGCAGTATCGCACATCCCGAATGCGATTTACGGCAAAAGGGAGATACCGATTGCCAACCGGCGATCATGGGAGCTTCACTAAATGCTTGATCTGATGTTTTACTCAGTATGTGGCGCATGTTTACTTGCCACCTTGTATTTCAGTAAGATCCCATTTGTTAGCTTCACGGGAATATACCTTAGGCTGGTTTTGATTCTCGTCTATGTGCCAGCTTACTACGTTTACCGGGGAGGAATGTTTTATACAGAGGGAAGTAATATCTCCTTACTTGTATACGTCTTGTTGCTTACTCAAATCATTGCATCGTGCTTTTCGGCCCATCTCGCGTGGCACACCAGATTACCGGTAGTTATAAGGTTCCATCGCAAACAGAGTAGTAGAAATTATACCTTGATACTGACCGCTGTAATTGTCTATGCTGGCGTTTACATGTATCACTTCTTCGACAAAATCCCGCTTTTTGAGCTTCTAAGAGGTGATTTTTCAGCCACGGTTGCGAGTAGGTCGGAACTAACGCATGGATTCAGTGGGGATGAAGGGCGGTTTTTTGCGTATTTCAGGCCTATAACGAAAGATTTACTGTTTATGCTGATATTCGTCCTGATATTGAAGTATCGAGCTAACAAGAAGGTTGTTGTGGCGCTTACTCTTATCATCTCGTTTGTCCTGTTGGCGCACTTGGAAAAGTCGTACGCTCTAATGATTATGCTGGCATTGTGGACGTCGCGAGCAATTTTTAAGAAGGCGAGTCTAAAGGATGAACTGTATTTATCTATTGGTGGGTTCGTTTTGGCAGTTTCAGTTATCTACGGGTTCTTCGCATCGAGCCTGTCAGATGCAATCTCATATGTTCCGCTTAGGCTTATGGCGCAGATTGGGTACATACCAGAACAGTTGAAGCTTAGTCAAGCCTATGGGCCTTTGTTACTTAGAGGAATGAATCTAGGTCTGTTGAATAGGGCCACCGGGATAGAGTTTGTAGACGTTTCAAGAATGGCGTGGGAAGAGATTCACTCATCGGATAGTGCGCTTGGCCTATCTGGCAGTTCGGCCGGACTAGCTGCTTGTGACGCATATATGATTTTGGGGGCCATTGGACTCGTCGCACTTCTCTGCCTGCTGTACGCGCATTTTTACATAGACAAGCTGCTAAGGATGTCGATTATGCCCAAGGGAAAAGAAGCTGAGCTCAACTATGGAGCACTTGCTTTCTACATATATTTCCTGTCATTTTATCCATTGAGTCTGATCGGATCTCTACTTGGGATATTTGCCCTGCCGTACGTTGTCCAGCCAGGGTTGTTACTGTGCTGTATGGCAGTAGTTGCCATCAACAAAGTGACAGTGTTACGCCTGCAGGCCATACCAACGACACGGTTGACGCGAGGTGGGACAGAAGTTTACGTGCGCCACTTCCCGTCTGCCGATTCGAACTGCTGAAAGATGAACCTTCAGTCAGAACTCAGTCCTGAGCATACTTCACCCAGTGAGTTCAAATTCGCCAACTGGCAAGACAGCATGGCCACAAATTGCTCCGAACTGCTGAACCCCTTGGCGTTGCGCTCGGCCTGGTAGTGCCTGACTGCGCGAGCGAACTGTCCGCGCGAAAACAGTTGAACCCGGAATTCGCCGAGCAAGCCGGTTCTGCACAGCGAGGACTAGACAATTTTCGCAAACAAAGACTTTACGGTGATTTGTTGCCAAGGGATGTGAAGAAAGGCGCGGTGGGAACAAAACGTAGCGGCTTATCAATTCGTTCGAGAAGCACGATTCGTCGACGGCTCGGACAAAGAATCCGTGTTTTTCAACGACTTCCGAAAAGTCATCACCAAAAATGCGCAAATGATCGCGTTGCCCGAAGTGGGCGAGTCTCTCTTGCTCAGTGACGATGGCCGGATCTTCGTACGTCGTCTTCAAGTCATCTTTTTGCGGAATCATCAGGATTGCGGAGCCATACGGCTTGAGAATTCGAAGGATCTCATCCAAGGCGCGTTGATAGTCGGGGACATGTTCCAGGACATCGAATGCAATCACGACATCGAATTGTGCATCTCCCACTTCTGGCATACGAGACATGTCCAGCCTTAAATCAAACTCACTGCGCAGGTAATCCGCCGTTACGTGACTGCGATAAAAAGTCGATGGCGTACGCCCAAACGGCAATGTGGGCACATTGTGTTTACGTGCCAGCCATCACTCAAGAAGCGCCGACCCGACCATCCGCAGACATTGCATTCAACATTCTTCGGATAAATCAGAAACGTCGATTGGAAGACCGAGATTGTATTTCTGACCAGGCGCTTTGGCATTCTTTTCGCTTGGGTGATCGCCGGGTTCATATTGTCCATTCCGCTTTTCCCGTCTGCCGACTCACGGCCCGAACAGTGATGATAAATTATAACAACCAGGAGTCTCTCGGACACGCACTCACTTCATTCGCAGAACATTTACAAAAAAGGCTTCGACATGGACATTCTCAGTCTTATAGGTCGTGATCGGCAATTATTTGAACATGATATTTCCGCCAACGAGCTGGCGCTTTCCAGCCTAGTGAATCAGGGGGCCTTTCTTGTCATCGGCGGTGCCGGCTCGATCGGCCAAGCAGTGACAAAAGAGATCTTTAAACGCAAGCCTCGTAAATTGCATGTTGTCGACATCAGCGAAAACAACATGGTGGAGCTAATCCGGGACATCCGCAGCTCTCTTGGATACATTGAGGGAGACTTTCGAACATTTGTGCTAGATGTGGGATCCCCCGAGTTCGCCGCTTATTTTGCAGCCGAAGCGTCATTCGACTACGTTTTGAATCTTTCCGCTCTAAAACACGTACGCAGCGAGAAGGATCCGTATACCCTCATGCGGATGATAGATGTCAATATATTCAATACTGACAGGACCGCACTCTACGCCCACAATTGCGGAGCGAAAAAGTACTTCGCTGTGTCTACGGACAAAGCCGCCAATCCGGTCAACATGATGGGAGCCTCGAAGCGCATCATGGAGATGTTTCTGATGCGGCGCAGTTTGACTCAACCCATCTCCACCGCTCGCTTTGCCAATGTAGCCTTTTCCGACGGAAGCCTATTACACGGCTTCAACCAACGAATTCAAAAGCAGCAGCCGATAGCCGCACCAGACGACATCAAACGCTACTTTGTTACTCCGCAAGAGTCAGGTGAGCTTTGCTTAATGTCGTGCCTGCTAGGACAAAACGGCGAGGTTTTTTTCCCGAAGCTTTCTGAACAGCTACATCTCATCACTTTTGCCGAAATTGCAGTCAAGTACTTAGAAAAATTGGGATTCGAGCCCTATC
>JBAUUR010000035.1:0-1506 GCA_049582805.1 Gallionellaceae bacterium | reverse complement strand
GGCAGGACGTTCCCCTTCTTGTCCGAGAACGGTGCCTCGTGCACCGTGTAGTCCGTGATCGCGAAGTCGACGTTCGGGAACTGCTTCGCGTACGTCGCCTCCGTGTTCGCAAGCAGGAAGCCCGCAGCGATGACGAGCTTCGCGCCCTTGCGGATCGCGTCGTTGAAGTTCGGGGCGTAGTCGCTCGTCGCGTTCGACTGCAGCGCGAGTGGCGTGATCCCGAGCTTCGACTTCGCGTCGTTCAGGCCCTTCAGCTGGTTCTGGTTGAAGCCCTTGTCCGTGAACCTGCCGATGTCGCTCACCAGTGCAGCGGTGAACGAGGCGTTCTTGGTCGACGGTGTCTTACCGCCGCCGAGCGCGGCGCTAGCCGCAACCGTCGCGACCAAGGCGGCCACGATCGCCAGCGCTATCCAGCGTGAAACTTTCACTTGCCCTCCTAGTCCGTAAAACCGGTTCCGGTCGATCCTAACCCGGGTTTCCAGGAACGTGAAGGGGGGTTTGCCGATTAACTAACTGCGCTGGACGAGGGCGTTCTCGTCGACGAGGACGCGGCGCGGTTTCGAGCCTTCGTACCCGCTGATGATCCCCCTGCGCTCGAGCATGTCGACGAGCCGGCCGGCCCGCGTGTACCCGACCCGCAGGCGGCGCTGGAGGAGGGAGACCGAGGCGGTCTGCGTCTGGAGGACGATCTCGATCGCCTTGCCGAGGAGCGGATCGTCGTCCGGGTCGAACTCCCCGCGGTCCGCCTCGGCATCCGGGTCGGCGAACACCTCCGGCAGCTCGAGGTAGCCCTCGTCGAGCTCCTGCTCGCGCTGGCGCGTCTGCTCGACGACGAGGGCGATCTCCTCGTCCGAGACGTACGCGCCCTGCACGAGCTGGAGCCGCGACGTGCCGAGCGGCTTGAAGAGCATGTCGCCCTGCCCGAGCAGGGCCTCGGCGCCGTTCGTGTCGAGGATGACGCGCGAGTCCGTCTGCGACGAGACGGCGAACGCGATCCGCGACGGCACGTTCGCCTTGATCATGCCGGTGATGACGTCCACGGAGGGCCGCTGCGTCGCGAGCACGAGGTGGATGCCGACGGCGCGCGACTTCTGCGCGAGGCGGATGACCGCGTCCTCCACCGCCTGCGGCGCGACCATCATGAGGTCGGCGAGCTCGTCGATGACGACGAGGAGGTACGGGATCGTCGGCTCGCCGCGCTGGCGGAACGCCCGGTTCGCCTCGTTGAGGTTGCGGGCGCGGACGGACGAGAGGCGCTCGTACCGCCGTTCCATCTCGGCGAGGCAGTTGGCGAGCACGGCGCTCGCCTCCTTCGGGCTCGAGACGACCGGCGTGAGCAGGTGCGGGATCGACTCGTAGTGGTTCAGCTCGATCAGGTTGCGCGCCCGGTAGGTGCCCATGATCTCGTAGCGGCTCTCCATCTCGCGCACGATGTTCTGCAGCGCGGCGGCAGCGTGCTTCATGTTCGTGACGACGGGCGTCAGCAGGTGCGGGATCGTCTCGTAG
>JBAUUR010000034.1:0-5855 GCA_049582805.1 Gallionellaceae bacterium | reverse complement strand
ATCCAAACTCGTCTGGCTGTAACTCCGCCAGTGCGCCCACGATGCCGATGAACGAGTCAAGCTTGCCGCTCGCGAGCGGCAACATGAATTCATGTTTCAATCCAAACTCTACCGCCAACGCTTCGTCGCCCTGGCTGGCTTCCCATGCCTGTTCCAAGCCGCCTTCGAGTGGGACAAACACGGCTTCGGGAAAATATGCCTGCAATTGGCGACGGAGCAACGGGGCGTCATTAGAAGCGGCGGCAAATTGCGCCGCGACTTTTTTATGGGAGCCCATCAATTCAAAAGCGATCGGCTCGCGGCACATTGACAAATTCAAAAAGAACTGCTCGAACGCCTCCATCGAGATGTCGAGCTTATCCGGGAGCGATGCCTGAAATTCGACCAACGAATCACGAGTCAGGCCAATGGGTTCCGGTTCTTCTTCAGGTCCGACTACCGGGGTTTGAGTTGGGAGAGCAATTTTGCGAGCGAGCTTTTGAACAATAGAACTAAAAATCGTCGGCCTGCGTCCGTCATCTTCCACTGGCGTTTCGGGCAGGTAGCGGCGTTGGAAGGGAACAAAAGGCGGTTCGGGATATACCGGCTCGCCATAAACCTTCCAACCGCGCCCGCGCACTTCCCAACGATGAAATTGTTCCGAGAATTGTTCGTGAGCCGTTGGCATGTCTCATGCCTTATTTTTCCTGCTCGGGTTTACGCGGAGGGATCGGCTTGTAAAGGTCGCCGAAAATCGGGGCGCGTTCATATTGCCGCACCAGCTTGATTCCCTTGGCGCCGGTGAACTCCTCAGCGACTCCTTTGACGATGGCGAGCACAATGTTCAGGTACGCCAACCGCGCGTCCAGCCGGTAATAGGTCTCTTTGCGAAACCAGTTTTCGTAGATCGGGCCAAGGACGGGGATTTTCATGAGCGCGCTGTCCAAATCATTCAGGCCCATACTCACAGCGTTGCGGAACATTTCGACGATGGCAATCAAGAGGGCGACCAGGGCAATGATGGCAAACAAGAAACCCAGGTATTTGAGCAAGAGGGCATAGACGAGGTAAAAGAACACCAGCGCGGCGACGATGTGCCAAAGCCGCAGTGCGGGCGGTGAATGGACGGTGCGGCAGGAGAAGAAATAGCTGGTGCCGAAGGGAGAAGCGCAGAGGTCAAACGCCAGCCGTTCACGGATCATTCTCAAGTAAAGACGTCTATCGGAAAGCAATCCGCCTTCGGCGTATTCGACATCCGACATTTCCATGCTGGGAATTTTCCGCGCATCCAGTTCTTTTTTGACGGTGGCATAAAATTCCTGCGGCGGCAGGCTGAATCCGTCGGCAAAGGAAATCCAATGATCTAAAACTTCGTCGTTTTTTGGCTTGAACCCAAAGATGACCATACGCAAGATTAACTAATCATGCCGGGGTTGCTTCGGGTTGGTCAACAGAAAAGCGAGTTTCAAAAATCATAACTGCCATGGGTGTCCCCACCCCTTCAGATAATCAACCACGCGGATGGGTCCGCGGCCTGCGTCCCTTGTTGTGGTGGATGCTGCTAGTCTTGGTGCTCTTTGGCATCCGAACTCATCAACGGTTGAGCGAACAGACCCGGTTGCAATTCATAGTTTCCATGTCAGGCCAGTGGTTGTTTACCGGGGCGCAGGTCCAACTGGACGGACAACCCTTTGAAAGCGGGGAACGCATTTCCATTGGTTCACATCGGCTGGTGATAACCAATCCCGAGGCAGAATCTTTCTCAACAAATCTCTGTATCTGGTATGGCCAGCATGATTTGGGCGAAATCAAACTGAAACGGAGCACCGGAACATTGAATGTGAAAGCCACGCCGCCTGCGTCCACAATCAGCATTGTCGGGCCGGAATTCTCAACAAACCTTTACAACACTGCTGGCATCAACCTGACGGTACCGACCGATCAATACGTTGTCCGGGCCGAATATCCGCACTGGTCGCAATCGCAGAATCCAATTGTGTTTGCGAACCTGACCGCATCTTGCGTTTTCGTGCCGCGATTTGGAGCATTGCACCTGACCTGCAACAAAGACGATGCAACGTACCGCTTGGAATCCGACAACGGACAATTTGTGGACAGCGGCAATCTGCCTGCCACTGTGGTTGAGTTGCCGACTAGCAGCTATCGGCTCACCATCGGATACCACAACCGGCAAACGCAGGAATCCGCTGTTATTGAAGCGGGCGTAACGAATGAAATGCCGATTCAATTTGTATTGGGCGCAGCGCAGTTGGAAACAGCGCCGCCCGGCGCAGATGTTCACACGTCGGAAGGCGATTACTTGGGACAAACGCCGTTGTTGTTGCCGGACATAACCCCGCAAACTGCGCAGTTCAATCTGTCACTGTCTGGCTATCAGCCGGTATCGGTCGCGCTGGACATTACCGCCGATCAAACGAACTCCTACGGCACGAATTTAGTCAGCATAGGTTATGTGTCCGCTATGCAAGAGGCGAGGGTCTATCTGGCGGCGTCGAATTATGAAGGGGCGGTTCAGGCAGCGGGCGCCGCATTGAACGCCAAGCCTGACGATGCTGACGCACTTACGGTGCAAAACGAGGCCAATAAGCATTTGAATGCAGAGCGGCAACGGGTGGAAAGGCTGACGCGGTCAAAGCGCGCGTTTGACAGTCTGTGCGCAGACTATCGGGACGCAAATCTATTTGAAGCACATGAACTCACAACCAGCAAACCGGCTGCGGCGGTGGCCGAGGCCATTGTCGGTGCCCTGACTAATTCGCCGGGGGCATTTGAAATTAGGCAAGATAACTTGCCCGAACCGGAAACCTACGTAGTGGTAGGGCGACACACTTTTTCACTGGGTATCCTGGGTGGCACGGAGCGCGACTGTCTGTTGGTGGTTGGCCGGGCTAAGGACGACGAAACACAGATTTGGTTCAAGGTGTTGGAATATCAGGTTCAACATACCGTGACCAGCAACGGATTGCTCAATTACCACGATAACAAACAGTTGATAGCCGTCAGTCCAAGCCGGATGCAAATGAACGATCTCCTTTTAGCGCGGGTACAGGAAGGTGTGCAAATAGTGACAGAGCGGATTCGACAGGGGATTGAGCAAGCTTCGACGATTCAGGCTGCCATCCCTAAATAAAATCGTGGCAACTGGCAAAAGATTCTACGAGGACGACAAAAAGTATCGTTCGCATTTCGGAACGCGCAGTTTTTTTGCTTGTAATACGGCGGAAGGAGTATAAAATGAGCCTGCCCCGCAAGGGAATACGGGATAAAAATGCTGAAACGCGAATAAGCCTTAGCATTCTTAACTTTGTATAACTCTCTTCACACGATATGACTACAGTGTCCGATGAATCATCCGCCGACGTTTTAGAACGTTTTTACATAAGAGATGCATTGGTCTTGCGCGAATCTGGATCTCGCTCTATTATTAGGTGTCATTTGCGTGGCTTGGTTCTCAAAGTATGGGGACGTGAAGAATATCGTTTTGCGAGCATTCGTGATGTGACGGCAACAGTGCAGCTTTTCTTCAGAAAGCAGAATTTACCCAGCGTTTGGCAAGTGGTTGAGAAACTACGTGCGCTCACACCGGTAATGATAATTGGTGATTTGGCGGAAACCTCGGAGAAGAAAACAGCCGTTTTTGTTAAGAGCGTTGTTATCCTTGGCAATCCGATTACAGAAAACAGAGAAAATGTCGAATGGCTGAGTGAGAACTTATTAACGGCTCAATTCTTCATGGCGCGACTACGCAGACGTGCGACCGATTTCTTTTATAAAAATAATTATGAGGAGTTTGAACCAAGATATATTTCGCCGGATTTGGGCCAGCAGTTTCCTGGAATTGACCCACTGCGCGTTGAGTATACTGGGTTCGGTCTGTTTGAAATATTATCTACGTCACCAATCCCACAGTTACTGGAAGCTTGCTTGGTTGCTGGCCGTGAAAAAGTGTTTGGGATCAGCCGTTGTTTTTCTTCGGCGAACAGAGACGGCTATACAAGCGCCGAAACATTGGTTTTATGTGCAGTAGCTCTCAATACTGACTTCGATTTATTATTACATGAAGCCGAGGCGGCTGTTAGATTCATCCTAGATGATCCCAGCACTCTGCCTGACTCTTCCCGAGAACATCTACAAAAGGCAGGATGGCTAAGAGTTAATCTATCATTACTTGGTCCGCCACAAACTTACCAACAGCCGGCTATTGAAATATGCAACGTACCTACCTCAGGAGGCACCACGTCCAAACTCTTTCGGATTCTGTATCCACCGGGAGTATCACTGGCTGAAGGTCATGCAGAAGAAGCAGAGACATTAACCATATCACGTCTCACAATTCATTTGGAGAGAATGGTGAGGCTGATTCGTGACATTCGATTGGGAGACCTACGCCCCACATCGCGTGTTCGCAGTTGAGAGTATTGTGCAAACGCTGACTCAGTTCGAAGAGTTGTTCGCAGACAGACTCAATGTGTCGTTGCGACCTGAGAAGTCCCTTGCTTATGATTTTGACAACGCAATGTTCCATTTACCGACCAAGTGGACGAAAAGCGTTCAATTGAATGCGGACAAGATTCCAGGTGATGACGAGTTACGCGATGACGCAATCAGCCTTATCCAAGGGGAATACAAAAACCCATCCGGTCGTGGTGATTTGAAAGGATTGCCACGAATCGAAATGGGAACCCATAGCCGAATCGAAGATGTAGTTTGGAAGTATCTAAAAGTATGCGAGTCATCAATTTACTCAGGAGCTTATGATCATGTGATAAGTGCTAGGGACAAGTCAGAGGGAGAACGAATTCGTTTAATCCTTTCGGACCAACAATTGGGGAAAAAACGAAATGCAAAGTTCCTAAGCAGTGAATTTGATGCCGCTGTGACTGACCGTATTTCGCGCAAAGAACCAATACAGATCGTTTTGCCCAGTTTCCCATTTAAGGATCAAAATCCATTTAGGAATGACTTACCGGCACATTCAATTGATCTCAGTGAAGTGGCTATGCTAATACGGCTTCACGCCATTGCTCTTGCTCTATACCAGATTTATGCGTTTGGGGTGCAATGGGTGATTGTGTGTGACGGAATGGTGTATTCACAATTGTTCGGGGTACAGGCCGCCGAGGCAGCAGGATACAGAGAAGAGTTGCGCAGATGGCGCAACCGCTTGAATCTTCAACAGACGATTCAAATAATCGATTTCGAAGATATTATATCCAAATTAGTAAAACCTGAAAACAATAACAGCACATTTTGGAAACGGTGCGATGATCTTTCAAAACGGCTAAAAGACATGACTGGGACTGGAGACGAAGACGTGCTTAGGAAGGCAGTATTGACACTTAAGCGGGGAATGAAATGGAATTTGAATAGTAAAGAATATTTGGCTAAGGAAAGTATTCCAGTGGAGCAACTCTGGCATATACTAAACGGCGAGGACGAAATGCTGTCTCCATCGAACACCGTGCAAAGCGTCGCTGCGGAGGTAGATTATAGAGCAGAAGCCGCAGCGTTTGGTTATCTAGCATTCAATTTGAAAATGGGTCGCTATTCGAATGGCCTGGCTCAGACGTTGCCAAGAGCACTCAGAGCAACGGTACATCCGAAGCCGGGCCAGATCGCTGCGCCGGGATGCAGCGGCGATGTGTATCCGTGGAATGGAAGATGTCTTGTTACTGAAGAAAACAGCATGACAATGGATAGTCTACAATGCAAACCGTTATTCCAGATTGCCCAAGAAGGACATTCTGAGGTAATCTGTAGAGGTAGAGATGTACATAAAGGGTGTTTTTATTTGGTACCTAAATCACACGAAACGTAAATCATATGAAAGCCATAGTATACAAAACAGTCGGTGG
>JBAUUR010000033.1:0-20081 GCA_049582805.1 Gallionellaceae bacterium | reverse complement strand
ATACATAGCGACAGAAATCGTAGCGAGCGGGCCGACATTGGGGGAGCCCGGAGCGCAGGCACCGGAATGTACACAGAAGTCTGCCGCTACGCGGCCCCGGATGCCGAGCACCGCGCGACGCCGATGCGGGCTTGCGCAGTAGATTTATGTCGTTATGTATAACTACAGGCTGAACTTTAACGTCAGACCGCAGTGCTGGCAATAAATTTCAAGCACCCAGGAACCGTTGATTACTGACGCAACGGCAGAAACGCCAGCCACTGCGCGCCCCAGCGATGCAGGCACAGGCCGGACAGGACGCAGGCCGTGCCCAGCCACACCTGTGGCAGCACCGCCTCGTTGTTCAGCCCATGTCCGAGCAGCAACGCCGTCACCGGCGTGACGAAAGTTATCAGGGCGATGCGTCCCGCCTCCATGTGTTTGATCATGTAGTAGTACAACGCAAACCCCAGCACCGAGCCAAACACGCCCAGATACACGGTCGCCGCCACCTCGCGCTGCGGCAGCTGCGCAGGTACATGGCCGTCGGCCAGCCACCATGCCGCAAAGAACAGCGGCAACGCCACGATCAGACTGCCCAGCGTCGTCGCCAGCGGCGGGCTGTCGTCATCGATGCGCTTGAGCCACACCAGGCCCAGCGATTGCAGCAATACCGCGACAAACAGGGCGCCGATTCCCCAGCCTGCGCCTGTGTTGAGGCCGCCATGAAACACCAGCAGCAAGCCGCACAGGCCCAGCAGCATGCCCGCCAGCTTGCTCGGCGTGATCGCCTCTTCTTTCAGCCACACAGCCGCAGCCAGGCTGGTGAGCAACGGCGACAGGCCGAACAGCACGGATATCATGCCGGAACTGACATATTGTGACGACCAGTAGGTCAGCACCATGGCACCGAACATGCTCAGCCCGCTGACCAGGTAGGCCTGCCACGCCCGGCGATGCAGCGGGAAACGAACGCGCAACAGCCCCAGCAGCACCGCGCACAGCAGCGTGCCGATGGCCATGCGCGAAAACACCGCAAAACTGGAGCCGATCCCCAGCGCGCTCCACTTGATGGCCAGCGGCGTGGTGGACCAGATCAGAATAACCGAGGCGAATGCGGCTGGAAGCGGCATGTTTGTTCCCTTCAACAACGAACTGCGAAAACAGAAAGGCCACAGGATTTATCTGTGGCCTTTCGGAAGCTGCTTAACAACCAATGTTCAAACGCTAACTCTCCAGACCACTTCGCGCAACAGGCCACAGCGCGCGCAGAAATGCGACTGCGACGGCTCGGACGTGAGGCATGGTTGAAAGGTTTTCATGGGCAAGGATTATCCAGGCTGAAATCATGCAATGTCAAACGCTTTCCCCTCAAATGCCACGGGCAGCCTACCTGGCAGCAGCGGCATCCTTTTCGCACTTCTTGATGAAGCTGGCCTTTGCCGCGCCCTTCAGTTTCTTTTCCGCAGCCTTGTCCGCACAGGATGGCGTAGCCGCAGCAGCCGCAGAAGTAGCAGTAGTTGTAGCAGCGGCATCCTTTTCGCACTTCTTGATGAAGCTGGCCTTTGCCGCGCCTTTCAGTTTCTTTTCCGCAGCCTTGTCCGCACAGGATGGCGTAGCCGGCGCAGCAGTAGTAGCAGTAGCAGCCGCGGCATCCTTTTCGCACTTCTTGATGAAACTGGTCTTTGCCGCGCCGGCCAGTTTCTTTTCCGCAGCCCTGGCTTCGCAAGAAGCATCAGCGGCAAAGGCCACGTTGGCGGCAAACAGGGTTGCCATGACAGCGATAATCAGTTTTTTCATTCGTCTCTCCTGAATTAATATTTCAATACTGGGAACAACCGGTTTTGCGGTGCGCATTATAGTTATTTTCACATTCATGTCCATCAGCGCAAAATTTTGTCGCTCAACTCGACCAGGCTGATGATGATCTCGAACACGATCAAGCTGATCACGTACCATTCCAGCTTGTGCAATTGCTTGTTGTCCCACACATCCGCCAGCGTCTGGGCGGTGTCGGCGATCAATCCCAGTTTGCGATCCAACGCCAATTGACGTTCGCGCAATTCAAATTCATCTTCCAGGCTGGCATACAAGCCCTCCAGCTGAGGGAAATTCCACAGCGTCTCGGGCTTGTCGCCAATCTCGGCGCGCCCCACCATGCGGTGTTCGATCAACAACATGGAACCGATATGGGACAGCAGTTTCCTGGAGCCGGCGCTCACCCGGCCATAAGTGGCCAGCTCCTGCGCCAGCGGGTCGATCCGGTCGAATTCCCCGCCCACTTTTTTCTCATAGAGCGAAAGCACCAGGTTTTTGCTCATCGCATCGGCGATGATCTGCAATTTTTCCAGCGTGATCTCATCCAGCGAAACCGCACCGCTCTGCACGCCGATGCCGCTTGTGCCGCAATGGATCTCCAGCTCATCGATCTCGGGCGTCGCGTAGGGATTGGTCAGCGTCGGCTTGAGCGATTCGATGAAACGCACTTCGTCCATGCTTTTCACGCCGAAGAACACCACCACGCCATAGCGGAACAACACCGCGATACCGCCTTCCGCATCCACCTGCAGCGTCAACGGCGTGGTGGCCAGGCAATCGGCGATCTTGAACAGCCTCAAATCCAACCGGTCGCCGATCAGCAGCGCGCGCGCTTTGATATCCTGGCGATTCCTTATCAGCAGATCCATGGCATCACTTGCGAACAATCCCGCGTGCAGCATATTGTTCCTCACGTTCATCGTCAAACTCCCGGTGACAGCCCGTTATGGATTATCATGATGCTGTCGTCAACTACCCGCATTGCCCGCAACAACCCATGCAACAAGTATTTCTGTATGACACCACCCTGCGCGACGGAACGCAGCGCGAAGACATTTCCCTGTCGGTCGATGACAAGCTCAGCATCACCAAACGGCTGGCCGATTTCGGCATCCACTACATAGAAGGCGGCTGGCCGGGCTCCAATCCCAAGGACGTCGAGTACTTCGCGCGCGCCGCCAAACTGAATCTCGGCGCAACCAGGCTGGTCGCCTTCGGCAGCACGCGGCACAAACACACGTCGTGCGAACAGGACGCCAATCTGCATGCGCTGCTCGACGCCAATACGCCGACTGTCACCCTGGTCGGCAAAAGCTGGGATTATCATGTCAGGCAGGTGCTCGACACCACGCTGCAAGAGAATCTGGCGATGATCCGCGACAGCATCTCCTACCTTAAGGCAGCCGGACGCGAAGCCGTGTTCGATGCCGAGCACTTCTTCGACGGCTTCCTCGCCAACCGCGACTATGCGCTGGCCGTGCTGGAGACGGCAGCCGGCGCGGGCGCCGATTGGCTGGTGCTGTGCGAGACCAACGGCGGCAAGCTGCCGTGGCAGGTGGAAGAGATCGTGCGCGAAGTCCGGCAACGTATCAAGACACCGCTTGGCTGCCACTGCCACAACGACAGCGGCTGCGGCGTTGCCAATTCGCTGGCGGCAGTGCGCGGTGGCTGCACGCAGGTGCAGGGCACCACCAACGGCTATGGCGAACGCGTCGGCAATGCCAACCTGACCACCATCCTGCCCAATCTGCAACTCAAGATGGATTGCCAGGTCGTCGCGCCGGAACGCCTGCGCGAACTGACTGCGCTGTCGCGCTACGTGGCGGAAGTCGTCAACCTCAAGCACGACGATCATGCGCCTTATATCGGCCACAGCGCCTTCGCCCACAAGGGCGGTATCCACGTCGCGGCCATCCTGAAAGCCGGCGACACCTACCAGCACATCGACCCGGCTCTGGTCGGCAACGAAACGCGCTCCATCATTTCGGAACTGTCCGGACGCGGCAATATCCTGTACCGGGCGCGATCCCTTGGCATAGACCTGAATGGCGATGAAGTGCAACAGGTGCTCAACAACATCAAGCGCCTGGAACATGAGGGTTTCACTTTCGAGGCCGCGGAAGCCAGCGTGGAGCTGATGCTGTACCGCCTGCGTCCCGGCTATGTGCAACCATTCGCGCTGATCGACTACTTCGTCATCAGCGAACGCCGCGAGAACCGTGGCCTACTTTCCGAAGCAACGGTGAAAGTGCGGGTCAAGGGAGAGGTAAAATTCACCGCCGGGGAAGGAAACGGCCCGGTCAATGCGCTGGCCACCGCGCTGCACGACTCACTGGTGGAAGTCTATCCGGTACTGCAAACCGTATGCATGACCGATTACAAGGTGCGTATCCTGGATGGGGCCACCGGGACAGCCGCATCCATACGCGTGCTGATCGACTTCCAGAGCGGCGGGAAAAAATGGACCACCGTCGGCGCCAGTCCCAACATCATAGAGGCAAGCTGGCGCGCGCTGTCGGACAGCATGGAGTATGCATTGGTGAAACTGGCGAAATAGGGATTTTTTCTCCCGTTCGCAGTTAACAACCCACCGGCACAGCCGGGGATTTAACTCACGGAATCACCTTTCAGACGCAACCGGTCGGCTTGGGCATGCCGCCGTATTTGGTGATTGGCTTCATCGGGCCGGTCATCCACAGTGCGAAGACGTCCTTCTGATCCTCGCCGATATACTTGGCAAATTTCCGAATCGGCGGCACCGTACCGAATTCCTCGTAATACTCCCGCGCCTTCATGATCTGATCCCACTTCTTCTCGTTCAATTCATACCCATCAGCCTCGGCCATCATACGACCGATCTCCGGCGTCCAGTCGCTCATATCGACGAGATAACCATCACCATCTCGATTCGTGATTTCCATGTTCACAACCTTTCGCATTGAATCTGTAAGGTCGCAATTAAATATATTCCAAGTATATTAGTCAAGTTTAATATTGTACTCGGCACCGGCCGAAGAACGGCATGCCGGAAATAAATCCGAGCTTCTTGTATTCCGATGTTTGCTTATTCCGTGATAAGAACAACCGAAGTTGCCATGATGAGGTTCAAGCGGCAGGGCGGAAGCCCCAAAGGGGCGTTCCGCCGCAATTCATAACATTTGCGGAACCGTACACGTTCCGCCCTGCGCGGGCTACCGGCTGGTTTTCCTGCGACTCGATGCCTACTTCACCGGCGCCATCAAGTGCTGGTACGGCGTATCTGGAAACATCACGTAGGGGACCGATGTGTCGGGATCCGCGCTCTTCGGATAAGTATCGTAGAAGCTGGCGTCGGCGCCGACGATCATCACGTGAGGCCCGGTCTTGATCCAATGATTCTTGGCATCGGGCTTGGTCGCATAAGGGTCGGTATTGCTGGCGTCCGTTCCGCCGGAGAGCATATACATAAAACCGATTTTCCCTGGAGCGGGGTTCGTGTGCGCGATCCACGCATGGACCCATTCCATGGAGTTCTTGTCCATGCACATGGGGTCGGGACCGGGGGTCGCCGGATTGTCCGGCATGCAGGTGAAGCCGTTCGTTCCCTCGCGCAGGGTGCGCATTTTGCCGTCGGCCTCCATGGCCACGATGGTTGCACCCTTCGCAACCTTGGCCGGTGCCGCGGACATCGCACTCTTGATCATTTTTTTATCATTAGCCGACATGTTCATATCTGCAACCGACATCTTCATATCTGCGGGATAGACATTCGTTGTCAATACAAGCGGTGCAACAATCATCACCGCGCCCCTTACGATTTTATTCAGTGGATACATGGAATTCTCCTTGGTTTTGAGTGCCGTGCGAAAAAGAATAAAAAGACAGGAAATCCAGCCGCACGAGCCAAGGTTTCCTCGACATAAGTGCCTCTGTCAAATTCAATTTTCATTATCAGGGGACAATCCGCCCCTTTTGATTCCACAAGCGAAACGCCGTGATCGTAAAGAAGCTGAAGCTCTGTTAACCACGCAGCCCCGCAGGGAATTTCAGCACTTAGCTGGCTGAATTAGTGTCAGCACAATTAGCATACCAGACTAATTTTGTCAAGCTTCATGGAGTGAACAGCCTGGACCGAAGAATGCAGGCCGCTGGTGAGCCACAAACTTCGGCCTGCCACGCCCTCCCCGATCATTTCCCCAGCAAACTCTTTAGAGCCATTCCCGCACCTACATATGCCGCAAATGTTCTATACTTTGCCTCGACACCTGATTTTCTTACCGCATTCAAACAGGGCGCCATATTTGATGTAAGGGGCACTCTTATGTCTGAGCCTGACCAGCATTTCCCGCGACAAAACCATCTGCTTGCCGCATTGCCTGCAGACGTATACGAGCGCATGTCTCTGCATCTTGAACTGGTGCCGATGCCGCTCGGCGAAGTTATCTACGAATCCGGCGAACAGTTGCGTTACGTCTATTTCCCCACGAATTGCATCGTATCGCTGCTGTATGTCATGGAGAATGGCGCGTCGGCCGAAATCGCCGTGATCGGCAACGAGGGTATCGTTGGTCTCGCCCTGTTCATGGGCGGCGAAACCATGCCGAACCGGGCGGTCGTGCAGAGCGCAGGTTACGCCTACCGGTTGCGCGCCCCCCTGGTAAAGCAGGAGTTTGGCCTGAACGGGCCGCTGCTGCGCCTGTTGCTGCGCTATACCCAGGCGCTGATCACCCAGATGGCGCAGACGGCGGTGTGCAACCGGCATCATTCGCTGGATCAGCAACTGTGCCGCTGGCTGCTGCTGAGCCTCGACCGGCTGGACTCGAATCAGCTGGTCATGACCCAGGAATTGATCGCCAACATGCTGGGCGTGCGCCGCGAAGGCGTCACGGAGGGAGCCAGGAAATTGCAGCAAGCGGGTTTGATTGATTACCGTCGCGGCCACATCAAGGTGCTGGACCGGCCGGGATTGGAAGCGCGGGTCTGCGAATGCTACCAGGTAGTCAAGACGGAATTCGATCGCCTGCTTCCCGATCTCCAACTCGTGAAGTGACATCACGCATTCGGGCGATACCTTGCTGCCTCGTGGGACAGCACGCGAGTTGCCGCTGACCTTTCTTGAACACATACACGCGTTTCGTCCCATCGTGCGATATGGTGCCCGGTATCGGATGCGCCCTGCCTGGGCGATCGGCCGCTGCCTATCGATCGTTTTATGGGCACCTTATTTCAACCCGGTTTTCCTGAACTGATCGCCTTATGTGCGATACCGAACGGAAGTGCCTGAGCAAGGGCAGATATCATGGAACTAATTAAGCGTCGGCATTGCTTCCCTTATCAACCATGATGCCGACCTTCATCAATCGAACTGGAGGTCACAAAATGCAAAAAATTCACCACGTATTTATTGTGCTGGGGATGCTGTTGTGCTCAGTGTCCAGTGCTACTGCTCAAGTGAGCATCGGTATCGGCTTCCCCAATGTAAGCATCGGGATCAGCTTGCCGGTATACCCGGAACTCGTTGTCGTACCAGGTTACCCGGTCTACTATGCGCCACAGATGGATGCGAACTACTTCTTTTACGACGGCATGTACTGGGTTTACCAGAATGATAACTGGTACGCGAGTTCCTGGTACAACGGACCCTGGATGCTTGTGGATCCAGAGGCTGTGCCGTATTTCGTCCTGCGAGTCCCGGTGCGCTACTACCGCCGGCCTCCCATGTACTTCCGCGGCTGGCGTTCGGATGCGCCGCCACGCTGGGGTGAACACTGGGGTAGTGCCTGGCAACAACGTAGAAGCGGTTGGGACAGATGGAACCACAGAACTGCCCCGGCACCTGCCCCGCTGCCAACCTACCAGAGGCAGTATTCAGGGAATCGGTATCCCCAACAAGTCCAGCAGCAACATACGCTTCAACAGCAGAATTATCGTTACCAGCCGCACGACCCCGTAGCGCGGAAGCAATTCCAGGGACAGGCTGCGCAAAGTGCGCCAGTTCAGCAGGCAAAGCCTCAACTGGGGAGACCCCAACCGGGAACTCCGGCAGAGAGAGGACGTATCGGGCAGCCGACTATCCAGCATGCTACGCCACACCCGCAGGGTGCCCCGGCCAGCCCGCGCGTTCAGCCACCGCAACCGGGACGTCCGCAAGTTCAGGAACTTAGGCAGCAGCCGCAACCGGGACATCCGCAAGTTCAAGAACATAAGCAGCCGCCCCAACAAGAGGCAACCCGCCGTAAGCAGCAGGAACCAAAATCGCCGGACCAGATGCAACGCAAGGACGCCCCGAGCGAGCAGAAGCAAGGGCAAAGGCCAGGGCAGGATCGCAACGAGTAATACGAGAAACCTCAAGCCCTTCGACATAACCAGCCCGCTTGGCCACCGTTCTTTGATGGCTTGGCGGAATGGTTAGCGGTTTTACTCGTAGCAAATCAGGACGAACAGGTATCGGTAAATCCCGGCGTATCGAGCCTGATGGACGATTTGGTTTCAATATCGCCGGCGACGATGTCATTCCCGCACAAATTACACGCTATGTTCGTCAGCGAACAGAATTGCCTGGCGCTCTAGTTTATGCTTGCTTGGACGTTTCATTTTCGAAGCGTCATGCCAGTAAAGGTTATACGGCTGCGCTAACGGTTATGCATTCGGGATAGCTTCCTGTTTTTTTCCTGTCGACACGCGCGACCGATCCACCGGTACTGTCACAAAACCTGCTTCGGCATGACCGGCTATTCACATGAGGCGCGTAGCTTTCCGCAGTTGTTCCGGTGCGTCCAGGCAAAAACAGCAAATGTCGCAGTGATATTCAGCCTGCGTTCGGATACTTAAACGCGGAAAAAGCAGTTGATCTTGATGGATGGCGCAGCGTCATGAAGCGATGAGACATTCTCCGGCAACTGCTTTTTCCAGATTCAATTGCCTGCCAAACAATCAGGAGTGTAAGGTGCCATCTGCGGAACATGTCCCTGCTGAAAACCGGCTGCTTGCCGTCCTTTCTCGCAAAGATCGTCAACATTTGCTGTCAGGTTGCGAGCAGGTCGAGTTGTCTTTTGGCAATATCCTCTGCGAACCGGGGGATAGCATTCGCCATGTTTATTTTCCCACCGATAGTTTCATTTCATTGGTGACCCCGATCGATGGCCGCAGCAGCATGGAGGTGGCCCTGGTCGGAAGTGAAGGCATGTACGGGATCCCCCTCATGCTGGGAGTAGATGTTTCACTGTTGTATGCGGTGGTGCAGGGTTCAGGCCCCGCATGGCGAATGAGCGCTGAACGGTTCCGCAGCGAAGTTAAATACAGCGTTGTGCTGCAACAGTATCTGAACCGCTACATCTATGTGTTGATGAGCCAACTGGCGCTGACAGCCGCTTGCAACCGCTTCCACGTAGTGGAGCAGCGTCTTGCCCGCTGGCTCCTGATGACGCGCGACCGGGCGCATGCGGAAGAGTTTCATATCACCCAGGAATTACTTGCCCGGATGCTGGGCGTGCGCCGCGTGGGCGTCACCAAAGCCGCCGGTTTGTTGCGGAAGAAAAATCTGATCAGCTATAGCCGCGGGAATCTCATGATCCAGGATAGCGCCGGCCTGGAAGCCGCATCCTGCAAATGCTACCGGACCGACAAGGAAACTTACGACCGTATCCTGCATTGCTAGCCCATATCCAAATGACACAAGTCAATTCGCGCGATGCTCGCAAAATATTTTGCGAGTTGTGCGACGAGTCGCCGCAACGCGGGTAACCAGCTAGGGCAAGCGTGCAACAAGGGTATTTGCGGCCTGTTCTACAGCAGTCTTGAATGAAATGGGATTCTCTTTCACAGACTCGTAGGCAGAGGTTATCTCTTCAGAGCCTTCCCAAGCGACCGATCCGTCTTCACCGTCCCAAATCTGAAGATACAGTCTCAAGGAGGTTGTCTTTGTTTCCAGTATGCGGACGCCAAGCGCATTCCACCGGTTTTTCGCTTCCTGCCGGAATCCGCTCAGTTTGAGTTGCGCCAGATAACGAATGCCGATTACACGGGAAACCTTCTGCAGAGAATCGCGGCTGAAAATTCCCGACACGCCGTAATCTTCGAACATCTGCCGATATTCGTTGGCGAGTCCCGCGCCATTGATTGCGCCAAGCGTTTGCGGCAAGGGCATGACCCGCAAGTCGGGGCGAGCCAGTTGCAGCGCATCGGTAAATGCGAGCGCCAGCGCTTGCTTGTCCTCCTCCTGTCCGGTTACGGAAGTCGGCGTAATAAAGGCGATTCCCGACGCTTGCAGCGCATGGCGTGTCAGATTGATATCCAGGACCTGCGTTGTTGAATGTAATTGGTTGCTGGTGGAACAACCGGATAACAGCAGCCCCATCAGACAGATCAGGCGCATCGCCAGCATTTGCGCTCGAATCGACGATTGAATGGCAGGTTGCATTTGTACGATCCTAATTTAGCCAGACATTCAGTCTGGACAGCGTTGCTATGACCTGCCTGGTGACATTGCCGGACTTAAGGGGGCGCGCGAAAAAGGCGGGGGTCAGCATTTCGCCGGCAAACGCGATGCGGAGGTGCTGGCCTTCCTTGAACACCGCCAGCAGATACACAGCCAATACTCCCTGTGCGCGCTCTGAACATGGCGGCTTTCAAAAAAGGCCGGCAGGCGCACTCGGTGCATATCCTGGATGTGCGACCCCGCGCAGCCTTTTGCTCCCGCCAGATGTTTTTTAACTCATGGAGAAGCGACTAGCGACGACCAATAAACAGGCCAATCACCAGGCCGACTACGGCGGCGA
The DNA here is from genome assembly GCA_049582805.1 of Gallionellaceae bacterium. GTDB lineage: Bacteria > Pseudomonadota > Gammaproteobacteria > Burkholderiales > Gallionellaceae > CAVXFS01. The sequence goes on along the minus strand of JBAUUR010000033.1, from coordinate 9,528 downwards.
CACCGGCAGCGGCACCGATGATTCTCCATGGATTTTCGTGGACATAAACGTCGGTAGCCCTGGCTGCAACTCTGGTTTTGCCAAGCATTGCTGCCCGTGTTTCTGCCATCCTGGCTTTCGCAACCTTGAGGGATTCTTCCGCCCTGGCGCGTACCTCGATCAGCTTCTCGCCGCCCTGGTTGGCAGTCGCTTTCAGCAGCGCTTCCGCATCTGCCGCCACCACCCTGAAATCGGCGATCAACTGTTCCTTGGTGACTTCATCCGATAATTTTTTCATGCTTTTCTCCGTTGTTGGTTCGATACATAGCGACAGAAATCATAGCGAGCGGGCCGACATTGGGGGAGCCCGGAGCGCAGGCCCCGGAATGTACACGGAAGTCTGCCGCTACGCGGCCCCGGATGCCGAGCACCGCGCGACGCCGATGTCGGCTCGCGCAGTAGATTTATGTCGTTATGTATAATACGTTCATGGCGAATTCCTATCGAGCTGCTTTGCGGCTTGGTCGTCAACATCGAACAATCCCGGCGTGGTTGCCCGGATTCATTGGCCAGTCCTTGTTTCATGCGCCAGAAAGATCATTGCGCCGGCAGCAACCTTGTTACGCCAGGCAGGAGCAACTGATGCTACTTGCGCACAACTAGCAGGACCACCCCCGCCACTATCGCTCCCACGCCAGCCCAGACCGGGACGTTTACTGTCTCCGTGTCCTTGACCGACAGCTCGAGCGAACCGAGCTTGGCCTGATGCGTCTCCCTGGTGTAGGTAAATCCACCGTACCCCAACGCCAGACAGCCCGCCACGATCAGCACGATTGCCAACATCCTGATTGCGTTCATCTCATCATTCTCCGGTAAAAATGCACTTGCATTGACAGCGGGCAAATCAGGTGAACGGAAACCACCGGATCGCTATAGCCGACACGTTGCCGCATGGAATACCATGGTTGTTACAGGCGTCGACCTTGAATGACACGCACCAGAATCACGATGATCGCGATGACCAGCAGAATATGAATCAACCCGCCCATGGTGTACGATGTAACCAAGCCAACCGCCCAGAGGATAATCAAAATAACCGCAATGGTTTCGAGCATTTTTGCTACTCCTGATTTAGATACAACAAGACCAGCAGATTTCTGCCATCCCTTAACTTGCAAGTCATTCTTGACCGATCTTACATCTTTGACCCTGTGTCCAAGTTTGATTGCGGTTTAATTCTGCTCTGCTTTTCAAAAGCGCTCTGTGCGCTAGCGCACTTATCGCGCAAACAATTTCGGTCCGCGCCTGTCTTGCGCAGGAGAAATTTTCTGGGCCGCTACAGCTGGTGCCGCCATCTCGGTGTCAGGCCGGATTCGCACCATAAGTTTATTCGCCTTGCCCTATGTGTGCCAGCGAACAGATATTTTTTGGAAAAGGCCGGAATATGCGTCCTCCCTACATACCTAAAGAAAGTCAGACCATGAAAATCAAACTCGCGACAACCTGTTTCATCATTGGAACCTTGCTGGCTCCCGTTGTGGCGCATGCCGCCGACTCGGACTCGGACCGTTCGCATCCCATGACATTCGTCACCGACTCGGTGATCACTACCAAAATTAAGGCCAAGCTGGCCGCGGATCATCCTGGCAGCATGAAGCATATCTCGGTCGATACCGACAAGGATGGCGTCGTGTGGCTGAGCGGCACTGCCAATAACCAGGCAGAAATCGATGCGGCGATTGCTACCGCAAGCAGCACAGAAAACGTAAAATCGGTCAAAAGCGATATCAAAATCGAGATGGACCGCTAAGGCAACAGCTTGACGCTAACGCGTTGGCCGCAGCATGCTGCGGAGCAAACCGGGCCAGAGACTGATGTAATGTAATCGCCTCTGGCCCTTTCATCTTTGCCGGCCCCCGGCGCAACATCCCGATGTTCATCGGTCGTGGTCGCGCGGCAGCAGAGACAAAAAAATGGGTTCATATTCTGTCCACGTAGTTGATCAGCGCATGATCGGCTAGAAGTTTCGGTGGCCTGAACAATTGATTGAGGAAAAATTTATGGCTGGGTGCGTGCAGTAGCAATTCCGTACCGGCATGACGGAATCCCCGCGCTTCCGAAGGAACAGTTGTAACGACATCTTGATCATCAACCGTCCGATAGATGGGAACGGTGCGGAGTGAATCGACGAATGCCTGATTGCCAACCCGTGGCGAGCCAAAGGTATAAACCGGGCTTGGCGCATGACGCGCTGCCGCCAGCGTGGCAAGTGCGGCGCCCATACTATGTCCCGTAAAGAAAATCTGGCATTTGAGCCGGGCTGGGGCCAAATCAATTTCGCTCCATACCGAATCGAGCGCCTCCCTGAATCCTGCGTGCACATCCAATTTGTTTCCATCCAACAACGACGCCCCGATTTCGAGATAGGTGAGGTAGTCCTTGAAATTTTGTTCGGCGCCGCGGAATACCAGTACGGTGAATGGCGATGGTCCCCCAAACTCGACCAACATGGCTTGAGTATCCGTTTCCCGCGAAAGAAAAAATTGCCGTTGCCTGAATCCGGCATTCTCGAGAAAGCTGGATCGGGTTGGCTGCGGAGGCGGGTTCGATTCCTCGATATCGTGTCGATATACCAGCCGGCTTAACTCCGCGAGCCACAGCGCATTAACTGCACTGTACGCGCAGGTTGTCGAATCGAATGGCAGAAATGGGCGGCGCAAGAAAAAATCCGTCGCCTCGCCGGGATGCAGGAGGTCTTGCCATGATGTGGTAGTTTTTATTTATTCTCCCGTGCAACAACAATGTGATCCCTTCACTGACAACAAGGGTGACGCCGGAAGTCCGGGACACTGTGCATTTTCATCACGAGGTTTTTTCCAACCATATTCTGGCTTGCAATTATTCTCGAACGCCTTTCTTATATGGTCAATAAGATCGAAAACGCGCAAGTTCGTCGCGCAACCACTGGTTACTTGTCACCGATACAGCGTCCTTGCACTTAACCCCATACGGTTGGCCGCTGAAGCTGCTCTTCGTGGCAGCCTTTTCAATAAAGTCTTCGGTGGTATTGATCTGATTTCCTGCCCCCAGGTATTTGTACTTGTCGCGCAAATGCTGTTGCGCTGCCCTTGAGTCGTACCAGGAACCGTTGCGATAAAATTCGCATCCGGATCCCTCGACATAGCCAAGCAGAAAATTGACTTCTATTTGCACATTTACCGGGGGCTCCGCACGCGCAACCGGTACCAGCAAGAGTCCCAGCATCAGTGCCGAACACATTTTCAATTGCAGCTTCATAGTTCCTTGTCCAGAGGCAATAACGACAAAAAGTGGGCTTTGATTCTTTGCCAGTCACTCCGGGCCGGCTCCGTGTCGTACTCTATGGCTTTGCCGTCTTCCTGCGTGCGCCACACCAGACCTGGCGCCCCGCCTGCGGGGTTCGGACGCAATACCAGCATATACGAATTGACCGGCTGCACCATGGCATCGAAGCGCGCGGCGATCTGCTGGGCAAGCTCCGGACTGTCAATGATCAAACCGATCTCGGTGTTCAGATGCATCGATCGTTGATCGAAGTTCATTGATCCGATGAACAGCCTCTTGCGGTCGAATACGAACAGTTTCGCGTGCAGGGAGTAGTTTCCATAGCGCGATATTGCCTTCGTTTGGCCGCTGCCTCTGGTGTTGCCCAGAAGCGAGCGTATCTCATACAGCTCCACGCCATCCTCAAGCAGAGGCACCCGATATTGCATGTAGCCGGCCTGTGCCATCAACACGGTTGATGATTCGAGCGAGTTGGTCAGGACGCGGACCCGCACGTTGCGCTGGCGCAGGTCCTTGAACAACTGCATGCCTTCTTTCCCCGGTATCAGGTAGGGCGTGATCATCAGCAACTCTGACTGCACTGCGATAGCGGCATCGGCCACCGGCCGCCGCATCAGCTTGCCCACCATCGTGCCATTTTCCACTTTCTTCTTGTCGGGACTGTCGCAGACCACCTGCGCGTGCGCCCAGATCAGGGGCAAGCGTCCGGAGATTATGCTGTCAAAAGGCTCGCCGGTCGCAACCCGCTTCACATAGCCAATGTCGTCGGCCTTCAACTCCCGATGTTGTTCGTTCAATTCCTCGCGATGCTCTTTCAGGGCGGCACGGGACGACTTGCCGCCGGAAAGCGCCTCGTCCGGGATGGACAGGAAGTTGTTCCAGTATTCGTCGAAGGTCGCCGAGAGTCGTTGGGCGATGGGGCCGGCGGCAAATACGTCGTCATCGGCCAATTGCGAATCAGGGTCGATCTGAAAGTATTGATCACCTATATTGCGCCCGCCTATGAGCGCGATTGCATTGTCCACGACGAGCAGCTTGTTGTGCATTCTGTAGTCGAGGCGGGAGGAATTGAACATGAATTCAGCGGCCCGGAACAGCGTGGCATGGCCGCGATACGCGAACGGGTTGAAGATTCGAATCTCGATTGAAGGATGCGCTTCCAGCGCGGCAATCTGCTCGTCGCCGCCCTCCGTTTCGCCATCGTCTACCAGCACACGCACGCGGACGCCGCGATCGGCGGCATGCAATACGGCGCGGGTAAGCTGCTGCCCGGTTTCGTCTCCGCGAAAAATGAAATATTGCAGGTCGAGTGTCTTTTCTGCCGCATTGATCATTTGCATGCGCATCAGGAATCCGTCGGCGCCTACCGGAATGATGCGAAATCCGGAGTTGCCGTCATGTTCGCGCGCCGCGCTTTCAAACTGCTGGCCAAGCCGTGTCTGCTCCGGATGGGCCAGCGCCGATGAAACAGTTTTTGGAAAATCCGAACCCGGCGGAAGCGTCGCGCATCCGCTGAGGACCGCGACTATGAGTACGACAAACAACAAGTGCAACCGGCCGATCATTATCATTCTCAGGCGTGTTCGTGTGTTCGGCACATGGAATGCCCTGTCGCAGAACCACTCTGGCCGCACCCATTGACCGAACGGCATTGCCGTGACCGCGAGCGCTGCTCGATGATTGCTTCCTGTCTGTGCTGGCTGTCCTCTGCCGCATCCCGGACGCGGCCTGCGGTTTTTTCGACTTGCTTTCCCGCCTTGCCGATCGCACCTTTTTGCTTCTGGCAGCCGGGCAGTGTTGCCACCAGGCCGCTCATGCTGCGGGTCTTTCCGCGTCTCATTATTTGTACCGTTTAGTGGCCTGCTTGCCCGTACTCGGGGTAACAAGCGACCTTGACGCGCCAGGTCAGGCACAACGCATATTGATCATTGTTGGTGTTTGCTGACTTCGCGGGCCATGATGCCGCGGCCGATTCCGACCGCGCAGCTTTCCACTGTTGCACACTGCCACGGGGCCGACATCGCACGTATGTCGGCTCAAATGCGACAAGGTTATGGCGAATACTCCCCGCCGTCTGTCCGCTGATACACATACCCGCAATCGATGAGAATCCTGCGCGCGTCATCTGTTCGATTCTTTCCATTTCCTTGTCTCACTCGTGCTCGCGTGTCTGAGTTGAATCATCCACGCCGAGGTAGCCTTGCGCCGCAAGCGTTCCGGCAGCGGTGGGCTGGCCTTTGAGTATCCACTCGAAAGCGACAGCGATCAGGGCGCCCAGCATGGGGCCGGCCACGTAGATCCACGTCATGCTCAGATCACCGCGCACCAGGTCGGGCGCAAACGATCGGACCGGGTTCATCGAGGCGCCGCTGATCGGCGCCGCCCAAAGACCCGCCAGAGCAATATATCCACCCACTGCGATGGCGCCGTTGGCGCCGATGTTGCGTGCCCCAGAGGCCGTTCCCAGGATCGTGTTCACCAACCCGACGGTCAACACCACTTCCATCGCAAACGCTGTTCCACTGCCTGCACCGCTGCCGGGCATAGTCGCACCCAGCGCTCCGACAGTGCCAAACAGGGCCCGCAGAAAGAGCGCCGCCGCGATTCCACCGATCACCTGAGCCAGGAGGTAGGCCGGTACCCGGTGCCACGGGAAATTACGCCGTACCGCAAATGCCAGCGTGACTGCCGGGTTCAGATGCGCCCCGCTCACGGTGCCCATAAAGTAGATGATCGCCATCACCATGAGCCCGGGCGCAACTACTATCATCTCCAGGGTGACGGCCCCGCCGCTCCTGGCAGCCACCACTCCGCCACCGGCCGCGACGAGAACCAGCAGGAACGTGCCCCAGACCTCGGCGAAAATGCGCCGCCATTCGTGCGCGGGATCCAAAAAGTCGGGAGACACCTGCTTCTGCATCATGCGTCCCTGTTGCGGCGTGTTTTGCCGGTCTTTGTGCATAGCCTTTTTCATAGATGACTCCAACTTGATGTTTCTCGGGGCGGTGACCGGAAGCAGGATACCGCCATCCTGATCGTGAAGTTGACATGCAAATTGTCCACCGTTTCATCCTAGCACTTTTATTTCGCCAGTTGTTTGCGAATCGACTGCAATTCCGGTTGTGTTCCGAACCGGACTTGGGATAGGCCAGCTCAAGCAACTCGAACGTGTCGAGAATCATCCGGGAAACAATCAACCGGGCATTCTCCCTGCCATCGGCAGGAATCATGTACCAGGAGGGGGTATTGCGCTTGCCGGTGGCGCTCAGGCATGCTTCATAGGCCTGCATGTACTGTGCCCGGAATTTCCTCTCTTCAATATCAGCAGGACTGTATTTCCGGTTCTTTTCGGATTGTCGATGCGATCAAGAAAGCGCTTTCGTCTCTCTTTCTCTGAAAAGTGCAGAAAGAACTTGATGATCCGTGTGCCGTTACGGTGCAGGTGTCCTGTCCGGTCTTGCCGAATCTTGCATTCCCGCTGTGGCAAGCGCGATTCCACGGCTTAGACCGGGCGACCGCGCCTGCGGCGCAGACTGTCCACCGCAGTAAGGCACAACGCCAGCCAAGCCAATCCCGCCGCGGCGGCTGCCAGTACATCACTCGGATAATGGGCACCCAAGTAGACGCGGCTGAAGCCGACCAGCAAAACCATAACGAACGCGCCGAGAATTGCGCCCACGCGCCAGCGCCAGGCTTCGAGTGAGCTGACCGCATAAGCAGCCAGCAGGCCATACAGCAGCGTGGCCGCCATCGTGTGGCCGCTCGGAAAACTGTAGCCGTCGAAGATCAGGAACGAATCAGGGAAACTGGGACGCCGGCGATGGAAAGTGATTTTGAGCAAGAAAGCCAGGGCCATGCCGCCTGGCAGAACGAGCACCAGAGCCAGTAACCGATACCAGTAGCGCCTCCACCACAACATGAGCGCGGCCACCAGCGTGACGCTCGTCACCTCGGCGGTCGAGGCGAGACCGGTCACGAATTGCAGCGCTGTCGTCAGTCCGGGAGTCCGGCGCTCGTGGAACCACGCCGCAATGTTCCGGTCGATGACCGTCAGCGGGTCGCCGGCCACCACGTCCTCGGCAATGCCACCGAACATCCAGGATGCACCGACGAGCAGCAGGACGCCTATCGTCAAATGCAGTCCCAGATAACCCTGCGGCGAGAGACGATTGAGAAGGAATTCCACTTGCGGCGCAAGCCGTCGGCGCAGGGCTGCCACGCGCGGATGTTGCACAAACGCCTGCCAGCGCCGCTTGACATCGGCCTCATGCCGCCCCAGCCAGTGCCAGAGCCAGCCCAGGGCGATGGCGAGCAGCAGCGCACTGCCGACGATTTCGCTGGCGCGACCGATCCATTTTGCGGCCACTTGCCAACTCGCTCCCGCCAAATAACCCAGCACGACGTACACGCTCGCCCAAACGATGCAGCCCAGCGCATTGAACAGGAGGAACTTCAGATAGCGCATGCCGCGGGCGCCGGCAACAAATGGCATCAGCGCCCGCAACAGATGCAGGAAGTGACTGCCAAAAACCGCCTTGCCGCCATGGCGCCCGAAGAAACCATCCACGCGATCCATGCGTTCCTGATGCAGCCCAAACCGCGCCCCGTGTTTCAGCAACCATTCCCGTCCGAGGTGCCGTCCCAATTCATAGCCGATGCTGTCACCGAGAATCGCGCCAATGGACACCACAAAGATGAGGACCACCGGATCGAGCAGCCCCTGCCACGCAAAGAAACCTCCAACCAGCACAAGACTCTCGCCCGGCATGACCAGGCCCAATAACGCCTGGCATTCCAGCGCCACGACAAGAAAGATCACGAGGTAGGCCCAATGACCGACGTGGCCTGCAAGACTGATCAGATAATCAACATGAACCAGCCTCGCCTCCTGCGCATGCACGTCCCGCATGATCCTCGCGCACGCTTCGGTCGGTGTCCCCCGCGCGTCAGGATGTGTTTCCTGGACAGTGGTGTCAGGTGCGGCAGTCAGACCCGGTGACTGCGGCGTGCCAGACCTGCCGGATTTAACGCATTTCAGCGCTTGTTGCAGTCGCTGACGAAGTTTCCGGGAGGCCGCTTCAGCATTCCGCATAGCCCGGACTGATCCGGCCTGCCCGGCACGCATCAAGCTTCTGTCTCGCCCTTCGCATCGATCACCGCGCATGAGGCGTCGAACAGGCTAGTTCTGGCCCGTCTGGTTCTCGGATGTCACCGGCCAATTGCGGACTTGCAGCCAAGCCTGCTGTACCGCGGGCGGCAGCTTGTCCATGTGTTTCAGGAACAGCGCAAGCGTCCATATCTCCCGGTCGCTGAGGGAGTTCCCGAATGCAGGCATGCCAGTCAGACGAATACCGTGCTTGATCTTCCAGAACGAATCACCTTCCGGGTCGTCCTCAACCCCGTCGGTCGCCAATTGCGGCGGCTTTTGATAAAGGCCTTTCGCTATCGGCGATGCCGAGGCATCACCCTTCGCGGAACCATGGCAAACCGCGCAGTTCTTGGCGAACAGATGAACTCCCTCGAGGAGATTCTGCTCGTTCAGCGCCACCGGATTTTGCTCCTTCGGGGCGTCGCGGCGCAGTGTCGCATCTAGCGAAGTGCCGGCCATCCAGGTTTCCAGACGGCCGGGTTTTGCATCGGCATTGGCCGGTATAAGGCCGCTTTGCACCAGCGCGTAAGCGCCAATCAGGGCAACCCCAAGCGTTAATGCGACTCCTGCAATAACCTGTTTCAACATCACACATCTCCTCATTTCATTCAGGGCAGGCCATGGCCTGGTTAACAACGCATTATCTCCACATTACATAAGCCTTTTCCTTGGCTGCGGCAGTAAGCAGATTGATCAGCGGCAGCGCTCGAGTAGCCATGCTCACCTCTGGCTCGTCCGCAGTTTTATCCGCAACTGACGGCGAAGCCTTTTCTGCTTCGATTGCGGCTGTCAGCCGGCTCAGCGCCTCAGGAACATCTTCCGCCTGAATAGCGCCGGGTACGGTTGCGCTGTGTCCCATCATTTTCAGCATGGCAAGCGCGACATCCCCGAACATGGTGATGCTGGCATAGGCATCGGTTGAAAATGTCACAAGCATATAGTCCTCCTCTAATGAATAGTTATACATTGCGACATAAATCTACTGCGCGAACTGGCATCGGGGTCGCGCGGTGCTCGGCATCCTCATATACTCGCACGTATACTCCGGTGCCTGCGCTCCGGGCTTCCCCAATGCC
>JBAUUR010000032.1:0-16874 GCA_049582805.1 Gallionellaceae bacterium | reverse complement strand
AGCATTGTCCAATGGGGTTTGAGTCTGAGCGGGGGTGCGTGAATCCAACGGGGTTTGAGTCTGAACAGGTGGCCGTGATCGATCATTATGCGAGGCATGGTGATCAATATGAACGACGAACAACTGCATACCCTGGCCGACTTGCAGGCCTTTTTAACCGGAACCGTGGCAATGGATTTCAAGGTGACGGCAGACCAGCGCTACGAATTCATCGGCCGCACTGTGCGACGTTTCGGCTATGCCCGGTTGAAACGCGCCGACAAGGCAGTGGTTCTGCGCTTCCTTGAACGCGTCAGCGGCTATTCGCGCCAGCAGCTCACCCGACTGGTCAAGCGGGGCTGTGAGCGACGCCAACTGGTCAAGCGCTACCGAGGGGGTCCCGAACCAGCTTTGCGCGCATCTACACGGGCGCTGACGTGCTCCTGCTCGCCCATACTGACACCCTGCATGGTATGCTATCCGGCTTGGCGACCAAGAAACTCATGGAACGGGCCTACGGCATCTTCGGCGATGCCCGCTACCTGCGCCTGGCGACGATTTCGGTGGCTCACCTGTACAACCTGCGTCAGCACCCCAGCAACCAGCACCAGCGCCAGGTCTGGACCAAGACGCGCCCCGTGACCGTCCCTATCGGCGAGCGTCGCGCGCCAACCCCCAATAACCGGCCCGGCTATTTGCGCGTGGACAGCGTCCACCAAGGCGATCTGGATGGCATCAAGGGCGTCTATCACATCAATGCCGTGGACTGCGTCACCCAGTATGAAGGCGTGGCAACCTGCGAGAAGATCAGCGAGGCATTCCTCATCCCGGTGCTCGAAGCGCTACTGCTGAGCTTTCCCTTCGTCATTCACGGCTTCCACAGCGATAACGGCTCTGAGTACATCAATAAACTCGTCGCGAAATTACTCAACAAATTGCTCATCGAAGAGCAAACAAAATCGCGCTCCCGACACAGCAACGACAACGCCCAGGCTGAATCCAAGAACGGCGCCATCGTGCGCAAACATCTGGGCTACAGTCACATTCCACAATGCTTCGCCACACTGGTGAATGCCTTCTGCCGCGACCACCTCAATCCCTATATCAACTTCCACCGGCCATGCCTATTCGCCGAAACCATCACCGATGAAAAAGGCCGCCAGCGCAAGCGCTATCCCTATAAACTGATGATGACTCCCTACGAGAAACTCAAGTCACTGCCCTTGGCTGAGCAATATCTCAAGCTCGACATTACGTTCCAGCAACTCGATGCGCAGGCCGGGGAAATCAGTGATAATGAGGCAGCACAGCGTTTGAACAACGCGCGTACCATTCTCTTCAAAACCATTTTTAACCGATCGAAAGCGGCTGCCTGAAATCCTTAAAAACGCACCCCTTCAGACTCAAACCTCGATTGGAATGTACTGTGCCCTGTGATCCGGTCAATTCCATCGACCGCGGCCACGCCAGCGGCGAATGACCACATACCCGCCGATCATGCCACCCAGATGCGCAAAATGCGCCACCCCTGCCTGCGTCCCTGTCACGCCGAGCACCAGTTCGATGGCTGCGTACAAGAACACAAACAGCCATGCGGGCAACGGTATCGGAGGAATCAAGAGCATGATGATCCGGTTCGGAAAAAACATCCCATACGCGAGCAATAACCCGAACACGCCGCCAGACGCGCCCACCGTCGGATAAATACTACCGGTGAAACTTGTGACCAGCACCTGCATGACCCCGGCTGACAGGACGCTGGCGAAATAGAGCTGGAGGAACACCCTGCGCCCCAGCATGTATTCCAGCTCCCGGCCGAACATCCACAGGCCGTACATGTTGAAGGCAAGGTGAGTGATACTGCCGTGCAGGAACGCATAGGTTACGAGCTGCCAGGGCCTGAAGTTGCCCTGCAGCGGCCACAGGGCGAAACTGGAAAGCATATCTCCTCCGGTGCCCATTTCCAGCAGGAAGCAGGCGGTCGTGGTGATGAGGAGAATTCGAACACCGGGCGGCATAGTGCGATATGAGACACCGAAGACAACAAAAGTTTACTGAGATATCCAGACCCCGCCGACCATGGCGTGAAGATCAGCGCCGACTGCGGCATATAGCTCAGGCTGGGCAACAAAGTGTCCCCGCAGTGTCGTGAACTGCCCTGCCTGTTGCCCGTCTGAAACGTCCTGGTATGCCTGTTACAGGTAGGCCAGAGCCCAAAGCACCACGCCGCCGCAGGCGGATATCCCCGCCACGACGAACAGCCAGCTCTTGCGCGTCAACGCCGTGATCGACGCAAGGGAAATGGCTATCTGGGTCAGTGTCATCGCCAGGGCGAGAAAGTGATGCGGATGCATCAACTGCTCGCTTTTCTCATTGGCTTGCTTGGTGGCTTCTTCCAGCACTTCTGCGTCAGCCTGGATCTTCTTCTTGTCGGAATTATATTTGTCCACCTGCTCGTGGTAATAGGCCTTTTTCTCTTTCGGCGCCAGGTCCTCCGCCAGTTCCATCAGGTGTCCCTTCTGCGCCTTGGCCTGATAATAGTTCCACTGGTCTGAAGCCTGGGCCTTTTTCAACACGGCCTCATTCTTGAACAGCATTGCTTCATTCTGTGCATCGCTGCCCTGGTAGCTGACGATGGCCCCCATGGTTGACAGGATCGCGGTAAAGATCGCGACATATTGAGTCAATCCGGGTCCGTGTTGCGCCTCATGTTCGATCACGTGCTCGTGGGGGGCGTGAACATGAAATCCATCCTCTGACATAGTCACTCCTCGGTAAAAGGCCGGGTGGAAGTTTACCCCAATCCCCCATCCAGTGTTGTTACAGAATTGACAACAAACGGCGCGGATAGACAAGGCTGCCGGCGCGAATCGGCCGCGAGAAATCGTAGAATTGTGGCTATCTGTTTGCAGCGCGCCATTTATTTCCACCTGCAATATCGCCTTGAACTTTGCCTTGATATTTCATCTGGAACACAGCAGGATGCGGCATGGCAAGAATCGCTATGCATAACTGCCGTCAGATCGTAACCGCATGAAGCCAGCCCTGCAAAAACTGAAACATCTGCTGCTCGCCCCATTAGTGTGGCTGGCCGCCGCCATCTTTCTGGTCGAGGAAACGATCTGGGACTGGACCGCCGCGCTCATGGCGCGGTTTGGTGCGGTGCGCGCGATACACGCGATCGAGCGGCATATTGCATCACTGCGCCCGCACTGGGCGTTCTTCGCCTTCCTGCTGCCCAGCATCACCATCATCCCAGCAAAAGTATTCGGCTTTCTTGCCATAGCCTCCGGACATTGGCTGCTCGGCAGCGTGATCTTCCTCATCGCCAAACTCGTTGGCGTGGCGCTGTTCTCGCGCATCTTCAACCTCACCCGCCCGGCACTGATGCAGCTCGACTGGTTCGCGCACTTCTATGCATGGGTCATGCATTACCGCAACCGCATCCATGATTATCTCGACCACTGGCAAACCTACCAGCGCATCAAGCAGCGCCTTCATTCAATGGTTGCCAAATTCAAGGCGAAATTGGCGGCCCTGTTCAGCGAAGCCGGGAAGTAGAGCTCCGTACATCACACCGCCTGCCCCGCCGCATAGGCCGACGCCCACGCCCACTGAAAGTTGTAGCCGCCCAACTGGCCGGTGACATCCACCACCTCGCCGATGAAATACAGTCCGGGCACCGCATTGCATTCCATGGTTTTCGACGACAGCGCGCGCGTGTCGACGCCGCCGCAGGTCACTTCGGCCTTGGCGTAGCCCAGCGTGCCGGTCGGGGTGATCTGCCAATCGTGCAAGTTTTTTGCCAGCAACGCCAGTTCGTTGTTGGAATACTGGTTGAGCGGCTTGTTTTGCAGCGACTGCTCAACGATGTTTTCAGCAAAGCGCCTGGGCAGATGCTGCGCCAGAAAATTATCCAGCAACATGCGGCTACCGCGATGCTGCGCGAACAATTCCGCCTCATCCAGGTCGGGCAGCAGGTTGAGGTGCAAAGGCTGTCCGTGTTCCCAGTAGGACGAGATTTGCAGTATCGCCGGGCCGCTCAAGCCGCGATGGGTGAACAGCAGGTTCTCGCGGAATGCTGTTTTCCCGCAGCTCACGACCGCATCAACAGCAACGCCCGCCAGGGCCGCAAAGGGTTGCCATTGTTCCGGGCTGAATGATAGCGGCACCAGTCCAGGCTTGAGTCTGGTCACGGGGACGCCGAATTGCTGCGCGACCTTGTAGCCGAACGGGGTGGCGCCGATCTTGGGGATGGACAGCCCGCCGCTGGCGATGACGAGCGCCTGTGTGTGAACCGGGCCGCGCGTGGTGGAGAGAATAAAACGCGGTGCAGTTTGCGCAGGGCGCGCCCTCTCCCCCTGCTCCTCGAGCGCGAAATTGTTTTGCTCAATTTTGTTTACTTCGCATGGCATGCACCAGCGCACGTCTGCGGCGTCGCATTCGTTCTTCAACAACGCGATGATGGTTTCCGATCCTTCATCGCAGAACAGTTGCCCAAGTTTCTTTTCGTGGTATGCGATGCCGTGTTTATTCAGCAACGCGATGAAATGCTGCGGCGTATAACGCGCCAGCGCGGAACGGCAGAAGTGCGGATTGGAAGACAGGTAATTGTCCGGCGCGGCGTTCAGGTTGGTGAAGTTGCAGCGCCCGCCGCCGGAGATGCGTATCTTCTGCGCCAGCTTCATCGAGTGTTCAAGCAGCAGGACTGAACGACCGCGCTGGGCCGCGGTCAGCGCGCACATCATGCCCGCCGCACCGGCGCCTATGATCAACACATCCGTTTCGGTGCGCATCAGCGCGCATACTGCTGCACAAATGCAGTCACCGCTTGCTTATATTCCACCGACGCGATGCCGCCGCTATTGCTGTGTTCTCCCCCCTGTATAAGCTTCAGCACTTTCGGCTGCGGCGCAGCATCGAACAATTGCCGGCTCATCTGCCACGGAGCCGTGCTGTCCCAGGTGCCGTGAATGAACAGCACGGGAATTTTCAGCTTGCCCACTTTATCGATCGAATCGAAACGCTGGTTCAGCAGCAAGTCCACCGGCAAGTACGGGTAATCGCGCTTCCCGATGTCCGCCATGGACGTGAATGTGCTTTCGGTGATCAGGCCCGCCGCCTCGGGATGACGCACAGCCAGATCGATGGCGACCGCACCCCCGAGCGAATGGCCGTAGATGAAGGTTCTCTGCGGCGGCTGCCTGAGTTGCCCGACCAGGTAGTTCCATGCGGCTTCCGCATCCTCATAGATTTTTTTCTCATCGGGCTCGCCGCCGCTGCTCTTGCCATATCCGCGGTAATCCACCAGCAGCAATGCGTAACCTATGCTGTGCAAGCGTGCTGCGTGCTCGACATTCAGGCTGACGTTGCGGCTGTTGCCATGCAGGTAAAGCAACGCCGGCGCTGATTTGCTGGCGCCCGGTATCCACCAGCCGAACAGCTCGCCCTGTTCGGCGCCCTTGCCTGACTGGATGCGCACTTCCTGATAACGCATGCCATCCCGGTCCGGCGTGGTCTGCAAGGCTTTCTCCGGCAGGTAGATATGCTGCTTTTGTGTATCCCACATGTAGGCGCAACCGCCCATATAGGCCAGCAGCAGGATCGCCGCCAGAAATCCTAAGCGTCCGGCTGCGCGCATGGCTCTCCGGCTTCCAGCTTCTTCCACAGGCAGGCGCCATTGCTGGCCTTGTCGATGTCCTCCAGTTGCTGCAAGTGCAGCGCCAGCTCGGCTTCCGTCGCCTGCAGCACACGCACGGATTGACGTGTAACCTCACCGTTTGACATGGCATTCATATCTTCCCGATCTTCGCTGCCGTCCCCCAGCAAACTATCCTGTCCGCGCGTCATCGCCAGATAGACTTCTGCCAGCAGCTCCGTGTCGAGTAACGCGCCATGCAGGGTGCGATGCGAATTATCTACCTGGTAGCGGTCGCACAGCGCGTTCAGATTGTTTTTCTTGCCGGGGTGGAGCTCTTTGGCCAGCTTCAAGGTATCGATCACGCCGGGACAGTAATTGTCCAGCGTTCCCAACCCGGCCAGCTCCAGTTCTTTGTTGAGGAACCCGACATCGAAGGGTGCGTTGTGGATGATGAGTTCCGCGCCACGGATGAATTCGAGCAGCGCCGGGGCGATCTCGGCGAACTTCGGTTCATCCTGCAAACGCTCCAGTGTCAGGCCGTGCACTTCCGCCGCGCCAGCTTCGATATTCCGTTCCGGATTCAGATAGCGGTGAAAGCGGCGATCGGAAACGCGGCGGTTGATCAGTTCGATGGCCGCCAGTTCAATGACGCGATGACCCTGTCTGGGTTCCAGGCCGGTAGTCTCGGTGTCCAATACGATTTGTCTCATAGCTGATTATCCATTCGATTCGGGGAAAAATCTTGTCACGGAGAACACGGATGTTCACGGACAAACCGATTATTGCGGTTTGTCCGCGACTGATTTGCCGTTCCGGCTCAACAGTTCCTCAATACCCCTATTTGCCAGCGCATCGGCGCGCTCATTCTCGTGATGCCCGGCATGTCCCTTCACCCACTTCCACTGGACATGGTGTTTGGCCGCCAGTTCATCCAGCCTGCGCCACAAGTCCTCGTTCTTCACCGGTTTCCTGTCTGCTGTCTTCCATCCGCGCAATTTCCAGCTATGCACCCACTCGCTGATCCCCTGCTGCACGTATTTGGAATCGGTATGCAGGATCACGCGGCATGGCCGCTTCAGGGCTTCCAGCGCGCGGATCGCGCCCAGCAGTTCCATGCGGTTGTTGGTGGTATGCTCCTCGCCGCCGCATAGCTCGCGTTCCTTGCCGTTGAACTTCAGCAGCGCGCCCCAGCCGCCGACGCCGGGATTGCCCTTGCATGCGCCATCGGTAAAAATATGCACCACCTCTTCGTTATGCATAGTCATTGCGGGTCTGTTTCGGTTCTTTGCGGCATCCGGTTATTCAATTTGGGCGCGCTCGGCATCAGCTTGCCGACCAGTCCTTCGTTCCATTTCGGCTTGATCAGGCGCAAGCCATGCACACGCTTGATCGCCTGCAAAAAATAGACCCCGCCGCACACCGCCCACCAGCGGTCGCCCGCTGGCTCCATGAAACGTAAACGGCTTATCCATCCGGGATGGTTAAGCGGCGGCGCGTAACAGGCGAAACGTCCGGCCACCACCTCAAATCCCAGCAGCGCCAGCCAATCCTTCATGCGCGGCAATGCAATGAAATTCCCGTTCCAGGGATAGCCTTGCTGTTTGCCCAGCCTGCGCCACGCGCCCCACAGGCTGCGTGGGTTGAAGCCCGCGATGATGATGGTGCCTTCCGGCATCAGCACGCGCTCAACCTCGCGCAATATATGGTGCGGGTGCTCGTTGAATTCCAGCACATGCGGCATCACCACCAGATCCAGGCTGCCGCTGTCAAACGGCAACTCTTCCATGATCAGCCTGACCCATCCGTATCTGCCGTTCTCCTGGCCGTCGCCGGACTGCGCACCATCGCCACGTCCGTTCAGCCCGGCCTTGTTGCCCGCAATGATGCGCACCGGCATGCGGCTAGCGCGCAGGAATTCATATTCCGTCAATCCCAACTGCACGGCATTGAACCCGAACAGGTCGGCGACGGCCCGATCGAAAAATTCGCGTTCGCGCTCCAGCAAATACTGCCCCTGCGTTGTGGCGAACCAGTCCTGCAAAGAATTAGCGGTTGACATGCCGTGCCGTTCTGCCCAAATATGTTTCCATGCTGAATATCTTTCCGATCCCCGCTTTCCGGGACAATTACATCTGGACGCTGCATGATGGCACCCATGCCGTCGTCGTCGATCCCGGCGACGCCGTGCCGGTGCGCGCCTGGCTGGAACAGCATCGCATCAATCTGTCCGCCATCCTCTGCACCCACCATCACAGCGACCACACCGGCGGCATCTGCGAACTGGCGCAAGTATACAACGCGCCGGTGTACGGGCCGCAACATGAAGACATACCCTGCATCAGCCATGCGCTGGGCGAAGGCGACACAGTCGAAATCGCGCAACCCGGAATCAGGCTGAAAGTGCTGGACATCCCCGGCCACACACGCGGCCACATCGCCTATCTGAACGAAAATCTTGTATTCTGCGGCGACACCCTGTTCGGCTGCGGTTGCGGCAGGCTGTTTGAGGGGACTGCCGAACAACTGCACCATTCCCTGCAACGCCTCGCCCATCTGCCGGATGCCACGCTGGTATATTGCACGCACGAATACACCGAAGCCAACATCCGTTTTGCTCTGGTCTGCGAACTGCACAACGCGCAATTACGGCAACGCGAACTGGATGCGCGCGCACTGCGCGCCGCGGGAAAGCCCACCCTGCCTTCCACCATCGGGCTGGAAAAAAGCACCAACCCTTTCCTGCGTTGCGCCGCAGCGGAAATCATACGCAGCGTCGAACGGCATGAAGGTCACGCCCTTCCGGCCAACGACGAAACCGCGGTGTTTGCCGCATTGCGCAAGTGGAGAAATAGCTTCTGACTTTAGCGGCTATTTCTTTGGTTCCGGCTTGTCCAGCTTGGGTTTGAAGCAATTGGCATAGAGCGGGAACTCACCGGGCTTGTCTGAGCACAGCTTGATGGGATCGAGGCTGTCCATGCGCGCCTTCCATTTCGCCTGATCGAACCTGATCGGTGAATTAATTGCCATCCCCCGCTCGGTCCATTGCAGCGTATAAAAATCCTTATCCCCCCGGATCACAATGAACAGCGAGGCTTCGCTGTAGGGATCTTCCGGCTTCACCAGGCCACAACTCATTATCGCGGCGTAGGCATCAAAGCCATCGATCTTGCGTGCGCCCAGACTGGCGCCGCTGTATGCATCGGGACAGTTGCGCCGGAACAGATTAGCGACTCCAGTGGCAAATTGGGCGGGGGAAGCCAGGGGACTCAACGCAAGGTCTTTATAAGCGATCACCGAGATCATCTGCGTATATTTATCCACGCTCTCACCCTCCAGGAGGAATTCCTGAGTAAACTTCTTGTCATCCATGTCATGGAACGTCGTCTTGAATTCCTTCGGGGAGGCAAACATCAGGACCTGCGACAGGATCGGGGCTCTGATCCTGGTTAATTTTCTCAGGTCCGCCGCTGATGCGGCCTTATCCTGCTTCAAGGCAGAATGCGCGTCCATCGGCTTTGCAATTGGCCCTTGCGAATCTTCCCGGGCCATCGAGATATTGGCGTGAAGCAACAGCGCCATCAGGCATACCATCAATATCCGCACAACCCTTCCTCCATAGTCAAACAGGGTGGTTAACCTTCGCCGACAGGATCAAGCTTCTCCAGACTCCGGCACTCCGAACAAGCGGCGAAAATTCTCCGTGGTGGCCTGCCCCACCTCGGGCAGCGGCATGCCGCGCAGCCTGGCGATCTCTTCCGCCACATGCTTCACGTATCCGGGCTGGTTGGTCTTGCCGCGGTGCGGCACGGGAGCCAGATAGGGCGCATCCGTTTCGATCAGCATGCGCTCCAGCGGAATGCTGCGCGCGACTTCCTTCAGCGCCACTGCATTCTTGAAGGTGACGATGCCGGAGAATGAAATATAGAAACCCAGCTCCATCGCGGCCTCGGCGACTTCCCGCGTTTCGGTGAAGCAATGCATCACGCCGCCCGCCTGTTCCGCGCCTTCTTCGCGCATGATGCGCAAGGTGTCCGCTGCGGCTTCGCGCGTGTGGATGACCAGGGGTTTACCGGTCTCCCTTGCTGCGCGTATATGCGTGCGGAAGCGTTCACGCTGCCATTCCAGATCGCCTTTCAGGCGGAAATAATCGAGGCCAGTCTCGCCTATCGCGATCACTTTCGGATGGCGCGCCAGCTCGACCAGTTGCGCCTGCGTTGGCTCGGCGTTCAATTCGTGATCCGGATGCACTCCGACCGAGGCATAGATATTTTCATGCTGTTCGGCGAGCTGCAGCACTTGCGGCAGGTCTTCCAGGTTTACCGAGATGCACAGCGCATGCGAGACCTGGTTCAGGCGCATGTTCGCCAGGATCTCGTCCAGATTTTCCGCCAATTCCGGAAAGTTGAGATGGCAATGCGAATCAATAAACATGGCAAGAAAACAACCTCATGCCAGCATCGCCTGGCGATACGACAACAGCATCGATTCATACAGCAGCCGCGGATTCAATGGATGCAATGCTTCCCGCCGCGCCACCAGCAATTCCTTGTGGAAGCGCAGCAGTTCGTGCGGGTCGATCCCGGCCACCAGATTCCTGATGGCCTCAGCCGCTTCGGGATGGTACCTGACTGTTCCCGCGAACTTTGCGCTGGCCAGGTCGTAGCACCATTGCTGCAACCAGTGAATGACCTTGGCCGCTTCGATTTTTTGCAGGCGCTCGGCCAAGGCGAACACATCGAATCCGGCAGGCTGCCGGATTTCCTGCAGGAAGCGCTTGTATTCACCGAGTTCGTTTGTTTCATTGGCAAGCCGCAACGCTTGCAGCGGCGCAAATCCGGCCTGCGACAACAGTGTCATGGGATCGCTCACGCCCTGTTGCTGCAGCCACTCCAGGCTCTTTTCGACCGCAGGCAGGGTTGCGGAAAGCACCAGGCAACGGCTGCGGACGGTTGGCAGCAATTGTTGCGGTTTGTGCGTCACCAGGATGAACAGGAATTTTCCCTGCGGTTCTTCCAGGGATTTGAGCAAGGCGTTCGCGGCATTCTGATTCATCGCTTCCGCCGGGTGCAACAGCACCACACGATATCCACCCTGATGCGCCGACAGGTTGAAGAAATCAGACAGGTCGCGAATCTGCTCAACCGAGATCAGGCGGCTGGGTTTCTTGCCGCCTTCCCTTTCTTCCTCTTCCTGCGCAGACAGGATCTCCGGCTGCACCAGGCGAAAATCCGGGTGGCTGCCCTGCTCGAACCAGTGGCAGGAAGCGCAACCCTCGCAGGCAAGGCCGCAGAACATCGTCTTCTCGCAGAGCAGGGACTGGGCGAGTTTCATGGCAAATTCGAACTTGCCTGTTCCCTGCGGCCCCTTCAGCAACAGGGCATGCGGCTGGCGCGAATACAAACTGCTCCAGCGCTGCCACATGTCAACCTGCCATGGATACAATTCCAGCATGTCAAAGTGACCCGATTATCTTTTTCAGGATTTCTCTTACTTCATCCGGCGTTCGCGCAGCGTCGATCAGCGCAAAGCGTTCGGGATGCTTGCGGTAGCGTTGGAGATAGGCTTGCCGCACTTTTTCAAAGAAAATATCCTGTTCCTGTTCGAAGCGATCCAGCGTGGCATTGTTCGACAAGCGCTGCCGCGCCACTTGCACCGGGATATCGAACAGCAAGGTCAAATCGGGTTGCAGGTCCGCATGCACCCAGCGTTCCAGTTGTTCCAGCTTCTCGATCGGAACCCCCCTGCCTCCGCCCTGATAGGCGAAACTGGCATCGCTGAAACGATCCGAAATCACCCAAATGCCGCGTTGCAGCGCCGGGCGGATGACTTGTTCGATATGCTCGCGGCGCGCGGCAAACATCAACAATGCCTCGGTCTCGGCATGCATCGCCTGGCTCAGCAATATTTCGCGCAGGCGCTCGCCCAGGGGCGTGCCGCCTGGCTCGCGCGTGACCACCACTTCCCTGCCGCGGCTGCGCAGGTTCTCGGCAAACCAGTCGAGATGGGTGCTCTTGCCAGCGCCGTCCACGCCTTCAAAGGTGATGAATTTGCTCATTGTTTAGTCGATAGTGGGCAGTAGATAGTGGGAAGTGGGTAGTCAAGCAAAAGCCCGCGTAGCGGACTACACCAACTAACCACTTCCCACTGCTTCTCCTCATTTCTGGTAGCGGTTCACCGCGCGGTTGTGCTGCTCCAGCGATCTGGAAAATTCCGAACTGCCATCACCGCGCGCCACGAAGTACAGGGCGTCGGTCTGCGCCGGGTGTAACGTTGCCTGTAATGATGCCAATCCAGGCAGCGCGATCGGGGTGGGCGGCAATCCTGCATGGGTATAGGTATTGTACGGCGTATCCGTCAGCAAGTCGCGCTTGTGCAAATTGCCATCGTACTGCTCGCCCAGGCCGTAGATCACGGTTGGATCGGTTTGCAGCAGCATGCCTTTGCGCAGGCGATTGATGAATACTCCCGCCACCATGTTGCGGTCACTTGATTTTCCGGTTTCCTTTTCCACGATGGATGCCAGGATCAAGGCCTGGTAAACCGATTCCAGCGGCAAGCCGGGCGCGCGCGTCTGCCAGTTTTCCTGCGCATGTTTCTGCATGGCCTGATAAGCCCGTTTCAGCAAATCGAGGTCGCTCTCACCGATGGCGTAGTAATAGGTATCGGGGAAAAACAGCCCTTCCGCATGTTCGTCCTGTGCGCCGAGACGCTGCATGATTTCTGCCTCGCTCAACGCAGCCGTATCGTGGCGTATATCGGGATCGGCGTTCATCGCGGCACGCAACTGGCTGAAGGTCCAGCCTTCGATGACGCTGATCTGGTCGAGCGCCACTTGTCCCCGGGTCAGCATGTCCAGCAATTGCAGCGGCGTGACGGCGGCTTCCAGCTCGTAGTTGCCCGCCTTGATCTGTGTGGTTCTGCCGAGCCCGCGCGCCAGCCAGACGAACATCCAGTCGTTGTGCAGGATGCCTGCCTGCTTCATCTGCCGCGCAGCCGCTTTCAGGCTGCTGCCCTGCAACAGGGAAAAGGTCATTGGTTGCGCCGGCAATGGCAGCGTACGGGTCGCGTAATAGGCGAATGCGCCTGTCACCAGCACAATCAGAATCAGCGCCATTTTAATCATCCGCTTAATCATGCGCATCGTTCGATTCCGCAGCCAGCACGTATTCCAGTCGGTTCGGATGCCTGATGCCGGCCAGTCGCGGCTGGTGCGCCAGACGCAGCTAGCAGAGGCGCAGCCGAATGCCCTGCGTGCGGAAATGCCGGATATTCTGGCGCAGGCGCCAGGTTCAGGATGCGCGTCGGAACAGCGCTGGCTGGCGGTGCATAACCGGCCGATCCCTGCGCGCGCGTGATGATTATTTTTGCCACGCCTTCGGACTGCTGCCCGATCAGGCGTTGCAATTCTTCCGACAGCACAGCGGCGTCCGGACGTGGCAGATTCAGCACGGCGCAGTCCTGCCGTAACTTGTGGCAATGCCGCGGCCTATGCCGGGATCGTCCGGCAACTATGCGCAGGGTGGGGAACACGCCATCGCCATACAGCAGGCCACGTTCAGCAGCGTTGATTGCGTCGCTCAATACGCCGTTGTCCAGCATGGGGATAAGGGGTCACATCTTGCGGAAAACCAGCGTGCCGTTGGTGCCGCCGAACCCGAAGTTGTTGTTCACCGCCACCTCGATCTTCATGTCGCGCGCAAGGTTGGCGCAATAATCCAGATCGCATTCCGGATCCTGCGCGAAGATGTTGATGGTGGGCGGCGAAACCTGGTGGTGCAACGCCAGTACACAGAACAGTGATTCGATGCCGCCGGCGCCGCCGAGCAGATGCCCGGTCATGGACTTGGTGGAGTTCACCACCAGTTTATACGCATGATCGCCAAAAGCCAGCTTGATCGCATCAGTTTCGTTCTTGTCGCCCAGCGGCGTCGAAGTGCCGTGTGCATTGACGTATTGCACCTGATCCGGGTTCATCCCGGCATTGCGCAGGGCGTTGACCATGCTGCGCCGCGGCCCGTCCGTGCTGGGGGCGGTCATGTGATAGGCATCCGCGCTGGTGCCGTAACCCACCAGCTCGGCATAGATCTTCGCGCCGCGCGCCCTGGCGTGTTCGTACTCTTCCAGCACCAGCACACCCGCCCCTTCGGCCAGAACGAAGCCATCCCGATCCCTGTCCCACGGACGGCTGGCGGTTGCCGGATCGTCGTTGCGGGTGGAAAGCGCTCGGGCGGAAGAAAACCCGCCGATGGCGAGTGGCGACACAGTAGATTCCGCGCCGCCCGCAATCATTACATCGGCATCACCGTACTCGATGATGCGCGCCGATTCGCCGATGCTGTGCGTTCCCGTCGTGCAGGCGGTGACGATGGCCAGATTCGGTCCCTTCAATCCGTACATGATGGACAGGTTGCCGGAAATCATGTTGATGATGGTGCTGGGAATGAAGAACGGCGAAATCTTGCGCGGCCCGGCAGCCAGATAATCGGCGTGCGTCTCCTCGATCATCGGCAGGCCACCGATGCCGGAGCCGATGCAAACGCCGATGCGCTCGGCGTTCTGCTCGCTCACCTCCAGCCCGGAATCCTTGAACGCCTCCATCCCCGCCGCCAGGCCGAAATGGATGAAGCGATCCATGCGGCGCGCTTCCTTGGCCGAAAGATATTGGGTCACATCGAATCCCTGCACCTCTCCCGCTACCTGGCAGGCGAAAGCCGACGGGTCGAAGCGTGAAATGCGCGTGATGCCGGACTTGCCTGCGACGATGTTGGGCCAAGCCTGTGCCACCCCAATACCTACCGGGGAAACAATACCCAAGCCGGTAACAACAACCCTGCGTTTAGCCAAGGTAACTCCGCTGCTGGAAAACAAGAATATTAAGGGGGATTACTTCTGGTGGGCGTTGACGTAGTCAATTGCCTGCTGGACGGTGGTGATCTTCTCTGCGTCTTCGTCCGGAATCTCGCACTCGAATTCCTCTTCCAATGCCATCACCAACTCAACCGTATCCAGAGAATCGGCACCCAGATCGTTGACAAACGAGGACTCGTTCTTGACTTCTGACTCGTTGACGCCGAGTTGCTCCGCCACGATTTTCTTGACGCGTTGCTCGATGTTAGACATTCAATTCTCCCTAAAATTAGGTTGTAAATTCAAAAAGCGGCCTGCATTCTACCAAACTTGCCCGAATTTCCAAAATCCATCCCTTAGTTGAATGCAACAGGATTTCGTTATAATGCATGACCCCATCATGCCCGCCATACGCCTGCTACCCGACTTGCTCATCAACCAGATCGCCGCTGGCGAGGTGATCGAGCGCCCCGCTTCCGCGCTCAAGGAGCTGCTGGAGAACAGCCTGGATGCGGAGGCGACGGAAATCACCGTGCAACTGGAAGGCGGTGGCATAAAGTTACTGAGAGTGCGCGACAACGGCAAAGGCATCGCTGCCGACGAATTGCCGTTCGCGCTGATGCGCCACGCCACCAGCAAGATCGCCTCGCTCGACGACCTGCAGCGCGTCAGCAGCATGGGATTCCGTGGGGAAGCCTTGGCCAGCATGGCGTCTGTGGCGCAGGTCAGCCTGATCAGCCGCGACGCGCAATCCGCCCATGCCTGGAAGATCGAATCCGTGGATGGTGCGCAAGGCGACGCCATGCCCGCCGCCCATGCTCACGGCACCAGCGTCGAGATGCGCGAGCTGTATTTCAATACCCCCGCGCGGCGCAAATTCCTCAGGTCCGAAGCCACCGAGTTCGCTTATTGCGAGGAAGCTTTCAAGCGCATCGCGCTGTCGCGCCCGGACGTGGCCTTCACGCTGCAACACAACAACCGCATCGTCTGGCAACTCAACACCCCGCTGCCGGGGTTGGGGGACAGGGCCAGTGCGCTGATTCCCCGCATCACCGCTTTGCTCGGCGACGAGTTCGCCCAGCTTGCGGTAAATGTAGACCGCCAGGCGGCGAACCTGCGGCTGTACGGTATGGCCTCATTGCCCGCCTATTCGCGCGCCACGCGCGATGCCCAGTTCTTTTTCGTGAATCGCCGCTTCGTGCGCGACAAGGTGCTGGCGCATGCGCTGCGCCAGGCCTATCAGGACATCCTGCATCACCAGCGGCATGCGGCCTTCGTGCTGTTCCTCGACCTGCCGCCGGATCAGGTGGATGTGAATGTGCATCCGTCCAAGAGCGAGGTGCGCTTCCGCGAAAGCCAGGCGATACATCAATTCGTGTTCCATGCCTTGCAGCAGGCGCTGAGTGCGCCGCTGGCGAACCTTTGCGCAACCGATTCGTCAAATCCACCTGTCGCACCGGCTGATAGCCAGTATCAACCGGGACTCATTAGATCAGCGGATTCCGGCTTGCGCCGGAGCGGCATTCCTGTTGCCTTCCAGCAACAGCGCATGCCGCTGGGTGCCGCGCAATCGGAAGCCGCCTATCGCCTGTGGGAAGCACAAACGGAAAGTGGAAAGTGGAAAGTGGAAAGTGGAGAAACCGCCGCCACTCCCCACTCCCTACTCCCTGCTTCCCAAGATGAAGCCCCCTTAGGTTTTGCTCTCGGCCAGTTATCCGGCATCTACATCCTGGCGCAGAACGAGCATGGCCTGATCGTCGTCGACATGCACGCGGCGCACGAGCGCATCGTCTATGAAAAGCTCAAGACTGCTCTCGATGCGCAACAGATTCCCACGCAACAATTGCTGATCCCGGCGAGCTTCACTGCCGACGCGCTGGATCTCGCCACTGCCGAAGAAGAACGCGAGGCACTGGAGCAACTCGGCTTCGACATCGCCGCGCTGTCGCCGACCACACTGGCAGTGCGCGCCATGCCCGCGCTGCTGAAACCTTCCCATGCAGAGAGCGCCGCGCGCGATGTGTTGCACGAATTACGCGAATTCGGCGCCTCGCGCGTATTGACCGAGCGGCGCAACGAACTGCTGTCCACGCTGGCCTGCCACTCCGCCGTACGCGCCAACCAGCAACTCACCATTGCCGAAATGAACGGCATCCTGCGCGAAATGGAACGCACCGAACGCTCCGGCCAGTGCAACCATGGGCGTCCGACCTGGTTCCAGATTTCGATCGCGGAGCTGGACGCGATGTTCATGCGCGGCAAATAACGAAAAACAGTTATTAGCAGTTTGTTGAAATTATCGCTCAAGCCGGTCCACCGAAATGAAGGTGAATCGTTAATAGGGGAGGCGAATTGAAACGAAAGCGGGGGCTGCGATGCGCGGAGCGGATGTGACGCAGGAAGGTTT
>JBAUUR010000031.1:0-56857 GCA_049582805.1 Gallionellaceae bacterium | reverse complement strand
TCGAAAAATGAGGCGGTTTGCCTCACTTCCCAACTTAAAGAGCAGCGCACTTCTGTCAACCTTTTACACGCTTAAATCAATCGCAGGCGTATCTACGGAGCGCCCCTACCGCGAAGCGGTTTAGTCCACTGACACAAACCGGAAGTTCAGAACTTGAACATACCTAGATCAATGCCTTACTCATTCGTGTAGTTATAGTGGCTGACACAAGGAAGCACACTTGAATAGCCCGGCATCTGTTGCGACGTTGATTGCATTATCGATGATTATGATTTGCCTGATACCTTGCGTTGGGCCTCCAACATTCTGCCAACTCACCCCTGCATCGCTGGAAATCCAGAGTCCGCTTGCAGCAGAGACCACTACCACACCTGAGCGCGAAGGATGAAGAGCAAACGTGCTTGCACCCGGGATCAGGGGATCTGGGACTGTCACGCTGGTCCAATGATCGCCACCATCGTTCGAACGCACCAATCCGGTTGTTCCGAGTACCCAGACAGTCATGGAATCAGTTGGATCAACCGCGATCGTTGATACCGGCAATCCTGAGTTGTCGGAAAAAGCTGGACTCCAGGAGGCACCGCCGTCAGTGGAGCGATAGAGTCCCTGAGATGTCCCCACATAGAGCCTCGATGGCGATTGAGGCGAGTTGGCGAGCGCATTCAGCGTGCCGGCAGGTAATCCTGCGCTGGTATTTGAAACCGATCCATCAGCTCCGACTAGAGACACGTACCAGGTGAATATATCCGTCGTTGAGAGAGACCAGAATCGTCCGTTAGGTGTGTCAAACACAGCCTCGCCACCATAACCATAGGCATTGTTGTTAGTCGTCCAGGTTATTCCGCCGTCTGTTGTCCCTTGAAACAGCGATCCCAAATAGACTTCGCCTCCGAATCCGGCCACACCAAACACGGGACCTCCATAAATGCCCCACTGTTCGCTATCCGATGAAAGTCTCGACCCATACGACCAATCTCCA
Source organism: Gallionellaceae bacterium (assembly GCA_049582805.1). GTDB lineage: Bacteria > Pseudomonadota > Gammaproteobacteria > Burkholderiales > Gallionellaceae > CAVXFS01. The sequence continues at coordinate 55,878 of JBAUUR010000031.1, read as the reverse complement.
TCCGGCAGAGAAACTCTGCTCCAGTTCCCATTCAAATCTTGCTGAAAGAGTGCGCCTCCCGCTGCCGCAGCCATTCGATTGCCGAATGCAGCGAGACTAGACACAGCAACAGTCGATCGGAAATTTTCCATACCGCTCGGAATTTGCCATTTCCCTCCGGATAGTACCTCGAATTGGGGCAAGGATCCGTAGCTATTGGATCCTTGAAACGCGATCATGCGATCCTGCGTTGAGACAATCACCGAGACTTGAGTTCTCGCGCTTCCGTCACCCAAGTAATAACTTACCGTAAAAGGAGGTTTCGGCAACAAGGTCCATGTCTGTCCAGCATCCACAGTTCTATAAAGCGCGTTATCGTTTGCAGTTGTGATCAGGATGCCGAGCGGCACACTATCGTCCAGGGTTGATGCAACAATCGTTCCTGGAGTCGCTACTGGTTGCCAGTTGTTGCCCAGATCATCGCTACGCAGCATAGTGCCATCCAGGTTAATTACAACCAATGTAGTCGGCAGTTGTGATGACCATAGAAACTGGTCTACCGAACCAAGAGGCAGTGGGAGCGGGCGCCATGTACCGCCTCCGCCATCGGAATTAATCCAGAGCTGTCCGAAGTTGCTGACTCCCACCAACACGCCCGTCACCGTTGTCACAGCAATCTCATTCAGGTAATGGGTCATCGAACCTTCGCTGCTGGTAAGCAATAGCCCTGAGTCAGCCGACTGCCAGGATTTTCCTCCATCAACAGTTTTTAGCAGCACACCAGCACTGCCGTCTGCAGCAGAATAGTTTGCACTCAGGAACACGGTATCGGCATGGAGCGGATCGAAAACAAAAAAACCCGGATCAGGAGTCAGCGCGATGCCCTGCGGACTTATATCCATCCACGATGCCCCGCCATCGGTCGACTTGAATACTGCTCCAGCTAGACTGTTTCGTATACGACCAACAGCATAAATCGTGTCAAGTTGCTGGGGATGCTGTCCGATACCACGCCCAGGATTGAAATCATCCAGCAGGATCCCCTGACCATCCGCAAATGCCGGCTTCCAGTTCTGTCCGCGATCCCGGCTCACGTATATTGCCTGTGTACTGCCGTTGCCGTAGTTGTCCGGCTCGCTAACAGTTCCAATCACGAGATCAGGATCGGTCGGGCTTGGATATAAGTGAAACGACACACCTTTCGCTACTACATTGAAGGTTTCGCCTCCATCATCACTACGCCATACCGCGTGCTCGGCATTAACCAGAGGATTAGAATTACGTTGTCCGGCATAGACGACCAAACGATTAATCGGGCTTACTGCCACTGACTCGATTAGATTAACCGGTAGATCAACCTTTTGCCAAGACGGGGAAGAAGGTGCCGCGCTTCCATTGCTTCCCCCGCCAGAACATGCCGCCAGAAACGTGACGCCAAGCAACAGTAAAATAGATTGCCAACGACTTGCGGTATAATCAATAAATGAATAATTAACGATGTTGTCATCTCCCGCATGCACATTTCGGTGCCATTCTCGTAACGCACAACTTTTCTTTGCCTTCAATTTAGATGCTATCCTAGTTACAGTCAAAGAATAATATGCGTGATGGCATATATATATTGGGAATGTCTGTAATCAGATTGATTCTTGAATGTCGGGTTTTGGCACATTCCAGCCATTCGATATTATCCCAATAAATCCACAGTCCATTCCGATTTACGAAGTGCGAATTATACGGTCCGTGCCTCACCGCTCCCTGCCGACCTACCCGATTCTCCGATTGATTATAGTTCGAACACCTCGTTCAGGGCGGGCATTTCGACCTGCGTCCCCTTCAACAGCGCAGCAAAATGGCTCATGGTCTGTGCTTCGCCATGAACCAGAAAGGTGCGCGCCGGAGCGCCGATCCGGCTGTGCCAAGCCAGCAGCTCTGCCTGATCGGCATGCGCCGAAAAACCGTTGATGGTGTGAATGCGCGCATGCACGGGAATCTGTTCGCCGTGAATGCGGACTTCTTTCGCGCCATCGATGATGTGTCGGGCCAGCGTGCCTTTGGCCGCAAAGCCCACAAATATCACGCTGCAGTCTTCGCGCCCAAGATTGTGTTCGAGATGGTGACGGATCCGCCCCCCGGTGCACATGCCCGATCCAGCCATGATAATAGCGCCGCCGCCGATGCGGTTGATCGCCATTGATTCGCTCGTCTCGCGCGTAAAATGCAGCCCCGGCACGTGGAACGGGTCCCTGCCCTCGCGAAACATCCCGGCGGTTTCCGCATCATAGCACTCCGGGTGGCGTTCAAAGATTTCCGTGGCCGAAATCGCCATCGGTGAATCCAGGAAAACCTGCGTCGAGCGCGATAGCCTGCCCTGCTCCACGCCTGCGCGGAGGAAAAACAGGATTTCCTGGGCTCTCTCCAGCGCAAAGGTCGGGATGATGACATTGCCGCCACGCTGGAAGGTGTCGATGACCGCTTGATAAAACTCTTCCACCGACGGAGCGAAGGGTTTGTGCAGCCGGTCTCCGTAGGTGGTTTCCATCACGACGACATCGGCTTTCGGTGGCGTATCGGGGTCACGCAACAGGGGGCGGCCAATATTGCCGAGATCACCCGAGAACAGCACGCTGCGCCGGCGGCCCTGTTCCTCGAGCTCCAGGAGAATACTGGCCGACCCGAGGATGTGTCCCGCATCGAAGAAAGTAGCGCGTACGCCCGGAGCAAGGTCAACCGGTTGACGATAGCTCGTGGTGCCCCCGAAGAAATCCAGCACTGCAAAGGCATCCAGGACCGAATACAGGGGAACAACCAGGTGCGCGTGCTTGCCATGATGCACGGCTCCATGCGCCCGGTGGCTTGCTTCTTCTTCCTGGAGATGGGCAGCATCCACCATCACCAAGCGCGACAGTTCGCGTGTCGCGGCCGTGGTCACGATTTCGCCGCGGAATCCCCGCTTGACAAGCAACGGCAGCCGACCGCAGTGATCCAGATGGGCGTGCGTAAGCAATACAAAATCAATCTGCGCCGGATCGAAACCGAATGGCTCGGCGTTCTCCTCCTCCAGTTCCCGTCCGCCCTGATACAGGCCGCAATCAATCAGGATGCGGCGGCCCGCGCATTCAACCAGATGGCAGGATCCGGTTACGCCGCGATCGGCGCCATGAAAGGATAGTTTCAAGCTGATCTCCCTATGGGGTCATTCGGTTGCACGTGACAACCGGCAAACGCCGCAATGTCCCTGCGCTGGCTTACCGGTACCACAATATAAAGTGCGCCTCAAGCGGCACCGAAGCCTCGCCATGAGCGGGAACGATGCGTGGCGTGTAATCCGAGGCAGGTCTGCCGGCCGGCAAGTTGCCTTGCTAGACGTAGGCATTGGCGGCGCCGGCAAGCAGCGGCCCCCTTTCCAATGTCTGGCGGAATGGCGCGCCGCCTTCAGCCGGGTCGGCATACAACTCCACGCGCACCGCTTCCGATGGCACATCGTCCAGGTACACCGGGACTTCAAAATGATAACCGTTTCCCGTCTCGATGGAGGTGACCTCGCCAAAATGCATGCGCTGCCAGTGCTGTGCCAGTTGCCGGTGCCAGTCCTGCAATTCGACTGCTGTGCCAGCGGCACGCCGCCGGTAGGACTCGGCCATCGGTACATGATACGTCTCAACGTATTCGCGCAACATGCGATTGCTGGAAAATCGGGTGGTCAGGCCCGCCATGCTTTCACGCATGCGCCCTATCCATTCTTTTGGCAGCCCGCTCTGGTCACGCCGGTAAAAGCACGGGATCACTTCATTTTCCAATACTTGATAGAGTTGTTCCGCCTCCGCCCTGTCCCAGGCAGCGGCGTCGCCATGTTCGCGGCCATCGCCCACCGCCCAGCCAACCTCGGGCGTATAGGCTTCAGCCCACCAGCCATCCAGTTCGGAAAGGTTCAAGCCACCGTTGACCAGTACCTTCATGCCGCTGGTGCCGCTGGCCTCCCACGGACGGCGCGGGGTGTTAATCCACACATCCACTCCCTGGGTCAGTTGCGCCGCAATCACCAGATCGTAGTCCTCTACGAACACCACTCGCCCACTCACTTCGGGACGTCCAATAAAATTCTGCCATTCGCGCAACATGCGCTTGCCTTCCACATCCTGCGGATGCGCCTTGCCCGAGATGACCAGTTGCACCGGCCGGTCGCGGTTGCAAACCAGCCGCAACAGGCGCTCGGTATCGTGCAGCAGCAGGTTGGTGCGCTTGTACTCGGCAAAACGGCGCGCAAAACCCAGGGTCAATGCATCAGGATCCAGCAGGTCGGCGCATTCATGCCCCGTGGCCATGACGCCGCCGCGCGCGCAATGCAGGCGCACCAGCCGCTCTCGCAGAAACTTCACCAGCCGCTGGCGGCTCTCGCAGCGCAGGCGCCACAAGACCTCGTCATCGAGATGCCGTACATCCGCCTCCACCGTTTCCAGTGCGCCGCGCCAGCGCGACTTTCCGCAGGCCTTGGTCCATACCGCGTCGGCAGCAGCCGAATCCCAGCTCGGCACATGCACGCCGTTGGTCACGTAACCCACCGGAACCTCATGCTGCGGCCAATGCGGAAACAGGGGTTGAAAGATACGGCGGCTGACTTCGCCGTGCAGGCGGCTCACGCCGTTGATGGCACCCGCCCCGTGCACCGCCAGATAGGCCATATTGAATGGCTCACCCGAATCATCGGCATGGGCGCGTCCCAGCGCCAGCAGTTCATCCAGGTCCAGGCCCAATTCGCGTGCGTAATCGCGGAAATACAATGCGATCAAGTCCGGCGCGAAGCGGTCGAAGCCCGCCTCCACCGGCGTGTGCGTAGTAAACAGGTTGCCCGCCCGCGTTGCGCGCAGGACCACAGGAAAGGGCTGTCGGCTATCAACCATGAAGTGGCGGGCCCGCTCCAGTATCGCGAAGGCCGCATGCCCTTCGTTGAGGTGGCACACCGGACAATCCATGCCGAGCCGCTGCAGCAAGCGCCAGCCGCCGATGCCCAACACCATTTCCTGCTGCAGGCGCATCTCCGGTCCGCCGCCATACAGTTCGCTGGTGATACCGCGGTCACCCGGATTATTGAGTAAATCATTGCTGTCGAGCAGCAACAGGGAGCGGCGCCCCACCTGAGCGCTCCAGGTGCGCAGGCGCAGTGACCGCCCGGGCAGCTCCAGCGTGATGATTACCCACTCGCCGTTGTCATCCCGCAACGGAACCACCGGCAGCATGGTCGGGGAATTGAACGGATAAAACTCGAGCTGATCCCCATCGGCATTCATCGCCTGGCGAAAATAGCCTTGCTGGTACAGCAGTCCCACACCGATCAGCGGCACATCAAGATCACAGGCGGTTTTCAGGTAATCGCCCGCCAGCACGCCCAGACCGCCCGAGTAGAGCGGCAGCGATTCGTTGATCCCGAATTCCATGCTGAAGCAGGCAATCTGCCCGGCGAACACGCCTGCATATCTGGAAGAGAACCACGTCTCTGTCTGGAAATGTTTCTGGCGCGCCGCAAACTGCTCTTGCAATGCCAAAAGAAACTGCTGGTCACTGGCCAGCTCGGTCAGTCGTTGATCGGATACGGATTCGAGTATCAGCCTCGGATTTCCAGTCGCTTCCCACAGCTTGCGATCCACCGCCCGCCACAGGTCATCTGCGCTGTGGTGCCAGCTCCAGCGCAAATCCAGCGAGAGCGCGGCCAGACCTTGCAAGGATTCCGGCAAAGCGCGGGGAAGATAATGGTCGATTCGCATGGCGCCCCCTGGCAATGAGTCAGCATCCCCGGCATATTGCTCACGGCATCATGATCAATGCAATGGCATGCAATGGCCTGACGCCGGTCCGGATGCGTTAAATATTACTTCAACCCTGATAATACCGCAGACATCGACAAAAAACTCCCGGCACCCCGGCAAACGTGGCTACCGGCACTGCCCTTGTTCGTCGAAGGATGTTTTCCCTATTGGCGCTTGCAGCAGCAATCCCGGATGGAATTGGCTTGCCCCGCAAAAGCTGGCAACATGCAAGCCATGCTTGGCATTCGAAAAACAGGGGCCGGTTCAGATTCCACTTTTGGCGCATCAATCAGCCTGCTGCGAACCCGGCGCTTCGGTACCTTCTGGTTTGCCAGCCTGCTGTCCAACATCGGCACCTGGGCGCAGCAGATAGCCCAGCCGTGGCTGCTTCTCAGCCTTGGTGCGTCGTCATTCCTGATCGGACTTGATTCGTTTGCATTGAATGCGCCCGTGTGGTTCTTGACACTGGTAGGGGGCGTGTTGGCAGACCGCGCTGATCGCCGCCGCGTGATTATGAAGTTTCAGTCTATCCAGATGTTATGCCCCACATCGCTGGTAGTGCTTCTGCTGCTCGGGATAGTGAAGCCGTGGATGGTCATTGCGCTTTCGCTGGTTGTAGGTATCACGGACGCGCTCTCCATGCCGTCGTTCCAGTCAATCGTGCCCTCCATTGTAGAACGCAAGCAGATTGCTTCAGGCCTTGCATTGAACTCGACCCAGTTCAACCTTTCCCGCATTCTGGGGCCGGCCATCGCAGGAATATTGCTGGTCAGTGTGGGTGCGGTAGGGTGCTTCGCGGTGAACGCGGCATCGTATGTACCGTTCATCCTCGTTGCGCTGTGGATCCTGCCGCGCCGGGCAGTCACGCCGGCTGCCGATGGTATGTTCGACCGCCGCCACTTATTTGCCAACGTGCTGAAAATCGCCCGCCTGCCGCACTTGCGCGGCGCGCTACTCACGGTTTTCTTCTCGAGCCTGTTGTGCGCGCAACTTGTCACCTTCAGCCCGGTGCTGGTCAGGAATGTTCTCCATGGCGATGCCAGTCACTTCAGCATTGCGGTTGGCTCATTCGGCGTCGGCGGGGTGCTCGGCGCCACCATGCTCCTTTTCGTTGACGCCAGCCATGACCGGCGACGTTTGAGTTCATGGTTCGCTGGTGCATACGGCGTAGTGCTCGTGCTTGCAGCGCTTAACCCATGGTTCTGGGCACTGTCGGTGCTGCTGGTGATCGGGGGCATGGCGATGAGCGTCAGCAACATTTCGGCAAACACTTTGCTTCAAGCCAATATTCCGGCGCAACTGCGGGGTCAGGCCGTCAGCCTGTACATGCTTGCCATGCGCGGCGGCCTCTCCATCGGCGGTTTATTGACCGGGATTTCCATCAGTCTATTGGGCGTTAGCCATGCGCTGCTGATCAACGGTGCGCTTGCAGTCATGGCGCAGATCGTGGTCGGGCGAGCATGGCTGCGCTCACCGCTGCCGCAGTGGGAGTGATGCTGCCGATCCCACCCTCCACAGCAATGCCCGGCAGTTGCACATGATAGAGACACGCACGCCAAATAATCTTCCACCTTGCGAGGCTGCTCAGAACTGTTGTTCTAAAAAAATCTGCCGGACTTTCCCCGCCTTGCTACGTTATCCTGCCTGCAATGCCTTCACCACTTTCCTGATGGCCGGGTCTTCACCGCTGGTCGAAATGGAGAACCCCAGAGTCGCAACCAGCTTCAGCATATCGTGATTGCTTGCCAGCACCTCTCCTTCCATGGTTTTCAGGCCTTTTTCGCGCGCCGCATCCAGCAGGCCGGTCATTAGTTTGTGCCCTATCGCCTTGTGCTGCCACTTGTCGCTCACCACCAGCGCAAATTCGCATGACGCACCGTCAGGATTGGTCACATAGCGGCACACGCCGATCTCAAGTTCCCTGCCATCCTGCTGCGTCACGGCGATCAGCGCCATTTCGCGGTCATAATCAATCTGGGTAAAACGTACCAGCATCTCCTGTGACAATTCGTTTATGGTGTTCATGAAGCGAAAATACCTGGCTTCTCCAGACAGGTCGCGCACAAAATCCTGCTCGATCTTCGCGTCTTCGGGACGGATCGGACGGATGGTGATTGAAGTGCCGTCCGGCAATTGCCAATCGCTGATCAAGTGGGCGGGATAAGGATAGATTGCCATATGCGCGTAGCGGTTGCTGGATACCGGCGCAAAATCCACTATTACGCGCGCATCGGCAGCCAGCGCTCCATTTTCGTCAACGATCAGCGGATTGATATCCATTTCCTTCAACCAGGGCAGTTCGCATACCATTTCGGAAACCCTGAGCAACAGGCTTTCCAGCGCATCCATGCGGATTGGCGGCATGTGCCGGAAAGCGCCGAGCAGCCTGGAAATGCGCGTGCCGCTGATCAGTTCCTGCACCAGAAGCCCGTTCAGCGGCGGCAGCGCCACGGCGCGGTCGGCCAGCACCTCGACTGCCGTGCCACCCGCGCCAAAGGTGATCACCGGACCAAACACCGGGTCCGTCGTCACGCCCAGCATCAATTCGCGCCCATTCGGCTTGACCACCATCGGCTCGATCGACACGCCGTCAATATGCGCCTCAGGCCGGTTCTTCTTTACCTCCGCGATGACCTCGTTGTACGCGGTGCGCACGGCTGACGCATTCGTCAGGTTCAACCTGACGCCGCCGGCATCCGACTTGTGCGTGATATCCGTCGAGTTGATCTTCACTGCCACCGGGAAACCCATCTCCTGTGCCAGCAGCAATGCCTCGGCCGGAGAGCGTGCAACAACGGTGCTGGCAACCGGAATGCGAAATGCCGCCAGCAGCGCTTTCGATTCCATTTCCGAAAGCACCTTGCGCCGCTCGGCCAGCACGGATTCGATCAGCATGCGCGCCCCTTCCACGTCCGGCTTGTCATGATGTGACATGGGACCCGGTGTTTGCGCAAGCTGGCGCTGGTTGCGGTAGAAGGCGGTGATATAGGAAAACGCTTCGACCGCAGCCTCCGGGGTGCGGTATGACGGGATGCGGGCCTGGGCAAAAGCCGTGCGTGATGTGCCAATCTGGAGATCACCCATCCAGCAGGTCAGCAGCGGCTTGTTGAAATTTCCTGCTATCCCGATCAGCGCCTGCGCCACCTGCAACGGCTGCGTCATGGCCTGCGGGGTGAGGATCACCAGCACTCCGTCCACGCCCTGGTCTTCCATGCACAGCATGACGGCATCGCGGTAGCGTTTCGCCGTGGCGTCACCGATGATGTCCACCGGATTGTTATGCGACCAGGTTTCCGGCAACACCTTGTTCAGCTTCGCCACCGTGTCTGCGGACAATTCGGCGACGGCCACGCCCAAATCGACAGCGCGGTCGATCGCCATCACGCCGGGGCCGCCGCCATTGGTGATGATCACCAGGCGGTTACCGCTGAAGTGCCGATTCGACGCAAGCGACTGGGCCGCGGAAAACAGGCCACCGATGGACATGACGCGCACCGCACCGGCGCGGCGCAAGGCGGCATCGAATACGTCGTCGGATCCCACCAATGCTCCGGTGTGGGACATGGCCGCTTTGGAGCCGGCCTCATGGCGCCCGACCTTGATTACAAATACCGGCTTGCTGCGCGCCGCCACGCGCAAGGCGCTCATGAAGTTACGCGCCTTGTGGATGCCTTCGACATAGAGCAGGATGCTCTCGGTTCCCGGGTCGGTCGCCAGGTAATCGAGCACCTCGCCGAAATCCACATCTGCCGAGGCGCCCATGGAAACAATGCTGGAGAACCCGATGTCATGCGCCGGAGCATAATCAAGAATGGCTGTGCAGAGTGCGCCGGATTGGGATACCAGCGCGAGGTTGCCCGGCTTGACCCGTCCCCTGAAGAAAGTGGCGTTCAGGCCGATGCCGGTGCTCATGATGCCGAGACAGTTGGGACCTATGATGCGCACGCCATATGCCTTGGCTTGTGCCAGCATGCTGCGCTCGATCTCGGCGCCGTGGCTGCCCACTTCACTGAAGCCGGCAGACAGCACCACAGCCGCATGCACGCCATGCTTGCCGCACGCTTCGATGATGTCCGGAACCGTCTCGGCCTTGGTGCAGATCACCGCCAGTTCGACCGGCTTGCCAATCTGCTCGATCGAGGCATAGGCGCGCTTGCCCTGGATCTGCTCATGGACCGGATTGATCGGAAATAATTCGCCCTTGAAGCCGCTTTCCAGCATGTTGCTGAATACGACCCCGCCCACCGAATCGGCCCGGTCGCTCGCCCCAATCACGGCGACCGATTTGGGCGAAAACAGCTTGCTAAGGTAATGTAGTCCCATGGGTTTGCACTCGCTGATCTGTCAATGGCGTAGAATATCCTGGCGACATGTTAACCCAGCCAGCAGAGGGAATAATAATTTGTACACCGCTTATATTACCCATTCCGACTGCCTCAAACACGATATGGGTCCGCACCACCCGGAAAGTCCTGCGCGGCTGATGGCCATTGAGGACCAGTTGATCGCATCCGGCCTGCTGAATTTTCTGCAGCGCCACGAAGCGCCGCTCGCCACGTTCGAACAGCTTGCGCGCGTGCATGAGCCGCATTACATCGAGGCCATCCGCGCAGCCGCGCCCACGCAAGGGATCAGTTACCTTGACGCGGACACGGCGATGAATCCCTTTACGCTGCCAGCCGCGCTGCGTGCCGCCGGTGCCGCGGTGCTGGCGACAGAGCTGGTGATGGGAAAAAAAGTGGCGAACGCCTTCTGCGCCGTGCGCCCGCCCGGCCATCATGCCGGATCCGCACACGCCATGGGTTTTTGCATTTTCAACAACGTCGCAGTCGGTGTTGCCCACGCCCTGGAATACTATGGACTGAAACGTGTTGCCATTGCCGATTTTGACGTGCATCACGGCAACGGGACTGAAGAAATTTTCTGCGACGACCCGCGCGTCATGCTCTGTTCCACCTTCCAGCACCCATTCTATCCGTATCGCGGCGCGGATAGCGGCAGCGATCACATCATCAACGTTCCGCTGCCGGCAGGTACGGACGGCCCCGCCTTCCGCAAGGCAGTGAATCAATACTGGCTTCCTGCACTGGAACGTTTTCGGCCCGAAATGCTGTTCATCTCCGCCGGCTTCGATGCGCACTGGCAGGACGACATGGCGCAGTTCAAGCTGGACGAAACGGATTACTCCTGGGTCACGCAGCTGATCATGGAGCTCGCCGACAAACATGCCCAGGGCCGTATCGTGTCCCTGCTTGAGGGTGGTTACGAACTGCAGGCGCTGGGCCGCAGCGTAGCGGCACATATCAGGGAGCTGAGCAAAATCTGATGTATCTCTGATCAATTTCCATTGAAGGAGCTGCAATGCGCTATCGCCTGCTTGGCCAAACCGGCCTTTATGTTTCTGAACTTTCTCTTGGCACCATGACTTATGGCGGCAAGGGATTTTGGGAGGTGATGGGCGGCTTGCAACAAGAGGCGGTTAATGCCCAGGTCAGGCTTGCATTTGATGCGGGAATCAACCTGATCGATACCGCCAATGTGTATTCGCTCGGAGAGTCGGAACAATTGCTGGGCCAGGCCATCAGGACGCTGGGCTTGCCGCGCGACCAACTGGTCATCGCCACCAAGTCATTTGGAATCATGAATGACCTGCCCAATGGACGCGGCCTATCCCGCTACCACGTAATGAATCAGATTGATGCGAGCCTGCAACGTCTGCAGCTTGACCATATCGACCTCTATCAGGTCCATGGATTTGACCCGCTGACGCCACTGGAAGAGAGCTTATCGGTACTCAACGATCTCGTTCGATCAGGCAAGGTTCGCTACATTGGTCTGTGCAACATGGCAGCATGGCAAGTCATGAAGGCCCTGGCCATATCGGATAGGCGTGGCTGGGCCAGGTTCGAAAGCATTCAGGCGTATTACACCATTGCCGGCCGCGATCTTGAACGTGACGTGATTCCGCTGCTGCAAGACCAGCGCCTGGGATTGCTCGTCTGGAGCCCGTTGGCCGGCGGTTTGCTATCCGGAAAATATAGCGCGGACTCTGCAGGCCCAGAGGGCGCCAGAAGAACCAAATTCGATTTCCCGGTAGTGGACAAGCCGCGTGCATTCAGGTGCGTCGATGCGATGAGGCCGATCGCCGAATCGCACGGCGTTTCGGTCGCACGCATCGCCTTGGCCTGGCTGTTGGCCAGGTCCCATGTCACCAGCGTGATCATTGGCGCGAAAACCATTGATCAGCTTGCTGACAATATCGGGGCCGCTGAGGTCAAACTGTCGGAAGAAGAAATCCGTGCGCTGGACGAGGTCAGCCAGTTACCAGCAGAATACCCCGGCTGGATGCTGGCTTTGCAGGGACAATATCGCGCACCCAGGTAGCGGCTGCAACACGTGCCGAAAAAACTGCCAGCCATTCGCCGGTCGCACACCTTGTATTCCTGCCGCAAGACCCCCGTTTGCAGCCATGTGGAATTTAATCAGAGTAGAGATCCATCGACATGGGCCCTGTTCACCGAATCACGTTGCCGGGCCTGGCCCAGCCTACAACAGCAGACGCATCATGCGGTGCGGGATGCCCGCTTCCATGAATTCTTCTCCCTCTTCCACAAACCCGAAGCGGCGATAGAACGGCAGCGCCTGCACCTGACCGTTGAGTTCGACCTGCTGGATATGCTGGCTGCGCGCGTAATCGAGCAGCGCCTCCAGCATCGCCCTGCCCACCTTTCTGCGGCGCCACCCCGGCAACACCGCCATGCGCCCGATATGCCCGTCCGCCGTGATGCGTCCGCAGCCTATGGCATTGCCCTGCGCGTCCAGCGCCAGGACATGCCGGCAGGACTCATCCCGACCGTCCCATTCCAGCTCCACCAGCACGTTCTGCTCGCGCACAAACACGTTTTCGCGCACCGCGCGCAGCAATGGCTCACCGTCACGCCAGCACATGACATGCACACTGAATTCATTCATCTGTCTGCCTTCCTTCCTGACCAATCAGCGAGACACTTTCCACCATGGCGATTGCCGGTTACGGGCCGGTTGGCATCAATGGCGATCATGTATGTTCCGTCACTGCTGACAGCAGAGGGAGACGACACATCTCCACAAGATGCGCCGGAACCATCCTTAACATCACAAGCCCCTTTCCGGCTTCTTAACGGCCAGGTAAGGCTCCTCTACTGCCAAATCCAGGATGCTGTAGGGTTGCAGTGCATCGTCATACTCCACTACCTCGCTGGTTCTGATTGCCGCGCGCAGAAAGATATAGCCATAGCCACGCAACTCTTTTTCAAAGTCGGCCAAACGGATAGGGTTAAGCTCCTTGTAAAAACGCCAATAATCCTCGTTGGTCACATCAAAACCGGAGCGGTCCATTATGGTGGGTTTGGTGGTCATTACCATCTGTTCTAATTCGGCCTCGGGAATGCGCAAATGCAGATGCGGGATGGGACTGAACTCGCCCAAGTGGCTGCCCCATGCCGAATAATAAAGACCCGGCGCGACGAAGAATAATCCTCCCGGTTTTATCACGCGATAAACCTCATCCAATGCCTTGCGATACCCGCCGGCCATATGCTCCAGCGAGCCCCATGAGATGACCACGTCAAAGCTTTCGTCCGGATAAGGGACTTCTTCGCAGCTTTGCTGCAGGAAGGTGAAATTATCGGGCAGCTTGTCCAATGGCAAGCCATTTTCCCGTGCTATGCGGGGCAGTTCCTTGATGTAATCCACAATATCCATCGCCACCAGTTCCTGCGGTTGATAACGCAAGACGATGCTTAAATCGGTAATTCCCTCGCCGGCCCCTATGTCGAGAATTCTGCCATGCAGCTTTTCCGAGTTGGCCAGACAGAGTTCCGTGATCACCTTCGTCGCATGGCAAAAATGGCGATGAAACCAGTTGCTCATTCCCTGGCGCCAGGACAACTGCGCCAACCGGGCTTCAGTTTCCGGATCAACGCTCCATGTACCCAACAAAACCTGCTGCGCAGGGTCAGATTCATCAATCGAAAAGGGCAGTATGGAATCAGTTGGGCGCACTGTGCTTGCCGTCCCCCACGATATTCCGACTTCATAGTTGCCGGCAGGAAGGGATATCGGCCACCCGAAATTGAACGAGAATTCACCGCGCGGCAACCAGGGCAAAAATATCCCGCCTTGGGGCGTATCGGATGCAAGCAAATGGGTCTCGCTGCCTTGACGGCGAATAAACAGGCGAATGACGGGATCGAAAATACATATGTCCCGCACATGAAGCGTCAACCGCACCTTCATGATCTGCCCGCCCTGATAGGTGGCTACGAAAGGCTGGACAGTCAGTTCTGCGGAATCAACATCACTGAATTGGTTCATGGGTGATTTTCAATAGCTTTCCTGATTAAGCATGCGTCATGGACAATACAACGTGTCAACCCGTAACACCCTCATTGCGCGTGCTTCGAGGCTGCGCATGCGGCATCATTCTGTCGCTGTCTCCTATCATTTATCCTTGTCACAGGCGCTGAATTTATGTAACGGGCGGATAAATAGCGCCGTGGTTTATAACAACGCTCCATAACAGAAACTATCCATTGAGGATGCCAACCAACTCTTCCGGCGATTTCCAATGAAACCCGCAAATAAACCGCGACAGGCACCACAGATTATCCTTGTCTGAAACATACCTGCCATCTGCGGAAAATGCGGCAATTATGCCATGCTCATCAAGGTAATCAGGCAAGTATTGTTTTATAAGGTAATCGTTGTATTGGCCATAAGGAAATGCAAACAAGGGAACTGACAGCCCATTTGTTTTATGCGAAATAAAATCTGATGCATTGCGAATCTCGGCATTTGCATCCGCATATGAAGCCACTTCATCGAAGCTGCCCCGTACCTGAGAAGAAATAACGACATCCGGAACTGCCGGGTGTACGTGATCCCAACTATGGTTTCCGATTGAAAGTATCCCCGTTTTTGCGGCGTTCTCCCACCAACCATCCCCTAACCAGCTTTCATCAAGGAACGTATAGCCACATTCCGGACTACGCGCCATGGCTTGTCGCGCAGATGGGGATGCAATCACAAAACTGGTGGCGCTCAGGCCGGGCTGAACACCGCTTCCATGCTTCTCGCGAAACCGGAGCATCTGGTTATAGAAACTTCGTTGATGCCCATGGACCGGATGAATAAAGTCCTCATAGTCAAAAATCGGGCCGTCATCGAAAGTAAGCGCCACATACATTTTCCCGTCGGTGTCCCGCGTTTCGCCCGACTTGCAGGATTGCATCCTGGTAACGAGAGTCATTAGCGGGACAATCTCCGCCCCCGACGCTCTGATCAACTCCAGGTCTTGTGCGAACGCGACGTGATCGTTATTTTGGTAATCTACCCCGAAAACGTTGTGTGAGTGATAGCTCAAGATAACACCTTTCATACCCTGCAATCCCTTCTGGATTCTGCTTCAACATTCAACATTAAAAGTCCATTTGCCGGGGGCCGACAATCGCATGAGCGCCCGATGCCCTCGAACCAGTTTTCAGAATGGGCCGATCTCCGCGATTGAATCAATCAACTCTCTTTGCCGTTCAGCAGACACCTGCTGAAACCATTTCACAATAAGGTGATGATGGGATGTCTCAATATAACCGACCCGCTTATCCACCTCATATGCCATGGCATCTCCGCAATAACCAAACCATGCAACGCAGTCCGTAAGTTCTCTTGCAGCTTCCTCCATCAAAATCTGGGCAATACCTCCGCGAGACTTGCACTCCTGCCAATGATGCTTTGGCAGGCGGCGATAAAACCCTTTTTTTACACACATACCACCCTCGAGATATACCTCGCCGTAGCGTATGAAGTTACAAAATCCAACTGGCTCAAAGTGCGACTCGGACCAACGGTAAAATGCAACATATTGCCGCCAGTTTTCTGGCGGCGTGGCAATGGGCAAACCGCAATTGTCGCGCGGCACCGGGAATGGTGTGCCAAAGCATTCCATAAAAATATCGGCTGCAAAAAAATCGGCAGACTCAGCGCGAATGACGCGGATAGATTCGTCGAAGTTTTTCATAATGAAACCTGTCATATTTGGAGTACACATTTACTGCGGTGAGCACCACATCATCTCGGCTCAGTTGATTATAAGCCCCACGCTATCTACAGTCGCGCTTGCCGGAGCGGCACCGAACTGCCATTGCAGTTTCAACTGTGACATCTGCTTTCCCAGAGCAGCCGGGAATCGGCAACTTACGCTATGCGGTTTGGCTGTTCTGAGCGCGCATGATAGTTTATTGCCATTGCCCAAATCCAGCTCGGCCGATATTCTGGCTTGCTGCGGCCAATCTCCGGATATGACGAGTTCGGCGGGCGCGTTCAAATAGCGCGCTTCCCACTGCGGGGATAACAAATCCAGATGAGCATCATTGCTGGCCAAACGCAATTTTCCATAATCGCTTTCCAGATGCGTGCCCGCCAGCGCGGTCCAGCCATCCGTGCTTTTTACCATGGGATCACCGAAAGGATAATACAGGCTGCCCACCGGCCACGCCTGCATGGCGCGCAGCCACCAGACGAGCTGATACTCGAATGGCGTGCCTTCCATGGCGTCGTATGCCTTGAAATTAGCAGGATGCACCACGCGATCACCGGCATAGCTGCCCCACATCGGCGATAGAAATTGTGCGCCGCCGTCAATCAGCGCCTGCATGGTGGCGTACGACTCGGCATGGCTCGGCAGTTTCTCCGGAAAGGAAATGGTCGCCGGGTGGAATTCAACTACCCCCCACTCCGAATCAACACGTCTGATGTCGTCGATCAGGCTGCTGCCGCTGCGCGGCTTGCCTTCGTTGCGGCTGCTCGGGCCATACAGGATCGCACCCAGATGGCCCTGCCGTGGCTTGGCACCCTCGATGGAGACACCGGCTTGGTCGGTCCAGCCATCGGCGGTATCGGTGACGCTGATCGCCACGTCCGCCTGGATAAATGTCTGGCTGGTGTAAATGCGGTCTTTGGGTAAACCTGCTTCCACGGCCCATCTGGCCAGTCCGTCGTAATGGCGCGCCACCAGATGGCGCTTGAATTGCGTCCAGAGCTGCTGCCACGGATCGCTATAGTCTATGGTCGCGCGCGGCGGTTCGACCGAGCTGATTTCCTTCCATGAGCGTTTGGCAAGACGATTCGCTTCGTCCAGGGTCATGACCGGTTCGTGCCGCGAGAAGGCCAACTCGCCTCCGTCCGCATACGGGCCCAGATGGAACAGCCATTCACGATACTGGCGCAAAGTATCCGGGTTATAGTCGTACCACTGGGTCAGATAGAACCATGGATTGATATATTCGTCCGGATCGAGATCGACCATCACGAAAATATTCGGGTGCGCTTGGCTGAACTTGACGATGTCGCGCACTGCCGCCTGCAGGTTGCGTTTTTTATAATCGAGGAAGCGGCGGTTGTAATAATTCAGGCTCATCATGCGCGCCAGCAGCGGACTGTCAGTGGCGCCGGCCAACCCTTTCAGCGCATCGTCCGGCTCGCTCTTGCCGAACTGGTTCCATTGCACCATGCGCTCGTCCTGCTCCAGCATGTCAACGATATCGAGATCAGGTGCAGAGAATTTGGCACTGGCCCATACGCCGCCATCCAGCGTAATCATCAGCGGAGCGCTAAAATGCAGCGCGGTCTGCAACAATTCCCTCAGGGAATCGCCGCTCATACCCCTGCCATTGCGGTAGCGCAGGCGATCGGGGAAATCGGAGTCGAATACATAATCGGCCTGCTTGCCCCTGGTGGTGCGCATATATTCGAGACGACCGCGAAAACCGACGTCGACGCAACCACCTTGCACCATGTCACGCAGTTCCCGTAGCTGGGGGAAGTTATTGCGAAAGTCTACCGTGCCGCCGGGATAGAACACCCGCAGCTTGTTGCCGGAACACGCCTGCCTTGCCGCAGGATTCCTGTCGAGCACCAGTGGTCCCGGCAGCACCGCAACGTTGCCTGCCTTATCCTCCACGCGCACCTGTAATCGCTGCAGGCCTGACGGAATCAAAGTAAACGGTAAGCGCAGACCATACAGGCCGCCATACTTGAGCGGTGCATCACCCGCTTTGCTGCGGTTAAAGCGCGGATCATGAAATGCCGCGAGAGGCTGATTCCCCTTGACCATCTTCATCTCGCCAAGCGGCGTGCCCGTCTCAGTTTCCACGCTCGCCTTCCGGATGCCATTCTCATCCGCCAGCCATGCACGCAGCTCGATAGCGCCGGGCGGCATCAATTTTTCATGCTGCGCCAATACCTTTCCAAACGGAAAATCGTTGCGCACTTCCGGCCCGGCAATTTCGCCGCTGTGCCCCTTGTCATCCTCGAGCAGAATTCTCAAGTGATAGCGGCCGCGCGGCAATTTGCGCAGCGGCAATAATCCCTCGAAGCCGCTCCTTGCGGCTTGGGGCCAGGCCGGATACGCCTTGCCGACATCATCGCGCCGGTTGCTGGCGGTCAAAGCCAGCATCTCTTTGTCCTTCGCCAGAACCCGTACTTTCACTGGCCCCTGGGCCGCTATCGCCCAGCCACTGATCAGGTTGCGCCCATCCGGTTCGAATGTGTCGGTGACGTCCAGGACGCCGAAAGGTTTGGAAAAATCAATCGGAACATGGCCGATGGTGAATGACTTGTCATCGGCATTCACCGCACGTATTTCCACTTCAGTGGCAGATAGCGGGATCGGCTCGCGCTCGAACTTATAACCTGACGAGACAGGGAACCTGCATTGCGGCAAGGCTGCGGTAACATCAGGCCTGCCGATATCGGCTTGAGTGCTGGCGAGCAACTTGCCGTTTACCCACATCTCGACACGGTTTATTCCGGCAGCGTCAGCGGCCCATCCCTCTATGCTATTTGTGCTGGGGTCAACCACCTTGGGAGTGTCAATCGACCCGCGGGCTGCGCAGGACGGTGGGACAGCATGGATTGTTCGCCAGGCCAAGCCAGTAACCGCAGCGATGGCAGTCAAGACCAACAGCAAAAACGCTAATTTTCTAACGCGCGTGACTGTCATGTCTTTCAACGCCTATGGCGAAATGGATCGCCATGCCATCGGCTCACGGCAAAATCATTATCGTGCATAAAATGCAATCCGCTCCAGCTCCAGCGGGTCGGCACTGGACGTTTTCCAGATCAGCCGGATACGCTGAAATTCTGCATCTGTTCCTGGTCCGGATAAAGGCAACAGCATCCCTCCCTTTACTTGCTGGAGTTTGGCCGCCTCAGTCATTGCAAGTATCTGCAGCCATTCCCCATTTTCTTTTGCGATTCTACCCTGATGGACTGCAATACCCTGGAATCCCTGGCTTTGACGATAATCGCACGATAGTCCGCTAGGTGGAAGGACAAGTCATCCGGCGATTCCAGCGCACCGTAACCGTCAGAGTTGGTACGCAAGGTGAATATTCCATGGCCAATTACACCTTGCGTTCCTGTTGACGGTATCCAGCCGTCACTATCCGCGATCTCTTCAGCACCAAATGTCCACAATCGCGATCGGCGCGGCAGGTTGGCATGGCTGATCATGAAGCTCTTGATGGCATCTGCAAGAGGTGAATCGCGCAATGCGGTGTAGGCCGACAAATCCGGGCTGGCCGGCGAAGGTACCTCGGCTGCCATTCCATGCCATCGGTGAAATGAAACGTGCGCCGTAGTTATAGATTTCACGCAATGACCGGTAGTCCTCGGCAAAATCCGGAAGGCGCGATGGATTGCGCAGATCGGCGGTATTGAACTCGACCACCGCCCAATCTGGATCGAATTTACAGAATACCGAAAACAGGGAGGAACCTTCTTCCATTTTGATCTGGTTGACAGCGCTTGGCCCATAGAGGATTGCACCGAGATGGCCATTAGCGGGAACTGAACCCTCGACCGACATGCCGCCCGTATCATAGTTTTTAAGCGGGCTGTTGATTCGAACAGCGAAAGGCAAAGCATACGATGCCGGCGCCATGAAACCTTGCGACGAGTAGATAAAATCCTTGCCGATGCCAGACTCTCCAAGCCACTCCGACAGTTCATCGTAGTGCAAGTCAACGAGATGACGGCGAAAGTGGATTGTAATTACCCAAACATGCCCGCAAAAGCACCGCTAACACGGAAAGGTTACCTTTGAAGCTGCTAATTTTGGTGGGTACTTCACCCTTTGGATAACGTCGTATAGTGGGCAGCTCAATACACCGATACCCAAGTTTGGGGGCGCGATATGAAAGATACGCCAGTAGTTCATATGTCATGAACACATTGCGAAATGGAGCGATCTTGTCATCCAGCAACATTTTGCGGCTGTATGCGCGAAAACCCTGTGTGGTATCTGTCCAGTGAAAACCAGAAAACAAGCTTAACATCGGGGCATGAATGAAGCGGATAGCAAAATCTCGTGACTTCGGCGTATTTTCTGCTACCCCACCAGAAATAAAGCGCGAAGCTTGCACAAAATCTACCCCCTGTTTTAGCGCATCAATAAAGCGAAGTATCGCCTCAGGATCATCTTTGTCATTGCCATCAATAGTCACAATGCCCTCATAGCCATGATCGAGCGCAAACGCATAGGCACAACGTAACTGGGCACTTAATTTGCCAGGTCCAGTCTTAAGCAGCAAGCCGCGAACACCGTTCATTTGGAGCGAATCAAGGCCAAGTGAACCATCCGTGCTACCACCATCGATAATGATGATGTCGGCGAAACTTTCAATTTCGAGGGCGGACATTCTAGTGAGCATTCTTTTGATTCGTTCTCCTTCATTGATCACCGGAATCACAACAGACCAAGGATGCTCACGGCCACGCCACAACAACGATTCAAACTCAGGCACCTGCCAGGCTGCGCGGACTTCAGGAATAACATCAGGTAGATACATCTTCAATTTCTTCTGGTAGTTAAGAGATACGAAGCGTGATTAGCACAACACCTGCCACCACCAGTAGAATGCCCGTGATGGTTGTCCACTGGAAAGTTTCACGGAAAATCAGCCAAGAGCACAATGCCACGGTCGCAATCGCCCCAGATGTCAGGACCGGATGCGCCACATTCAAAGGCAAGCGAGCCAAGGCTGCGGCATACAGTAAAAACGCCGCACCATATAACGCCAACCCCAACCAAAACGGCCAGTTGCTCAATGCTTCCATCGGATTACTGAGTGAGGGAAATTTGCGGGGCGGCATCATGGCGAGTTTGACTAACACGCTGGCCGAAGCGTTGAAGGCAATACCTAGGAAGAGAATTAGCCACTTCATTGCTTGAACTTTGTAAGAGCTTTAATGATTGGAATCACTTGAAATCTCCGATCCGGATCCGTTTTTAAACATAACAATGGCCTTAAAATATTTTTGGAGACCAGAAAAAGCCGGTGTCCCTAAATATACCGTGGCACACACGCATTCCTTTCTTCTTGCAGTTCAGATGCACATGATCCGCCTGTATGTTCAACTCCACTACTTCGCACCCTAACTACCGGCAAAATTCCATCACGCATTTATAGACCTCTCATCCTACGGGACCTTAGAGTATCCGTAATCGGTACGTCGGAACCCATACCAGGTGATGTTGACATGCCAGATACCAATGTTTGTCCGCCGCAATTTCACCCAATGCAGTAACAGTTAAAAGAACGTGGTACGTCGCCTCTAAAATTTGGGCACCAGCCAATTTATTTGAATCCTGCTGACGCAATATTAACGAGCTAATTAGCATCAATGACATAATTAGCAAGCTCCAAACCAATTGGTGCTTAAATTTATCGATAATATTACGCATCTGGTCCCTTTTCTTTACGGTAGTGCCTAACCGCAACGCGCAAAGCACGTTCAATCGAAACAAGATGAGGCTCTTCATTGGTTGCCAGCATCTCAATGGTAACGATGTGCTCTGGCAATTGCTGCCTCAAGTTCTGGGCCATTGTGGCGTGGTCCACTACACCGTCACCCAGCGGGACAAGGTCTGGCTCACTCGCGTGGACATGCCCTATCAGTGTTGCGTTGCTGTGCAATACTGTTACAGGGTCTTCACGGTTGATCGTCATTGCCCCGGTATCCAGTTGCATGCGTATCGCAGGATGCGCGACTTTCCTTACTACTTCTGCCGTCTCAACACTCGTCGTCATGAAATTTGCGCCATAACGGGGCGGATTCGGTTCGAGGCAAAAGATGACACCGCAGGCTTGGGCGACATTACCTATCTGACGAAAGAACGGAATCGCAATCTCCATAACTTGGTTATCGTTCAAGCCGTTACGATCTCTATTTTTGGGGGCGCCAAACACCAAGCGGGTAGCACCTAGCCCAGCGCCAATAAGACAGACAGCGGATAGGCGTTGCAGCAATGCATCCCGAGCCTCGGCCGGACCAAACACATTCAGGCCGCTTGTGCCAAACAACAGCGCCTGCATCCCCGTGATCTCAATACCACGAGCAGCCCACCAGTGTTTCACACGTACGATTTCTTCATCCGTCGCCTTGTCTGGCTCTGGAAAGTATTTGCCCGGTGCGATATCAATCGCATCCACGCCGTAGCGTTTAAGCATCTCGGCGATTTCTTCGTCTTCAGATGTGTCCCACGCGATGTTGGAAATGGCCAGCCTCATACGTTTGCTCCTGGTAGTACCTTAAGTGTACGCGGCTCCGACTGCGCATAAGCCCGAACTGCC
Organism: Gallionellaceae bacterium; assembly: GCA_049582805.1. Lineage (GTDB taxonomy): Bacteria > Pseudomonadota > Gammaproteobacteria > Burkholderiales > Gallionellaceae > CAVXFS01. The sequence goes on along the minus strand of JBAUUR010000031.1, from coordinate 33,422 downwards.
TGTATGGTTTCACGACGGCTGTACTGATAACTTCCCGAACTGCCGAAGATCTCTGCGTGATTGGTGCGCATGTCATAGCTGGAACTATTCTTCGGTTGCACTTGTTCAAAGGGCTTGCCGAAACCGTGCAGCGAAACATCGGCAACGCTGATGGGTTCAGCCGTGAGGTGTATCACCTTCAAACCAGCGTTAAGCGCGGTTTGAATGTCGTACCAGAGGTTAACCATTGGATAGAACTGAAAGACGCCCCTACTATCAATCGCGTGGAGATTATTGTCATTCAGGAAATCGAAGATGACATTCTTGCGCAGTCCTGGACCGATCAGGCCAGGGAGACGAACAATCAGATGGTTGGAGAAATAACCTTCAACAAATTTTTCCAGCAGGCGGCGATGTAGGCCGTAAGCGTGAAGTCCTGATTCATCGACTGGTGTACCTTCATCAACCCCTATCGGATTTTTGAACACATCGACAGTGCTGATCAGAATAAACGTTTTGCACTGAACAGATTTCAAATGCTCGATCAACCCCTCAATCTTCCCTCGATCCGCCTTGGGTTCGCGGTTTGCGATCCACTTCTGAGCAGGAGCACCAGCGCAAACAACTGTATCAAACGACTTGTCCTCGATCTCGCCGATATTGGCCGAGCGATAAAGGGATTCGAAATGTGCTTGCTTTAACAATGTTGACCCAACAAAACCAGAATACCCAATCAATGCATTAGTTAATGTCACGTAGTAATACTCCTCTAGCCCGCTTGGTTAACGTACAGGAACAAACCCGCCAAGGCATCCAGTGAGTTGTGAATCAGCATGGTTGGTAGAAAGTGTTTATCAATCCCGACACTTTGTTGCGAAAACCACCCAGGTATCCAATGTAATGCGCCATGTATGGTGAAAAGCCTTATATTTTCTGCAAGCACGGACATCAGTGATGCGGCAAATTCACCATCATCGAAAGCGTCACCGTAAAAAGCGTTGCCCAGTGCAAAAGACCTAGCCCAAATGCCAGTTAATAAAATGCCAAGTGCGAAGATGTAAATAAACCAATTGTTTTTCTGTAAATCAAAGAACTTCTTCATCCAGTTTCTCCAGCACATCATAAATATTGTCGATCTTCCCACCCAGTACCGAATAACATCCCGGTAATTCCTCGTGCTTCTCAAACAAAATCGGCCTGCCATCATCCCCCTCGTTTTTCACCAGAACGGTTTTAACTTCGAATAACGAATCAACATATTGTGCATCCTGCACTGCAGGCAAATACCGTGCAACATCCCTGATCATACGTTCTACGCGGGTGGCGTGTTCATAGTCATGCAGCCTTTGATAGGGATCGATGTTCCGTTGGTCATTCCAATGCATGTGCGGGGTGTAGCGCACATGGGAAAGGGTGTGCAGTCCACGCGCAGGGAAAGGCATCAGCGAAAAGAAAGGGCCATCCATCACCGTAATACCCAACTCTTTGAGCACGGTGGGTACCTGCATCAATGCCATCTCTGTGATTTCTTGCTTAAGTTTGGTTTGTGTACCGGGAAAGTCGCCGGCAAACTGATTGAGGCCGCTATAAGTGCAATTAAATACATAACGGCTGCTAATTTCAGCTTCACTTCCATCTTTCTCTCGCATGGTGACCTTTAACGATGCATGGTCTCCATTTGAAATTGCTGTAACGCGAGTCTCAAACCGTACCTCTACGCCGCATGCTCTTAATTCACTTTCAGCCCAACTCGCCAGTTTGCTGGAGTCAAAGGCGTACTCTTCAACTAAGAATACCTCCTCGATCAGGCGCGGCTCAAATAGCTGATGCAAAGATTGATCAGCCGGCTCAATCTTTGCGCCGATCTCTTTGCAGAAACGCACGAATTGTTTGGCCGTCACCTTGGAGTTGCGGCGAGCAATCGCATACAGTTTGGTAAAATCCTGCTTCATCGCCTCCGGCCAATCGCGCACAAAGCGCGGCTGATTGACGCGGCTGCGATGCGCCGTAGTAAAGCTGCGCGGATAGTGATAGCCGTTGTGAACACGGGCTTGATTATTGTACGAGGCGCGGGTAAGAAGCGCTGACTCACGCTCCACCAGGACGATGCGTTTTAGGCCGCGTTGCTTTGCTAGGTAGATCGCAATCGCTGCGCCGTAAAAGCCGCCGCCAATAATGACGGCGTCGACTGTTGAGTCGGCCTTCGTCATCAGGCGGCTCGTTCAGAATGGGCGTCAGCTATTTGCGACTGAGGCATTGCTTCTTCGATATTCAGCTTTTCACGGCGAGTCATACGGGCGGAAGTGAATTCTTGCCCTACATGATAGAGCGGACCTTCGTTCTGTAGACTGACCATGTTCAGGATGTACTCACCCAACACCAGCAAGACCAAGGAGATCAGCAAAAACATTCCGGATTGCTGTAAAGAAAGGCTGACCCAACCAGGAGCAACGTCGGTCTTTAATATTGCAACTGCAACCACATAGATCGAATATAAGAGATTAGCAACAGCACCAAACAAAGAGAGCGATGTCACAAGGCGCATCGGGCCGCGTGTAGTCGAAACTAGCAGCCGCATGCCTCGGTCAATGCTATCCCACAGTCGCTTGGTGTACGAAATTTTGGGAGCCGCGCTATAGCTGAGATTGACTCGGGCAAAACCACCCGTCGCAGGGAGGTGCCGATACGTCATGGCTGGCTGCGGATGCTGAAGAATGAAGTTGGCAACTCGCCTACTCAACATGCGGTACTGTGGAGCTTCATTAGCCAGGTGAATGCCGTTGAACCATTTGTATAACAGATTAAATATTGCATAAGCGCCACGATAGGCGAAACTCTGTTCCGGTTTCTGCTCGTTGTTGGCAAAGACCACATCAGCACCGCTGGTAGCCTTGTCGAGCATCTCAGGTAGGAAGCTGATGTCGTCAACGAGCGGGTCAATGACGGCGACAAAATCACCCAGTGCATTCTCTAACCCAACCCATGCGGCAGTATCGGCATCAACTTCTTTGGTGAGCGCGTAAACCTGCAGGTTAGGCAATCCGTCTGCACCAGTAAGTGCCTTCAAACGAAGTAGTGAGTCATCCTCCGATGCGTTGTCAACGATGACTATCTCATGGTCCGATACAAGCCCGTCCAACATCCTGCTAACCTCAGTAAGCAACGGCTGGATTTGATCGGCTTGATTGCGAAGAGATATAACTAAAGTAAAAAATATTGGAAGGCGGGGGGGGCGCATTAATGTCTTATTCCAAAAAGATCATCCAGTTAATACAACAGGCCCAATAATTCTGTACGAAACCCTTGCTTCCTTCCTACTGGCAGCAGGTATCGAAAACTGTACTAATGCTTGTCAAAGTGGTCCTGTTCTTTTACAAACCTCTGCCCTTCGACTAAACCTAGGGAGAACGTTCCACTAAATTCGCCCCCTTATCAAAAATGAGGACTATGCGTATCGAGTATCTGAAACAGACTCCGGATCATTTTAGCACTTGCCCCCTTGAAATACGGAAAATTATGTGGCGGCTTTTGGGGCGAATCTGTGAAGCGATGAGCAGTCCTAACATGCGCTTCGTATCGGGCAACCGACCTCACAGGCATCTCAAATAGGGATGCAGCAGTTAGAGACCGGATATACGTGAGCAGTCGAACCTGCCAGCCTGAAAACGGATTACTTGCAAACGAGGTGGAGTCCATATACGGCCATTCGACGTGCAGCCCCGAACCTATTCAAAACCGCTAAAATCCCAAGATCTGGATGAAAATATGGAGGGGCTCTCGAGCGCGTAGTCACCGCCTTTCGCGCGGGCGATGCGCTGAGCATCATAGCGCGAATCTCTAAGCCGATGTAAGCGCGGGGGTTTTTACAGAATACTGCTGCACCCTCATGTCAATGGAGATTACTTTGGTGTAGCATTGTGCAAGTGACTGAGATAAAGCTGTCTGTACGTTTCCGCTACATGTGGCTCGGAAATGCTCAGATTGTCAATTACAACCTGTGTATTGGACGGGCATTCAAAACTGAGTCGGATATCTCCATCGCTGATCAACGCCAAGGGTAATGTTGCTCCAACGTCGTAGTTATACATCTCACCATTGTTTTCTATTCTGAGCCTTACGCTTTGACTGTCTGCAAACGCAGTGTCAACCAGCCTCTTGTAAAACACCCGGAATTTCTTGCAATGCGCGTCCGTTTCTGCCATTACTGCCAGCCGCAGGCTGAGCACATAGTTGCCTGTCTGGTTCAATTGAAGCACACCCCGTACGGGGATATCCAACGCATTTGGTTCGCCACTCACACGATACTTTCCCGGCTCGGTCAGCATGAATCCGGCATTGCCAATCGGCGTCAAACTTCGACCGTCCTGTTGCCAGATTACTTGATGCGGCACCTTGGTGATATCTGGAGAGAGTGGTTTGGAATATTTGCGATGGTATTCGCCGACTGCAATGGCTAAAACAATCATCAAAGACACGGCGATAATTATGCCTAGGTTTCTGGATTTCAGTAGCGCCGCCAGACCAATACCCGCCAGCAGCACTAACCATAGATCAATCGCACCTACGCTGTAACGATGGGTATATAGCAGGGGGACATACACCGCGATTTGGTAAGCCAGAATACCGCCGACGAGTATCTGAATGGGGCGTGGTCTAATGGATAACAGCCCAATGATTCCCATGGCCACCTCCATGATTCGCAACGAACGAATATTCCACAATGTATTTGGCAACACTGCCTTGCTGACAAAAATGAATGCGCCGGTTTTTTGCGTGTAGGCAGCAAGCAAGTCTGTCCAGGGGCGTTCGACTAACATGGTAAGCGCGACACCCTTGAGCAGGCGGTCTCCAATCACGCTGAGGTGATCATATTCCCTGGTGACGGCACCATCATCGTAGCCAAGCCCATAGTAAGGAAGCTCATATCCATTGACTAGGGGATGGCTGCCGAAATACAGCGCGGTACCTGCACCTGTAGCGAAAAATGAATAATCGAACAGCAACCAGTTCTTGATAATAAAGATCAACGGGAAACTCAAGGCGGCCAAATGCATCATCAAGACGATTTGCCACATGCGGCGCTGCCCCCCGGTCGTGCGCAACATCATCCCCACAGCAACAACAATGACGACATATACAAAATAATAGAGGGTGCCTCTGGTCAATATTGCCAAACCGAAAGCAATGGCACCGACTATGCCAAGCCGGTATTTTTGATAGACGATAATTTCCGTCATGCACCAAAACCAAACTCCAACCAAAAATATAAATACTGGCTCGGTGAGCAGTGTAGGGATCAGGGCGCGAAAAGACGGGGAGAGCGCAAACAGGAACGCCGCAAAAAGTCCGGCCTGTGGCGAATGTAAAATCCTGCCGGTGCGGTACAGCAAAATGGTCAAAACACAAGACAAAAAAATATTGACGATTTTTACCACCACCTGATTTGCGTCAAACAAGGCAGGATAAACGTAAGCCATAGGCGAATAACGAACCGACTTTTCGTCGGCAAAGAATCGCAGGCCATCGCGTAGCAACTGCTTGGCATATGGCAGATAGTAAGTTGCGGCGTCAAAATCCAGTGCGGTCGGGGAGAAGTGCTGGAAAGCGGTATAGCAATTGATGATGACCGCAAGCGCCAGACATATGTACACAAGCCGTGAACCCGGTTGGTTATTGCCTGGAACGCCAGGCGCTGGCTTAAAGATTGTTGGCATGTTTTTTAAAGTAATTGTGAATTTGCGGACAATGACAATCTGCCATCCGGCAAATAGCGTGAATGTTAACCCTTGGAAAAACAGAGGCTCCCCCGGCTTTTTCTCTTCGAACTGGCGGATATCATCCTACCAGTTTTCATCTTGACAGTCGTTGATCCAGTTCTTCAGATACTGCACTGGTGACTTGTCGCAGAGGGTCGCGCTCAACCGCTTCCGGTGGTGGAACAACTCGATGTATTCGAAGCCAATCGCCGTCATTTCCGCTCGCGTTGCACAACATATCTCATGCATTTTTCGAAGGCGAAATTTCGGGGGAAGGTCAATCAACCGATTAACCAATGTGCGGCATACAACGCGCATTGACAGCATCGCTGCAGCACTGCAAGCCCTTGGCAAACATTTGGATATGCGCGTGGTTGAAAACTAAAGGATTGGCCACTTGAAGAATGTTGGCATGTATTTCTCAAGCAATTGGGTTTTTTTGGAAAATGGACATCGGCCATCCGACAACCAACGCGAAGGTCAGCACCTGAAAAAAACCATAACTCAGATGCGCGTGCTTGGCGACCTCGCTATAGCCATCGCCGAAGATCGAGGCAAAAATCACCATCCACACCACCGATGAACTGATCAACACCAGCCATGGCACTTCTCCGCGACGTTGAAAAAGGAATCGCAGGAACTTTACCGCCGCATATAGCCAGGCAAGGCCAAACAGGATGTACAGCCACATGAAGACTTTTAGCGGTAATGATTGCACCCAAGTGGCGAAGCTAAAAAAACGCCAGGACAAACTGTCAATTCCGGCAAAATCGGCACCTTCGATCTGCCCCAGATAACCGATGTTCCACTCCTTCGTTTCAGGCAGCGCGCGCTTCAGCATGTTCAACACAAGCTTGGGGTCGTGCGCAATCACGCGCAACAAGCGCCAGCGCGGCACACTGAAGACTTCCGGGCATTCCTTGCCAAGGTCAATACCGTGTTGCTGGTACCAGGTATATCCAACGAAGTGCGCACATTTGTCCGGCAAGCCGAGCAGCCTGACGCCCTGAACCGGCTCATGCATCGCCGGCAGAACCGCGCCGAAATAAGTGTCGGCGGCATTGGCGGCTTTCACGAACCGCATGTGGCGGTTATCCACCTGTTGCTGAACCAGCAATACCGCCAGACAAACCACCACGATGCCCACTGAAAATAATTGTTCCTGCCGGAACATGCGCAGCCGGGCTAGCAACACCATGCCGCCCAGCAGAGTGGGCAATAACAGATGCTGCATTTTGGCAGTTCCAAGCAGGAACAGGCTGGCCAAAAATGCCAGCTTGATAAGCAGGCCCGGCTTTCCCGTGGTGAGCAGGTAATGCGCCAGCGCCGCGCTGAGATAGACAAAATACAACGCGGCAAACTCGGTGTAGAGCGTGTTCAACCACAGGGTATTGTATGGATCCGCAATCACCATGGCAAAAATCGCGGCATGGGCAAGCGCAGCGGGCGGGCGTCTGCGGTAAAGCCAGGAAAGCCAGCATCCGGTCAGGCACAGGATGGCCGCCTTTACCAGCCCGATAGTTTGCAATTCGAGTTGCTGCTGCGGGCGGTCAAACCAGTAGTTTTTCAGCTTGCCTGCAAGGATGCCCAACTGGACAAACAGTTTTTCCGAACTCTGGTAACAATCCTCAGGATCGGCCGGCCCGCCCATTTTATAGCGGTTGATCGGCGCTTTCGCGTAACCGGCGAAGACGTTAATGTCCTGCCTATCCGGCCAAATGCCAAAGCAGTTATGCATCCGGCCCATATCAGCCTGGTTGGCATAGCCGATCATCGGGGTGTGCCACGCCACCTGGAAAACGCGCAAAACACCTGCCAGCATCAGCAATGCAGTCCAGAATGCATAACTGCGAAACCAGCGCGACAGCAGGCCAGTCATGTCCGCTGCCCCGCCATAACCGCATGCGGACAAAATATCTGACCAGAAAGATGATTGACAATAGATGACAAGGTGTAGCTACTCATGGACAGTTGCCTGAACGAGCGCTTTCAGCAACAAGGGGTCGTCCCAGGGAACATCATGATATGCCTGCGTCAGGAAAGGACTTTGCGGATCACGCAGCCATTCGTTGGGGAACAACGCTACCGTTTGATGGCCGCCTGCGGCAGGTTTTCTTTGGTATGGAATACCTGAAAGGTGGCACCACAAGGCGCGGCAGAGATCGCGGCCAAACAGCCATCCAAGCGTGCAGGCCGGAACCGGACGCGGATTGAACTCCAGCAGGTATGCTGATTGCGTGTCATTTTCAATAATGAAATCGGCACTGCCGAAACCGGTATAGCCATATTTTTCGATCAGCAGCGAAGTGGCGCGTTCGGATTCTTCGTTCTCGACAAACTTGATTACGCTGCTGGGGCCAGCGGGTTGCGGGTGGGTGCGTTCCTTCAACATGGTCATGCTTTCCAGCGCCCTGCCGGAAACGGCTAGCGCCGTTTGCATGGCGACAGCACCGCGTATGTACTGCTGTGCGACAATGCGTTGGTTATGACCCCGGCTCAGGGAACGATAAGCTGCGGCGACTTCGTCCGGCTTGCTGCACATTCTGACTTCGTTTCCGGCAAATCCAAACTCGCCTTTCAGCACCAGCGGGAAACCGTAGTTGCCGCCGCAACGGATGGCATCCTCAATTCCAGTGACCAGAGATTGTTGCGGTGTGCGCAGGCCGAGTTCGGCAGCCACCTGCAATGTTTCATGCTTGCTTAAGGTCGCGTGATAATAATCCGGGTTGCCCAACGATCGTTGGACCAGCGCAAGCACATCGCTCATGGCCTCGCCCAGCCTGCCATCCGAACCGGCACGGACAATCTCCTGCAGAAAGCGTACCGACAAGTCACATCCGGGGATGAGCAGCTCTGGCCGGTATTGCCTCACGGCCTTGACCAGATAAGGAAATGCGCTGCCTGTCACGGGCGCCTTGAAGATATATTCGGCGTAACGGGTTTTCGACAGGAAGCTGTCCTCGTGGCAAAAGGAAGCTACCCTGAATCCGGCCGAGGCCAGCGCCCTGGGCAGACGGGCAGTGCCCATCCATGTTCCGGACAACAGGACTATCATTATCCGCAGCCCGCCCGGAGTAACGTCATCTGTCATTGCTTTGTCTCCCCGATATTGCAGATAACGCCTGAATCTGGATTATATTGACTATCCATGTTAGAAAACAACAAACTGAAAATGACACATCAGATGTCACAAATAATTGTGAGGTCCGTTCGGTGTTGCGACAAAACCAGCAGGAAGAAATTCGGGCTCTCCCGGCCATCGCTCTGAAGTTGCAACAGGCGGTAGCCTTGCACCGGAAGGGGCAGCTTGCCCGGGCCGGGGCGTTGTATCGGCAAATTCTGGAAATGCAGCCGGGACATTTTGATGCGCTGCATCTGCTGGGTGTGGTTGCCCAGCAAAGCGGGAATCCCCAGGCGGCAATTGAATTGATCAGCCGCGCGATAAAGATCAACCCCGGCAACGCGGACGCATATTCCAACATCGGCAACGCGCTGCGCGATCTCAAGCGGCATGAGGAAGCCCTGGCCTGCTATAACCGCGCGCTCGAGATCAAGCCGGACTATGCTGAACCGCTCTACAACCGTGGACTGGCGCTGCAAGAGCTGCGGCGCTATGAAGCGGCGCTGGCCAGTTATGATCAGGCACTCAGTCTCCGGCCGAATTATGCGGAAGCGCTGTATAACCGCAGCGTTGCGCTGCAAGACCTCAGGCGGTTTGAGGATGCTGTTCTCTCGTTTGCGCGATTGGTCGAAATTGCGCCTGATTTTGCCTATGCCGCTGGCAAGCTGTTCTATTCGCGGCTTCTGTGTTGCGACTGGTCGCGCTACCACAGCGAGGCGGAGAAGATTGTCAATGCGGCAAGAGAAGGGAAACGCACATGCGATCCGTTTTCGTTTGCCGCAATCTCGCAATCCGCAGATGTGCAGTTGCAGTGCGCCCGAACTTATGCCGCCGATAAATTTCCTCCTGCACCCCCGGTCTGGACTGGCCAGCGCTACGTGCACGACAAGATCAGGATCGCCTACCTGTCAGCGGATTTTCACAATCACGCGACGGCTTATCTGATGGCCGGTTTGTTTGAGAAACATGACAGGGAACGATTCGAGGTCACGGCCATATCATTTGGCCCGGATGCGCGGGACGGCATGCGCGAACGGCTGTTGCGTGCGTTCCATCAGTTCGTGGATGTGCAGAGGAAGTCTGACCGCGAAACGGCCATGCTGCTGCGCGACATGGAGATTGACATCGCGATTGACCTGAAAGGCTACACCCAGGATAACCGCGCAGGAATCCTGGCGCATCGCGCAGCGCCCATCCAGGTCAACTATCTGGGCCATCCGGGAACGATGGGAGCGAGCTATATTGACTACATTCTCGCAGATGCGCGGCTGATCCCTCCGGAGCATAGTGCATACTACTCGGAGCAGGTGGTCTATCTGCCGGACAGCTATCAGGTGAATGATGCCTCCCGGCGCATTGCGGAACGCACTCCCTCCCGTGCCGAGGCCGGCCTGCCTGAAACAGGCTTCGTCTTTTGTTGCTTCAACAATAATTACAAGATCACGCCGGACATTTTCGATGTCTGGATGCGCCTGCTGAAAAAAGTGCCAGGCAGCGTCCTGTGGTTGCTGGCAGACAACCCGGTGGCCTCCCGTAATTTGCGGCGGGAGGCGGCGAACTGCGGTATTGCGCCGGAAAGGCTGGTGTTTGCGCCACGCATGAAGCTGGACGAACATCTGGCCCGCCAACGCCTGGCGCACCTGTTCCTGGACACGCTTCCCTACAATGCCCACACCACCGCCAGCGATGCGCTGTGGGCTGGATTGCCGCTGCTGACCTGCATGGGAGAAACGTTTGCCGGCAGGGTTGCCGGCAGTTTGCTGGGCACCATCGGCTTGCCCGAGATGATCACCAATAATCTTGAGGACTATGAGGCATTGGCGGTCCAACTCGCGACCACGCTGGACATGCTGGACGCCATTCGCTGCAAACTGGCTGGCAACCGTGCTACCCGGCCTTTATTTGATACTGACCGTTTTCGGCGCCATATTGAGTCTGCTTACGGCACAATGTGGGAACGCTACCAGCGCGGAGAGCAGCCTGCGAGTTTTGACGTGCATCCGGTATCCTGAAATTGCACAGCATGGCAAAGTGAGTCCTCTTTTACAGCCGACTATGGTCCGCGCCCTGGGCAGCTGGATGCAGTAGCGGCTAATGCTTGTGATGCGCCCCCTCCATATCCCTGAGCCGCTTCAGTTCGCTATCGATCGCGGACAGCTGGTAATAGTCGGTTCCGGCCTTTTTTGCCAGTTCCAGCTGATCGATCGCGGCCTGCAGATTCCCGTGCAGGGTGTAGGCCCGCGCCAGCGCACGATGTTCATCCTGTAGCCTGCCCAGCGCCTCATAAGTGCGCGCCTGGAGTTCATGCAGGTGCGCATCGTCAGGGTGGCTGATGATCTGCTCGGCAAGCAGCTTGAGCGCTTCCTGATTCTTGCCGGCTTGCAGCAACAGGTCGACGTAGTCATAAGCCAATGCGCGATGCTGCGGGAAATTCTGTATGGCGGTCCGATAGAATTCGCCCAGCCCCTTGTCCTCCTTGTTGGCGCGGCGCAACTGTCCGGCCAGCGTCGCAATCATCGGATTCTGCGTCACCCTGTCACGCAACGGTTCGAATTCCTGCTCAGCGCGTGCTGGCTGATTGCTGCGCAGCAGAGACAGAACCAGGCCGTAACGCTGGGCAATCTGGTTGCCGTAATTCCCCAGCGCGTCCGTAAAGAAAGCTATGGCATCCTGCGGGGATTTCTGCATGGCCTGAAGCTTGGCGATGACCAGATGATAGTCAAGCGTGTCCGGCACCAGGTGAAAAGGAACCTGCTGGGCGCGGTTCTCCATGTCGGCGATGCGCTCCGTAGTGAGCGGGTGAGTGCGCAGGTAAGGAGGAACCGACCCCTCGGTCAGGTGAGTTGCCTTCTGCAGACGCTCAAAGAAAGCCGTCATGGCATGCACATCGAAACCGGCTTTTTGCAGGGTGGCAAATCCAATGCGATCCGCTTCCTGTTCATTCGATCGGGTGAAATTCAACTGCCGCTGGATGGATCCTGCCTGCGCCCCGATCATGGCTGCCTGCGAAGCATCCGGATTGCTGCGAGCGGCCAGAATGGCTACCGCGACGGCAGCCATCGAGGCCAGCGTATCAATTTTCTGGCCCGCAATCATGCGTATGATGTGGTGCTGGGTGGCGTGCGAAATCTCGTGTGCCATAACCGATGCGAGTTCCGATTCGCTTTGCGTAATAAGTATCAGGCCGGTATTTACACCGATGAAACCGCCGGGCAGGGAAAAAGCATTGATGGCATTGTCGTCGATGGCGAAGAATTCGAATCCAAGACTGGGATCGTTGCTGTTGGCCGCCAGCCGATAACCGATCCGGTTGAGATAGTCATTGATTTCCGCATCATTCAGATAACTGTTGTCGGCACGGATTTCGAACATGCTTTGTTCGCCCAGCTGGCGTTCCTGATACGGCGAAATTTCAGCCTGCGAAACATCGCCCAGGTCCGGCAGGCCTTCTGCGCGGCTCAGCAAAGACGTAATGCACAGTAAAATAAATACGGATTTCTTCATGGCACCATGATACTGGATTCGCAAATGCGGAATGTGTCGGGCAAGTACCAGGACTTTATCGGCAACACCGTTGATGGCGAAATTGATCCGGGTTCCCCAATTAGGTTCCCCAACTAGTTTCTGGACAAGTAATGCCGGAACCAGCAAAATGCCCGTTGTAGCGGTATTTCATAATACAAATGGATAAGATCGGCAAATACGAAATCATACGGGAGATCGGCTTCGGCGCGACCAGCACTGTATATCTTGCGTTCGACCCGTTCGGCAACCAACAAGTTGCAATCAAACTGTTCAACACCCGCGAGAATCGCGGCTCCTCTACCGGCAAAGCCCACCGCAAGCTATTGCTGACCGAGGCTTCTCTGGTCGGCAAATTATCCCACCCCCATATCGTAAAAATTCTCGACGCCGAAATGGATGGCGCGCTGAATTACATGGTAATGGAATATGTCGAGGGCGAAACGCTCGAGTTCCACACGCAAATGGACCATCTGCTGCCGTTCAGCACCATCGCGGAAATCATCTACAAGTGCTGCAAGGCCCTCGAGTATGCCCAGCATCAGGGGATTATCCATCGGGATATCAAGCCTGCCAACATTCTCCTGTGCGGGCAGAATGACATCAAGATCTCCGATTTCGGCGCAGCGATGGTCATGGACCAGCAAACTACGCAGGTGTTGGGTGTAGGTTCCCCTGCCTACATGTCGCCTGAACAGGTCAACGATGACTTGCTGACGCATCAGACTGACATTTACTCGCTGGGCGTGACGATGTACCAGTTGCTCACCGGCAAATTGCCTTTCGAGGCGAGCAACAATTTCAGCCTGATCTATCAAATCGTGAACATCGAGCCGCCGCCGCCCAAGTCATTCCGACCGGAGATCCCGTCCGAGCTTGATGCGATCGTTCTGCACGCCATGCAGAAGGATATGAAACAGCGCTACCAGTCCTGGGATCAATTCGCGCAGGACCTGGTGACCTTTTTCAACCTCAAGGTGCTGACGCAGACAGAAATTTACGACATGGAGAAATTCGATATTTTGCGCTCGCTGCTTTTTTTCAAAAGCTTCAGCGATGTCGAGTTATGGGAAGTGTTGCGCATCAGCGTATGGCGTAAAGTCGAGAAGAACGTGAGCATCATCAATGAGGGCGATGTTGGAAGAAAGTTTTATATATTGGGACAAGGCATAGTCAAGGTGCTCAAGCAAGGTCGTCTGCTGAGCACTTTAAACAAGGGGGATTGTTTCGGCGAAATGGCCCATCTGTCCGAACGTGTCGCGACCCGCACCTCCGACGTGGTGTCCGAATCTGATGTGACGCTTATCGAAATCAACCCGGAAGTGCTTAACAAGGCCTCGTCAGAGTGCCGCTTCCAGTTCAATGATGCCTTCCTCAAGCTGCTGGTCAGGCGGCTGGATGAGGCGAATATCCGCATTTCGCAGATGCTGAACAGCCGCGATGAAATGAAGGTCAATTAAAATCGCACCAGGTTTATGCGGAACACAGGACTTCCGGCCGGCAACAACCCGGCGCATCATTGAACATGCAGCACATCCGGCAGTTTTCGCGGTGAGAGTCAATAATGGCAGGATACAAGAATATCGATGTGACAGAATTGCAATCCATGATGGCCAAGGGCGGCATCCGCCTGGTGGATGTGCGCACCGACGCTGAAATTGCGCAGGGCATCATTCAAGGCGCCGACAAGTTACCGCTGCACCTGTTGCCAATCAGCTTGAGCAAGTTCGACAGCAAGCAACCAACGGTTTTTTATTGCAGGATGGGCGGACGCTCGGCACAGGCTGCCGCATACATGGCCGGCCAGGGACTGGACCAGGCCTACAACCTGCTGGGCGGCATTACCGCATGGATGCAAGCAGGTCTTCCCTTGTCAAAATGATGTTTAACCGGGCACATTAACCCAGCCTGGAGCGTTGTGCCTGCAATTGATCCAACCTGGCGCCGAAATCATCCAGACGTTTGTGTTCCTGTTCCACCACATGCGCCGGAGCGCGTTCGACAAAGCTGGGTTTGCCCAGTTTGGCCTGTGCCTTGGCGATCTCGTTGGACAGCCGGCTGATTTCCTTATCCAGACGCTCGCGCTCGGCGGCGACGTCTATTTCAACTTTCAGCATCAATTTGAAATCACCGACTATGGCCACCGCAGCATCGGTGTCCGGCAGGTCATCCAGCAGGGTGACCTCGCTTAATTTGCCCAAAGCCTGCAAGTATGGCCCGACCTGGCGCAATACTGCAAAGTCACCTGAAATCAGCAATGGCACGCGCTGTGCCGGGGAAAGATGCATTTCGCTGCGCAGACTGCGGCATGCATTGACCATCTCCTTCAGCAGGCGGACCTGCTCCAGCGCGGCATGATCTATCAGCATGGAACTTGATTGCGGATAAGGCTGCAGCATGATGCTTGAAATCCCCCCTGCCCCCCCTTCGCTAAAGACGGGAGAGGCATCCATCGCTTCAATTTCCCCCTTTGAATCGGGGATAGCCGGGATGGGCGGCCTGTCGCTCAACTCGCCAGAAGGGGCGCTGGCGGGGATTTTACCGGCCAGCGGCGCGACCTTCTGCCACAGTTCTTCGGTAATGAACGGAATGATCGGATGCGCCAGGCGCAGTATGGCTTCCAGCACCCGCACCAGCGTGCGCCGCGTGGCACGCTGCCGGGCTTCCTTGGAGGCCCCCTCTCCCTCCGGGGGAGGGCTGGAGTGGGGGAGCAGTTGCACCTTGGCCAGTTCCACATACCAGTCGCAATACGTATCCCACACCAGTTCATAGACCGTGCGTGCCGCCATGTCGAAGCGGTAATCCTTGAAATGGCTTTCCATCTCGGCTTCGGCCTGCTGCAGCATGCTGATCACCCATCGGTCGACCGCAGAATATTCCAGCGGCAACGCCTCATCCAGACCGACATCATGGCCATCGCAGTTCATCAGCACGAAGCGCGTGGCATTCCACAGCTTGTTGCAGAAATTGCGGTAGCCTTCGCAGCGGCTGAAGTCGAACTTGATGTCGCGCCCGTGCGAAGCGAGGCTGGCAAAGGTGAAGCGGATCGCGTCGGTGCCGAAGGCGGGAATGCCGTCCGGGAAATCCTTGCGCGTCAGTTTTTCGATGCTCTCCGCCTGTTCGGGGTTCATCAGGTTCTGCGTGCGCTTGGCGACCAGTTGTTCCAGCGTGATGCCGTCGATCAGGTCGATCGGGTCGATCACGTTGCCCTTGGATTTCGACATCTTGTTGCCGTGCTGGTCGCGCACCAGGCCGTGCACATACACTTCGCGGAACGGCACCTTGCCGGTGAAGTGCAGCGACATCATTACCATGCGCGCCACCCAGAAGAAGATGATGTCGAACCCGGTGACCAGCACCGAGCCGGGCAGGAAGGTGTTCAGTTCCGGCGTCTCGTGTGGCCAGCCCAGCGTGGAGAACGGCCACAGCGCGGAGGAGAACCAGGTGTCGAGCACGTCCTCGTCACGCATCAAGGTTCCGTTGTAACCTTTGGCGGCGGCCTGCTTGCGCGCGGCATCCTCGCTGCGTGCCACATACACATGGCCCGCGTCGTCATACCAGGCGGGTATGCGATGTCCCCACCACAACTGGCGCGAGATGCACCAGTCCTGGATGTTGGTCAGCCACTGGTTGTACGTGTTGCTCCAGTTCTCCGGCACAAACTTGATTTCGCCGCTTGCCACGGCTTGCAGGCCCTGCTCGGCCATGCCTTCCATTTTGACGAACCACTGGTCGGTGAGCATCGGCTCAATCACCGCATGGCTGCGGTCGCCGCGCGGCACCATCAATTTGTGCGGCTTGATGGCGGCCAGCAAATTCTGTCCTTCCAAATCGGCGACGATGCGTTTGCGCGCCTCATAGCGATCCAGCCCCCGATAGGCGGCGGGCGCATTTTCGTTGATCTTCGCGTCCAGCGTGAAAATGCCGATCGGCGTGAAACCGTGGCGCTGCCCCATCGCATAGTCGTTGAAGTCGTGCGCCGGGGTAATCTTTACGCAACCGGTGCCGAAGGTCGGATCCACGTATTCGTCGGCGATGATCGGGATGGTGCGATCGGTGAGCGGCAGGTGCAGCCTCTGGCCAATCAGGTGCTTATAGCGCGTGTCTTCCGGATGTATGGCAACGGCCACGTCGCCGAGCATGGTCTCGGGCCGGGTAGTGGCGACGATCAATGCCCCCACGCCGACTGCCAGCGGATAGGCGATATGCCACATCGAGCCGTCTTCTTCCTGCGCCACGACTTCAAGATCGGACACCGCCGTACCCAGCACCGGATCCCAATTGACCAGCCGTTTGCCGCGGTAGATCAGCCCCTCTTCATGCAGCCTGACAAAAACCTCGGTGACCGCTTCAGACAGGCCTTCGTCCATGGTGAATCGTTCGCGCGACCAATCGCAGGACGCGCCAAGGCGGCGCATCTGGCGTGTGATGGTCGAACCGGATTCTTCCTTCCACTCCCACACCCGCTCCAGGAATTTCTCGCGGCCCAAATCATGGCGCGATATGTTTTCTGCATCGAGCTGGCGTTCGACAACGATCTGCGTCGCGATACCCGCATGGTCGGTGCCGGGCTGCCATAAGGTGCGGTCACCTTTCATGCGGTGATAGCGGATCAGCGCATCCATCAAAGTGTCCTGGAATGCATGTCCCATATGCAGTGTTCCGGTGACATTCGGCGGTGGCAGCATGATGCAGTAGGCATTTTTGCCGCTGCCTGTTTCCGCCTGGAAGTACCCTGAGCTTTCCCACTTGGGATACCAGTAGGCTTCTATCGTTTGTGGCTCAAAACTTTTTGCGAGTTCCATTTTTATCGGATTCGGTTCCGTCGCGTTCGGCACAGCGGCAAAAGGCGTAATTGTATCAAATGCGCCCGTGCTTCCTGCCGGCCCGGCATGGTCATGCGCCGCTGGTTGCACGGCCGGCTTTTGCAACAGGGAGCGCAGCATATTGCGCAACAGGCCAGGCAACTCGTTCTTGAATTCGCGCATGGTGCGCTCAATCACGTCGTGCCGCGCATGATCCAGCCGCACCTCGAGCTTTTCCAGGAACGCCGCCTCCAGCCCTGACTGCAGCCTGCCCAGCAAATGCTGCAATTCATCCTCGCCCATGGCCGCAGGAACGGCTGCTGAACCAGGCGGGACAGGGGTCAGAAGGCGCATTTCGGCAACGACTTCGGTCAGCACGGGAATGTCTATCGTCTCGGAGACAATCTGGGTCAGCACCGGAATGTTCGCGAGGTCATTCGTCTTGTTCTGCATGTTCAGGCGGCGCCATTCTGGCGCAGGTCAAAGTGTACAATTTCATAACCGCGGTCCCGGTAAAAGCCGAAACGCTCCCGCCCCAGGCGTATGTCTTCCTCATCCTGGCCGATGATTTCGATGACCTGTTCGAAACGGCTGAAAAATGGCAAACAGTCGGTATGCAAGCTGATCAGCAGTTGGCTGTGCGGAAAGGATACGCCGCGGGTGTCGAGCACCACCGGCATGTCCGCAGCACCCGTTTCGTTGCTGTGGCAATGCGGCAGAAATGCGGTGGCGGGATAATGCCACAGCAATTTGTCCAATGCCCCGGCGGTTTCCTCATTCGGCGTATGCAGAACCACACGCATGCCGATTTGCATGGCCTTGTGGCTGAGCTGGCATGCAGTGCGCAATTTGTCGGCAGCACCGCTGTAGAATTTCACCTTGGTCATGCAGGCTGGGCGCGATTGATCAGGTATTGCGTGAGCAGCGGCACCGGGCGCCCCGTCGCGCCTTTTTCCTTGCCGGATTTCCATGCGGTGCCGGCGATATCCAGATGCGCCCAACGGTATTCCTTGGTAAAGCGCGATAAAAAGCAGGCGGCAGTGATGGTGCCGCCCGCGCGTCCGCCGATGTTCTGCATGTCGGCAAAATTGCTGTCAAGCTGCGACTGGTAATCTTCATACAGCGGCAATTGCCAGACGCGGTCGTAAGCCTGGTCGCCCGCGGCGATCAATTCCCCGGCGAGTGCATCCTCGTTGCTCAGCAGGCCACTGACCACATGACCCAGCGCAATCACGCAGGCGCCGGTCAACGTGGCGATGTCTATCACCGTGTCCGGATGGAATTTGCCGGTGTAGGTCAGCGCATCACACAAAATCAGGCGGCCTTCGGCATCGGTGTTGAGGATTTCTATGGTCTGCCCGGACATGCTGGTGACTATGTCGCCGGGTTTGGTGGCGGAGCCGCTGGGGAGGTTTTCACAGGCGGGGATGACGCCGACCACGTTGAGTTTCAATCCCATCTCGGCGGCGGCTTGCATTGTGCCCAGCACGCTGGCGGCGCCGCACATGTCATATTTCATCTCATCCATTTCCGCACCGGGCTTGAGCGAAATGCCGCCGGAATCAAAAGTGATGCCCTTGCCGACCAGCGCGATGGGTTTCTGCTTCTTGTCACCTCCATGGTATTCCAGCGTGATCAGTTTGGCGGGCTGCTGACTGCCGCGCGTGACGGAAAGCAGCGACCCCATGCCCAGCTTCTGCATATCCTTTTCTTCCAGCACAGTGGTCTTGATGCTCTTGTGCGCCCTGGCCAGCGCCAGCGCCTGGGCGGCGAGATAGGTCGGGGTGCAGATGTTGCCGGGCAGGTTGCCCAGGTCTTTGGCCAGGTTCACGCCGCGTGCAATGGCGGATGCTTGCTCCAGGGTAATTTCCAGAGCGGCGGCCTGCCTGTTGTTGAGGATCCCGAAATGAACCTTGTGCAGCTTGGCGGGCTTGTCGTGCTTGCTTTTCAATTTATCGGAACGGTATGCAGTCTCGTTTGCCGCCAGCACCGCCTGCTTGATTATCCAGGCAGTATCGTGCCCGACGACCTCCATGCAATACAGGACGAGGTCCCTGGCGGAGGTGGCTTGCACCGCTCTAAAAACCGCGCGCAAGATTTCCAGGCCGGCCTTGCTGTTCAGCTCGCCGGCCTTGCCCAGCCCGACCAGCAATACCCTTTCGCACAGCACATTCGGCACGCCGTGCAACAGCAAAGTGGAAGCGGATTTGCCGCTCATGTCGCCGCGTGCAATGACGTTGCTCAGATAGTTGTTTGCGGCCTTGTCCAGTGCCTGCGCCGCATCGGACAGTTTTCCGTGCTCGAACACCCCAACGACCACGCAGTCGCAGCGCTGCTTTTCCGGGCCACCCTGTTTTATGCTAAATTCCACCTGCTTCTCCTTTTCAAGTACGGCGATTCAGCCACGGATTAACACCGGTGTCCACGGATAATCAATTAAATGGCGTTTCAACCGGAATAAATATCAGGACTGGCTTGCTTCAATGTTTATTTGTGTTCACCCCTGGTTATGATGATTTGCCATAGTTTGCCACTTAGCGCTCCCTGACAGATGCCGGATTATCCGCAAACTTACACTCAAAAGTCAAAACGACACGCCACCAGGCCATCGCGATCGGGCCTGTTTCAGCGCTCACTGGTTCGCGAATTCGCTGTTATGGGACTGCTGGTGTTCATCATTCTGCTCAGCATTGTGGTGTTATCCCAAATGATCCGCCTGCTCGGTGAATCGGTCAGCGGCTTGCTGGCAGTTGACGGCATCCTGGTGCTGATGGGCTTCGCCACCCTTAATTACCTGCCGGTGCTGCTTTCCATCAGCCTGTTCCTGTCGGTGCTGCTGGTCCTGACGCGCTGCTACCGCGACAACGAAATGGTGGTGTGGTTCTGCACCGGCATCGGACTGACGCGCTGGATACGCCCGGTGGCGTGGTATGCCCTTCCGGTGGTGGGTACGATTGCATTGCTGAGTCTGGTGCTGTCGCCGTGGGCGTTGACCAAGATCGAGGAATTCAAGCACCAGCTTAACAGCCGGGATGATGTGGCTGCGGCCGCTCCGGGCACATTCCGCGAATCCAAACAGGCAGATCGGGTGTACTTCATAGAGAATGTCAATTTGGGCCGGAACCGCGTGGGCAACATCTTCGTGCAGTCCGTGCAGAATGGAAAATCCGGCGTCATGGTGGCAAAGGAAGGTCTTCAGGAAACCGCAGCAAACGGCGACCGTTTCCTGGTGTTGCTGAATGGCACGCGTTATGAAGGTATGCCGGGGCGGCGCGATTTCAAGATCGTCGAGTTCGAGCGCTATGCGATGCGTATAGAAGCGGCGGAAACCAGGCAGGAGGCCGCCCCTCTGCAATCCTATTCGACTCTGCGCCTGCTGCGCGATCGCAATAGCTGGAACCTGTCAGAACTGGAATGGCGCCTTGGACTTCCGCTCAGCGCCCTGATCCTGGCGCTACTGGCCATCCCGCTGGCCTTCGTCAATCCACGAGCCGGGCGCTCGCTCAATCTGCTCATGGCACTGGTAATCTACATGATCTACAACAACATGATCAGCCTGACCAATGCCTGGGTGGGGCAGCAAAAAATCGGCCCGGTTGTAGGCCTGCTTGGTATCCATGTATTGATGTTCGCGCTGATGGCCGCATTGTTTTATCGCCGGATGGCAGTGTTCTCGCTGAAAAGGCTGTGGCGATGAAATTGCTGACCCGCTATATGGCGCGCGAAATCTACGCCAGCATTGCACTGGTGTTCGCAGCCCTGCTGATGCTGTTTTCCTTTCTCGACCTGATCCACGAATTGGGCATGATGGGCCGCGGCGATTACAGGATCGGCTATGTTTTGCTGTTCGTGCTGTTAACTGTCCCCAGCCATATCTATGACCTGTTTCCGGTGGCCATCCTGATCGGGGCCATCTTGGCCCTGGTGCAAATGGCGTCGAATTCCGAGCTGGTCATCTATCGTTCTTCAGGCGCTTCGCTGGGGCAGATGGTGGGCGCCCTGCTCAAGATTGGCCTGCCGCTGGTGGTGCTGAGCTATCTGTGCGGCGAAATCCTTGCCCCGCCCAGTGAGCGCATGGCCCAAAGCGTGCGGCTGAAGGCGCAAAAAGCCGAAGTAACCGTCAAGGAGTTCCGCTCCGGAGTATGGGTAAAGGATGAAAGAAGTTTTGTGAATGTCAAAAATGTACTGCCGGACACTTCATTGTTGAACATCAGCATCTATCAATTCGACGGCAACTATCACCTGCACGCCATCACGACGGCCAATCGCGCCGTTTACCTGGATGATAGCCGCTGGAACCTGGATGGCGTTACGCAAACCCTGTTCACTCCACAGGGTACAACGATCAACAGCCAGCCCAGTATGGAGTGGCATTCTGCGCTTAACCCAAGCCTGCTCAGCGTGCTGCTGGTGGTCCCGGAGCAAATGTCGGCATGGAGCCTTTACCAGTACAGCCAGCATCTGCGTGAAAATCACCAGGCTACCGCCCGCTACGAAATCGCCATGTGGAACAAGCTGCTGTACCCGTTTGCCGTATTGATCATGATGCTGCTGGCCCTGCCGTTTGCCGCACACCACAGGCGCGAAGGCGGCATCAGTTCGAAAATTTTCCTGGGGATAGTGCTGGGGTTATCTTTCCATTTTCTTGGACGCCTGTTCGCCAGCCTCGGCGCAATCAACGATTGGCAACCCTTATTGAGTGCCACGGTGATGCCCATGTTATTCCTGCTGCTGGCTATAGCAATGCTCTGGTGGACCGAACGGCGCTGACAGCTATCGCGCGGAGGTAACCGGATTGACGCCGGAAGCTATCTTCTTATCTTGCTGCTCGCGCAGCACCCTTTTGCGCACTTCCTCGCGCTGTTTTTCCGGGATCTTGCTGAAGACCCGATACTTTTCCCTCGCCCGCTTGTGCTGCTCCGGTGTCAGCTTGCTCCATGCCACCAGTTTCTTGTGCATGCGCACCCTTTTCTCCGGAGTGAGCTCAGGATAGTGCTTGGCCAGCTTCAGGAAATGCTGCTGCCGCTTTTCAGGCAAGGTGTCCCAGGTTTTGGACAAAGGCGCCAGTGCTTCCTGCTGCATTGGAGTCAGTTGCGACCACGGCATCGCTTCAGCAAGCGTGGACAGGCAAAACAAGCCAACAGCGGCCAGAAAGACCAAGCCACGAGTCAGGCGCGCCACAACTTGGTCAATCCAGGTATACGTCAATCGGCATGTCATCAGTCAGAATGGCTATATCGGCTTCTACGTCATCATTATCCTGCACATGCTGCCAGTAAGCAGCGCCATTCAGCACAGCCGCCACAAGAAGGATGGCGGCCAACCAGTAATACAAACGGCGGTGAGAGCCGGGGGCAAATCCGAATTTCGTTGACAAACCAGCCCAGGAAAACTCCGGTACAGCCTGACGCGCGTCGAATTGCTCAATTGCTTTGCTACGCGCTTCCCGCAATTTTACCAGTGTCGCCTGATCAATCCGGTTTGCCGATTGATCGAGTGCCTGTCTGACATTATTCTGGAAAGTTCTATCGTTCATGATAATTCCACCCCCTTTTTTCGCAGGGCATCCGCCAAGGCATGTGTCGCCCTGGAACAATGCGTCTTGACGCTACCTTCCGAGCAACCCATAGCCGCAGCAGTTTGCGCAGTATCCATATCTTCCCAGTAACGCAGCAGAAAGGCTTCGCGTTGACGCGGTGGCAAATCCTTTAATGCTTCCTCAATCAGCCCAATAAGCTGGGTCTGCTCAAGCGCGCGATCCGGCAAGGTATGTTTGTCATTGGTTTCCTCAGCAAACATTGTATCCAGCGGGTCATGGTCATCTTCCTCGTGTAACGGTACCAACGACGAAAACAGGGTAATCCACTTCGAGCGCACCCTTTGCCGCCGATTGTAATCATGGATGGTGTTTTGCAGAATGCGCTGGAATAACATGGGAAATTCCGCAACCGGCTTGGCGGCATATTTCGAGGCGAGCTTAATCATGGCGTCTTGCACGATATCCAGCGCCACATGCTCATCCCGCACGGCAAACAGCGCCTGTTTGTAGGCACGGCGTTCAACTTCGGCAAGAAAAACTGATAATTCGTTACGATTGGCCAGATTGATATTCCCGGAATGACAGGTTGAAATATTAGCAAATTACGGCAGCAGGAGCACGGCCACCTCATTCCCTGTATGGTGACGGGGTTGACCAACGCGGGCCTAACCTTTATCTTGCACGGTTCTTCAATCATTGCTTGCTAAGGTAGCCTAGATATGGAACTGACGGGCGCGGAAATAGCCATCAGGTGTTTACAGGAAGAGGGGGTCGAATACATATTTGGCTATCCCGGCGGCGCGGTGCTGTTCATTTACGATGCGCTGTTCAACCAGGACAAGGTCAAGCACATCCTGGTACGCCATGAGCAGGCGGCATTGCATGCCGCCGATGGCTATGCGCGTTCCACTGACAAGGTGGGCGTGGCTCTGGTGACCTCCGGCCCGGGTGCGACCAATGCCGTGACCGGCATTGCCACGGCTTACATGGATTCCATCCCGCTGGT
Organism: Gallionellaceae bacterium; assembly: GCA_049582805.1. Lineage (GTDB taxonomy): Bacteria > Pseudomonadota > Gammaproteobacteria > Burkholderiales > Gallionellaceae > CAVXFS01. Next base: position 9,694 of record JBAUUR010000031.1, on the reverse strand, counting down.
GATCATCAGCGGCCAGGTGCCGACCAGCTACATCGGCGAGGACGCTTTTCAGGAAGTGGATACGGTCGGTATTACCCGTCCCTGCGTTAAACACAATTTTCTGGTGAAAGATGTCAGGAATCTTGCCGGCACCATCAAGAAGGCATTTTATCTGGCCAAGAGCGGGCGTCCCGGCCCGGTGCTGGTGGATATCCCCAAAGACATCTCGAATCAGAAAACGGAATTCAGCTACCCTGCCTCGATAAGCGTGCGTTCCTACCACCCGGCGCAGCATGGCGAGGTTGGCCAGATCAAGCAGGCTGCACAGTTATTGCTGGAAGCCAAGCGCCCCATGGTGTATACCGGCGGCGGCGTGATTCTGTCCGGGGCGGCGAAGCAGCTGACCGAACTGGTGCGCCAACTGGGCTTCCCGGTCACCAACACCCTGATGGGGCTGGGCGGCTACCCGGCAACGGACCAGCAGTTCGTCGGCATGCTGGGCATGCACGGCACTTACGAAGCCAACCTGGCGATGCAGCATTGCGATGTGCTGCTGGCGGTAGGTGCGCGATTCGACGACCGCGTGATCGGCAATGTGGCGCATTTCAACCAGGAAAAGCGCAAGATCATCCACATTGACATCGACCCCTCATCGATTGCCAAGCGCGTGAAAGTGGACGTGCCGATCGTCGGTGATGTGGCCTACGTGCTGGGCGATCTGCTGGCGGTGCTGCACAGCAGCAAGCAGCAGCCAGATCCACGGGCATTGGCGGCATGGTGGAAACAGATTGAAGAGTGGCGCGGCAGAAACTGTCTGCTCTACAGGAATTCGGACGAGGTCATCAAGCCGCAGTTCGTGATCGAGAAGTTGTACGAGATCACCGGCGGCGATGCTTACATCACTTCCGACGTGGGGCAGCACCAGATGTGGGCGGCGCAATACTACAAGTTTGAGCAGCCGCGCCGCTGGATCAATTCCGGCGGCCTGGGCACCATGGGTTTCGGCCTGCCCGCGGCGATGGGCGTGAAGCTGGCGCATCCCGACGCGACCGTCGCCTGCGTCACCGGCGAGGGCAGCATCCAGATGAACATCCAGGAGCTGTCCACTTGCAAGCAGTTCCGCCTGCCGCTCAAGATCGTCTCGTTGAACAACCGCTACCTGGGCATGGTGCGGCAGTGGCAGGAATTCTTCCATGGCAACCGCTATTCCGAATCCTACATGGACGCGTTGCCCGATTTCGTCAAGCTGGCGGAGGCCTATGGCCATATCGGCATGCGCATCGAGAAGCCCTCCGATGTCGAACCGGCGATGAAGGAAGCGTTCGCGCGCAAACATGACCTGGTGTTCATGGATTTCCAAACCGACCCGGTCGAGAACGTGTTCCCCATGGTGCCAGGCGGCAAAGGCTTGTCCGAAGTGATTCTGGCGGAGGATCTGTGATGCGGCATATCATTTCCCTGCTGATGGAAAACGAGGCCGGTGCGCTGTCGCGTGTCGCCGGGCTGTTCTCGGCGCGCGGCTACAACATCGAGTCGCTCACGGTGGCGCCGACCGAAGACCCGACCATGTCGCGCATGACCATCGTTACCAGCGGTTCCGATGACGTTATCGAGCAGATCAACAAGCAGCTCAACAAGCTGGTCGAAGTGGTCGCGGTGATGGACATGAATGAAGGCGACCATCTGGAGCGCGAGCTGATGCTGGTGAAGGTGCGCGCGGTGGGCGCGGCGCGCGAGGAAATGAAGCGCATGGCCGATATTTTCCGCGGACGCATCATAGATGTGACCGACAAGTCCTATACCATAGAACTGACCGGTGCCGTTTACAAGCTGGACAGCTTTCTGCATGCCATAGACCGCAGCCTGATCCTGGAAACCGTGCGCACCGGCGCATCGGGCATCGGGCGCGGCGACAGGATTTTGAAGTTATAAGCTGGTAGCTGGTAGCGTGTAGCCAGTAGCTTTGCGGGTTTGCTACGAGCTACCAGCTACTGGCTACAAGCTGTTATTTATTTTTTTAAGAGGCCAATATGAAAGTTTATTACGACAAAGACGCAGACCTGTCCCTGATCAAGGGCAGGCAGGTAACCATCGTGGGCTACGGCTCCCAGGGCCATGCCCATGCCCAGAACCTGAAGGAATCCGGGGTGAACGTGACCGTCGGTTTGCGCAAGGATGGCGCTTCCTGGAAAAAAGCCGAAGGCGCCGGGCACAAGGTGGCGGAGATCGCCGATGCCGTAAAGAATGCCGATGTGGTGATGATCCTGCTGCCGGACGAGCAGCAGCCTGACGTGTATTACAAGCATGTGGCGCCCAACCTTAAGCCGGGTGCGGCGCTGGCCTTCGCCCACGGTTTCAATATTCATTACAACCAGATCGTGCCGCGCGCCGACGTGGACGTGATCATGATCGCGCCGAAGGGTCCCGGCCACACCGTGCGTTCGGAATATCTGAAAGGCGGCGGTGTGCCGACGTTGATCGCGGTGTACCAGGACAAGACCGGCAAGGCCAAGGATGTTGCGCTGTCCTATGCGGCGGCCAACGGCGGCACCAAGGGTGGCGTGATCGAGACCAACTTCCGCGAAGAGACCGAGACCGACCTGTTCGGCGAACAGGCCGTGCTGTGCGGCGGCGCGGTGGAACTGGTGAAAGCCGGTTTCGAGACGCTGACCGAAGCCGGCTATGCGCCGGAGATGGCCTACTTTGAATGCCTGCACGAGCTCAAGCTGATCGTCGACCTGATGTACGAAGGTGGCATCGCCAACATGAACTACTCGATATCCAACAACGCGGAATACGGCGAATACGTCACCGGACCGCGCGTGATCGCATGCGAGGCCCGCGCCGCAATGCAGGAAGCGCTGAAGAACATACAGAATGGCGAATATGCCAAGCGCTTTATCCTGGAAGGCCGCACCAACTACCCGGAAATGACGGCCCGCCGCCGCCTCAACGCCGAACACCCGATAGAAAAGGTTGGCGCCCAGTTGCGCGCAATGATGCCGTGGATCAGCAAGAACAAGCTGGTGGATCAGTCGAAGAACTAGAAAGTGGGGAGTGGAGAGTAGGAAGTTGGGACATTTGCCGCATCACTCACTGCTCTCCAACGCCTACTGCACTTTCCCCCACTCCCGACTTCCCACTCCCGACTTCCCACTCTCTACTCCCTAATGAAAAACTATCCCCACCCGATCATCGCCCGCGAGGGCTGGCTGTTCCTGGCGCTAGCTATTGCCGTTGCGTTGCTGGCTTCCTTTTTCCTTCCCGCCGTGTTGTCCTTATTGGTGTGGATCATCCCGTTGTTCGTGCTGCAATTCTTCCGCGATCCGCCGCGTGAAATTCCGCAGCAACCCGGCGCGGTGCTGTCACCTGCCGATGGCCGCATCGTCTCTGTCGAACGCACGCAGGACACTTACGCGGATCGTGAAGCTATCAAGGTCAGCGTGTTCATGAATGTGTTCAATGTGCATTCCAACCGCAGCCCGGTGGATGGCACGGTGCAGCGCGTGGAATATTTCCGCGGCAAGTTCGTCAACGCCGATATGGACAAGGCATCGACCGAGAACGAGCGCAACGCGCTGGTGCTGAAGACCGCTGACGGCCAGATCGTCACGGTGGTACAGGTGGCCGGCCTGATTGCCCGCCGGATTTTATGCTATGTCAAGGCAGGTGACGTGCTCGCGCGCGGCCAGCGCTATGGTTTCATCCGCTTTGGTTCGCGCCTGGATGTGTACCTGCCATTGACGGCTACCATCAAGGTTGCCATCGGTGATAAAGTATCTGCCACTACCACCATACTGGCTCAGCTTTAGCAATCCGCGACGACCATGGCCGGACCTGACAACCCCAAACCGATAGACTTGCGCAGGCGCAGCATTTATCTGCTGCCCAATCTGTTTACCACGGCAGCGCTGTTCGCCGGCTTTTACGCCATCGTGCAAGCCATGAATGACAGGTTCGAATACTCTGTCGTGGCCATCTTCATTGCCATGGTGCTGGATGGCCTGGACGGACGCGTAGCGCGCCTGACCCGCACCCAAAGCGAGTTCGGCGCGGAGTATGACAGCCTGTCCGACATGGTGTCGTTCGGCGTGGCTCCTGCCCTGATCGCGTATGAATGGGCGCTCAAAGGTTTGGGCAAATGGGGATGGTTTGCCGCTTTCATCTATTGCGCAGGCACTGCATTGCGTCTGGCGCGGTTCAACACCAATATTGATGTGGTCGACAAACGGTTTTTCCAGGGCCTGCCGAGCCCGGCAGCCGCAGCCTTGGTCGCTGGCTTTATCTGGGTCATGCTGGATAATCATTTCAGCGCGCAGGACGTGCGCTGGTTCGCGTGTGCATTGACCGTGTTTGCCGGCCTGAGCATGGTCAGCAACCTGCCATACTACAGTTTCAAAGTCGTCAATATGCGCAAGAGTGTGCCGTTCATCGTCATTTTTCTGTTCGCATTGTTTTTCATTTTCGTTTCGGTCGACCCTCCTAGCATCCTGTTCCTGCTGTTCCTCAGCTACAGCTTGTCCGGCTACGTGATGTGGCTGCTTGAATGGCGCAGGCACGGCAAAGACAAAGCGGGTGAGCAAGCCAAGTTGTAGCCCGCCTGGCGAGCGCGGATGGAAAACGTCACCCAAGCCTGAACAGTTCGCGCAATTCCTCATTGCCCGGATTGCCTATCCAGTTTTCGGGGGCGGCCCATATCGGGAGACCCGTTCAACAAAGTCGCTGTCTTTGCTGATAATGACCATGCCCTATTGTTGGGCTGCCTGAAATATTGCCGCGTCAGTACCGTCACGCAATCCCAATGCTCGCATCGAAAAACGCTTCGACATGAAATTGCTCGGAAAGCCATGCCGCAAACAGCGGCGGAAGTTGAGCGTCAACCCAGAATTTCACGCGGCAAGACGGACGATAGCCGATCTGCGTGCCGCAAATTGCAGGCAGGCAAGAATGTGATCTCGTTCCAGATCAGGAAAGTCGGTAAGGATTTCACTCCTATCAACCGCATCACCCAGCATTTCAAGAACGTCGTTGACACGAATGCTCATCACGTGGATCGCCAAGCCAAAGGGTGGGCACGATTTTGTGCCCACGCGAATGCCAAACCGCGCGGGCAGACGATAACCCTGTCTGCCCACCCTTCGAACCAAAAGGCTCAGCCCCGCTTTGCAGTTTCTTGCGGCTTTCCCCCGCCGATTTTTGCCAGCCTCAAAAAAGTCGCCAGTTCCTCTACCCAACGCAATTTTTGTTCCGGCGTGAGCATCCGGAATGCGCGCAGGCGCTCGTCGCTGACATGGTAGGTGCGGTCCCCGGGGCAGAAGGGCGGGCTCATAGCGTCTTGATCCGTTGCAGGTGTTCGATGTCGGCAAGGTCTATCGGGCGACCAACAGCTTGCTTGAGCGCGATCAGGTCATCTATGGAGGCGGCGCGGATTGGGGTGCTGGCGACGTTAAACACTACGGCGCGGTGCGTCATACCGTCAAATTCCACGGGCGGAAACAGCAACACATCCACGGTCACGCCAGCCAGTTCCGGAGCGTGTAGCGCAAAGGCTTCGAGGTGGCGTTCCGTGCGCCATCGTCTTAGCAATTCCAGATCGTTGAGCGCCTCCAGCGGGACGGGTAATACAGGGGTGAGCCTGAGTTCCCTGGCGGCTTCGACGAGGGATGCCAGGTTATCCGGATTCATGGCGACGGTGATGTCCACATCCATCGTGGCACGCTCCACGCCATGCAGGGATACGGCCAGCCCGCCGATCAGCAGGTAGTCCACCTTGTGGCGGCTCAGGGCGGAGAAGAGGTCAACATAGAACATGGCTACAGTCTACTCAATGTTGGCCTGGATGAAAATTGATTTAACGGCATCGTCCACGCTCAAGCTTGAACGCAATCATGGCCATAAGCGCAAGAAAAATATTGCACGGCCACGGCAAAGCCGTTATATTCGCCTCTATGCACTTCTCTCGCCACATCTCGCAATTGCACTCCACCTTCAGCCTGCTGGCAGCGCTGAAGCTGCGCATCGCGCGCTAAACATACACCCCCCACAGTTTTAAAGCAGGCGGCATCTGACTGGATGCCCGCGAGTTAAGCAATTGCAATGGAGCCAGAAATGACAAGCACAGGCATGACCGACAAATTAATCATATTCGATACCACATTGCGCGACGGCGAACAGAGTCCCGGCGCGTCGATGACCAAGGAAGAAAAAATCCGCATCGCACGCCAGCTGGAAAAACTGGGCGTGGACGTGATCGAGGCGGGCTTCGCCGCCGCCAGTCCCGGAGACGCGGCGGCAATCAGGAGCATCGCGCAGATCGTGGAACATTCCACGGTGTGCTCGCTGGCGCGCGCCAACGAACGCGATGTGCGCGCGGCGGGCGAAGCGATCAAGCCGGCCAGGTCCGGACGCATCCATACCTTCATCGCCACTTCGCCGATACACATGGAGAAGAAACTGCGCATGACGCCCGACCAGGTGGTCGAGCACGCGGTGAAGGCGGTGAAACTGGCGCTGGAATTTACCGACGACGTGGAGTTTTCCGCCGAGGATGCCGTGCGCTCGGAAATGGATTTTCTGGTGCGCGTGTTCGATGCAGTAATCCATGCCGGCGCCACGACGCTCAACGTGCCGGATACCGTCGGCTACAGCCTGCCAGCCCTGTGGGGCGAGCGCATCCGGCAGTTGATCGAACGCGTGCCGAACAGCGGCAAGGTGATATGGTCCACGCACTGCCACAACGACCTCGGCATGGCCGTGGCGAACTCTCTCGCTGCCGTGATGAACGGCGCGCGCCAGGTCGAATGCACCATCAACGGTCTGGGCGAACGCGCCGGCAACGCCAGCCTCGAAGAGATCGTGATGGCGGTGAAGACGCGCCGCGACGTGTTCACCTGCGACACGCGCATCGACACCACGCAGATCGTGCCGACGTCGAAACTGGTGTCCAGCATCACCGGCTACCCGGTGCAGCCGAACAAGGCCATCGTCGGCGCCAACGCTTTCGCCCACGAGTCCGGCATCCACCAGGACGGCGTCATCAAGCACCGCGAAACCTACGAAATCATGCGGGCGGAAGACGTCGGCTGGAGCACCAACAAATTGACGCTGGGCAAACTCTCAGGCCGCAACGCCTTCCGCACGCGCCTGAATGAACTCGGCATCGTGCTGGCCAGCGAAGAGGCGCTGAACGCGGCCTTCGCGCGCTTCAAGGACCTGGCCGACCGCAAGAGCGAAATCTTCGACGAAGACTTGCAGGCGCTGGTCAGTGAGGAAGCGGTGGCGCAGGTCAGCGAGCATTATCGGCTGGTGGCGATGGGCGCGCATTCCGAAACCGGTGTGCTGCCGGTGGCGCGTGTGGTGATGAGCATAGACGGCTCGGAGCATCAAGCCGATGCGCAAGGCGGCGGCCCGGTGGACGCCACCTTCAAGGCCATTGAGCAGATCGTGCACAGCGGCACCGAGTTGCTGCTGTATTCGGTGAACAACATCACCAGCGGCACCGATGCGCAGGGCGAAGTGACCGTGCGTCTGGCCAAGGGCGGGCGCGTGGTCAACGGCCAGGGCGCGGACACCGACATCGTCGTGGCCTCGGCCAAGGCGTACCTCAATGCGCTGAACAAGCTGCACAGCGGCGCAGAGCGGGCGCATCCGCAGGTGTGAGTTTCGCTTGTTGGTTTAAAAAAACGGCGCACTTCGGTGCGCCGTTTTTACTCATATATGTCTTGGCTTTGCGCTTAAGGCAAGGGCTGGAAATTTGTCGAAGGCACTAACCCGGATGTTTCATAAACAGGTGGGGAAGGGATCGGCGCAGGGCAGTAGGAGCCAAACTGAAAAGTTCCGTGCGATAAAGATAGCGCCCTTATCGTGACGGAGCAGCTCCGTCTGGTGCATCCGGTAAAGCATCTGGGGGAGTAGTCGGTACGGCCTGCCACCCACCCTCGCACGAAGCCACGTAGGGGTAATATCCTTTCGACGCGGCACAGAAATACCAGAACTGCTGTGCCGATGGCGCGGCAGCGGGTGGTGCATAGGCTGGAGCCGGAGGTGCATAGACCGGTTGTGGTTGCGCATAAGCCGGTGAAGCATAGTATGGGTAGGGCGCGTAGTAAGGTACATAGTACGGGTACGGATAAGCGAGGTCGTAAGCAATAGCACTACCGATCAGCGCTGGAGCAATCCAGTCACCTCTCCACCCCCATCCCCAGCCACCTCCTCGGCCCCAGCCATGACCATAAACACCCGCAGCGTAAGCCGGGGTTGTTGATAAAATCGCTAGAAATGTAATAAGCAGCATTTTTTTCATGAGATTACTCCTATCAAATATGCAAACTTGGCAAATGCACGTGACGTGATTGTTCCATTCTATTCGGTTGCCGTTTCAATAAATTAATAATTTCAAATTTCATAAATTAGGATGCCATCAGATAATTATGATCTTCCGCTGTTAATGGACGGACAATCAGTCTCAAAGTGTGTAAACCGTCATGTTCAAGAAGGATGAGGCACAATTCATTAGGAAAGGTGTCTCCATTCCTATTTAGTCCCATAAAAATGTGGCCGCAATGACAGATAAATTCGAGTTGCCTATTGACTCGCCCTTTCTGAATCAGTACAACCTCCGAGAGCTGCGGAATCAGACAGGAAATATGCTGCCAAACTAATTCGCTCTGCCGGTAGCCAAACAACTCCTCAACAGACTTGCTGCTATCTTGGATCATGCCGCTTTCATCAAGCAACAACACCGGTGGCTCATGTCTCAGTGTGGTTTTCATCATGCCAGTTCTCCTGATCAGACATCAAACAGCTTCTCCTATAATAATTTGAGGGCAAGGACGACTATAGAGAAGCATGTTGCCAGAGCAATCAGAAAATCTGCAAAGATGAATCTTGTTGGATACGACATGACTTATTGCCTAAAGTTAATGTCCGGCCTCTTTAAGGAGGAATCCCAATTGAAATGATAATCAAGGCAAGTAACCGTACTTTGTTCATTTTGTATCAAACAAAAGGTTTATTGGTGGCGCTGCCAGTGAAGGGTTACCCTCTTAAACTCGATGCAGTCCTGTTTTGACTGAGGCGTGCAATGTATTGACTTAATCAACTTGATACGTAACAGACATTTTTTAGTTACACATGGAGAATAACTTTAAATTTTCTGCACAATTCAATCAATTCAGAATGGGGTTTGTTATGATTTCCAGGTTTAAGATTTCACTCGCAACAACATTGATGTGTCCTTCCATTCCAGCATTGGCAGACGGTGGCAATGGTGCCAAATCAAATGCTACTATTGGTTATCAAGGAACCGGCAGTCAGAAGCGAGTGAATGGGCCTCATCGTGGAGGCGATCATCATAATGACGGTAGTGGTAGCAGCAACCAACAAGGCACTACCGGGGACTGAGCTTCCCGCGATTGTTCGCCTTCTAAGAAATGGATTTGATGCTACCAGTCATTCACATTGCCAAGCTATGCACCAATCATCCAACAACTGCATCGGTGGTGACTTATAGCCCAGTATGGAGTGTTGCCGTTCCCGAGGGATTTCTTGCATTCATACGTCAGTACGTCCCATCTTGCTAAGGGTGTGTACAGTGGACCCCTCCGTCAAGACAATAATACATCGAGTTTAAGAGGGTAACCTTTCACTTGCAGCGGAACGACGCTGCCCCGGTTTTCTGTTTCTTTTTTTGTTTCTATTTCTGAGTGAGTTTTTT